>JBDHLC010000011.1:0-146895 GCA_039586075.1 Gemmatimonadota bacterium | reverse complement strand
GAGCTCGTCCTCGGGCACGAATCCGAGCTTGACCAGGGCATGCCCGAGACGGGTGCCGGAGCTGCGCGCCTCCCGGAGCCCTTCCTGGAGTTGCTGGCTCGAAACCAGCCCCTCGCGCACGAAGAGGTCTCCAAGACGATCCTGTGCGACGTTTGTCGCCATAATGGCCGGGTCTCTCCAAGTGGGATGTAGGAGGATGAGCGCTGCAGCGCGTCGTCCCGAACGACGTGCGGCGCCCCCCCGAGGAGTGGCCCGCGGCCGTCCGGTAAACAAATGTAGTCAGAGCTATCTTAGGCGCGTTTCGGCGAACGGGTCAAGCATGACGCTCTCCTCCTCGCCCCTCTTTTCAGCGGAATCGAATGTGTGGCAAGAGGCGTTCCAGAAGTACGGGACCGATCCCGGAGACCGCTCTGAGGTCGGCGGAGGTACGGAAGGCCCCGTAACGGCTGCGGTACTCCACGATCCGTCTCGCCAGCACCGGCCCGATCCCCGGAATCGCCTGCATCTCAGTGGCCGTGGCCCGGTTCACGTTGACCGCCCCCGGAAACGCAGTGCCGGTCCGGGTCGGGTACGGCCCACCCGTGGGACTCCGACGATGCTCTTCGTTCACCCGGGCACCGATCCCAGGTCCGGGTGGGCGGATCGGCACCGACTCCAGCGTCAGAAGCCCCTGGAGGCGCTGGACGGTCCGTTCTCCGATTCCCCGCACGCGGGTGAGGTCGTCCAGGTTCTGGAAAGGGAGCGTCTCCCGCGCCTCCACCACGGCCCTGGCCGTGGCCGGGCCCACGCCGGGAAGGCGGTCCAGCTCCTCCTCCGGCGCTCGGTTCGGATCCAGCTTCTCCCCCCCCGCCAAGGGGCGCGTCCGCCGGGCTTCCGCCTCCGCGAGCCGCGCAGCAGAGTCCGCAAGCACCTCCACCGCCACGGCGACACCCGGGAGGGAGGTCTGGGCCGTCCCCCGGTGGTGCCACGCCGCTCGAAGCGCTCCAGTCACAAGGAGCACCGCCACCAGCTGGATGAAGGTCTTCTGCCCAGGGTCTCCCATGCGCTCGAAGGTCGGAACCGGGGCCGGGCGTGCCCATGCGTGGCTGGGACCGGTGGCCCCCTCGTTGGGGGGCTGAACCCGCGGGTCTACCGCTCGGGGAATCCACCGCCGGCGAAGCGACCGGCCTCGAAGAGGAACTGCCCGAAGATCCCGAGTTGGAACTGTGTGGAGCCGGTGCGCCGCCCCACGAAGGAGCGGCGGTCGGTGTAGCTGGCCTGGAAGCCCAGCTGGAAGTCCGCCACCCGGGTGTTCATGGACATGGAGAGAGCCCGGTTGATCTGATCCACGAACGCCACGCACTGGGGCCGGCTCCGGGGGACGCGGCACTCCCGTTCGGACCCGTACGAAGCGATCACCGAGAGCTGCACGGGCCCCGTGAGCCGCTCGGACAGGCCGAAGGGGGGCACGAAGGAAGACGATATGCTGAACCGGTGGGTCGTACGGTCCCTCTCCGTGTCACCGGTGGGGTCCCTGCCTTCCCCGTCCAGCACGGAGCCCCGGTACGCGGTCACCACCGAACCCACCCAGGAGAGCGTGACGTCCCAGGGGAGCTGGACTTCCTCGTTGGACCGCGTCTGCAGCCCTCCCCCCGCCTCCGTCTCCCTCCGACTCCGTATGAACCCCGCGGAGAGGGACACGCGAGTGAGTCCCGGCGCCAGGGTATTGAGGATCTCCAGGTCGGAGACCCGCCCGCGGATGTCCGGCCACGTGGTGGAGAGGATCTCACGGTCCGCCCGCGCATCCAGTACCGTCACGTCGGAGCGGGCCCAGGCCAGGTCCAGCGAAGCCCGGCCCCCGCCCAGCCCCCAACCCACCCGTTGGCTCAGGCCGTCGGTCAGGGTCACGGCCGTGTCCCCGGGAAGAACCCGGAATCCGTTCACGTCCTCCCACCCGAACTGGTAGCCCAGCCCCGGATCCACCGGCGCCCGCGAGAATCGGGAGGTGATCCCGTCCGTGGCGTCCCACGTCACGGGACGGAAGATCCCCAGGAGCCCAGGGAGGAATCCGGATGCGTCGACGCCCCAGGCAGACCGCGCCACCTCACCCGGATCCAGCCCCACTCGTCCCTGCACGGATCGCTCTGCCCGCAGGTTCCGCTGAAGGGTCAGCACCGAGTCCGCAGGACCCGTCGGGACGTACCCGACGAAGGTGGGATTCCGCTGGCTCGCGTAGCGGGTGGTCCACCCCACCTCGTTCTCCAGCCAGCTCCAGATCCTGGGCCCGTACCGGATGCGGGTGGTGAGCGTCCGATCGGTCTCCCACCCCAGGTCCAAGCCGGCCATTCGTCGACGTTCCTGGCCCAGGAGCTCCTGCACGCCGGGGTGGGTGACGCTCTGGGTGGGGTCCAGCAGGTCGCGGTACGATCGGAACGCGACGCTGGCCGTAAGGGTCTGCACCGGCTGCAGGACCAGCTCCCCGGCCAGCTCCAACGCCTCCCGGGGCGCCTCGGTGGGCAGGACCTCCCGGTCTTGGTCCGTCACGATGATGCGCTCGAAGCGGAAGATGTCATCGGTGCGCCGCAGGTACGCGGTCCCCACGCTGAAGCGCTCCGGAACCCACCGGATCCGGGCATCCATGACCGCCTCCTCCAGCCCGGCCGGGAGGAGGAAGCGGGCCAGCGGCTCGAGGAAACCCGGAACCGGGTCGAACTCCCGGGGCTCCAGGCGCCGTGAGTACCCGAGCCTGGCGTCCATTCCCCGGCTCTCGACCCGGGACGTGATGGCAGCGTTCCGCACCCGGTAGGCCGCCACGTTCGCCTCCAGCCCGTCCACCACGGCTCCCACCCAGGGATTGGCCGTGGGGGTCCGCTTGCGGAAGCCCAGGGACACCCGGGTCTGTCGGCTGCCCGTCTCCCTCAGGTTCGGGAGTTGGTCCGCCTGGACGTCGCTGTTGTTCAGGAAGCGGGGATCCAGGGTGCTCCGATCCAGCGTCACCGACAAGGGAATGTCCACGCCCCACGAGGCCGGAGCCAGCCGATCCAGGCGGGCCCGGGTATTGAGCGTCACTCGCTGGTCCGTCTGGTAGGAGGCCGTCTCTCGCAGCTGTCGGAAGGTGCCGGTACGGGTTGAGATCGTCAGGTCGCTGGTGACCACGTCACCCGCAGCCAGGGACGCCGTCACCAGACCCGCCAGTCCGGCATCCTGGTCCCCGCGGCCCAGACGCAGCTCGTTCACCCAGACCTCTCCCTGGAAGGGCGCGGCGTCCTGATTCCAGATTCCCAGGGCCAGCTCCCGCACGTTGGCCAGGTCCGGCGCCCGTCCCCTGTCTCGCAGGACCACGGCGTAGGTGGAGTCGGCGCTCCACACCGTGACCGGCGGGTCTCCGGGCTGAGGAGGATTCAGGATGAGCTCCTCCTCCGCGCGGGTTCGGAGCGAGAGGAACTGCCCGAAGTCCACCGCGACCTCCGGCAGCCAATCCTGGGGGGTCACACCGCCCTGGCTCGCCGGGGCCCGGAGCGGGGTCCGGAAGAGATAGAAGTTCTCCGGGTCCGTGCCGATCTTGAGGAAGAAGCTGACGGCGCGATCCAGCGACCAGTCCCCGGACCGGGGGACTACCCACAGGCGGGCTTCCCGGTAGGTCAGGAAGTTCCGGGGGCGCTGCGGGAATCGCGTGAACACCTCCCCGCGGTCTCCAGGCTGCAGGCCCTCCACTCGGATGCTCAGCGACTGCTCGTTGAACTCCACCCCCTGCCCACCCACCGCCGTGGTTGGATCCGAGAGCTGCTCCAGGACTCCGGGGGGCGAGGCGTAGGCGGTGCCCTCGGTGAGGCGCGAGACGGGACCCACCTCCGTCCGGCCCGCAAAGGCCAGAGTGTCCCCGATGATGCCCGTGAGCACACCGCTTCCCGTGCGGCGGATCCACCGGGAGCCCACGATGCGCATCCGGGCCAGGGTCAGATCGGTGTCCTGGCTCGCGACCACCGTCAGCCGCACGTGGCGTACGGCGCGCAGGTCGGCCTCGGTCACGGGCCCGTTTACCTCCACGCCGGCACCCCGGATGGGGATGCGGTACAGGCGGAAGTCCGTCCCCGTCTCGTTCCGGGAGCGCACCAGGAAGGGGGATGCCCCGTCCAGGTTCAGGACGTAGCGGAGGCTCCGCTCCGCGGTGTCCAGGTTCCCGTCCCCGTCCAGGTCCTCGGAGTCGTTTCGCCCGTTGGACCGGGTGCAGTTGGCCCGCGGATCGCCCAGGCGGTAGATCCGCCCGGGCTCACCCACGCACGACTCCCCCCACACGCCGAAGACGTCCAGCCCGTTCCCCCACACCTGCCCCCGCGCCGGATCGGCTTCCTGGTCCAGGAGGCCCAGGCCCCACGGGGTTCCGTTCTCCTTGGTCCCCGAGGTCTGTCCGTCGTCGTCCACGAACAGGACGTCCTCGCCCACGACTCCCAGGTCCACCACAAGGCTCGCCGCCTCTCCTCCTGCGAGATAGAACTCCAGGAACTCGCTCCGGGTGAGGTCGGTCCCGTTGGGGCTCAGCACAGTGGTGATGGCGTTCCACTGCGGCTGGCCCGAGGCGTCGGCGTCCAGCGTGAGGCGCAGCCCGGCCTCCCGCACCTGGGATCCGGCGACACGGATCTGCTGGTCGATCTCCTCCCGGGACAGATAGCCCTCGTGGATATCGACGGAGTCTCCCTGCGCGTTCTCCACGATCCAGCTGTGCTGCCAGGCCAAGCCCGCCTGCTCGTCCGGACCCAGGACACCCGGCAGCACGGCCTCGGCCCCGGTGCGGCTCTCGGCCGGGCTTCCGCGCAGCCAGTCCGAGGAGAGCAGGGACAGGGGCCGGGCGTCGGACGCGTCGAAGTCGTCCACGAACACCTCGCCCCGCGTATTCGGCGTGGGCAGGGAAAGGGCCACCTCACCGTCCAGTGAGAAGGACGAAGCCTCTCCCACCCGGAGCCCTGGCACCGAGCCCAGGACCCGGTCGAGCCATCCCACCGGCCGATCCAGCCCGCCGGACAGGCCCGCCAGGAAGACGGCACCGGGCTCGAGTCCGAGGACGGGGCGATTCGCCAGCGTCTTCTCGGACTGATAGATGGCCAGCAGGTCCAGCTCACCCCGCTCCCGGGTGCCGGAGTGGGCGTTCACGGCAAAGACCGAGGTGGGCGCGGTCCGGAAGATCTGCTGCTGTTCCCAGGTGGCGCGGACCGCGGCGTCCGGGGAGGTGGCGAACAGCCCGTCGGGGTCGTTGAGCGTGACCATCCCCCCGTCGTAGTCGATCTCGTAGTCGACTCCACGAACCAGCAGCCTCTCTCCCAGGAAGATCCGCTCACTTCCCTCCAGGACCCCCAGCGCACCCAGGGAGAAGGTGCTGATGACGCCCTCGCTACGGACCCGGAAGGGGACTGTCAGGCGGAACAGCCCTCCGTTCCGCCGATCGAAGGGATCCTCGGCGGTATAGATTCGCTCGTTGGCGTCCTGGCCCAGGAGCGCCTGGGCGTCCAGCGCCGAGAGCCCGAGCCCGGGCACCGGCCCCGGCTCCAGGAAGGGCCTTAGCGAAGGAAAGACCAGGAAGGTCCCCGGGACCGCGGGAGGGTCCTGGAAGAGCTCGGCGCCCGGATTGTATACGAACGCCGGGTCCACCTCGTCCAACGGTGACTCCTGGTCGAGCCCGAACAGCTGCAGGAACGTCACGTCACGCCCGGAAGGGCTCCGCTTGAAGGTCCGGCCGGCGCTCAGCTCACCCAGGGAGACGGTCACCCCAACGGACGCCTGTTCCACGTCCGGAGAGGTGGAGATCCGGTAGATCTGTCTCATCTCCAGATCCCAGGTGGGCCGCCCGGGTTGGTGGTTGGCGTCGGTGGCCTTCAGGAGACGGAGCTGGGGTCTCCCTCCCTGGTTGTAGACCTCTTCCGGGTTGTAGTCCCCCACGGTGTCGCCCGCCGCGGTCACGTAGGTCGCCGCCAGCATCTCGTCCCGGGCAAGAGGGGTACGAAGCGCGACCCACAACCCGCTGGGGTGCAGGAAGTAGTCCTGCCCCGGGACCAGGTAACGGAACCAGCCCGACTCCGTGACCTGCTGACCGCCCTGCTGGGCCACGGCGTCGGCCTGGATGTACCCCTCAACCTGTTGGCGAGCGGCGGGGTTGTTGTCGTACCGGTAGAGCTGTACCGGCTCGATCCCCGGCACGACGGTGGCGGAAGCCGCTCCAGCGTCCAATCCCAACACGTCCACGTAGGGATAGTCGGTGATGAGCTCGGGACTCAGGAGGAAGAAGAACTGACCCCGGGCGTAGTCCGAGTCGTCCAGCACAAGGGTATCGGACTGGACGAAGCGTCGATCCTGCCCCACGCCCGTGAGCCGGAACTCGCGGGAGGACACGTCGCCTCGCTGCTCCGCCCACACGGACTGGAAGTCCACGGGACCCAGCTGCCCCTCCAGCTGGAAGCCGAAGTTGCCGGCTGGCACGCCTTCCGTGAGGAACCGCGAGCGCGGGAGGCGGAAGGTGACGTCGCCCACGGACACCCGCTGGAGGATGTCGTCCTCGGACCCGTCGTAGACCAGGGAGATGGTGTTGGTCCCCCCGAACTCCCGGAGCCGGTCGTAGTCCACGTCCACGGTGATGCGATCGAGGACCGTCCCCTGCACCTCCACGGCGAAGTTCAGGTCCGGCTGCAGCTGAGGCACCAGGGAAGGCTGGCACGACTCCTGGAACTGGTCGGTACAGGGACGGAATCGCGTCCAGTCGCCTCCGACCTCGGCCCGGGTCTGGACACGAATCCCCAGGTCGGTGTACTGGCCCATGGTCCCCGGAAGCGCCTGGGCCTCCGGAGTCTCCACTTGCTCCCCCGGCCCGGGCAGGCGGGGCGGCAGGAAGGTCAGGGGGGCTGGAGCCGCGGCGCCGGCCCTGGCGCGGGCCGACAGGAAGTCCGCCACGGCCAGACGCGTGAAGGACGGCGCCGGCACGGCGGGATCACGAAGCTCGGGGACCGGGACCCGGGGAGCGAGCCAGGGAAAGCGGCGGGTGACGTCGGGAAGCCCGGAGAGGAAGACCGAATCGGGAATGTCCACTGCCACCGGCTTGAGGCCGAGCTGGACCTGCACCCCCCGCCCCGCAGCGCCCCCGCTGGGCAGGAGCATCCGCGGACGGGACAGGTCTGTGACGTACAGGGTGTCGCCGGCCACCACGCGGTCCCGCGCCGGTTGCTCTCTACCGGCGGTCTCCTCTCCCGGGTCGTCGGTGAGCCAGCCACCCAGCAGGAGCAAGAGGAGAGCGTGGACCACGGGTCAGCCGATTCAGCGCCGGGACCGGGAACCGTGGCCCCGGGTAGAACCCGGTTGCGCTTTTCGGGAAGATCCGACGCTTGATACACCCGCCATGATTTCGCTTACCTTGTCTAGCTTCCACACGCTCTTCAGGGAGACTCCGGGCAGGGCCCTTCGCGAACCATGAATATCCTCACCCGGCATCTCATCCGCGCCCACTCGGGGCCCTTCCTCTTCGCGGTCTCCGCGCTGACGGGCCTCCTGTTCCTGAATGCGGTGGCCCGGGAGATGGAGAAGCTCGCCGGGAAGGGTCTCCCCTGGGATGTACTGGCGGAGTTCCTCGTTCTTTCTCTCCCCCATACGGTGGCCCTCACCCTTCCCATGGCGGTGCTGGTCGCGGTCCTCTATGCCTTCAGCGAGATGGCCTCCAGCAACGAGATCACGGCCATGCGGGCCGGAGGCATCTCGCCACTGAAGATCATGCGCCCCCTCCTCCTCATGGGGGCCCTGGTGGCGTCCGCCATGCTGTACTTCAACGATCAGGTCCTGCCGGAGTCCAACCATCGCCTAAGAAACCTGATGCTGGACATCAACCGCAAGAGCCCGACGTTCGTCCTCCAGGAACAGGTGGTTAACCGCATCACGGCCGGAAACGAGGGGGACGTCTACTTCTTGCTGGCCAGCAGGATCGACAACAGCACGGCCTCCATGAGAGACGTGGTGATCATGGACCAGAATCGGCCCGGGTACGGGCGCACCACCCGGGCGGACAGCGGCTTCATGGCGTTCAACGAGAGCCGCACGGACCTGTTCCTCACGCTCTTCGACGGTGTGGTCCTGGAGACGGACGGGGACCGACCCGGCGGATTCCAGCAGGTCTACTTCGACAAGCAGATCGTCCCCATGCGGGGTGTGGGCAACGAGCTGGAGCGTCGCCTGTCCGCCGCGGACCGGGGAGAGAGGGAGCTCACCCTGGTCATGCTGGACAACCGCGTGGCCGACCGGAAGGAGACGCTGGCCGACGTGCGGGCCGAGGGGAAGAGCGAGACCCTCGCCACGCTGACTGCCGTGCTGGGACTCGGAGTGGACTCCACCAACGCAGCGGCGCAGCGGCGTACCGAAGCCGCTTCCCGCGTCCGAGGGTCCAGCCGCGGATCGTACCTCAGCCGCGACCACGTCACGCAGCAGGCCGTGTTCAACGCCCGGAACGTAAACTCCCGGGCCAACGCGGCGCAGAGCGCCATTCGCGGTCTCCAGGTGGAGATCCACAAGAAGTATTCCCTGGCCTTCGCCTGCCTCGTCTTCGTCCTCATCGGAGCTCCGCTGGCCACGCGGTTCCCTCGCGGGGGCCTCGGCCTGGTCATCGCGGCGTCCACCGGCATCTTCGCGGTCTACTGGATGGGGCTCATCGGCGGAGAGGACCTGGCGGAGAGGGGGCTGGCACCGCCCTGGCTCGCCATGTGGATCACCAATATCGTCTTCACGGGCATGGGGCTCGTCCTCTTCCGGGGAATGGGGCGGGAAACCAGCACCGGGCGAAGCGGAGGACTGGACGACGCCCTCTTCCGCATACGCTCCGCCTGGTCAAGCCGGTTCGGAAGTGGCCGTAGCGAAGCGTCCGAACCGCGCCCGGGAGAGGCATGACGAACGACAACCGGTGCGGGGGCCGGGGCTGATGCGCCTCCTCGATCGGCTGGTGGCCGGCACGTTCCTGCGCCTGTTCCTGCTGTCCATACTCGCGACCCCTCCGCTCTTCATTCTCGGGGAGCTCACCGAGCGGCTGGACGACTATCTGGACGCCGAGCTCAGTCTCGCCACCATCGCCGAAGGCTTCCTTTTCCGCTTTCCCCAGTTCTTCACCTGGTCGTTCCCCATCGCGGGTCTCATCGCCGGGGTCTTCACCGTGTATGGGATGACCACGCACCGCGAGGTGGTGGCCGCCAAGGCGGGGGGCGTGTCGTTCCACCGGCTCTTCATGCCCGTCTTCCTCCTCGGCGGCCTCGTCACGGTCATCGGGCTTGGCCTGGCGGACCTGGTCCCCCGCGCCAACCGGGTCGCGGCGGACATCCTGGACCAGCGACGCATCAACCGGGAGTTCAAGTCGGATTTCGCCTTCCAGGCGGAGAACGGGTACACCCTCGCGGTGAGCCGCCTGACCCTGACGGACCAGCGCATGCTCCGCTTGACCCTGAACAAGCAGGAAGAGTCGGGTGGGCAGATCCACATCGATGCCGAGATGGCCATGTGGGAAGACGGGCACTGGATGCTGCGGGAGGGGACCTATCGCCACATTCCGGCGGCGGGTGAGGAGACGGCCATCACCTTCGAGCGCATGGCGCTGGAGGGACTCACGGAGACGCCGGAGGACCTGATCCAGGTCGCCCGCGACCCGGAGGAGATGACCCGTCTCGAGATCCTGCGGCGGGCGCGGGTCGCCGAACGGGCGGGGGGGGATACCCACCAGCTTCTCCTGGAGCTGCATCGGCGCTTCGCCATCCCCGTGGCCACCGTGGTGATCATCCTCTTCGGGGCTCCCCTGGCCACCAGCTCGAAGCGCGGAGGTGCGGCCTTCGGGATCGGGGTGTCGCTGGGATCCACGATCCTCTACCTCCTCCTGCTGAAGGTATTCGGCGGGATGGGGGAGAGCGGCGCCATCCCTGTGGAGTGGGCAGCCTGGACCCCCAACGGCATCTTCCTCATCACGGGGCTGGTCCTGCTATCCAGGGTCCGCACCTAGAGCCGGCGGCGCGCCGACTCCCGGCCGGGAGGTTCCCGGGCGCCCCATACCGCCTGGGACGCCTCAGGCCGTAGAAGGCACGCCGCGCTCCAACCTTCCGGCCAGTACCGCGTCCACCGGGCCCCGGAGCCGCACCTCCAGGGATGGGGCCACCCGGACCGTGAGATCCCCCCCCTCCATGGCCACCTCCACCTCTCCCGGAGAAACCCGACCCGTGGCAACGGCAGACGCCGCCACCGCGCAGGCGCTGGTCCCCGAAGCGCTGGTCCGGCCCACACCCCGCTCCCACACCAGGGCCGAGATCCTGGATGGTCCCTCTACCCGGGCGAGCTGGACGTTGGTGCCGCCGGGGAACGCCGGGTGCCCGGTCAGGCGGGGCCCGATGCGTTCCAGGTCGTCCAGTGTGGGTACCGCGCTCCACGGATCGGGGCCTCCCCAGACCACGGCGTGTGGATTCCCCACCGACACACGAACCAGCCGTATTTCACCGGCCCCCTCCAGGCCGAGGACCTCCTCCTCGCTCGCGGTGCACCGCCCCATCTCCACCTCGACGTCGTAGTGGCCGCCGTCGGCTTCGAGGACCTGCATCTGGACCCGATCGCCTCCCACGTCCACTGGGAAGCGGTCGCCTGCGACTCGGCCGGCCCGGTGCAGCCAGGAGGCCGCCACCCGCAGACCATTCCCACTGCGCTCGAACTCCGAACCATCCGGGTTGAACATCCGGAGTAGGAACGGGGGCCCACCGGAAGCCACCCAGACGATCCCGTCCGCACCAACGCCCCGGGTCCGGTGGCACACCCGCCGGACCGCCTCCGCCGTGAGGCTCCAATCCCCGCCTTCCTCCACAACCAGGTAGTCGTTTCCCAACCCATGGGCCTTGTAGACGCTCAGGGTGGCGCGGGGAGGAGGTGGATAGCGACGCATTCGCGAGGTCGGAGCATTGGGATTCATGGCCGGGCGCTCGACCCCAGGGGTCGGGTCCCGAGCCGTCGGACCGTCTGAAACCTACCCTCCAGGGGGCCGTAGGGGAGGATGGCCCGCAACGGTTCCGGTCCCGGATCCGTCCAACGGGTCGACGAACACCCTCCCGGCAAGACGGATGACGACGATGATGACGACGCGGAGCCCCTGGGGGTGTAGTGCGCTCGTGTGCTGGTGTCTGGCGATCCCCGCGGGCGTGGACGCTCAGGACCGAGCGGAGAAGGGATCGGACGACCCCTCCCTCTGGAACCGGGCCCGGCCCGTTCTCGAGGCGACTCCCGCCGGCGAGGAGACGCCCTCCCTGGACGGCCGCCTGGCCGAAGCGGTCTGGCGCCGCGCGGCCCCCGCCACGGGGTTCACGCAGTACGAGCCCGCCCCCGGAGCACCCGCCTCCCAACGAACCGAGGCACGCGTGCTCTACGGGGACGACGCGCTCTACGTGGCCATCCGCTCCTGGGACACGTCGCCCGACTCCATCGTGGGTCAGCTGACCCGACGGGATCAGGAATCGTACTCCGACGAGGTGGCGGTGGTCATCGACTCCTACTTCGACCGCCGCACCGCCTTCCATTTCCAGGTGAACCCCAAGGGCGTCAAGACGGACATCTATCGGTTCGACGACACCCAGGAGGACCGGGGGTGGGACGCGGTATGGGACGTGGCCACCTCCCAGGATGCCGAGGGATGGACCGCGGAGTTCCGCATTCCATACTCGCAGCTGCGATTCCGCGAGGGGGCGGAGCAAACCTGGGGGATCAACTTCATGCGGAGGATCGCCCGGAGCCAGGAGACGGTGGTCTGGGCTCCCACCTCCCGGGAAGACGCCGCTATCGTCTCCCGCATGGGTGAGCTGGTGGGTCTGTCGAACGTGCAGACTCCGGCCCGGATGGAGATCACCCCCTACACCCTGGGGCGTCTGGCCCGAGAGGAAGGCAACCCCGCCAACCCCTTCTATCAGGCCAACGCCTGGTCGGGCACGGCGGGAGCGGACGTGAAGTACGGAGTCACGGGGGACCTGACCCTGAACGTCACCATCAATCCGGACTTCGGACAGGTGGAGGCGGACCCCGCGCAGGTGAACCTTTCGGCTTTCGAGACCTTTCTGCCGGAACGCCGGCCCTTCTTCGTCGAGGGCTCTTCCTTCTTCAACTTCGGCATCGCGCTGGGGGACGGCGACGACGCCGTGGAGTCCCTCTTCTACTCCCGGCGCATCGGCCGCGCACCCCAGGGCTCACCGGCCACGCAGGGCGGATGGGCGGACTCGGACGACCAGACCACGATCCTGGGAGCGTGGAAGCTCTCGGGAAAGACGGCGGGTGGATGGTCCATCGGCCTGCTGAACGCGGTCACCTCCGAAGAGTCCGCCGACGTGATCACGGGCACGGGGACCCGCCTGGACGAGGCCGTGGAGCCGTTCACCAACTACGCGGTGGTCCGCGTGGCTCGGGACTTTCGAGATGGACGCACGGCGGTGGGCGTCATCTCCACCTCGGTGAACCGGGACAAGGAGACGGCGGACGCCCTGGGGCTCCGTAGCGGAGCGTACACCGGAGGCGTGGACGTCCGGCACCGGTTCGGGGACGACAACTGGCAGCTCTCCGGCTACCTGCTGGGGTCGCACATTCGAGGCTCGGAGGCGGCTATCGCATCGGCGCAGCTCTCCTCGGCCCGCTACCTCCAGCGGCCCGACGCGGATCACGTGGAGTTCGACCCAGCCCGCACGTCGCTGGGAGGGGTCATGGGGTCCTTCGCGCTGAGCAAGATCTCCGGCGGCCGCTGGCGGATGGGCGTGCTGGCGCAGACCCGATCCCCGGGGTTCGACGTGAACGACGCCGGCTACCTTCGAGAGACCGACTCCAGCGTGGGCGTGCTGTACGCCGGCTACGCAGTGAACAGTCCCATGGGGATCTTCCGACGGTGGCGCCTGAACGCCAACGGCTGGCGCGGGTGGAGCTACGGGGGGGAGTCCTTCGGGTATGGCGGCAACGTCAACGGGAGCGCGCAGCTCACGAACTTCTGGAACGTGCACGCCGGCTTGAACTACGACTTCGGCGACGGGGTCACCACCGGCCTCCTGCGAGGGGGGCCCGCGGTCCGGAAGGAGCCCCGCTGGAACGGGTGGGGCGGGTTCTCGTCGGACTACCGGAAGCCGCTGGGGTTGAGCTTGAACGGACACTGGAGCCGGGCCACCGAGAGCGGCTCCTGGTCGCTGGGGGTGTCACCGAGCCTGCGGTTCCGGCCCTCCGGCCGGGCCACCCTGAGCGTGGGATCCTTCGTGAGCCGCAACGTGAACGACCTCCAGTGGGTCGGCCGCTTCGGGAACGAGGATCCCACCTACCTGTTCGGTCACATGAATCAGACCACGGTGGGCATCACCGGGCGCCTCGACTACGCCTTCACCCCCACCCTCTCGCTGCAGCTCTATGCCCAGCCCTTCGTGAGCGCCGCGGAGTACTCCGACTTCAAGCGGATGGCGGACCCCGGGGCGTCCACCTACGACCAGCGGATGGCGGCGGTGCCCACCACCGTCACCGACGTGGAGGTCCACGGGGACGTGGACGGAGACGGGATCGTGGACAGCTTCGGGAGACCGGATTTCAACTTCAAGCAGTTCCGGTCCAACGCCGTGCTGCGTTGGGAGTATCGCCCCGGCTCGACCCTCTTCCTCGTGTGGGCCCAGGGGCGTGATCAGTACCTGCCGTACGACGGGAGCTTCCAGCTCCGGCAGAACCTGGACGGACTCTTCCACCGGCAGGCCGACGACATCTTCATGGTGAAGCTGAGCTACTGGATCAATCCGTAGCCCCTACTCCGGCGAGCTCAGGCGCCCCCTCGGCAGGAGCGGCGCCCTCCCTGTTCGGCGAGCCGGAGAGCCGCCACCAAGAGCGAGCGCGACCCCGCCGGCCGGGTCCCCTTACAGTTGGAAGGCGGGACCCGGCGGTGCGGTGTCAGGATCCGAGGCTCAGGTGGAAGCCCAGCTGTCCGCCGTACCGCCAGCCGGCGTCGTCGGACTCCACCCCCATGCCGGACCCGAAGCGGATCTGGTCGTACGAGTGGTAGTGGAAGTCGCCGCTCAGCACGAGCACGGCCCGGGGTCCCAGAGGGAACTCGACGCCGACCCCGGGGCCCACCGCGAGCCCGTCTTCGCTCAGGTCCGGCGAGTCGTCTCCCAGGTCGACTCCGACTCGGGACCACCCCACATAACCTTCCACGAAGACGTGGGTCCGATCCCGATCGCCCATCGCCTGCCGGAGGGTCACTCCAAGGCCCCATTCGTTGGCGTTGTCATCCATCCCCTCCAGTGGCACCTGGCCCCAGACGCCCGTCAGGCCCACGCCGAGCCCCCGGCTGGCCTGACCGAACAGAGTGAGCCGGGTCCGGACCCCTGGCTCGAGGCTGCCGACGTTGTCACCGGTCCAGCCCGCGTACCCGACGGAGGCCTCCACGCCGCGGAACTGGGTCTGGGCCGCAGCCCCCGAGGGCAGCAGGAGGGCGGTGAGCATCATGAGAAGGGTCGAGCGAACCGAGCGCATAGATGTGCCTCTTGGGGTAATGGAATCCTGCACGAGTCGAGAAACGTCGGACGCCGCGCTCCGGCGGGGCACCGCCCCCCAGTCGTGGCGACCTCGAGCCGTACTTCCAATCTATGTCCCAACACGGCACTGGGGGGACATCTCAGAAGCTCAGAGTGATTCCCAGGAGGAAGTCGTTCCGGTGCACGCGCTCCGAACCGGGCACGTCGGCGAGGGTGGGGAAGAGGACCTCCAACTCGCCCAGGGGGATCTGGCCGAGATCGAGTCCCAGCTCCTGGGAATACCGGGAGAATTCCAGGCGGAAGGCCAGGTCCAGCCCTCCCGGGAGCTCCCCCACCCGCTTGGAGGGGATCAGCTCGATCCCCAACCCGTAGTGCCAGACGTTGGGCCACACGCTGCCGGGCCCCATCCACTTCGATTCCGGCGTCTGGAAGGGCAGTCCGCCGGACTGGACGTCCTCCAGACGGTACCACGCCCACCCATACCCCCCTTTGAGGAAGGGTTGGACACGCGAGTCGTTCAGGCTGTACCGGACGCTCCCTGCGTACTCCCAGTAGTTCAACTCGGCTCGGTAGGTATAGTCCGGCATGTTGTTGAACTCGATGCGCGTGCCGAACGCGGTCCGGGTGTTCCGCACGGTGTTCTCGCTGGTAAACTTTCCCCCCACGTAGAACGGCACCTGGAAGAAGGTCCCCACGGCGGTGTCCATGAAGTCCGCGCCGCCCGACACCTCCGTGTTCTCGTCCGCGAAGACGATGTAGTGCGCCAGGAAGGACGCCACGAACTGCTCGTACTGACGCGGATTCAGGGCGAGGGCGTTGAAGTCGTCGGCGAAGGTCTGCACCGACACCCCCGACGAGACCCCCACGAACCGGAAGGGCACCCCGTCCTTCGGATAGTAGACCGGATCCCGGCGCTCCAGAGCCAGCCGGAATGGGTAGGCCGCGATGCGGCTCAGGAAGTCCAGCGGCGGCAGATTGAAGAGCGTCGGAATGGTGAGGTTCAAAAAGCCGAGATCGTTCCGGAAGTTGTCCTGGAGGGCCAGGGGAAAGACGCTGGGGATGGTGTGGGGCTCGTACAGCTCGAACCCGGAGGAGGCGCCGGTGACGTTCCATCCGGCGTTGTAGGCCGGACCCTGGGGAGCCACGTTTCCCGTGTCGAAGTTCTCGAGGATTCCCGAGAAGGGGGACCGGGTGGCGGGAAATCCCCACCGGAGCGGGAGGACCATCCAGCCCCACCGCCACCGCACCTCCGGCTCCGTCCGCACCAGGTCCACCAACCGCTCCCAGTCGGGAAGCAGCGTTAGCCGATCCGGATCGGCGAGGCCCAGTACCTCCTCTCCCCGGAAGTCCGGGCCCAGGCCCTCCCACCCCGCCCGCAAGTCACGCAGGAACTCCCGAGAGTCCACGTACGAGGGAACCTGGTCGGTGCTCCCACCGGGGCCGACGTCGCTGTATCGACCGGGGAAGGGATAGGTGCCGTGTGGATCCCGGTTGCTGGGCCCCGGCATCTCCAGCGCCTGGTTGATGCCCTTGTTGTCGGCGCCGATGTAGCCGAACGGATGGGTGTTGATGACCCGCTCCAGGTCGTCCTCGTACGCCATGTACCGTGCCGCCTCCCAGGCCTCGTGCTCCCGGAAGCGCTCCTGCGGGCGGGCCCGGACCTCCCGCTCCCATTCGTCTCGGGGCAGGTATACGTTGGGACTGGAGAAGTCCAAGGGCATGACGAAGCGGTGGAAGTAGTAGTCCACCCGCTTGATGACCAGCGGATCGGGCGCTTCGTCGGTGGGCGGGATCTCCCCGTCCAGGATCCGCCGCACCGTCTCCGCGGTGAGGGCGCCCTCCACCATGCTGCGGGGCGAGACCACCACGTTCATGTGCTCCCAGTCCCCCTCGTGGTCCATTCCACTGTCGTTGGACGGATAGAAGAACCAGTACTGGAGGACGAGCTCGTACCCCGGGTCACCCGCGACCTCCACCAGGAAGGGATGCACGAACGAATGGGGAAACGAAGCCCGCCGCTCTTCGGGCGTGGCCTCGTATTCCGGGCGGTACGACGCCTTCCAGCTTCCGGGACCGTCCCCGGGGAAGTTGAAGTACAGGACGTCGAACAGGGCAGGCTCTCCTCGGATCAGCGTCTCGTCCCGGGACAGGCTGCTCCCGGACCCTGGCGTGAACCGGTCCATGAGCTCCAGGAGCTTGCAGTCCTCCAGCGCGGAGTCGGAGGTAGACAGCGGCGCCCGTTGGAACGCGGACCCATCCGGGGGTGCGTCGCATGCAGCGCCCCCGAGGGCCGAGAAATTGACCTCGCGAGTCCCGCGGAACACCCCCTCCTCCCCGGAGGTCTCCCAGGTGTCCACTACCAACGGAAAGCTGTCCCGGTTCTCCATATAGACTCGGAAATCCGTCGGGAAGTCTCCGGTGTTCTGCACCAGGAACGGGGCGAACCGCACGGCCAACCGCAGGAGGTTCGCGTGGCGGCCGTCGTCGATCCCGTCCCTCGGGGCCACGTCCCGGTAGGCGGGGTCGTCCGGATCCCCCCACAGCGCGAGGTCGGCGGAAGCCGGGTTCTGCTGCACCAGCCGCGGGAGCCCGAGGGGCAGGTGCCGGAGGTACTCCTCCCTGGGGATCTCCTGGGCCGCCGCGACCATGGGTGATCCGACCACGAGCACGAGCATCGTGGCGAGGGCCGCCCCGCGGGCGCCGCACATGGGCTGGAGTCCGATCATGCGATGGAGGTCAGGACCGATTGACGAAGGGGTTCACGGTCAGGAAGAACTTCCACTGGTGGGCGCGCTGCGTCACGAGTCCGATGTCCACGAAGTCGAAGTCGCTGCGACGATACGAGAAGCGGTAGTCGGCTCCGATCCCGACGCCCCGCACCAGGTTCGGAACCACGCCCCGGAGCTCGAGGGTCTGCACCAGGTGGCTCGACCCGAATCCTTCCCCGGACGACCCGTTGAGGGTCTTGAGGAACTCGGCTCGGTAGCTCCCCCTCACCGCTGTCGTCCCGTTGCGATCCCAGCTCGATTGGAGGTAGGCGTTGGGACCGGTGCCGAAATCGTACTCCCGGTACCGCTCGCGAATCCCCTCGACCTCCGAGAGGAGTCCCAGCTCCGAACGGACGCCGCCCAGCAACGTCCACCCCCCACCCACGCCCCAGGTGAGGACGTTGTCGGGCGAGAAACGCCGCTCCTGGTGGTGGAGGAGGCTGAACGCCTGGCCGCCGCGCTCGAAGGCCGGGTTGTCCTCGTAGTCGAAATCCTGCATGAGGAGGAGCTTCGAGGTGGTGTTCTCCGACTCGGAGAGCGTCCTGTGCCAGAGACTTCCGTGGATCCGCAGCTCGCCGATGGCCCGACCCTTGATCAGGTTGATCTGTGAGCTGACGGTGAAGTAGTCGAAGGGCTTCTGGCGGTCCAGCGAAGCCAGGCGCCCCGAGGTCACGTCCACCTCCAGGAAGCCGTGGGGATCGAAGGCCTCGTCCAGCTCCCCCCCGCGCGCGCTCCGGGTCGACTCGGCTCCCCGAATCCCCACCGTGACCATGGTCTGCACCTGCTCCGGGACCCGGTCTCGCGGATTGGACGGGTTCTCGTACACGCGGCGAGTGTTCCCGGACACCATGCGTGTGAAACCCCGGGTGGGCGCCAGAACGAAGGCGGCGGCCTCGCGACCCAACCGCTCCTTCCCGGTGGCCTGGTTGTCCAGCACCATGGAGGAAAGGCGGTAGAGCACCTCCCCCACCGCCGCGCCGCCGAACGAGGTGTTCACCCAGTCGTTCACCGACATGTAGTGGGTCTCTCCGCAGCACTCCCAGTGGAAGCTACCCGCGGCCGCCACCGCGAGGCCCGTCCAGTACCCGTAGCCGTTGGAGCGGGCGGCGTTGTAGTAGAGAGACCCCTGATAGGGGTGGGCGAAGAAGTTCACCGAGACCGCGTTGTCGTCCCACTGCCATCCGGTCTCGAGGTTCCTCCACCAGCTCCGCGGGCTGAGCTGGCTGATCTTCAGGTCGGCCCGCCCGGGGATGAACTCGTTCAGGGCCCACGGAAGGAAGTTGGCGAGGAATGCACCCGCGGCCGCGAGTCCGGCGTTCTTGGGCTGCCCCCAGGCATCCGTCCATTCCTCCTGTGCCAAGGGACCGGGGCGGGCCGCGTACTCGGCGACGGACGCTCCCGGCTCGCCGGCGCCGTCCACCGCCAGAAGGGCGGCGGCTCGCACGTCCCCCGGTTGCCCGGATTGGGCCACGGCGGCCGAATCGGGCTCGGACTGACGTTCCTGCGCGGTAAGGGCGGCGGGCGAACCCAGGACGGGCCCCAGCAGAAGTCCCCCCAGGAGCAGGGCCAGGGACCGGGACGCGCTCGGGCGCACCGCGACGCACGTCGTCCGGGAGCCGGCATGGAGATTCACGGCGATCACCTGCGTCCGTTCATGGGGTACCAGCTGATCCCGGCGTGCACACGCCACGAGATACCGGAGTCGTAGGGTCCCAGGCCTTCCCGGGTCAGGTCGGGCGAGACCGAGAAGGGACTCACCGCCGTCGACAGGTCCAGAGCCAGGCGAGGATGGACGACGATCTCGGCTCCCAGCACGCCTTCCACCCCGCTGCCCGAGGCCACGAAATCCCGGAGCACCTCGTCCTCTCCCCCGAAGTACCGATCGTCCTCGGGCCGAAGGCGTCGGAAGGTGTACCGGGCCTCCACGTAGGGTCGGATGGGACCGGAGAGGCGAAGAGGATAGCCCACCAGGAGGTGGAAACGGACCTGGCTGAAGGTGGCGTCCAGCTCGTCCATGGCCAGGGAGACCATGTTGGCTCCTCCACCCAGTCGGAACGGGCCCGCG
Organism: Gemmatimonadota bacterium; assembly: GCA_039586075.1. Taxonomy (GTDB): domain Bacteria; phylum Gemmatimonadota; class Gemmatimonadetes; order Longimicrobiales; family Gaopeijiaceae; genus Gaopeijia. Next base: position 127,564 of record JBDHLC010000011.1, on the reverse strand, counting down.
GGGAAGAAGATCGACGCCTCGGCGTCCACCGCGCCGTCGAAAACGTCGGCCATGTCGCCGGCCATATCCTGCCACCCGAACGCGAATCGGAACCCGATTCCGTCCTGGGCGGAGACCGGGACGCTCCCGAGAATCAGAAGACCCACCATCCAGCCGAGCATCCCCGGGTCCCGAGGGAAGTGGGAGCGACGAAGAACCATGCTTCTTCCTGCCGGCGTGGCGTGGGAGAGGGGGATTGCGGGTGCGGCGTCACGGGTCCAGACCCGGAGCCCCTTGGCGCGGTGGCACAAATTACTTCAGATTCCGCATCGCCTCCACCCCCCACCGGGGGTCCAGGTTTCACTCCCAATACCCGTCCCTCTCGTGAGCAAGCGACTCCGCAATCTGGCCCTCCTCATGGTGAGCCTCTCAGCCGCGGCCTGCATCGACGATCCCACCGCTCTGGAGGATGGGGAGTTCCCGCTCAGCGAAGCGGAGATCCGCCTCCTGGGGCTGGACATCTACCAGAGCATCCTGGATGCCCGGGAGGTCAGCCTCGGGACGGGCGCCGCGGCCCGCGCATCCGGGTTCCTCGACGCGCCCCCAGTGGCCCGGAGCCCGGTCCAGTACAATGAGCGGAGCGAGGCCGTCGTCGATTGCCCAGGTGGAGGTACCCTCAGCCTGGGGATCGAGATCAAGGGCGTGGTGAACGACGAGACCGATGCCGGCTGGATTCGCCTGACGCTGGTGAACGGCTGGCAGGCCTGCGCCGCGGAGGCCCCCGACGGCCCCGTCCGGAACGGCGCCCCCTCCGTGGAGACCGTCCTCTACGAGACCTCCGACGGCATGGAGGCCGAGCTGGAGGGATCGATCAAGGGGGGCATCCGGATCAGCACAGGCGATACCTCGGCCCTCTGCGTGGTCAACATGGTCCTCGAGGGGTGGACGAGGCCCGACGGCTCGTCCTACACCCGGACCACCGGAACCGTCTGCGGCGAGTCGTTCGACGAGGAAGCGAGCACCACAGCGGGGTGAGGGTCTCCGACACTGCTCCAGCCCAGGTGGCTCCGCCCCGGGCGGCACCCGCCCGTGCCTAGAAGGCCAGCGTAGCCAACGCCTCCAGGTCCAGGGGGTTCTCCCCCCGCTCCAGCGCCACCGTTCATGCGGTGCGCTGCTCCCGGTTCCGCCAGGTGGTGTAGGTCCCGGCCTCCAGGGCGAACCGGAAGTCCGCCGCGGCCTCGGCGAAGCGGACCGCCAACGCGATGAGGGTCGCGTGGCGACCGTCGTCGATCCCGCTACGAGGGGCTACGTCTCGGTAGCCGGGATCTTCGGGGTCTCCCTAGAGCGTCAGGTCGGCCGATGCAGGGCCTTGCTGGGCCAACCGGGGCAGTCCCACCGGGATGTGCCGAAGGTACTCGTCCCGCGGAATCTCCTGAGCCCCCGCCCGCGAGCCGAGCCCTGAGGCCAGCGCCGACGTCAGGGGGATGAGGAGGAGGCGCTGTCCAGCCGGCATGGTGAGAACTCGTCCAGGAGGCATCAAGAACGGTCTTCGGATGAATCCGAATCAGTCCCCGGCGACGCCCTGCCGGAGCATGCCGTGCAGCCAGTGGCCTGCGCGGTCCACCTTGGCCCGCACGTAGGGGAGGTTGTGGCGGTTGAGCTGTCCGTGAAGGGGCCTGCGACTCACGACTTCCACGCCTGCGGCGCGCGCGGCGTCCACCTTCTCCGGATTATTGGTCAGTAGCTCGATCCGGCCGATACCCAGGTGGTGGAGGATTCGAACCGCCACATCGTACCGCCGCTCGTCCGCCCCGAAGCCCAGCGTGGAGTCGGCATCGATGGTATCGAGGCCGGTCTCCTGGAGCGTGTAGGCGCGGAATTTGTTGCCGAGACCGATGCCCCGACCCTCTTGCGCGAGGTAGAGGAGCACACCTCCGCCCCGGGAGGCGAAATACTCCATGCTCATACGGAGCTGCTCCCCGCAGTCACAGCGCAGGCTCCCGAAGAGGTCGCCGGTGAGACACGCGGAATGGAAGCGGACCGGCAAGGGGTCGGGCCAGTCCTCCTCGGAGCCCACCAGGATGGCTACGTGCTCCCCCAACCCGCAGGCTTCGCGGAAGAGGACGAATCGGGAGTCCTCGGCCTCGGAAAGGGGGACGGGCGCATCGCTGACTCGCACCACCTCGGACTTCGAGGCGCGAATGAAGTCCCGGATCTCCGACGCCTCCACGGTGAGGATCTCTCGGCGTCCCAACGCCTCCCGGAGCGCGGGCGAAATCGGTTTCGAAACCGGCACCGAAACCAGCGCCGGCAGGAGCTGGCCCAGATGAGCCAGCTCCAGACCTGCGGCCTCCGCGTCCAGCTGCCGGCAGAGGGACGGAGGTGAGCCCGCCCAGGGCCCGGTCCGCCCCGCGCTGAGCTGAAGAACCGTGGCCATGCCGATGTCCCGGTCCAGACAGAGCGTGACGGTGTGCGAACGCCACGGGGCTAGCGAGATGTCCATCTCCTCCCCGGCGCCATCCGCCTGGGCCGCGGCGAGCCCCATCGCGGCGGCGCGGTGTCGGGTGATCACCAGGCGGGGAGCCGCGTCGGCCATCTCCTCCAGCAGCCGGAGGCGCGCCTCGGCCAGCCCCTCCACGGAGGCCACGAGGGCATGGGCGCCCCCCGGACGGGCCGTCTCGTCCGTGACCAACAGCGGACGACCGCGCCGGAGATCGAAGAGTCCGCGTTCTGCATTGTACATGTGCTCACCTCTCGATTGGGACGCCCCCTCGTCAGAGTGGGCGAGTCGCTCAGGAACCCCGGTGTCGGCGTCGAGGTCCCCATGGCTCTGCAGTTCGGAGATGGTGCCAACGGGGCTGAAGTCGTGATGGGTGGAGCGGGCCAGGGAGGACAGGACCGGGGCCGGCCGGATCTCGCACGGCGCCAGCAAGAGGCCCCAGCGCCGTAGCGCGCCCCCCGCGGAGGGACTGCTGGTCCACCGCAGCAGAAGGGGAGCCAGGAGCAGACCGGCGAAGATGGGGCTCATCCAGAGGAGGAACGCCGGGCTCACCCAGAGGGTCGCGCCGGCCCAGACCGCCCCGAGAAGGGTGGGCAGCGCCGTTGCCCGCGTCACCGACGCCCACGGCAGGGTGACGCCGTCCCGGACCTGGGTCCCCCACCCCACCGAGCGGCCCCGAACGATGTCGGCAACGAAGCGCGAGTGGTATACCATCATGACCGGCGCCAGGAGCACCGAGAACACGGTCTCGAGAAAGGCGCTCACCAGGAGACGGATCCGGCCCCCAAAGCGCCCGGGCCGGGCCAGGGCCTCGGTCAACCCCAGGACCTTGGGTACGAAGAGGATGGCGGCCGTGACCGCGAGGAGGGACAACCCCTCTGGTGGGAGCGGGACCCTCAGCTGAACAGGTGCCCCCCGGGCGCCGGGGAGGAAGACGTACACCGTACCGGCCAACAGGATCAGGAGCCACAGGAACGAGGACACGTACCCCATGGCCCCCAGCAGGAAGTGGAGCCGGTTCAGGAGGTGCAGGCCAGGCCAACCGAGGAGCCTGAGGTGCTGGATGCTCCCCTGGGCCCAGCGCCGGTCCCGGCGGGCGTAGTCCACCAGGTTCCCGGGAAGCTCCTCGAAGCTGCCGGGTGCGGCGGCGTCGAGGAGGACCTCCCAGCCGGCCCTTCGAAGTAGCGCGGCCTCCACGAAATCGTGGCTGAGGATCTCTCCTCCCCACGGCTCGCGGCCCGGCAGGACCGGAAGTCGGGCGTGGTCGGCGAACGGCTTCACCCGGATGATGGCGTTGTGACCCCAGTAGTTGGCGGCGTCTCCCTGCCAAAAGGCCTGACCGGTCGCCAGGATGGGCGCGTACACCCACGCGGCGAACTGGAGGATCCGCCCCATAAGGGTCTCCTGCCGAACCGGAAGGGGGAGGGTCTGGATCAACGCCGCCCTGGGGTGGGCCTCCATCCGACGTACAAGGTGGAGGAGGGTCTCGGCGGACATGAGGCTGTCAGCGTCGAGAACGACCATGAAGGGGTAGTCCGATCCGCGCCGATCCACGAACTCGGAGATGTTCCCGGCCTTCCGACCCCGATTCTCCGTCCGGCGCCGATAGCAGAAGGTCACCCCGGGGTGGGTTCCCTGGAGCCGCGCCCAGGCCGCCTCTTCCCCTCGGGCCACATCCGTGCGGTTGGTGTCGCTGAGGATGTGGATGTCGAACCGGTCTGCTGCCGAACTCGACTCCAGCGAACGGGCCATGGCGGACAGCCGGGCTTCCAGCATCCCGGGATCCTCGTTGTACACCGGAACGAGCAGAGCCGTCGTCGACTCGGACGTACTCGAACCCGGCTCCCAAGCCCCGGGCGCCAACGGCCGGACCCGCCTCCGGGTGAGCGGGCGCGGTCCGCCCCGGTGGCGGCGGAGCGTCAGGGGATCGAGCCCTGCGACCCGCAAGCCGAACCCGGTCACCGCGGTCCAGAACGGAATGACGATCCAGGTGAAGGTGGGTGCGAAGAGGGCCAGGATGGCGAATTCCAGGGGAGTGAAGCCTCCAGCCCCCACGATCCGCACCATCATCCAGACACCGGCGCCGGCGGTGACGGCCACGAGGCCCGCGAACGCCGTGCGGCGAGCCCTCAGGGCCGGGAGCCGGATACGATACGCGTCAGGGTGCATCCACCGACTCCCACAGGTAGCTCCATGTCTCCGAGAGGACGCGACCACCCCGCCTGAGGAACAAGCGCAGGTCCGCGGGGCGGTCCGGCTCCGGCGTCAGCGCGAAGGTGGCGCGGCGCCCCCCGCTCGGCAGAGGGAGGACCAGCAGCTCCGAGACGCTCCCTGCAGAAGTGGTAGCCACAGCCTCCACCGAATCCCCTGGAGCCAGCCCGGCCAACGGTCCGCCGACGAAGTCCACAACGACCCGGCGGCGGTCCCGGGGGGGCGGCTCCGCCTGCCCTGGAAGCCCGTCCCAGCCGATGCGGGTCCGCGCCACCTGGGCCAGGGACTGCCCTTCCAGCGGTCCTCCGGCAAGCTGCCCGCCCTGGAGCCGGGAATCGAAGGTCACCAGCCGGTAGCGGAACCGCCGCTCCTCGCCAGCCTGCATGGCGCCGTCCGGCGACCAGTAGGCCACGATGTTGTCATTGAACTCGGACGCGGTGGGGAACTCCACCAGCTCCACCCCACCCCCTCGCCAGTCTCCGGCTTCTACCGAGACCCACTGGCTCGGACGACGGTGGTACTGGGCTTCCAGGTCCAGGTAGGACTCGAAGCCCCTCTCCCGCTGGACCAGCCCGAAGCCGCGGGGCTCCACGTCCCGGAGGGAGGTGACCCGCAGATCCCGCCCGTTGGTCAGAGGGCGCCAGATCCACTCTTCCCTTGAGGTGTGCATGAGAAGGCCCTCCGAGTCATGCACCCGGGGCCGGAAGTCATCGTTCCCGCCCGTTCGGAAGGTCCCGTGGAGATACATGCTGGTGAGCGCCGCGACCCCCAGCTTCCGCACATCCTCCCTGGCGAACAGTCGAACCTCGACCTCCATGACCGTGGGGCGGACCGTCCCGTCGGCCACTTCACGAGATTCCGGGGAGCCGGACCCCTCCTCCACCCCGCCCCACCCCGCTCCAGGGTGGAGCTGAAAGCTGTACGCGCCCACCACCGAGGGGCCGTCCAGGAGCCCGAAGAACGTCAGGCTGGCATCGTTCGGCCCCGGGCGAAGCACCCAGAAGTCGACGAAGTCGGGGAACTCCTCGCCGCGGGGATCAGCCACCTTCACAGCGAGCCCCCGGGAGGAGAGACCGTAGACCTGGTGCGGTCCCAGCAGCCGGAAGTACGAAGCCCCGAGAAAGGAGACGACCTCGTCCCACCGGTCCGGTGCATTCATCCGGTGCAGGACGCGGAAACCCGCGAATCCAGCCTCGGGGGGAAGAGCGAGGTCGAGGCCTTCCACCTCGTCGCCGTAGTGGAAGAGGTCCGCCTGGAAGGGAAGCGTGCGGATCGAATCGGCCTCCACCAGGTGAAATCGGACGGGGGTCCGGAAGCCTCCTCCGGGATGAAAGAACTGGAGCCGGAACGGACCGGCCTCGCGCCACACCGCCGCCTCGGAATGGAACCTTATCCCCCTCATCTGACCATAGGAGAGGTCAGCGACCGGCCGGGAAGGGGTGGTGTCGGGGGCCTGGTAGGGTTCCTTCGACCTCGCACGCGCCTCGAGGATCACCTGTTCCCATACGGCCTCGGCCGCCGCGGTGGCGCCCGGGGGCATGTCACGGGTGCAGGCGGCAGCGGTCCCCATTGTGAGGACGAACGCCATCAGGCGACGAAGAGATGAGACGGTGACCAGAGAACGCTCCGGGTTGGACAATTCGTGGATTCGGGGAGGCTCTACCCTCCTCGTCCTGAATTGTCTCCTCCTTCTTCCCTCGTGGATCCTGCACGGCTTTCCGGGTCCCCACCTGTTCGCCCTGGAGGCGGGGATCGTGGCGGGTCTCTTCCTGCTCGTGCCACGGCGCCGGTGGACAGGATGGGCAGCCGGAGTGGCCGGGGCTTCGGTGGTGGTGCTCTTCTTGCTCCTGCTGGCGGACACGGCGGCGCGCATGAGCCTCGCCCGCCCCCTGAATCTCTACCTGGACCTCCAGCTGGTCTCCGCCGTGGCAAATCTGCTGGACGGAAACCTCGGCCAGGGCTGGGGCGTGGTGATTCTCTCGGCGCTGGGAGCTGCGGGCCTGGGTGTGACGCTGCTCCTCGCCCGGGTACTGCCGAGGTTGGCCCCGCCACCCCAGCCAGCGGACCGGCGATCCCGGTGGTGGCTCCCGGGAGCAGCCCTCCTGGCGGTGTCTGTACTGCTCATCCCCCTTCGCTGGGTCCATCCGACGGGAGTGGCCTTCGCCCTTCCGGCCACCCGTCTGGTGCAGGAGCAATCCACCCACCTCTCGCGGATGCTGGTGGAGCGCGAGCGGTTCGCAGTGGAGATGGCCTCTGCCCCCGAGGGCTACCGGCCCGGTCCGGGATTCCTGAACCGTCTTGGGGGGCGGGACGTGATCCTGGCCTTCATCGAGTCCTACGGGATCTCGGCCGTGCGGGACCCCCGCTACGCCCCCATCCTGCAACCCCGGCTGGAGGCCATGGAAGCCGCGGTCGAGACGCAGGGGCTGCACCTGGCCACGGGCCTTCTGGAGGCCCCAAGTCAGGGGGGCATGTCCTGGCTCGGGCATGGATCAGTCCTCAGCGGCCTGTGGCTGGACAACCAGCTCCGTTACGACCTCCTCATGGCCAGCGAACGGCCCACGCTGGTGGACGACTTCGAGGCCGCCGGGTATCGCACGGCCGCCATCATGCCGGCCATCACCCTGGCCTGGCCCGAGGGCGAGCGGCTCGGATACGATGAAGTTTGGGCCTTCAAGGACATCGGGTACGCGGGCCCCCCACTCAACTGGGTGACCATGCCGGACCAGTTCACCTGGTCGTTCATGCAGCACTCCGTGCGGCGGGCCCAGGATGACGGCCGACCAATCTTCGTGGAGCTCGGACTCATCAGCAGCCACGCCCCCTGGACTCCCATCCTGGATGTGATTCCGGAGTGGGACCGGATCGGGGACGGTGGGGAGTTCCAGCGCTGGGCCGAGGCCGGGGAGGCCCCCGAGGAGCTCTGGCGAGACAGCGACCGGGTACGGGAGCATTACGCCCGGTCCGTAGCCTACGCCGTTGACGTGCTCTCCAGCTACGCGCAGCGCTATCTGGACGACGGGGCACTCATCATCGCCCTGGGGGATCACCAGCCGGCACCGCTCATTACCGGCGAGGAGGCGAGCCGCGCCGTTCCGGTGCACGTCCTAGCTGCGTCGCCCACTCTCCTGGAGCCGTTCCTCGAGTGGGGATTCGCCCCGGGCGCCGTGCCCCCGGAGGACTCGGAGGTCCGGCGGATGGACGCGTTTCGCCACTGGTTCGTGGCCGCCTTCAGCGAGCCGGCGCCATTGGTGGCCCAGCAGTGAGCGGCCACTCCATCCCCACCCGCCTGTTCCACTGGCTTATGGCGGTGATGATTCTGGTCCAGATTCCCGTGGGCATCGCCATGACCAGCGAGGGGTTCCGCAGCGCTTCGGACGCCCTCTACATCACCCACAAGGGTCTGGGAGTGCTCATCCTGGTGGTCCTGGCGGCGCGCCTGGCGTGGCGGATCATGGGTCCCCCCCCACCACCGCTCCCGGACACCGTTCCCGCCGTGGAGCGAAGGCTGGCGCTCTGGGGGCACCGGGGGCTCTATCTGCTGGTGGGCGCCATGGCCGTCACGGGATACGTGCGGACCGTGGGCGGCGGATTCCCCGTGGAGCTCCTGGAGCTCCTTGGGATTCCTCCCCTGGTGGGGGAGAACGCCGACCTGGCCACCCGGCTCTCCGTGGTCCACAAGTTCCTCTCGTACCTTCTGGTTGCCCTCGTTTCGATGCACGTGGGCGCCGTGCTGCAGAATACGCTGGTGGTCCGGAACCGGATCCTCTGGCGGATGTGGCCACCCTGGAAGCGCGGAGGACCCCCGTGATCCGTCGATGGTGGGGGCTGCTCCGGTCACTGGCCGTCTACTGGCGGCCGGGCCGGCAGCCGGGGCTGCGGCGGCTGTACGCCCCCTTCGTGGGCCCCGGTGACCTGGTCTTCGACGTGGGTGCGCACCTGGGGGATCGGACCGCGGCCTTTCATTCCCTGGGCGCACGGGTCGTGGCCATGGAGCCCCAGCCCCACCTGGCGCAGTGGCTGGAGCGACTGGTGGGACGCCGCCCCGGTGTCGTCATCCGGAGGGAGGCGTTGGGCCCGCGAACCGGAATCGGCGAGTTGGCGGTCAGCCGGGCCAATCCCACAGTCTCCACCCTGGCCGAGGGGTGGCGGAGCCGCATCACGGGCGCCAATCCGGGCTTCCGGACGGTGCGGTGGGAGGAATCTGTCACGGTGCCCGTGACCACGCTGGACGCACTCATCGACGAGTTTGGCGAGCCCCAGTTCTGCAAGATCGACGTGGAAGGCTTCGAGGCTGAGGTCCTGGCCGGCCTCACCCGACCGGTCCCAGCCCTATCGGTGGAATTCGTCGCGGGAAGCCTCGACGTGGCTGGAAAGTGCATCGCGCGGCTCGAGAGGCTGGGGAGCTACGAGTTCAACGTGATCCGTGGCGAGGGCCGGAAGTTCCTGTTCCCAGGTTGGGTCGTCGGCGCAGAGGCGGCCCGGTGGCTGGAGGAGGGCGCCGGTGGCGCGTCCTCCGGCGATCTGTATGCACGTCTGCGGGAGACCGCTCCATGAGGGCGGCCGAGGTCGGGAAACGGAGCTGGGACCACCTTTCGCCAGCGCAGCGCAGGGCAGCCGTGGAGCGGGGGGGCGTGGTGATCCTCCCCCTGGCCGCCACCGAGCAGCACGGTCCTCACCTTCCCCTGAGCACCGACGTGGACATCGCCGAGGGAATCCTGGGCGCGTCCCTGCGGCTCCTGGATCCGGCGGAACCGGCCTTCCATTTGCCCGTGCGGACGGTGGGGGTGAGCCTGGAGCACGAAGACTGGCCAGGCACCCTCAGCGTCACCGCCCGGGAGCTGGAAGACCAGATCGTCGCCACGGGGCGGCGGCTTTCGAACGAGGGAGTCCGACGACTCATCCTCTTCAACAGCCACGGGGGCAACAAGGGGGTCTTGGACACGTCAGCCCTCCGTCTCCGGGTCCGCGAGGGGCTCCTGGTCGTGAAGGCCAACTATTTTCGATTCCCCAGGCCTCCAGGGATGGAGTTGCCGGACGACGAGTGGACCCATGGCCTGCACGGTGGGGCGCTGGAGACGGCCATGATGTTGTACCTGCACCCCGAGCGGGTGGACCGCACGGCCCTACGCCGCTTTCCCTCCCTGGGTCAGTCCCTGGCCAGCTCGCTGGCCGTCGTGGCGCCAGAAGGCGTGGCGCCCTTCGCCTGGACGGCACGGGATCTCAACCCGGATGGGGTCACGGGCGACGCTTCGCTGGCTGACGCCGCCATGGGCCAGCAGCTGACCGCGCACTACGCCGAGGTTCTGGCCCAGGTGATCCGCGATACGCTCCGCTTTCCCCTCCAGGCCCTGGCCCACCATGCCGACTGATCCGGGGCGGGATTCAACCCCTGGGGGCAGCCGGACAGAGGTGGACGCGGCCTGGCGCCTCTTACGCAGCCTGCAGCCCGACGCGTCCGGGGCCCGGGATTCGGAGACGAGGAGTCGGCTCCGCCTCCTCGATGGGGAGGGCTGGGAGACCGATCCCCCCGCGACCCGGGAGGCGGAGACGCTCCTTTCCCTCTTCCTTCCCCTCCGTCGCAGGGCCGCCTTCGTGGTGGGCCAGCTGGGCCAATCGGTGGACGGCCGGATCGCCACCGAGGCCGGACATTCGCACTACATCAACGGGCCCGAGGACATCCGGCGTCTGCATCGCCTGCGGGCCCTGGTGGACGCCGTGGTGGTGGGGGCCGGAACGGCGGAGGCTGACGACCCGCGGCTCACGGTCCGTGAAGTGGACGGCACCGACCCGGTTCGCGTGGTACTCGACCCTTCCGCTCGTCTCGCACCGGACCGCAGGCTCTTTCAGGACGGGCTGGCGCCCACCCTCTGGGTGCAGGCCCCCGACCAGCCGTGGGATTCGGCGGAGGTGGGCCCTTTCGTCGAGCGGGTCCAGTTGCCCCTTTCCGGTGCAGGGGGCTTCGAGCCGGCAGCGGTGATTCGGATGCTCCACCAGCGCGGCCTTCGAAGAGTCCTGGTGGAAGGCGGTGGGATGACGGTATCACGCTTTCTACAGGCCGGCGCCCTGGACCGGCTTCACCTCTCGGTGGCGCCCCTCATCCTCGGATCGGGTCGGCCTGGGATCCGGCTTCCACCCATCCGGACGCTGGACCAGGCGTTGCGTCCTCCCGTTCGGCACTTCCTGCTCGGGACCGACCTCCTCTTCGACCTGGACCTTTCCCACGCGCCACGTCCAGAATGAGGACGGCCGCGCCAGGGAGGCTGGACACCAGCACCAGCACCCCGTAGGTGAGGGAGATCGCGACTCCGTCTGCTGCCGTGAGGCCCACCGCGCCCCAGAGGGCCGCGGCGGCCGCCTCCCGAATCCCCCACCCGGCGACGGAGACGGGAAGGAGCATGGTGAGCAGGACGGGCGCCACCAGCGGCAGGAGAACCAGCGGAGGGGTGGTCACACCGAGGGCGGCCGCGGCGGCCAGATACAGCGCCACGTAGCTGGCCACCACCACGAGGGAACCCAGCAGCTGGACGGGGAGGACGCCGGGTGCGAACAGCGCGATCCCCGCGTCGGCCGCGAGTCCGGCCACGGCGGGGATCCTCCGGAGTCGCCTCCACGCCACCGTTCCGCACGCCATGGCTGCCAAGGCGCAGGCCAGCGCCAGCGCCACCCTCGTTCCCGGCAGCACCCGCGACAGCAGCACCCACCCAGACACGAGCGCCACCGCGGTCATCACCAGCTGACCCGAGGCCCGCTCCAGGATCACGGCGCTCACGGCCCGTCGCCGCTCGGGGGCCTCTGGCTCGCCATACCGGGAATGCCGCCACGCTCTGGAGACATCCCCCGCCACACCCCCTGGGAGGAGCTGATTCAGGAAGGTGGCCAGGTAGTACTCCGCGACGGCGCGGGAGAAAGGCAGGCAGCCACCCAACCGGTGCAGGGTGTACCGCCATCTCCACGCGGACCCCGCGACCTGCACCACCGACAGGAGGAGGGCGACCCCCACCCACCGGACCTCCAGGGCGGTGAGCCGGGCCCCGATGCTCCGGAGATCGACGGCCACAGCCAGCAAACCTAGCACGCCGACGCTGACCCCGGTCCGCAAGACGAGCTGCACCACCGGAGGCAGCCGGTTCACGACATCCCCGACGCGGGAAGCGCCACGAGGTCCGTGTGGCCCACCGTGATTTCGAGGTTTCTGGAGAAGGCCTGGACCCGCCGCTTGAGCCAGGCTCGGAGGCGGGGCCCTTCGCCGGGGTGCACCTCCTCGGCGGCCTCGACCCACCCCTCCATGAGCGCCCGAGCCAACTCCGCGTCGCCTCTACCGCTCAGGATCCAGGGGCTGGGGGCGGACTGGCAGTCGAACCCCACCGCCCGGAACGCCTGGACCGCCGCCTGGTGGGCGGCCGGGCCCAGCGCCTGCCCAAGGCCCTTCTCGCGGGTCTGATGCCGATTCACCGCTCTCACCACGAAGTCGTCGTCCGGATCGTGCTCTCCCCCGTGGATGGCGACGTGTCCATCGTAGGTCAGGCTGAAGAGAACAGCGCACCCGTGGGCGGCACACTCCTCGGCAAGCAGCTCGATCCACTCCCGTGAGACCAGGTCCAGAAGGGCGGACCCGGTGACCAGGTCCGCATCCTCCACCGCCTCCAGGCCTTCACGACCCAGGTCCCCCAGGAGCGTCCGCACCGGGGTTCTGCCAGAGGTATCCACCCGGGCCAGGAGTTCCGGATCGTGGTCGAGGACGCACCAGGAGCTCACCCACCCGAGCCGCGGCGCCAGATAGCGGAGGTTCGATCCGGTTCCACCTCCCAGGTCCAGGACCGCGCTCCATCCCTTGGCTCGCCCCTCCGCGCGCAGGAGGGTGGCGAACGGTTCGTGACGGGCCCGGTGATCCGCCGGCTCCCGGAGCTGCAGCCATTCGGCGTCGAAGACGTCCTTGCGCCGTTCACTCACCGCGAGGCCTCCTGCGGCCGGGGAGTCCCCAGCGCCTGGAGCGCATGCTCGAACTCCCGGACCTGCTCACTCCATCCGGGAAGCCGCGCAGCGTGCGCCCGGGCCTGCGCCGCATACGCCGCCCGACGGGCCGGGTCGGCCAGGAGAGCCCGCAACCCCTCCGCCAGGGCGACGACGTCCCCGGGCGGGACCAGGATGCCGGCCCCCGGAGGGACCGTGTGCGGGATGGCGCCGCCCGTCGTGCTCACCACGGGAAGACCCTGCATGAGGGCCTCCGTTAGGGCCATGCCGTAGCCCTCGTAGTGGGAGGCGAGCACGAAGAGCGCGGCGTGGCGGTAGAGATCCGCCAAGGCGTCCTCGCGGAGCTCGCCCACGAAGTGCACCCGGGCGCCGAGGCCGGCCACCTCGGCCCGGCTCCGGACCTCGGCGGCGTACTCCGGGTCCCGCTCAAGACTCCCGGCACACACGCATTCCCACTGGAGGTCCTGGATTCGCTCCAGCGCCGCGATCAACGCGTCGTGGCCCTTCCGGGGGGTCACGGTGCCCACGCTCAGGAGCAGTGGTGCCCGTTCCTCGGGTCGTCCCGCCTCATCCCCGGCCTCGGGTGGGACACCACCGTCCAGGGGGTCCGTACCCGGGATCACCGCCCGGATCCTCTCGGGGGCGACCCCGTACTCCAGCAGCCGCTCCGCTGTGAAGGAACTGGTCACCACCACTCCCCGCACCGATTCGAGGGCGTGACGCTCCAGGGTGCGGAGGAGATCCCGCTCCGAAGCCCCCAATCCGGTCTCGTCCGCCAGGGGATGGTGGACCAGTGCCACGAGCCGGAGTCGATCCGCGTGGGCAGCCACGGGGACCGGATGCGCCCCGATCCCCAGACCGTCCAACACCACGAGGGCGTCGTCGGGCAGGCCGGACAGGGTGGACTGCAGGCTTCGTTCAGCGGTCCCGACCGCGTCCCTGGGGAAGACGCCGTCCAGGCTGTGGACCACTACCGTCCACCCGAGCCCCTGGAGTCCCTCCACCATGCGGGTGTCGTAGAGGTATCCACCCGTGCGTTGATCCAGCGGCCCGGGGACCACGAAGTGGAGTCGACGACGGCGGGTGGACGACATCTCGGCCCGTCCTCAGACCGCGCCTTCGTAGCTCGCCCACGCCACGTGGGACTCCCGCAGGGTCACCTCCAGCGCGCTGCACCCCGGAGCGCCAGGACCCAGGTCGCCCGCGTGGATGGCTTCCACCAGACGGCGGTGGATCTCGCGAGCCAGGAACTCCGTGGTGGTGTTCTGTCCCGCGAAGTCCGGCAGATCGTCCAGGTTGCGGTAGTTCAAGTCGTCCAGGACGACCTTCAGCTGCTCCCCGGCCAGAGCGATGTCCACCACCAGACCGTTGTCGTCGAGGGCAGTGCGCTTGAAGGTGGCATCCACCACGTAGGTGGCACCGTGGAGGCGCTGCGCCGGTCCGAAGGCTTCGCCCCGGAACGAGTGCGCGATCATGAAGTGGTCACGGACATTGAGCTTGTACACGGATGCCTCCCGGAAAGGCCGGAGGGAGTGGGATCAGGGGTAGCGAATACGATGGCACAGGGTGTCTTCCCCGTGCTTCGACAGACGTTCCATGACGGCGGGCAAGGCGGCGAACGCGCTCTCGCCAGTGATTAGATGGTCCAGCACCGGGTCCCGGAGCAATCGAAGCGCGAGCCCCATGCGACGGCGGTGATCCCATCGGGGTGACCGGCTCGGTGGAATGTGGCCCACCTGGCTGCTCCGCAGCAGGATGCGGCGGGGGTGGAAGTTCTCTCCCAGGGGCAGCGGGACCATCCGGTCCCCGAACCAGCTCAACTCCACCACCGTTGCCTCCTGGCCCGCTGCCCGGAGGGCGCTCCGCAGCCCTTCCGGCGTGCCAGAGGCGTGGAAGACCAGGTCCGCGTCGATCGCCGAAGGAACGTCGGAGGAGAGCTGCAGGCCCAGCTCCTCAGCGATTGGAGCGCGAGCAGGCGCCGGGTCCACCACCGTGAGCTCTACCCCGGGAATTCGGCTGCACAGCCACGCCGCCAGGAGCCCCACCACGCCGGCACCGACCACCACCACCCGGTCTCCGACCCCCGGCGCGCCATCCCAGACACCGTTCACGGCGGTCTCCAGGTTCGCCGCCAGGACGGCCCGCTCCGGTGGCACCCCGGAAGGGAGTAGGACGACGGACCCGGCAGGAACGAGATAGCGGTCCTGGTGGGGGTGCAGGCAGAACACCGTTCGACCGATGAGCGCCGCCGCCTCTGGCCCGGCTCCCGCCTCCACTACGCCGACGCTCATGTAGCCGTACTTGACCGGCCCGGGGAACGACCCCTCCTGGAACGGGCACCGCATGCTCTGGTGAAGGGACTCGGGCACGCCCCCCCGGAAGACCAGGGATTCGGTGCCACGAGAGATCGCCGAGAAGAGGGCCTTGACCAGGACCTCTCCCTCTCCGGGATCGCCCAGCACGGTCGTGCGAAGCTCGCCGGAGCCCGGCGCGCGGACCCAGAACGCCGTCGCGGTGTTCTGTTGTGCCATGATCCTCACAACCTCCTCGCCCAGTTCGATCCGATTCGCCGTCGGGGCGGAGCTCCTAGTGGGAGCCCTCCCCCTGGCCCTGCTGGCGGCGTCGATGGGCGCATCCCTCTCGCTGGCCGCGTCCTTCGTGCCGCAGGTGATGGCTCTGTACGCCTCGATCTGCGTGGGGATCCTCTGGAAGGCGACGGAGCTGCCGACGGACCGTCTCGGCCCAGGTTTCGGTGCCGCGAATCGGGTGACGTTGGGCCGGCTCCTGCTGGCGCTTCCGCTGGCGGCTCTCGTGCTTCACCCCCAGGCGCTGGGCGTCGCGGGGCGGTGGTGGGTGGTGGGCCTCGGCACCCTGGCCCTCTCCCTGGACGGGCTCGACGGGTGGGTGGCTCGGCAGACTGGGAGCCACTCGGCGTTCGGGGCACGCTTCGACATGGAGTCGGACGCGGCGTTCATCCTCGCGCTGTCGACCCTGGTCTGGCAGAGCGGGCAAGCGCCGGCCTGGGTGCTCCTCCTTGGAGCGATGCGGTACCTGTTCGTGGCGGCGGGACGAGTCGTGCCGGCGCTTCGCGGATCCCTCTCGCCCAGCCTTCGACGAAAGATCGTCTGTGTGGTCCAAGGGGTGGCGTTGCTGCTGGCTCTGGGGCCCGTCGTCCCAAGGGGTCCCGCCACCGCAGCGGTGGGGATTGCCCTCGCCCTTCTGACCTGGTCGTTCGCGGTGGACACCCTGTGGCTCCTGCGCCAAGGCTCGGCTCCGCCCTCGTCCCACATTCGGACCGCCTGAGGGGGACCCGGGCCTCGACTCGGCGCGCTGGAGAGAGCCTGCCCCCGTTGGTCAGAACGCCAAGGTCGCCAGCGCTTCGAGGTCCAGGGGGTTCTCCCCCCGCTCCAGCGCCTCCGCCCATGCGGTGCGCTGCTCCCGGTTCTGCCAGGTGGTGTAAGTCCCGGCCTCCAGGGCGAACCGGAAGTCCGCCGCGGCCTCGGCGAAGCGCCCCGTCAGGGCGTAGGCCACGGCGCGGCTGTCGCGCACGCCCCCCTTCTGTGCCTCCGGATAGGCCTCCACCCCCTGCTCGCACGCCGGGAGCGCCTCCTCTGCCGCACCCGCCAGGGAGCCCCACCAGCAGGCGAAGTTCCAGGAACCGGGCTCTACATCCTCACCGGCGTCGGCCGTTCGGGCCAACTCCGCGGTCCGAGCCCGGACCAACCCACGGGCCCGTTCCCGCAGAGCCTCGGCCTCCGCCGACTCCTCCCGATACTCTCGGATCAGTCGCAGTGGAGCCAGCTGCCGAAGGAGTGCCGGGCTGTCGGGGCCCTCCCGGCTCTCCTGGAACGCCAGGGCCCGGAGCAGGGGATCCAGGGCCTGGGCACGAATCCGGCCGATGGGTTCGATGCCGTCCCGGTGCTCTCCCACGAAGAGGTGGTAGGACATGTCGTGATGGGACTGGAGCACCGGCCCGGCGGGAGACCCCGGAAGACGCTCCATGGCCGCGGTCCAACGGGGCCCAAGCTGGAGAAGGCCGTCGGCGTCACCGGCCCGGAGACGGACCAGGGCGCTCTGGATGAAGGCACCGCGGACCTCGCCATCGCCCCCCTCGCCGGATGCCATGGCCCGCTCGAGGGCCACCTCCGCCCGCCGGTCATGGGCGGCGAACGCGGCCTGCCGCGCCCCTCCCTCCTCGAGCCCCGCCGCGATGGCCCATAGCGCCTCCATGACGTCCACCGCACCGGTGGCGGTGGAGAGGAGCCGTGTCCAGACCTCTTCGGCCCGACCGGTGCGGGCCAGGAGCATGGCGTACCCGAACATGGTGTCGAAGTAGGGCGCCGTGACGGCCTCGCCCCGGCGTGGGTCCCCCAGCAGCGGGACGATGATCTCCAGCGAGGTGACGAACGCTGCCTCGGCCTCGTTGTACCGGCCGGCGTCCGAGAACGCGAAACCCATGTTGGTGCGAAGGCGCACGGTCTGTGAAGCGTCGTCCCCGTACACCGCCTCCTCGGCCGCCAGGTAACTCTCCCAGGTCCGGGCGGCGTCTTCGTGCCGCTCCGCCTCGGCGTAGGCCATGGCCAGGTTCCAGTAGGTATCCCCCAACCGTCGCGAGTCGGCGCCGTACTCGGCCACCCCCATGGCCAGGGCGTCCTCGTACAGCTCCACGCTCTGTTCGGTCATTCCCTCCTGGCCGTACATGAAGCCGAGGTTTGCCGTCATGGTCTCCACCCCCTCCCGCCCCAGCACCTCCCGGATCTCCCCATCGTCCAGCATGGCCTCGAAGATGGGGATCGCCGCAGCGTAGTTCCCCACGTTCGCCTCGTACTTCGCGCTCCAATCCTGGAGGTGTACGGCGTGCTCCGAGAGGGGTCCGAACACCTCACGAGCCTCCTCGAGGGCCTGGGTCACGAGGGTGCGGCCCTCCTCCTCACGCCCGGTGGCGGCATGGACACCCGAGAGGTTGGTGACGCCCTGAACCCAGACCTCCGGATCGACGTCCCGGTTTGTCACGCCGATCTCGTAACTCCGCTCCGCCAGAGCGAGAATCTCCGGGTCCGCCTCGCTCATCCCGCTTCGGATCCGCATCTCCTGGAGCGCCCGGAGACTCCGGGCGACCTCCGGTGCGTCGGGACCCAGACCGCTCTCGCGGGTGGCCAGCGCGCGCTCGTACAGCTGCTCCGCGATCTGCCAGAGCCCGAGCCCGAAGTAGGCGTTGGCCATGGTGGAGTAGAGCCTGCCCTGCACCGCGGGCTCGCTGGCCAGCGCCGTCTCCAGGGAGTCCACTCCCCGGTCCAGGAGCTGGCGGGCGGTGAGCTCCCCCCCCGCCCGGCCCGGATCGCCCGCGGCGAACATCCCCACCAGGAAGTCGGAGACCCGCTCCGCGGTGGCGGCCTCCACCTCTGCGCGTTCCCGCGCCGCCTGTGCCTCGGATTCGGCTCGGGTAGCCCGGATGAAGCCCACCGTCGTGGAGACCGCGCCGGTCACGAGAATCAGCACAGCCGCCACTCCCGCGGCCACGGCCGGCCGGTTTCGCTTCACGAACTTGGCGAGCCGGTAGCCACCGCTGGGGGGGCGAGCGTTCACCGGCTCGTCCCGGAGGAATCGCTCGATGTCCTCCGCCAGCGAGGTGGCGGTGGGGTAGCGGCGGTCCCGCTCCGCGTCGATGGCCCGCATGGCGATCCAGTCCAGGTCCCCCCGGAGCCTTCGGGCCAGGCTCGCCACTTCCTCCTGGCGGAGCGCTGCCACCTGCTCGGCGTCCCGGGCGAGCTGGGCGCTGGGTGTCGGCGCCTCGGTGTTTCCGGTAGCCAGCCGGGCGATGAAGGGAATGACACCCATTTCGTCCGGGTCCAGCGGGAGTCGCCCCACCAGGAGCTCATACAGGATCACCCCCAGGGCGTAGACGTCCGCCCGGGAATCGATGTCCGGACTGGCCCCGGATGCTTGCTCCGGGGACATGTACGCCAGCGTTCCCAGCACGGACCCGTCCAGGGTGGCCAGGGTGTCCTGGGTGAGCTTCTGGTCCACGGCCTTGGCGATCCCGAAGTCGATGACCTTCGGCCGGGGGGTTCCGCCGCTGTCCGAGATCAGGATGTTCGACGGCTTCAGGTCCCGGTGAATGACACCCTTCAGGTGGGCGTGCTGGACGGCATCGCACACCTGGACCATGAGCCCCAGCCGCTCCCAGGTGTTGAGCCGTCGCTCGTCGCAGTAGGTGTTCAGGGGCACCCCCTCCACCCGCTCCATGACGAAGTAGGGCTCGCCCTCCGGTGTGGTGCCGGCATCGAAGACCTTGGCGATGTGGGGGTGGTCCATCACCGCCAGGGCCTGGCGCTCGGCCTCGAACCGCTGGAGGACCTCCGGGCTCGCCGCACCGGCCCGGACCAGCTTCAGGGCCACCGTTCGCCGTACGGGCTCGGTCTGGAGGGCCTCGTACACCACCCCCATCCCCCCTTCCCCCAGCACGCCGGTGATCTCGTAGGGGCCAATACGCTCGGGCAGGGACGGGACGGTCATGGAGGTCTCGCTGGCGTCGGAAAGGTCTGGCCGTGGGCCCGTTCCGTGGGGTGCGGTACTTTGGTCGCGTCAGGAAGCCAGTCTACGGCGTGGCACCGTACTCTTGGAAGCCCCTGATCGAAGTCATATGTTTATAGGACCATTCCAATGGGGCGATTTGCGGCAGCTTGCGGCCCGCCCGGCGTACCCGCGAGGGGCCGGGCAAACACGCTAAACAGCCAGAGAGCCTCGTCCATGCGCCCCCGGACCGAGGCTTCTGTTTTTGAGAGGATCCATGTCGGAAAACGCGCCGGCCGGTAACCCCACGGCCACCCCTTTGCGCACGCCCGAGCTGCTTCGGGCCATGCGGGAGCGGATTCTGCTCCTGGACGGGGCCATGGGCACGGTCATCCAGGGATACCGCCTCCAGGAGCGAGACTTCCGTGGGACGCGCTTCGAGGACCACCCCGATGCGCTCCAGGGAGCCAACGACCTGCTCTCCCTGACCCGCCCCGACGTCATCCGGGAGATCCACGACCGGTACCTGGACGCGGGCGCCGATCTCGTGGAGACCAACACCTTCAACGCGCAGCGCATCTCGCTGGCGGACTATTCCCTGGAGGACCTGGCCTACGAGCTGAACCTCGCCGCCGCCCGATTGGCGCGGGAGGCGTGCGACGCATGGACGAAGAAGACGCCGGAAAAGCCCCGCTTCGTGGTGGGGGTGCTCGGGCCCACCAACCGCACCGCGTCCCTCTCCCCCGACGTGAACGATCCCGGATTCCGTGCGGTGGACTTCGAGGAGCTTCGCGGCGCCTACCGGGAACAGGTGCAAGGCCTCCTGGACGGGGGCGTCGATCTCCTCATGGTGGAGACCGTCTTCGATACGCTGAACGCGAAGGCGGCGCTCTACGCGGTGAGCGAGGTCTTGCGGGAGCGGGGGCTGGACACCCCGGTGATGGTCTCCGGCACCATCACGGACCGGAGTGGCAGGACTCTCACCGGCCAGACTCCCGAGGCCTTCTACAACTCGGTGCGCCACGGGGTGGCGGCGGCCTTCCCGGAGGGGATCGCGCCCTGGTGCGGGGAACGCTCCGCTGATCCCGCCCCGTCCCCTAACCGTCCCTCGCCGTCGGTAGGCCTCCTGTCCGTCGGGCTGAACTGCGCCCTGGGTCCCGACCTCCTCCGTCCCCACCTCGAGGAGATGTCAGACGTGGCCGAGTGCTTCGTCTCCTGTCACCCCAATGCCGGGCTCCCCAACGCCATGGGAGAGTACGACCTCACGCCCGGGGACATGGCGGAGGCGCTGCGGGAGTTCGCCGAGAGCGGCTTCCTGAACATCGTGGGGGGCTGCTGCGGGACCACGCCGGAGCACATCCGGGCTATGGCGCAAGCCTTGGATGGTCTGCCACCCCGACCCATTCCACGCCTCGAGACCCGGACGCGCCTGGCGGGGTTGGATCCCGTCTCCATCGGCGAGGACTCCCTGTTCGTGAACGTGGGGGAGCGCACCAACGTCACCGGGTCGCGGCGCTTCCGGCGCCTCATCGCGGAAGACGACTACGCCGCCGCGCTGGAGGTTGCGCGAGACCAGGTGGAAGGGGGCGCCCAGATCCTCGACGTGAACATGGACGAGGGGCTCCTGGACTCGGTGGCGGCCATGCGCCGATACCTGAACCTGCTGGCGGCCGAGCCCGACATCTCCCGGATCCCGGTCATGCTGGACTCGTCGCGCTGGGACGTCCTGGAGGCGGGACTGCGCTCCATCCAGGGGAAAGGGGTGGTGAACTCCGTCTCACTCAAGGAGGGAGAAGAGGAGTTCCGGCAGCATGCCCGCCTGGCGCGGGCGTACGGCGCCGCGGTGGTGGTCATGGCCTTCGACGAGGACGGTCAGGCCGACTCGGTGGAGCGTCGCGTGTCCATCCTCACTCGCGCCTACCGGATTCTGACCGGGGAGCTGGGTTTCCCACCCGAGGACATCATCGTGGACCCGAACGTCTTCGCGGTGGCCACGGGGATCCCGGAGCACGATCGATATGCGGTGGACTTCATCGAGACCGTGCGGGTCGTGAAGAAGAGCCTCCCGCACGCCCTGGTGAGCGGCGGCGTCAGCAACCTCTCCTTCTCCTTCCGGGGGAGCCCGACGGTCCGCGAGGCCATGCACTCCGCATTCCTGTACCACGCCATCCACGCCGGGATGGACATGGCCATCGTGAATGCCGGCGCGCTGATGGTCTACGACGACATTCCGGCGGAGCTGAAGGAGGCCGTGGAGGACGTCCTCTTCATGCGGAAAGAGGGCGCCACCGAACGCCTCACCCGTATGGCCGAAGAGCTCCAGGGCCGTGAGTCGGAGCGAAAGGAGGACCTGTCCTGGCGTGAGCTTCCGGTGAAAGAGCGTCTGACTCACGCGCTGGTCCACGGGATCGACGCCTTCGTGGAGAAGGACGTCGAGGAGGCCCGGGTTGCCGCCGCTCGCTCGCTGGAGGTCATCGAGGGTCCCCTAATGGACGGGATGAACGTCGTGGGGGACCTGTTCGGAGACGGCCGTATGTTCCTGCCCCAGGTGGTGAAGTCCGCCCGGGTCATGAAGAAGGCGGTGGCGTACCTGGTTCCGTTCCTGGAGGCCGAAGAGGAACCCGGAGAGGTCCGGAAAGTGGGCTCCATCCTCCTGGCCACGGTGAAGGGTGACGTGCACGACATCGGGAAGAACATCGTGGGCGTGGTGCTCCAGTGTAATGGCTTCCGCGTGGTGGATCTGGGCGTCATGGTCCCGGCGGAGACCATCCTGGAGAAGGCGGTGGAAGAGGGGGTGGACGTGGTGGGCCTTTCGGGCCTCATCACGCCCTCGCTGGACCAGATGGTCCACGTGGCCAACGAGATGGAACGGTTGGGCATGTCCCTTCCGCTTCTCATCGGGGGCGCAACGACGTCCGCCACTCACACGGCGGTGAAGATCGCTCCGCGGTACTCCGGGTCCACGGTACACGTCGTGGACGCCTCCCGCGCCGTGGGCGTGGTGGGAGGCCTCCTGGACGAGAAGGGGAACGAAGCCTACCGGGTGAAGGTCCGGGAGGAACAGGAAAGGCTCCGGGAGCGGTTCGCCCGAACCCGCCGGGGCGGGACCCTCCTTCGGATCGGTGAGGCCCGGCGGAGGCGCGCGCCGGCCGATTGGGGCGCGTACCATCCCCCTGTTCCGGCCTCCGCCGGAATTCAGCGGTGGGAGGACTACCCTCTCGCCGAGCTGGTGGACTACATCGACTGGACGCCCTTCCTGGCCGCGTGGGAGATCCCCGGCAGGTACCCCGACGCGCTGGACGACCCGGTGAGCGGCACGCAGGCCAGGGCCCTCATGGAGGACGCCCGCCGTACGCTGGAGGCCATCGTCTCGGATCGGAGGCTGGTCGCCCGCGCCGCCCTCGGTCTCTGGCCGGCCCACGCCGCGGAGGACGACGTCCTGGTCTACGAGAGCGTCGAGGCGGAAGCGTCGGCCCGCGGCGCCGTCGTGAGCGCGCTGGAAGCCGGAGAGCCGGTGCCGGCGGAGCTGCCGGGCCTGCTGGCCCGGGTCCCCTTCCTGCGCCAGCAGTTCGCGAAGGACCGTCGCCCCAACCGCTCCCTGGCGGACTACGTGCGACCGGCGACGGAGGGAGGGGCCGACTGGTTCGGCGCATTCGTGGTCACCGCCGGAGTGGGCCTGGACGAGATCGTGGCCCGCTACGAGGCCGAGCACGACGACTACCACGCCATCCTGGCCCGGGCGCTGGCGGACCGGCTGGCCGAAGCACTGGCCGAGCGGCTCCATCAGCGAGTGCGCACGGAGTTCTGGGGATACGCCGCGGACGAGTCCCTCGACAATGCGTCGCTCATCGGCGAGGCCTACCGGGGAATCCGGCCGGCGCCCGGGTATCCGGCCTGTCCGGACCACCCAGCCAAGCGGACCATCTTCCAGATCCTGGACGCGCCCAGCCTCGGGATGGCCCTGACCGAGAGTTGTGCCATGACTCCCACCGCCTCGGTGGCCGGATGGTACCTCTCCCACCCGGACTCGGGATATTTCGGGATCGGCAGGATCGGACGTGACCAGGTGGAGGACTACGCCGAGCGGGCCGGCATGACCGTGGGGGAGGCCGAGGCATGGCTCTCCCCGTCTCTGGGCTACGAACCGGAGGGGACCCCATGAGCGACACCCGGGCGGGGGGCGAGTGGAACGCCCCTTCGGCGGAAGGCTCCCACGGACCGGAGGAGCGGCCGGAACGGTCACTCCGACGCTTGCTGGAGGACGCCGCGGCGCACCTCGTGGACGGTGCCATGGGGACCGTGCTGTACGACCGGGGCGTGTTCGTGAACGTATGCTACGACGCCCTGGTGCTGGACCAGCCGGAGCTCGTGGAAGGGATCCACCGTGAATACGTCGACGCCGGCGCGGAGATCCTGGAGACCAACACCTTCGGGGCAAATCCGGTCAAGTTGTCGGCACACGGTCTGGACGAGCAGACCGAAGCCATCAATCGCGCGGCGGCGCGACTCGCCCGCTCCGCAGCGGGAGACCAGGCCTACGTCCTGGGCGCCGTGGGGCCTCTGGGCGTCCGACTCGAGCCGTGGGGCCCCACGGCGGTGGAGGAAGCGGAGGAGTTCTTCCGGCGCCAGATGTCGGCGCTCCTGGAGGGAGGCGCGGACGGCTTGATCCTGGAGACGTTCGCGGACCTCCACGAGTTGGAGACCGCCCTCCGCACCGCCCGCGCTCTCACCCACCGGCCCGTCTTCGCCCAGTTCACGGTGGGGAGCGACGGGTCCACCGCCCTGGGCACCGACGCGGTCACCGCGGCCGTGCGGCTGCAGGAGCTGGGTGCCGACGTGGTGGGCCTGAACTGCTCGGTGGGCCCCGCGGCCATGCTGGACACGATGGAGTTCCTGGCCGAGGCCCTGGACGTCCCCCTTTCCGCCCAGCCCAACGCGGGCCTCCCTCGCACCGTCGGGGACCGGAAGATGTACCTGGCCAGCCCCGAGTACATGGCGCGCTATGGCCGTCGATTCATCGAAGCCGGCGTGCGGTTCGTCGGCGGGTGCTGCGGAACCACCCCGGAGCACATCCGCCAGATGGCCCGCATGGTCCGCGGGCTCCATCCGCGGCACGCCACGGTGCAGGTGGAGCTCCCCCGCGGCGCCGAGCCCCCGGAGCCGGCGTACCCGCTGGTGTCTCGATCGGAGCTGGGTGAGCGTCTCGCCCAGGGCCGGCCCGTCCGGTCGGTGGAGCTCATGCCCCCGCACGGATGGGACGCGGGAGCGCTCCTGGCGGCGGCCCGGGAAGCGAAGGAAGCCGGAGCCCACGCCATCGGCGTCCTGGACGCTCCCAGGGGCCGGTCTCGCATGGCGGCGCTGCCGGCCTCCGGTCTCATCCTGCGCGAGGTGGGCATCGAACCCCTCATGCACTACACCTGCCGGGACCGGAACATGCTCGGGATGCTCTCGGACCTGCTGGGCGCCGCCGCCGCCGGGATTCGGAACGTCCTGCTGGTCAGCGGTGATCCCCCGGTGCAAGGTCCCTACGCGGACGCCACGCGCGTCTTCGACATCGACAGCATCGGCCTGACGAATGTCGTGAATGGCCTCAACCACGGGGTCGATCCGGGTGGAACCCCCATCGGCTCTCCCACGCCCTTTGTGGTGGGTGTGGCGGCGAATCCCGGCGCCGTGGACCGGGAGCGGGAACTCCGACGCTTCCAATACAAGGTCGAGGCGGGCGCCGACTTCGCCGTGACCCAGCCGCTCTTCGATCCGGAGGACCTCCACCGGTTCCGAACGGACGTGGGCGCCACGGACTTCCCGTTCATCGTGGGGCTCTGGCCCTTCCCCTCCCTCCGCAATGCCGAGTTCCTGGCCAACGAGGTCCCGGGCGTGAGGGTTCCGGACTGGGTCCTGGACCGCATGCGCCACGCCGCGGGACAGGGACCGGAGGCGGCCCGCGCCCAAGGAGTCGCCCTGGCCCTGGAGGTGGCCCGCTCCCTGGAGGGTGAGGTGGACGGCTTCCACATCTCCACCCCGGGGGGTGACGTGTCCCTGGCGCTCGAGGTCCTGGAAGGACTGGAGCCGGTGCCGTGACGATCCCGACGGACCATCCGTCGCGCCGACCCACGGGAACGGCGTCTCCGTCGGGGGGGAGCCCATGACTCCTGCGACCGAAGCCGCCCTGGTTCGGGAGCTGGCCGGCGGCGAGCCCGTCATCGCGGTGGAGCTCCGTCCCCCTCCCGCCGACCTGGATGCGGGGGACTCCATGGAGGCGTGGATCGACCTCCACCACGTGCTGCGACGCTTCACCGGGCAGGGCCGCTTCGTGTTCGTGACGGACAATGCCGTGGGCAAGGCGGAGGAAGAGAACCTGACCCACCTCCTGGCCAACCTCCCGGCCGAGGCCTCCCGGGACCGGGTCGTGCCCATCCTCACCAGCAAGCACTCGCTGGAATACTGCCTGCTCTACGCCCAGCGAGCGGCGGCGGCGGGCATGGACGCCCTGACGGTGGTGGGGGGCGACAAGGACGTTGGGCCTCCCCGATGCGTGCCTCACGCCTACCAGCTGCGGGCACGGATCCAGAAGCGGGTCCCGTCCCTGTCGCTCGGGGGGTGGGCGAACCCGCATCGCCCTCCCGCGGAGCAGGCGGGGTTCCTCACCGCCCACGACTTCCACGCCTCGTTCTACCTCACCCAGGTGGTGTCCCACCACTCCGCCGGAGCCGTGGAAGGGTTGATCCGCGAACTTGCGGGGCGAGGAGTCACGGAGCTGCGGGGCCTGGCCGGGATCTTCCTCTATCGAAGCGCCAACCCACGAACGCTGGAACGCCTCGGGCACTACTTCCCTGTCCCAGCCCAGGAGATCACCGCCGAGTTCGAGGCCGGAGCCACCGGCGAAGAGATCTGCGGCCGAAGCGTGCGAGCGGTCCTGGACGCCGGCGTCGCCGGGGTCTACCTGAGCAACCTGGGGTTCCGCGGGGCGGCGCGGAGGCTGCACGCCATCCTGACGGCGGCCGGGCGCTAGCCGGGCCGCGCCTCGCTCACCCTCCCGCCGGCGTAGTGGGGAGGCCGGCGGTGAGGTTCTCATGTCCCTCGGGCGTCACCAGGATGTCGTCCTCGATGCGGACGCCCACACCGGCGAAGGCCTCGGCCCGCTCCCCGGCGGCGTCCAGGGCCCCGGGACCGAAGTAGATCCCCGGCTCCACGGTCAGCACCATCCCGGCTTCGAGCACCCGCGACGATTCGCCCAGGGCGTAGTCGCCCACGTCGTGGACGTCGAGCCCCAGCCAGTGGGAGGTCTGATGGGGGAAGAACGGCTTGTAGCTCTCCTCCGCAACCAGCCCCTCCACCTCCCCCTCGAGGAGACCCAGCTCCACCAGCCCTTCAGTCAGGCGCGTCACGGCGGCGGAGTGGACCTCCTGCACGGTGGCTCCTGGCCGGATCACGGCGATGGCGGCCGCCCGGGCCTGGTCCACCATCTGGTGCACCGCCCTCTGCTCGGCGGTGAAGCGGCCGTCCACGGGATACGTCCGCGTCAGGTCCGCGGCGTAGTACCCCACCGAGGTTCCGGCGTCCACCAGGACGAGCTCCCCCGCCCGGGCCACGCGCTCGTTGGAGCCGTAGTGCAGCACGCAGGCGTTGGCGCCACTTCCCACGATGGTGGGGTAGGCGGGTCCATCCCCGCCCTCCCCACGGAAGGTGGACTCCAGCACAGCCTGCAGACGCCACTCCGGAACGTCGGGCCCCAGCTCCCCCTCGAGGGCCTGGAAGGCACGCACGGTGATGTCGGCCGCGGCCCGGATGAGAGCCAGCTCGTAGGCGTCCTTTCGCAGACGAAGCTCGTCCAGAACCTCTCCCGGATCCACGATCCGCCGGGGACCGCGCCCCCGCCGCTGCCCCCGGCTCCGGGCACGCCTCAACGCGTCGACCACGTGTGCCTCGGTGCGGGGATGGGCGCCGAGGCGGAAGTAGAGCGTGTCGCATCCGTCCAGGGCATCGGGAAGGTGGTCCGCCACCTCGCTGAGGGGGAGGACCAGGTCCGCGCCCGTGCCAGCTTGCACCTCGTCCGCGTCGGGCCGGGCTCCAGCCCACAGCTCCGCCTCCGGGTCCCGCGGCGGGACGAAGAGCGTCAGGTGAGGACCGTCCTCACCTCCCCGGAGAACTGCCAGGGAGTCGGGAGCGGTGAGTCCCGTGAGCCAATAGAGCTCGCTGTCGGGACGATAGGGGTATTCCGTGTCTCGCGAGCGGTGCCGCACCGGGGCACCCGGAAGGATCATGGCGGCGGATCCCAACGCCTGCGAGGCGGCCTTCTGCCGCTCCCGCAGGTGCGCCGCGGGGAGGGGGTCGAATCGGTTCGTCATGCCCCGAAGCTACCTGCATCCCCATCCGGGTGTCAGGCCCCTACATTCCCGGGACGGTCCTCCCGGCGTTCGGGTCGACCGGTCACCCCCTCGTGGACCCATTCCCACCGCGCCATGGCTTCCATGCCCGTCCCCGTCCTCATCCGTACCCGCACCGCCACCCGGCCGCGCGTCCCCTTTCTTCTCTCTCTCCTGATCCTGGGGGCGGTGGTGTCCGCACCTCGGCCTGCCGAAGGCCAGACTGGAAGCGCCGGCGAGAGTGGACTCGGCTCCGCGGACGGGGACTGGGTCTTTCACACCTTCTCCATCGTCGCCGTGGATCCGGAGACCGGTGAGACCGGGGTGGCGGTCACCACGCGCAACAGCTGTGTGGGGAACGGCGTGCCCTGGGTGAGAGCCGGTGTCGGCGCAGTCGCTACCCAGGCCAGCACACGGGTGGAGTATGGCCGGGAGCTGCTGGACTTGCTGGAGGCGGGCATGAGTCCCGCGGACGCGCTGCAGTCGCTCCTGGCGGAGGACCCGGGGGCCGCGCGGCGCCAGGTGGGAGTGATCGCGGCGGACGGCCACACCGCCCAGCACACGGGCGCCGAGACCGTGCGCTGGGCCGGCCACCGGGCCGGCGAAGGGTACGCCGTACAGGGCAACCTCCTGGTCGGCGCCGAGGTGGTGGATGCCGTGGCCGCGAGCTTCGAGGCCTCGCGCGCCTCCGGACGACACCTGGCCGACCGCCTGGTGGCGGCGCTGGAAGCCGGTCAGGCCCGTGGAGGTGACTCTCGGCATGGCCGGCTCCAGTCCGCGGCCGTGCTCGTGGCGGACCCCCGGGAGGAGGTGGCCCGCCGCCCCGACGGCCAGACCGTCTTCATCCACGTGTGCGAGCATCCCGAGGCGGTGGCCGAGCTCCGTCGCACCCACGACGCCGTCGCGGGTACGCTGGGGCACCGCTCACTCCAGGCATACTCCGGCGGAGACGTGGCACAGCTCAAGATCATCCTGAATCTCCTGGGGTACCTGCGCCCGGATCGGGCGGAACTCCCCAGGGAGGATCTGATGGACTTCGATGAAGAAACCCGGGCAGCGGTGGACGCCTTTCGGGCCGATCACGGCCTTCCGGCCGCGGACATGGGCGTTCCACCCTCTCTGGTGGACCGGGAAGTGGTGGGGTTGCTCTGGTCCGCACTGGCCGCCGCGGAGCTCGAAGGGGAAGCGAGGCGGAGGATTCGGCCCTACACCCAGATCCGCCGCTGACGCGACCCTGAAGCTCACAGACAAGCCCAAGCCAAACAGCCGACCCATGCTCCGAAACACGCTTCCACGACCTCTCCGTCTTTCCGTCCTGTCGGTCTGCGCCTGCCTGCTGCTCCCCCGGTGGTCCGCCGGCCAGGCACGGGACACGTTGTCGGTGGACTCGGTGATCCCCATGGCGCCGCTCCAGGTCCAGGTACTCCGCACCACCACCAGCGGGGCGCGCACGCCCTACGCCGTCGCGGGCCTGGGGCCTGAGGAGCTCGCTCCCACGCGCCCCACGGCGTTCCTCTCGGATGCCCTGGTGGCGCTGCCCGGCCTCCAGCTCCAGAACCGGTACAACTTCGCCGTGGGAGAACGCCTGGCCGTACGCGGGTTCGGGTCGCGATCCCAGTTCGGCGTCCGTGGCCTGCGCATCTACCTCGACGGCGTCCCCGCCACCCTTCCCGACGGACAGTCCACGGTGGACCACGTCGACGGGGGTGCGCTGGAGCGCATCGAGCTGCTTCGTGGTCCCGCCGCCGCCCTCTACGGCAACGGAGCCGGGGGAGTCCTCCTCATGGAATCCACCCGGCCGCAGCGAGGATCGCGATTCATCTTCGGATCCGAGGGGGGAAGTCACGGCCTCCTCCGTCTCACCGGTGCCGCCGAGATCGCCGACGAGGAGACCGGATCGCGGGTCCAGATCTCACGCCTCGACTACGACGGCTTCCGTTCCAACCCGGTGGATGGTGGCACTTACGGTGCGGCCGAGCGGTGGACCCTCACGGCCCGGCACGAACGCGGACTCGCCGGAGGTGAGCTGCGGGTCGTGGCGTCCGGGGTGGAGCTGGACGCCGAGAACCCCGGATCCCTCCCCTCGGATTCCCTGGGGGATGCCGACCGGTCCGCGTGGGGTTTCAATGTCCGGCAGGGCACCGGGAAGGAGATCCGACAGCTGCAGCTGGGCGCGACATGGACCCGTCCGGTGTCGGGCGTCGCGCGGGACTTCACCGCCTCGGCCTGGGGAATTTCCCGGGACCTCACCAACCCCATTCCCAACGCCATCATCGACCTGGGTCGGACCGCAGTGGGCGCTCGACTGGCTTTGGGTGGGGGTTCGGACCTCCTCCGCTGGGACGCGGGAGTGGAGCTGGAGGCTCAGCGGGACGAGCGCAGCAACTACGCGAACGACGGCGGGGAGACGGGGGGCCTGACCCTCCGCCAGGACGAGGCGGTAACCGGCGCGGGAAGCTACGCCGCCGTCTCGCTCCGCCCCGGACGCTTCAGTGTGCATGCGGCGCTCCGGTATGATCGCATCCACTTCTCGGTGGACGATCGGCTGGTGGCGCAGGACGACGGGGTCGACGAGTCCGGGAGCCGCACCATGGATGCGTGGAGTCCGTCGGTGGGAGCGCAGCTCGACGCGGGCGCGGTCAGCTTCTTCTCCTCGTTCTCCTCCTTCCTCCAGACCCCCACAACCACGGAGCTGGCCAACCGTCCCGACGGCGCCGGTGGATTCAACCCGGATCTGGAGCCCACCACCGGCTGGACGGCGGAGGTGGGCGCGCGCGGCAGCCTGGGAAACCGGGTGGGCTGGGAGCTGGTGGGATTCCACACCGACCTGGCCGACGAGTTGATTCCGTTCGAGGTGCCCTCCGACCCGGGTCGCACGTACTACCGGAACGAGGGTGAGTCGCGCTATCGGGGCGTGGAGGCGGCCCTGCGGCTGGTGGCGGGACGCGGGATCACGGGACGCCTGGCCTATACCCGGGTCGATGCCCGCTTCCGGAGCGGCGAGCTGGACGGGAACCGCATCCCCGGACGGGCCCCGGGGCTTGTGGAGGCGGTCCTGCGCCAGGAGCGCGGACAGATCTTCTGGGAGGCGGATGTGCGGTGGAGCGACGCGGTTCCAACCGACGATTCGAATCAATTCCAGGCGGAGGCCTACACATTGCTGGGATTGCGCGCCGGGCTGAGGGATGCGTCCCTCGCCGGACTTCGGGTCACCCCGTGGGTCTCCGTACAGAACGTGCTCGACGAGGACTACGTGTCGTCCGTGGTGGTCAACGCGTTCGGAGGGCGGTACTTCGAGCCCGGCCCGGGACGCACGTTGCAGGTGGGGCTCAGGGCGATCCTGGACCGCTGAGCGGGCCGCACAGTGAGGGGTCGTCCACCAACAGAAGGGCGTTCACCACCGGTCGTTCCCCCGTCTCATCCGAGGGGCGGCTGACGGCACGCCCCCGCACCACCAGGACCGAGGACCCGCCTCCATCCAGATTCACCGCCTCGTCGGCTCCCAGAGCCTCCAGCAACCCCGTGAGCTCGGGGAGCGTCATCCCCGTGGAGTAGGCGCCCTGGCGGCCATCCACCACCACAAGCCAGACCGTCCGGTCGACGGAGGAGAGGGCCACCGCGGTTCGGGGATGCCGGGAGCCTGCGAAGGCGGGATTGTCGCTCACCAGGAGGTCTCCGACTCGCTCCCCTCGATCCAGGAGCTCCGGCCACCCGCCCACCACGTGCACCGCGCCGGCGCCCCTGCCTCCGAGGGGCCACCCGGTGCTGAGCACCGACTCCGGGCCCACCCCCGTGGTCCCGATCCAGGGAAGCGCTCCACCGCCCCGGGCCACCACTGCGGGTCGGGAACGCCCCGTGCGGCGCGCACCGCGAACCACCTCCGGCCCCAGGGGCATCCCCTCGGGGGTGAAGAAGTCCCCGTTCACCCCCGCAAGCGCGACTGCCCCTCTCCCCTCAGCCATCGCCGTGACGGTGGCCCGCCCTCCCCGCAACCCTTCCTGTTTCGGTGCCGCCACCACTTCCAGACCGCGCATGCATCGGTCCAGGTGGGCCTCCACCAGGTGTACGGCCCACGGCCCACGGGGAGACCAGAGGTATCGGTAGAACACGCCGTCGGCGATGCGGATGACTCGGGCGCTGTCCGGCGCCAGGTGAGCCTGGACGGCCTCGGGAAGTTCCACCGGGAGGGCGGAGGGATGGTCCGGAGGCTGGCAACCGACCACGGCGGACGCCACCCAGAGGAGCGCCGAGATCCGGGTGGCACGGGCGGCACCCGTGCGGCCGGAGAACAGGTTGCGCGCAATCGTGATCATGGCCCGGAACCTACGGGGTGGCCACGCCCTTCGGAATGGTCCGCCAAGCAGGAAGCCACCATATTCCCGACATGTCCACTCCTGCCCCCCGGCGCCGTCGCGGCCTCGTTTCCCCACAAGCCGTCCTCCTGGTGGGCCTCCTGGTGTCCGCGCATTCCCTCCACGGTCAGGAGGAGCCACGCTTCCGCGTCGGCCTGTCCGTGGGAGGGGTCAGCACCATTGGACTGATTCTGGAGCAGCAATACGACTGGGGGAGCTTCGAGCTCACAGTGGGAACCTGGTCGTTCCGGGACCTGAGCCTCTCCCTGGTGCACAAGCAGTACTTCTCCAACGGCGACATCCTGGGGGTGGCCGGCGCGGGGCTGTGGACCGTCCTCGCCTTCCCAGCCGAGGGCCGCACCGGGGTGGCTCTGCTGGTGCGGATGCCGGTGGGGGTGGAAGCGAGAGTGTCGGACGAGCACTTCCTGAGCCTGGAGGTGGGGCTGAACCGGGCGCTGGCCATCCGCCGCACGGACCCCACCGACTTCCTTCCCCCGAATCGCAGGATCGTGCCCCTCCCCGGCGCCTCCTACCGCTGGCTGTCCAACTGAGGTCGGGCTCTCAAAGACGATCCTCCTCCGCAGGGTCCCACGCCTCCGACTCCCAGAAGTCCTCTTCCGCCCGGGCGATCTCGTCCAGGTCGAGGGCATCGGGCTCCTCCACCTCCAGGCTTCCCTGACGGATGATCCGCGCCACGGAGTCGTCGTCGAGCCCGGGGCCGCGGAGCCGATCCCGCAACGCCCGGCGCCGGCGCAG
Organism: Gemmatimonadota bacterium; assembly: GCA_039586075.1. GTDB lineage: Bacteria > Gemmatimonadota > Gemmatimonadetes > Longimicrobiales > Gaopeijiaceae > Gaopeijia. Next base: position 94,913 of record JBDHLC010000011.1, on the reverse strand, counting down.
GTAGGCCCAGACGATAAGCGCCGCTAGCGCCAGCGCCGCGAGGAAGTCCAGGCGAAGCATCAATCCAGCGGTGTCATGCCCACGTACTTCAGACCGCTCCCGGTGTTGAACAGGACGACCTCATCCGCCTCCCGGATGTGCCCCGAGGCCCGCAGGCGCTCCACCGCGGCCGCCACGGCCCCTCCTTCCGGCGCCGCGAAGACCCCCGTGTCCGCTCCCATGTGGGCGACCCACTCGGCCATCTCATGGTCCGGGACTGCCACCGCCGCCCCACCCGACTCGCGGAGGGCTCGCTGGATGAGGAAGTCCCCCACGGCTCCGGGCACTCGGAGCCCGGAGGCGTACGTGTAGGCGTTCTCCCAGAAGCCCGCGTCCTCCACGCCGGCCTCCCAGGCGCGGACCATGGGAGCGCACCCCGCGGCCTGCACGGAGTACATGCGGGGGCGCTCGGAGCCGATCCACCCCAACGCCTCCATCTCGTCGAAGGCCTTCCACATCCCGATGAGGCCGGTACCGCCACCCGTCGGGTAGACGATGGCATCGGGAAGGCGCCCACCCAGCTGCTCGAAGAGCTCGTAGCCCATGGTCTTCTTCCCTTCGACCCGGTACGGCTCCTTCAGGGTGGACAGGTCCCACCACCCGTGGGCCTCGACGCCCTGCTTGACCACTCTCCCGCAGTCGGAGATGAGCCCGTCCAGGAGCTGAAGGTTCGCCCCCAGAGCCCGGATCTCCTCCACGATGGGCAGGGGCGTGTCCTTCGGGGCCACCACGTGGACCGGCATCCCGGCCGCCGCTCCATAGGCCGCCGCCGCGCTTCCCGCGTTCCCCGCGGTGGGGACGGCCAGCTCCGTGGCCCCCAGCTCCTTGGCCCTGGACACGGCCAGGGCCATCCCCCGGGCCTTGAAGCTCCCGGTGGGGTTCTGACCCTCGTCCTTCACCCAGGCACGGCCGATTCGGAGGCGGTCGGCGAGACGCGGGGCGTCCAGCAGGGGCGTCCACCCTTCGCCCAGACCGATCTGCATCGCGGGATCCCGGACCGGAAGGACCTCGGCGTATCGCCAGAGGTCCGCTCGCCGGCTGGCCACGGCCTCGGGGGTGAACCGGTCGGCCACGGCCCCGAGGTCGTAGCGGGCGAAAAGCGGCTTGCCCGCAGGCGAGAGCCGCTGCAGGGCCTCGCTCTCGAAGCGGTCGCCGGTGGCGGTGCATTCCAGGTGGGTCGCTCCGGGAAATCTTGGCATGTCCATTCGTTCAGGTCGGTTCGGCTCGAGAAGGCGGGGAGGGAACTCGGGGCGCCAGAAAGTGGTCGCCCAGCGCCAGGAAGGCGAGCCCCATCAGGAGGAAAGGTGCGGGCGAGACCTCGGGAATCCCCGTGGCCGCCGCGGCGCCCGCGGTGGCGGCGGCCCCGAGGAGGATCACCAGGTTGTGCGTCAGGTGAACCACGATCGCGCCGAGCAGGCTGCCCGTGCGCCAGGCCGCCCACCCCAGCAGCATTCCCACCGCCACGGTGGGCGGGACGCGGAAGGCCCCGCCGGGCGACCAGTGTAGCAGTCCGAAGGCCAGGGCGCTGATCCCGATGGCCCACCCGACGTTCATGCGCCGTCGGAGCCCCTGGAGGAGCAGGCCGCGCACGGCGTACTCCTCGCAGATGGCGGGGGTCAGCACGGCCACCCCCAGGAGCACGACGAGGCTCGTGAGGTCCGTGGGAAGGAGCTCACGGTTGAGCATCTCCACCACGGCGGGATTCGTAGGAATCCAGCGCTCCTGGAGCCAGTACACACACCACGCCACCATGGGACCGGCCATCCCCACCAGTACGGCTCCCAGGGCGGCCTTCGCCGGCAGTGGTCGCAACCGGACCACCGCCCACGGGGACAGGCCCATGTAGCGCAGGATCAGGACCGGAATCGTCACCAGCGCGGTCCACTCGGCCAGGGCCACCCCCATCACCCCCCACGCGGACAACACGCTCCGGACCAGGAGGAAGCCGGCCACCGCGGTGGCGAAGGTCCGGACCAGTACGGATGAGACCGGGAGTCGGGCCGAGCTTTCGGGGGATTCGGGTGTCAGCGAACTCTCCTCGTGTGGGTCGGTAGAAAACGTGACCCTCGTGCGCGGTTCCCGGCAACCTTATGGGGACATGGCGCATCTCAGGGGTGATCCTCCTTCCCAGGAACGACCGACTTCCCAGGAATGACCGACTTGAGCGAAGCACAGATCATCAGGAAGGCATGCGCGGGGGACGGCTCGGCGATCCGGCTGCTCTATGAGCGATATGCGCCCCGGGTCTACGCCGTCGTCCGACGCATCGCCGCCGACGACGACCTCGCCCAGGACTATGCCCAGGAGGCGTGGATCCGGGCCATCCGGGCCCTGCCGACCTTCCGGGGCGATTCCCGCTTCTCCACCTGGCTCCACCGCATCGCGGTCAACGCGGCGCTCCAGGCGCTTCGGAAGACGCAGACGCGGACCAAGCGGGAGGCACCCATGCCGGAGACGGTCCCGGTGGGCCCACGCATGGGAGACACGCTGCTGGAGCAGCGGCTCGAGGCCGCCATGGACCGTCTTCCGGACGGGATGCGGCAGGTCCTCATCCTCCACGACGTGGAGGGATACACGCACGAAGAAATCGGAGAGGTGCTGGGCGTTACGTCCGGCACCTCCAAGTCACAGTTGTTCAAGGCCCGGGCCCGCATGCGGGAGTTCCTTTCGGGTCTGGACGAGAAGGACATGCAGAACGGAGCGGAAGCATGGAGCATCTGAACCTCGACACGCTGGCACGGCTGGTGGACGAGACGCCCTCCCGCGAGGAGCGCCATCACCTGGAGGACTGCACCCGGTGCCGCACCGAACTGGCGCTTCTCCAGGGACAGACGCACGCCCTGGGAGAGTTGCCCGACCTTCGTCCTCCTCGTGGCGACTGGGCCATGCTGGAGGCCCGGCTCATGAGCGAAGGGCTGCTCCGACACGATCGGAGCCTCCTGGCGTCCACCCCCGCATGGATGAAGGTGGCCGCGACCATCGTGCTCTTCCTGGGGGGAACAGGCCTGGGCATGGCGCTCGACACCGTCGGCGCGGCGGACTCGCGCATGGCGGGAGCGGACAGCGCCCCGTTCTCGCTGGTGTCCAGCACGGCTGGATCCCTGGCAGAAGCGGAGGAGGCGGTCCGGCTCTACGAGCGTCGGTACATGGACGCGTTGGTACAGTACCGCCAGCTCCTGGACAGCGAGGGGAGTCCCGCCGGGGCGTCCTCTCCGGAGTCTCGGCTCGCGGCGTTGGAGTACCTGGTGGCAGCCGGACAAGCGGCCGTGCAACAGGCGCCTGCGGACCCCTTCCTGAATGGGTTCCTGGCCTCCGCCATGGCGGAACGGCAGGCGACCTACCGGGCTGCGCTGCAGGAGGGCTCGGCCGATGATTGGTACTGAGGCGACCCCCTCCCGGGTGGGGAGGTCCGCGCTGCGGGGATGGTCCCGCATCCTGCTCCTGGCGGGACCGCTCATCCTGGCCGCGGAGCCGGTGGCTGGGCAGGTGGTGCGTGACGCTCCCGCGCCCGCGGTGGGAGTGCTGCACGCCCGCGGCTGGTTGGGGATCAGCGTCACCGTCATTGGGCAGGCCGGCGAACCCACCGACCAGATCATCGTGGACGACGTCTGGGACGGGAGCCCGGCGCTGGCGGGTGGGATCCGGTCCGGAGACCGGATCGTCCGGGTCAACGGCGCCCCGGTGACGGGAGATCGTTTCCGCTCCCTCACTCGACGCCTGGAGCCCGGGGACCCCATGACGCTGGGGCTCCTCAGGGACGGCCGGGAGGTGGAGATCACCCTCGTAGCCGCCCAACGCCCGGACCGCGCGGTCCTGGCCCCGCAACAGCTTCAGGCCGAGTTGGACGCCGTCCGGGGACGGCTCACGCAGATCCTGGAGGGGAGCCAGGTCATGGTCACCTCCAGCGGAGGAACCGAGACGGCCACCATCCACCTGGTCGCACCCAACATCGTGGTGGACCGGATGGACGGAGATTCCATCACCACGCGGGTCGTCCTGGCTGGCGACAGCCTGGTCTCCACGGTCCGCGTCCGTGCCACCGGGGCGGACTCGGCGATCTCGTACGCATTCGAGGTGGCACGGCCCCGGCCCGGTGACGCCGTCCCGTTCTCGGTCTGGGTCCGTGGTCCGGACTCCACGACGGTGGTTGGCGCCGAGACCCTCAAGAGAATCGCGGCGGAGGCCACGCGCCGCCGCGAAGCGCAGGAGCGCGGGCGCCTCGTCGGTATCCGCTCGCCCGACGCGGTGCCGGACGTTGCCGAGGCCGCGACACCCATCCGTCCGCTGGCCCCCTTCCTGGCTGGAATGAACTGGGTAGCGGGTGCGGAGGTGCGTTCTCTCGGCGCCGACCTCGCGCCCTTCTTCGGGGTGGAGGACGGTGTGCTGGTGACGAATGTCGCCGAAGATACTCCCGCTGGCGGGGCGGGCCTCCGCTCCGGCGACGTGATCGTCGCGGTGAACGAGGTTCCGGTGGGCTCCGTCGAGGAGCTGCGGCAGGTCCTCTCGCGTCTCCGGTCCGAGGTGAGACTCGGGTTGATCCGGAAGGGAGAATCCATAGCGATCCGGCTTCGCTGATACCGGACTCACCCACCGTCCGAGCCTGACCGGTGTTCCATGAGAGCGGGGCCGCCCGGGGATCTCCCGGGCGGCCCCGCTCGCCGCTCCCGATGGATGTGCCCCCGGGCGCTATTCGTAGCGTAGCGCCTCGATGGGGCTGAGCCGGGCCGCCCGCTGGGCGGGCCAGATGCCGAAGAAGAGCCCGATGGCGACCGAGAAGCCCAGCGCGGCGTAGACGGCTTCGATGGCCACCTTCGTGTCCCATTGCGCAAAGACCGAGAGGGCCTTGGCGCCGCCCACTCCCGCGGCGATTCCCAGGATCCCGCCGATGATGCAGAGGACCAGGGCCTCGATGAGAAACTGGAGCAGAATCGCCTTTCGGGTAGCACCCAGCGCCTTGCGAGTCCCGATCTCCCGGGTCCGCTCGGTGACGCTCACCAGCATGATATTCATGATGCCGATCCCGCCCACCAGGAGACTCACCGCCGCGATGCCCGCCAGGAGGTAGGTGAACGTCTGATTGGTCTCGTTGAAGGTGGCGAGGAAGTCCGCGGAGTTGCTGATGTTGAAGTCCGCCTCCTCGCCGGGTCGGATCCGGTGCTCCCGGCGCAGCACCCGGTCGATGATTCCGTACGCCTGGTCCAGCTCGTCCGGCGTGGGAGTGGCCGCGTAGATGCTCCCGAGGCGTTCACGGCCTCCGAAGAGCCGGTAGATGGCCGTGGTGACGGGTACGAAGAGGTTCTCGTCCGGGGTGAACCACCGAGAGGCCTCTCCCTTCTCGGTCATCACGCCAATGACCTCGAAGGGCTGACCTCCGATCTGGATGGTCTGACCCACCAGCAGCTCGGGGATGGTGCCGAGCACCTCCGGGACCTTCGACCCCACCACGGTCACCCGTCGTCGGCCCTGGACTTCGCCCTGGTTGAACCACCGTCCCACCTGCAACGACATGTTGTAGATGTCGAAATACTCCGGCCAGGTCCCCATGATCTGGTTGTTGGAGTTGTACCGGAGGTAGGTGACCTGCTGGCGCGAGCTCACCTCGGGCGCGATACGCAGGAGCCCCTCGGACCCGTCGCGCAGAGCGATGGCGTCGTCCTGGGTGAGCTGCGTGGTTCCTTCGCGGCGCACCCCACCCCACATCTGTTGTCCCGGCCGGATCGTGAGGACGTTGGTCCCCAGGGCCTGAATCTGGGTCTCCACCCGCTGCTGGGCTCCCTCGCCCAGCGCCACCATGGCGATGACGGCAGCCACACCGATGATGATGCCCAGTGCCGTGAGGATGGACCGCAGAGCGTTGGCGCGGATCGCGTTCAGCGCCACGACGACGATCTCCAGGAGGAGGCGCATCCGTCGCTACCTCCGACCCATCCCGCCACCGAAGGGCGAGCCCCCAGTGCGGGAGCGGATCCGCTCGAGGAACTCCTGCTGCTGGGCCTGGAGCTGCGCGGCCCCGATGACGGCCAGGGTCTCGTCTCCCTCCAAGCCAGAGACGATCTGTGTGTTGTCCCAGTCATTGAGGCCGACCCGGACCATGCGCACCTCCGGCACACCATCCACCAGGATGAACACCGCAGCGGCGCGCAGGTCCCGGCTCGCAACGCCTACTCCCGCCCCCTGACCGGCGGGTCCCGCCCCACTGGCCTGCATCCGGGTGCGGAGGACGGCGCGCATGGAGTCCTGCGAGATCTCTCCGCGGCCGACCCGGGCGCGGAGAGAGTCCATCTCGGCGCCGGTCGGCCGACCCTGCGACTCATCCGCAGCGGCCGTCGGCTCCTCACCCGACTCGGGGGCGGCACCCCCGGTGGGAGCACCCTGCCCTCCCATGGCGCCAGGCCGACCCCTTCGGAACTGGGTGAAGTCGACGTCATCCAGGCTGAGACCCAACGCAAGCGCCGCCGGTCCCACATCCTGCAGATTCACGATGGCGCTGTTGGGGACCAGGAGCACGCCGGTGGCCTCATCCACCAGGACCTCCACCTCGGCGTTCATTCCAGGCCGGAGCAGCCCGCCGCGATTGTCCAACGTCACGATGACCGGGAACATGGTGACATTCTGCTGCACCACCGCCTGGGGCTCGATCTTCTCCACCACACCGCGGAAGTTCCGCTCCGGGTAGGCCTCGACGGATACGGTGGCAGACATCCCGGCCTGCAGCTGCCCCATGTCGGTCTCGTCCACCAGGGTCCGGACCTGCATGGCGGCGAGCTCGGCCATGACGAACAGGACAGTCCCGCCCGAGACGTTCTGCGACGCCGACTGGATCACGGTCCCCTCCTCCACGTTCCGCTGGAGAATGGTCCCGGCCAGTGGCGCACGGATCGTGACGTCGGCCAGGCGCAGCTCGGCCAGCTCGAAGTTGGTCCGGGCCTTCACCAGGGTCGCCTGGGAGTTGGCGGCATCGAGGGAAGCCGATTCCAGCTCCTGCTGGGTGATGACGCCCGCAGAGAGAAGCTCCCGTTGACGTTGGAGCTGCTGCTCCGAGATCTCGGCACGGGCCTGGGCGACCTCCAGGTCGGCCTCGGCCTGTTCGTAGGCGTTGCGGACGTCCCGCGGATCCACCTCCGCCAGCAGGGTACCCGGCTCCACCTGGTCCCCCACGTCCACGTGAAGCCGCAGCACCTCTCCGGAAGCCTTGGACTTCACCTCCACCTCCCGGATGGGCTCCACCGTCCCGGTGGCCTCCACGGTGATCCGCAGGTCTCCCTGCTGCGGACTCGCCGTCTCCAGCGCGGGAGCCTCCACCGCCTCGCTGGAGTTGCAGGCGGCTACCACCCCCGCAAGAAGGGCCAGCCGCCAGTTCATCCGCATCATCGTGCAACTCCGGTGGGTTCCTTCATGAAGTCCTGCTCGATGAGCCCGTCGCGGAGGTGCACCTGCCGCTTCGCGTACTCAGCGATGTCGTGTTCGTGCGTCACCAGGAGGATGGTCTGGCCCTCCTGGTTCAGTTGTCTGAGGGTCTCCATGATCTCCTTGGATGTCACCGAGTCCAGGTTCCCCGTGGGCTCATCGGCCAGCAGAAGCGCCGGATCGTTCACCAGCGCCCGGGCGATGGCCACGCGCTGGCGCTGTCCCCCGGAGATCTCCGGGGGCTTGTGGTCCATGCGGTCGGCCAGCCCCACCAGCTCCAGCTTCTCCTCGGCCCTGCGCTGGCGTTCCTTGGCCGGGACGCCCGCGTAGATGAGCGGGAGCTCCACGTTGTGTAGGCAGGTGGCGCGAGGGAGGAGGTTGAACGTCTGGAAGACGAATCCGATCTCCTTGTTCCGCACCCCAGCCAACTCGTCCTCGGAGAACTCGCTCACCAGACGCTGGTTCAGCCAGTACCGCCCCGCGGTGGGGACATCCAGGCAGCCGAGCACGTTCATGAAGGTGGACTTTCCGCTCCCGGAGGGCCCCATGACCGCGACGAACTCGCCCCGGTTGATGACGAGGTCGATCCCGCGGACCGCATGGACGGTCTCCGCGCCCAACACGTAGTCCTTCTTGATTCCCTCGGTGCGGATGATGACGTCACTCACTTCCTCTCTCCCCCCTGTCTCTGCCTTGGTGGAAACCGCCGATGCCCGGCCGGAGGCGCGGGATCCGGCCGGCCGCTCATCGTCCCTCGTCGTTCCCCTCCGCCCGCTCCCGCTCTTCCCGCCAGGCTCGTTGCCGCTCGTCACTGGCCACCAGGAGGGAGTCGTACTGCGTCCGCTGCTCGGGTCCCATGACGGACTTGATGGCCTGCCGCACGGAGTCGATCAGGGTTCCCCTTCGCTCGTCGTATTCGGATCTCTGCGCGTCGTAGAGCTCCCGGTAGTGCGCCTGGAGCTCCCGCAGATCCGAGCGGTAGTGCACCACGATGGAGTCGATCTCCACGCGCTGGGCATCCGTCAACCCGACCTGCTCGTACATGGGCGTACGACGACGGGCCTCACGCTCTTCCCCGCCTGCGTCTCGGCTGGTGTCCTGTACCTCTTCTGAAGGACGCGTGTCCGCAGACCGCTCGTCCCAGGCGCGTCCCACCAGCGTCCCCGACACGAATACCAGGGCGAGGACGCCCAGGGACGTGGCGGCGGCTCGCGCACGGGTCTTCATCAGTAGACCTCCGAGGCCAGCAGCAGCAGGTCATCCCCTTCGTCCTCGCCGAACACTGCCGGCATGGGCTCGACGAGTCCCATGCTCAGGACGTCCTCCACCAGCATCGGCGGATCGGTGGCGTCCAGCTCGGGCTGGGCCAGCATGATTCCGGCCGCCGCCGCGGCGGCCAGCGCCACGGGAACCAGGGCACGGCTCCACGAGGAGACGACGCCCGCCACGGTGAGCTCGGACGCCCGCTGGCGCCTGGCCAGCTCGAACTGGCTCGCAGCCAGAGCGTCGCGATGGAAGCGCATCCAGTAGGTGGCGTCGTCCCGGCCCGGATCCAGCTCGCCGAGCCAGGACCCGACCTGGGGGTCCCGTCGGTCGTCGTCCTTTTCCGAGGACCAGAAGATGAGGTTCATCGACGTCTATCCTTTGACATGGTCTCCGAGAGCGCCCTCCAGCATGCCCCGAAGGGCCTTCCTGGCGAAGTGGAGATGGGAGCGAACCGTCCCGGAGGGCAGGTCCAGCCGTTCAGCGATCTCCCTGTGCTTCCACCCCTCCAGGTCGTGCAGCAGGACGACCTCTCGCTGGACGGGCGTCAGCTCGGCAAGCGCCGCCTGAAGCGTCTCGTCCAACTCACTCCGCTCCGTCACCCGATCCGGGAGCGGTTCTCCACTGCTCGCGGTCTCCGGCACGGCCGAAGTCTCGCGAAGCGATTCGCGGCGTAGGAGATTCCTCGACCGGTTCCGGACGATGGTCATGAGCCACCCTCCGAATCGGTCCGGGTTTCGGCACTCCTCCAGACGCTGTAGAGCCACTAGGAACGCCTCCTGAGCCGCATCTTCGGCGTCTTCGTGGCGCCGGGTGACCGACAAGGCCACCAGGTACGCCGGCCGCATGTATCGCCCCACCAGCAGGGAGTATGCATCCTCGTCTCCCTCGCGGGCCCGCCGAACCAGCTCGCCATCGGCGAACCGCGGATCTTCGAGCCTCTGGTGTGACGTCATGGGGACACGGGAAGGGCTTCGGGTGTTGAGAAACTTCCGGGGCGGGAGCAGATGGCGTATCTGGTAACCCCGCCCCGGTGGTCAAGTTCTCGCCCCCCACCCCGCCGGCGCCATGAGGCGGGGTGGGGACACCGCTCGCTCAGGGATCGCCAACCCCGCGCCTGATCCCTCGCACACCGGCTCGCCCGTTCGGTCTCCGGGACCCACGGGCGGCACCTCGATCGGCGCCGGGACGACGGGAGCGCACGCCCTCACGGTGCTGCCCCGGGGCCATACGGCCCCGTCTCCGGACGTCTTCCCGCATCAGCTGCCGGAGGGCGGTGTGCTCCTCCACGGAGAGCAGGGCCTCGTATCGCTCCTGGAAGGGGACCAGGGACTCTTGCCGCTGCTTGCTCAGGGCCCGGGCCTGCTCCCTGCGGGCCTGCATCTCGGCGCGCCGAGCCGCCCGCGCCTCCGCGTCCTGGTCCCGGACCTGCTGCCGGAACTGTCGCGCGCGACCCTGGAACTCCTGATCCACCGCCTGCAGCTCCGTGCGCATCTCGCGGAGAGCTTCGATCCGGGCCTCGTCCAGTCCGAGGGCCTCCGCCCTGGCCAACGCCGCGTCGATGTTCCGCTCGATTCCGGGAGCCCGGGCCACACCCATCCGGTCCGGCCCACCTCGGGGTCCGGCTCCCTGTTGCGCCGCGAGAGGTGCCGCCGCCGCCAGAAGGGCCATCCCGGCCCACAGTGTCCGCGTCCTCATGTTCCACCTCCTTCAGGGTCCAACGACCCGTTGGGTTTGCCGTTACACCCGTTGGATGCCCGCAGAGGCGGAGTCGTTAAACCCGGTGTGGACCGTGGCCCACTCTCTCATGGATCGAGGGGAGAGGACGTGGGGAAACGAAAAACGGGCGCCGCCAGAACTCTCCGGAAGCGCCCGCATCCCTTCCCGGCGCCGGAGCGCCGGACACCGGTGTCACTGCGTCACGCAGCGCCCTTGAACCGGCCGTAGGGGAGCGTCGGCGTGGGCGGGACCTTGCCGCCCCAGATGAACGCCTGGATCAGGGGTGGAGCCTGCACGCCGTCCTCCCTTCCATGGATCACGATCCCCGGGAGTAGTCCCTCGCAAGGGCTCCTCCGCTGATTCTCACCGCCCGTCGTCTTCGATCCGCTCATGGCTTCTCCAGCCCCTCCAAAAAGGGCGACCCGTGGACCGCCCTGTCGATTAAACCGTTGATCAGTGGTTCGAAGGGCAGGAGTCATGCCAGAACGCAGGCCGATTCGTATGGGGGCGAAAACAGGCGTTTCTACGGCCCCGCGGACGGGCGGGGCACCCCGGGGTGTTCTACGGAGAGGACACTCGGGCGTGTCGCATCGACACGGATACCAGGGCGAGCGGTTGCTGCGACCGGCCGGCGGGTCAGCTGCCCCGGCGGCCTCTTCCCTTCCCGCGGGGCCCGGGGCTCCGCCCCCCGCTCCGTCGCTTGCCCCGAGGCCCGAAGAAAGGCTTGGGCTCGTCGGGGATCTCCCGGAAGGGGGAGGCGCCGGCCAGGGCGGACGCCAACGCCTCGTCCGAGATCGCATCCAGCGACCCCGCCGGAAGAAGCACCTCCCGCTCGAAAGGGCCATCCGGACGGGTGACCGGACGGAAACCCACCAAGAGCAGGAGAGCTCCTCGGTCCTCCCGCTTCCCAGTGGCGGCCCATCCCAGCTCCTGGGCCCACCACTCCTCGTCCCCCACCTGCACGGAGCGCCCCTGGAACCGCAGGGATGCTTCCCCCGCCCCGGCATCCCCCAGAGTGACTCGAACCGGGGTCGGCTTTCCGGCGGAGGCCGCCGCGGGAGGCGGGGTCGGCGGTCGGTCGCTGGTTCCGTCACGGTCGTCCACCGGCGCTCCAGGCAATGGGGAGTGGGTGCGAGGGATACCTACCCTTGAGGGTGTCGAGGCCCACGCCGTCGGGCAAGTGGGAGGAACCCTCGGTCGGTCGGCTCCTCGAGGGGCTCCCGGGGCATGGAGAGGCCCTCTCGGTTTGGGTAGCTTGGCACCATGGCCAACTCGCTCGACCCGCTGTTCCGGCCCCGCTCCATCGCCGTCGTAGGGACCTCTCGGCGGCCCGGGACCATCGGGTACCAGATCCTGGAGAACATCCTCCGCCACGGCTACCAGGGCGTGGTCTACCCGGTCAATCCCAAGGCTACGGCGGTCCACTCCATCCGAGCCTATCCCAGCGTCACGGCCATCCCGGAACCGGTGGATCTTGCCGTGGTGGTGGTTCCCAAGGAGCACGTCGCCGCGGTCGTGGACGAGTGCGGTGAAAAAGGGGTGAAGAGCCTGGTGGTGATCTCCGCGGGTTTCAAGGAGGTGGGGGGAGAAGGCGTAGCGCGGGAGCGCGACCTCCTGGAGCGGGTTCGACGCCACGGGATGCGACTGGTGGGCCCGAACTGCATGGGGATCCTGAACACGGAGGCGGCGGTCTCCATGAACGCCACCTTCGCGCCAAACATGCCGCCGCCGGGCCCGTTGAGCTTCATGAGCCAGTCGGGAGCCCTGGGTGTGACCATCCTGGACTACGCGGCCGAATACGGCATTGGCATCCACCACTTCGTGTCCGTGGGAAACAAGCCCGACGTCTCCGGCAACGACCTCATCGAGTACTGGGAGGACGACCCCGACACCCGGGTGATCCTCATGTACATCGAGAACTTCGGGAATCCCCGGCGCTTCACGCGGATCGCCCGTCGAGTCACGCGCAAGAAGCCCATCGTCGTGGTGAAGGCGGGCCGTACCGGGGCTGGGGCCAGGGCCGCGTCCTCCCATACGGGCGCGCTGGCGGGCGCGGACATCGCCGCCGACGCCCTCCTGGCCCAGTGCGGTGTCCTACGGGCCCAGTCGGTGGAGGAGCTCTTCGACATGGCCATGGCGTTGGAGGAGCAGCCGGTCCCCCGGGGGCCCCGAGTGGCCATCGTCACGAACGCCGGCGGCCCGGGCATCATCATCGCCGATGCGGTGGAATCACTGGGGCTGGAGGTCGCGGAGCTCACCGACTCGTCTCAGGAACGACTGCGGTCGGTGCTTCCGGCCGAGGCCTCGGTGAGGAACCCCGTGGACATGATCGCGTCCGCCACCTCAGAGACGTATGAGCTCGCCCTGGAGATCGTCATGGAGGACGAGAACGTGGACGCGGCGGTGGCGGCCTTCGTTCCTCCTCTGGGGATCCGCCAGGTGGACGTGGCCCAGAGCATCGTCATGGCGCGTGACCGGCACCCCGAGAAGCCCCTCCTGGCCGTCCTCATGGGGCGCGAGGGGCTCCCGGAGGGCAAGGCCGAGCTCCATGAAGCGGGAGTCCCCGCCTACATCTTCCCGGAGTCGGCGGCCCGCGCCCTCTGGGCCCTCTATCGCTACCGCCAGTGGCTGGACCGGCCCGTGCCCGAACCCACCGTCTTGGATCGAGACACGGTCAACCGGATCCTGGACGGAGCCCAGAAGGAGGGTCGCCTTGGCCTCCTGGAGCCGCAGGGGCTTGACGTCCTCGCCGCGTACGGCATCCCGGTGGTGGAGCACCGATGGGTGCATGACGAAAAGGAGGCCGTCGAAGCGGCGCGCGCCATGGGTGGGCCGGTCGTCCTGAAGGTGGTGAGCCCGCAGGTGGTGCATAAGAGCGACGTAGGAGGGGTGAGGGTGAACCTGCGGGACGAGGGCGAAGTCCGGGACGCCTACCGGGGGATTCTGTCGTCCGTACGGCAGGCCCAGCCCGATGCCGAACTCCGGGGCGTGCTGGTGACCCGGTTCCTGGAGCGCGGCCGGGAGACCATCATGGGAATGAGCCTGGACCCCGGATTCGGCCCGGTGATCATGTTCGGCCTCGGGGGGATCTACGTGGAGGCCCTGAAAGATGTCTCCTTCCGCATCCAACCCGTGTCGGAGCAGGATGCCCGCGAGATGGTGGACGGCATTCGCGGCCGCAAGCTCCTGGACCAGGTCCGCGGGGAGCCGGCGGTGGATCGGGACACCCTGGTGGAGACGCTCCAGCGGGTCTCCCAACTGGTCGGGGAGCACGTGCGAATCAGTGAGCTGGACATCAACCCGTTTCTTGCCTTCCCACAGGGCGGTGTGGCGGCGGACGCCCGGATCCGAATCCGCCCGGGCTCGGACTGACGGCCGATGGGTCGATACGATGGGATCTCCGACTACCGGCTCCGGTCGGAAGTCGCACGCTTCGCTCGCATCCTCCAGCGGATGGAGGAGAAGGGGGAAGTACTCCATCGGACCGCTGACATCCTGACGCTGTTGGATGAGCTCCGACGCATGCTGTTCGCGTGGGAGGTCCGGGTAACCTTCCAGAAGGACGAAGACGCCGAGGCGGGCGGCGAGCAGGGCTGACGCGGCCGTAGTTGCCGCCGCCCGGGCAAGTTGGTTACTTGGAAATCAGGTTCGAGGGCCTCGCCGCGGCCCGAACCCCCGCAAAGGAAAAGGAGTCGACGCTCGCGTGGAAGAACCCCTGGAAGCCCGTCGGGAGTACGCTCAACTCCTGAGGCTCCACGACCGTCTCCGACAACAGCTTCAGCGCATCCGGGACGATCTCGACGCTCCCGGCACCAACAAGCTGCTCCGGGAGATGCGGCGACGCGTGGGCACGGGTCCCGAGACCTCTCTCGGTGATGTGACCTCCGCTATCGAGGAGGCTCTCCGGGCACTCCAGCTCGCCGAGTCGGAGGCTCACCAGGCGCTGGAGTCCAAGGGCGAAGAGGTGGAGGTGGAGGGCGTGGAGAACCTCCCCGGGCGACTCGCGCGCTTCCTGGCGGAGCGGAAGGACAGCCCGGGATTCTCCTACGAGGTGGTCCAGGACGCGGTTCGGGGATGGATGATCCTTTGGAAGGAGTACACGGACGACGGGCGCATTCGGGGTTACGGCCAGTTCTACGAACGGCCCTATGCCTGGCTGGATGACTGAGGCGGGCCCGCCCTCCCACCTGCCATCCCGCACCGACGGCTCGAAAGCGCGCTCGGCTACCCCGAGATGAGGTCCAGCGCCTCCTCTCCGTAGAACATCCGGATCCACTTGGCCTGGATCGGAGTCACGCGCCGCACCGCCCAGACGAGATGCACGTAGTTGGGCTCACCGGGCTTCTCCATCAGGCGCATTCCGGCCTCCGCGGGGAGCCGGTTTCCCTTCCGGTTGTTACAAGGGGAGCACGCCGTAACCACGTTGTCCCAGGAGTTGGTTCCCCCCCGGGAGGTGGGGACGACGTGATCCCGGGTCAGGAACTGCCGACCTCGCAGCGTGCTGCGGTGCCGCCCGCAGTAGACGCAGGAGTAGTTGTCCCGGGCGAAGAGGAAGGTGTTGGTCACCTGCCTCCGGAAACGCCTGGGGACGTGGATGAAACGCACGAGCCGAATGACGGTGGGGGCCGGGACCGAGATGGCTTCGGAGCGGTACTCGCGGTCACCGTCCACCTCCAGGATCTCCGCCTTCCGGTCCAGGACCAGACGGATGGCGCGCCGGGTGGGAACCAGGGTCAGCGGCTCGTACGAGGCGTTCAGGGCAAGACACCCCATGGACTCCTCCTGCCGTGCATCCCGTTGGGGTTGCCTCACTCTAAACCGCCCCCAACGCGGCGGCAATCCCCGTAGCGGTATGATTCACACCACATGCGGGACTCGTGACGCGACGGCGGAGTACATCTGGTGTACCGCGCCCCTAGCCCGGCTGGATGACCGGCCCGCGCCTCACAGAAGGGCCACCGGATCCCGGTCCAGGGCCACCCGTACGTCCTGCCCCCGGACCTGGAAGCTCCGCATGAAATCGGTGCAGAGTGCGCTCAGCGCCGCCGAGGAGGAGGATCGGAGCAGGAAGTGCCAGCGGTACCGTGCATGGAGGCGCTCGATGGGTGCCGGCGCCGGCCCGACGCGCTCGACGCTTCCCCGGCCCTTGCGCCGGATCCAGCCGTCCACCCAGCGCACCGCCGCCTCCGCCTGGTCCGCGGCGGCACCGTCGTCGGGGCTGCTCAGCACCACGTTCACCAGTCGCATGTGGGGCGGATACGGGGGATCCAGCCGCTCCTCGAGCTCCCGGGCCGCGAATCCCTGGTAGTCGTGGGACCGCACCGCCTGCAGGACGTAGTGGTCCGGAAGGGACGTCTGGATGAGGACACGCCCCCCCAGGTGGCCCCGGCCGGCCCGGCCCGCCACCTGGCTGAGGAGCTGGAAGGTGCGCTCTCCCGCCCGAAAGTCCGGGAGGTGGATCCCCACGTCGGCGTTCACGACCCCGACCAGCGTGACTCTCGGGAAGTCCAGCCCCTTGGAGATCATCTGGGTCCCCAGGAGGATGTCGACCTCGCCCCGCTCCACCCTTCCCAGGATCTCCTGGTGCGCCCACTTCCCCGACGTGGTGTCCACGTCCATCCGCGCGATGCGGGCATCGGGAAAGGTCTCCATCACCACCCGCTCCACCTGCTCGGTCCCCAGTCCCCGGTAGTCCAGGTCCTGGGAGCCGCAGGATGGGCATCGCCGCGGTGCCGGCTCCTCGTAGCGGCAGTGGTGGCACACCACGCGCCCCGTGGCCCGGTGGTAGGTGAGAGAGACAGCGCAGTGCTCGCACCGCCGCACGTCCCCGCACTCCCGGCACTGCACGAAGGCGGCGTATCCGCGACGGTTCAGGAGCAGGATGACCTGTTCCGCCTTGCTCAGGCGTTCGTTCACCGCCTCGACCAGCCCCGATGAGAGAATGGTCCCGGCGGGCCCGGGTCCACTCCCGGCCCCCTGCCCCACCTCGGCGCCTCCGCCCTTGCCCCGCCGTCGCTTCTCCTCCCGGCGCACCGTCCGGAGGTCGATCAGCTCGACGGGGGGAAGCGCACCGCCCGCCACCCGTTCCGGGAGGGAGAGGAGGTGGAACTTCCCCTTGCCGGCATTGGCCCAGCTTTCCAGGGAGGGTGTGGCGGAGCCCAGCACACAGACCGCCGACGCGATCTTGGCCCGCATTACCGCGAGATCCCGGGCGTGATAGCGTGGCGCCTCCGACTGCTTGTAGGAACCGTCGTGCTCTTCGTCCACCACGATGGCACCGAGATTCTGCACCGGCGCGAAGAGCGCGGACCGTGCGCCGACCGCGATTCGCTTCTCTCCGGATCGCAGCTGCCGCCACGCGTCGTAGCGCTCGCCATCCGAGAGGCCCGAATGGAGGACCGCCACCTGATCCCCGAACCACGCCCGGAAGCGCTTCACGGTCTGGGGTGTCAGTGAGATCTCGGGAACCAGCACGATGGCCCCCTTCCCCTGATTCCGGACGGACCGGAGAAGCTCGATGTAGACGCGGGTCTTGCCGGATCCGGTGATCCCGTGAAGCAGGAACGGCGTAGCGTCCCCTTCCCGAGCGGCCTGGATCAGTCTTGCCACCACCGCCCGTTGCGCCCGGGTCAGGGGTGGAACCTCCCCCGGGTCGGAGGGAAGCCCGGCGAAGGGATCCCGCATCTCCTCCCGGTCCGCCACCTCCACCAGCCCCTTCTCCTCGAGGCCCACCACCACCGAGCGGGAGAACCCACCCTGGCTGGTGACGGCAGCCAGCTCCATCTGCCCTCCTGCGGCCTCCAGGAACTCGAAGGCCTCGCGCTGGCGGTGGGCCCGACCGAAGACCTCTTCCCGCTGGGACAGATTGGGCAGCTCCCGGATCACTTCGACGAAGCGTCGGGTCCGCACACTTGGGGCGCGGGGCTTCTCCGTCTCGTGCCGCAGGGCGCCGGCAGCCTCGAGAAGCCGGATCTCGGGCCAGATGCTCCCCATCCCCAGCGACTTCCGCAGCGTCGAGACCCGGGTGGGCCGCCCGGCATCGCGAAGGGCCTCACCCAAGCGGCGCGCCCGGGTCGGGACCCCCTCTGGGACAGGAGCCGTGAGGGTCACCACGTCCCGCGACACGTCCACCAGGACGGACGGGAGAGCGGCGGCCAGCACCACTCCCAGGGGAGCCACGTAGTAATCCGCCATCCAACGGGCAAGGCGCAGGAGGTCCGGCGGAGCGGACGGCTCGTCCTCCAGGACCGCCAAAACCGACTTCAGCCGGCCCGGTCGGGGACCCCGGTGGGGTCCCACCACCCACCCGATTCGCTCCCCGCGCTGGAACGGCACCAGGACTCTCGTGCCAACGGCGGGAACCGGACCCCGGACGGAGTATGAGAACTCCGTGTAGATGGGGAGCGGCAGCGCCACGGCCACCGCGGGCGCCGGCGCCGATCGCTCCGAAGCCGGGACGGGCGCACCACTCCCACCCCTACCCACTGGACCCTGTCCGGATCAAAGCTCCACCAGGATGAGGTCCTCCTGGGGTGTGGCGGGCGTGACCTCCGGACCGTCCGCTCCGAAGTGTACGTTGATCTCGCTGCGGACGCCGACCTCTCCGGGCAAGTAGATCCCGGGCTCCACGCTGAAGCCGACACCGGGGATCAGCAGTCGGTCGTCCCGCGTCTCCAGGTTGTCGAGGTTGGGGCCGCTTCCGTGGAGCTTGAGGTCCATGGAATGCCCGGTGCGGTGGATGAAATAGTCCCCGAACCCGGCGTCCTCGATGACCCGCCGGCATGCGTCGTCTACCTCGAAGCCCCGTACCTCCGCGCCCGCCTTGAACCGCTCCCGAAGGAGGGCAACGCCGGCATCCCGACTCTCCCGGACGATGTCCCAGATCTCCCGGGATCGCCCCGGCGGCGTGCTCCCCATCACCCCCATCCACGTCTGGTCGGCGAAGACCCGGTCCTCTCCGGTCCGTCCCCAGAGGTCGATGAGCAGGAGCTCACCGGCGGCGATGGTCTCGCCGTCTCCGTCGGGGGCGTAGTGGGGATCCGCCGCCGTCCGCCCCACCGCCACGTGCGTGTCCGGCTCCACGGGGACACCGCCGGAGCGCATGGCATCCAGGATCCATCGGGTGAGAGAGCCCTCGCTGTGCGGGCTTCCGTCGCGGATGGCCCGGCCCGCCTCCTGGAACGCGTCCTTCGCCACTCGGGCAATGGTCTCCGCCGTGTTGCGGTGGTCGATGAGCTGATCGGGGGTCCAGGCCGAGAAGAACCGGCTCACCAGGTCCCCCGATGAGACCGGCTCGACCCCCGACTTCCGAACCAGCTCCACGGTGCCGGCGGGAACCAGGTCCACCGTGGGCACCGCGGCTCCGGGTGAGGTCTCCAGCGCGACGCGGCGACACCCCTCGAGCAGGCCGGCCAGCTTGTGCTCCATTTCCCGCCATCCGGCGTACCGATCCGTGGGCCACGGCCAGTGCCGCCACGAGGTCGCCTCGATAGCGTGGATCAGACCGCGAGGCTCCCCTTCCCGGGGCACCAGGATGTAGGACCGACGGGACGTCCATCCCGTGCCGAGGAGGGCGGCGGAGATCCAGTTCTGACCGCGAAACTCGTACAGGAGCCAACCGTCCAGGTCCATCTCCGCCAGGGCCTCCTGAACGCGGGCCACGCCGTCCTTGCTCACCAGGAGAGGGGTCTCACTCACGGGGTACCTCGCTGTTGGGGTCGGGTGGCGCGGATGGGAATCCGCACCGCCGGATCGGACAGGTGGGGCCCGGCGCCCGAGGGAGCGTTCACACTCCCCGGGAGCGGCCCCTAAGGATTCTCGCCCGGCTCCTGGAAGAGGGGAAGACCCTCGTCCGGCGTCTCCGGGGGACTCTCGGTCTCCCCCTGGTCCGGGTCCGCCGGCGGTGCCGCCCTCGTTCCCTTGAGCAGGTCCAGTCCCAGGATCCTCTCCCGGGTCAGGAGGCGGTGCACCGCTCGCTCCCGGGCCAGCACGGCACGGACCCCGGCCCACCCCCAGCGCCCCCAGGCGCGGCGCAGGATCCCGATCTTCTCACCCAGGGAGAAGAGCTCCGTGAAATCCGGAAACGGCTTGGCGACGTGGGGGCGGAAGGCCGTCTGGACGTCGGTCCAGTCCTCGGTGTGAAGGTGCTCGACCCCGGCCTCCCGGAGCAGCCGCTTCCATTCCACCAGCATGAGAGGGCGGACCCCCAGGTGATCCTCCAGGACCCGGCGGCGCTTCGGATCCACCGGAGCCTTCCACACGAGCTGCACCAACACCACGGAGCCACCGGGTCGCGTGACGCGGACCAGCTCCTTCACGGCGGACTCCGGGTCGGTCCGGGCGGTCATCCCCAGCTCCCCCACCGTCACGTCGAAGATCTCGTCCCGGTAGGGCAGATTCCCCACCGGCGAGGCCTGCAGCTGCAGCCGGCCCCCGAGGCCCAGCTCACGGACTCGATCCTGGGCGAGGTCCACCAGCGCCCCGTCCTCCTCGATGCCGGAGCCGTGTACGCCGTACTCCTGGACGAAGTACTCCAGCGAGACGCCTCGCCCGCAGCCCACGTCCAGCACTTCTGTGCCTTCACCCATCTCCGTCAGGATGGCCACCTGCCGGTAGAGCGCCCGCCCGCCCGGCGGGAAGAGGCGCCGGGAGCTGAGCCGCACCAGGTCCAGCATCGACGGAGTCGTGCGGGGCAGACGATCGTCGCCCGGCTCTCCGGAGACGCCGGGCGGCACCGCCTCCTCCCGGGAGGCGGCCCGTTTCTCGGGCTGAGACATGCGGATCAGAAGAAGGTGGCCTCTTCTTCCCGATCCATGTCCTTCATGGCCTGCCGGAGACGCGCCTCCTCTTCTTCGGTGAGCTCGCCTTCGAGGGGCGCCACCTGCACCTGCTTGCCCTTGAGATGACGCAGGGCGAGAAGGACCAGGGCGAGGCCGACGAGAACTCCCAGGGGCGGAACGACCCACGCCACCAGCGACCGGCCCTCGGCCTTGGGAAGCGCGCGGTACTCCTCGCCGTGGTTGGCGACGACCCATTCCACCAACTCTTCCGTCGTCCACCCTTCGTCCGCCAGCCGGGTGATGGAGTCCCGTAGAGCCGCCCCGGCGCCGCTGGAGCAGACCGCAAGCATGGTGGGGCAGTAGGGCGACCGAAGCTGGTCGATGGCCTCCTGCGCCGCTTCGGGTCGCTCGTACTGTCCCGGCTCGCCTCGCGGCAACTCGCTCACGGCCTGGCCGTAGAGGGTGCCGGGAACGATGAGGGCCAGGACCGCCAGGAGGGGGAGGTCCGGCCGCGAACGCTTCAGAGCGGATAAGAGCTGCCGCATGATGGTCTCCTGCAAATAAAAAGAGGCAGTATCCCTCTTACACCGGAGGCACCGGTGCGGTCGGGTCGGCCTCCGTGATGTCCGCCAGAGCCCGGATGACGGCCACTGCCGCGAGTCCGGTCCTCTTAGGATCGTAGCCACCTTCCAGGAGCGCCACCAGCCTTTTTCCGCACACCTGTGTCCGGTACATCACCTCACGGGTGAGCCCGTGGAAGTCCTCCGGCTCTAGGAGCAGCCCGCCCAGCGGATCTCCGGCCAGCGCGTCGAATCCGGCGGATACGAGCACGAAGTCCGGGGTGAACGACGCCAGGGCCCGATCCAGGGCCTGCACGAACGCCTCATGGTACGCGTCCCGCGACGTGCCGGCGGGAAGCGGAACGTTCAGGGTCGTCCCGAGTCCGTCACCGGCGCCTGTCTCGGAAGCCGCCCCGGTGCCCGGATAGTGGGGCGCCTGGTGCAGGGAGAGGTAGAAGACGGACGGGTCCTCCCAAAACACGTCCTGGGTCCCATTTCCGTGGTGGACGTCCCAGTCCAGGATGAGGACCCGCTCGGCGTGCCCGTGGGCCTGGAGCCACCGGGCCGTGGCCGCCACGGTATTGAACAGGCAGAATCCCATGGCCCGGTCGGGGGTGGCGTGGTGCCCCGGAGGACGCGTCGCCACGAAGGCGTTGGACAGCGCCCCCCGGGCCACGGCGTCCGCGGCGGAGATGGCGGCGCCCAGGCTTCCCATGGCGGCCTCCCACGACGCGGCACACACCGGGGTGTCGGGGTCCAGGGACACGAGCCCGCCGGTCTCCGCCGCGCGCGCGACGGCATCCCGCACGCGATCCACGTGGGCCCGGGTGTGGACCCGAAGGAGATCCTCTTCCGAGCCTTCCCCCGCAGGGACCTGCTCCGCCCTCCCGAACAGGGCCAGCATGTCCTTCCCCACCGTGGAGGAGAGGAAGCGCAGCCGCCCCTGGTGCTCGGGATGTCCCCACCCCGTGTCGTGAAGGGAGGCGGACGGGTGGAGGAGGAATCCGGTCACGCCCCCGGACCGCCGTGGGTTCATCCCGCTATCCGCCCACCGCCAGCGCGTCCCCGGCCACCGCCCCACCCCGCCCCACCCGTTCCTGCAGGGACTTCACCGTGTGCTTGCGGCTCTTCAGCGCGATGAGCGCGTCGCAGGCGGCGCTGGTGGCCGACATCGTGGTCAGATACGGAACGTTGTAGGTGATGGCGGCGCGCCGCATGGCGTAGTCGTCGTACTGGGACTTCTTCCCCAGCGGGGTGTTGATGAGCAGCGAGACGTCCCCACTCACGATGTGGTCGACGATGTTGGGCCGCCCCTCGTTCACCTTGAAGACCCGCTCGCAGGGAATCCCCAGGCGGCTCAGGTAGGCGTGGGTGCCCTTGGTGGCCAGGATGCCCCACCCCAGGTCCACGAACCGGCGCAGGATGGGGGTAACGGTGGGCTTGTCCTTCTCATTCACCGTGACGATGAGCGTCCCGGGCTCCTCGGGCAGCACGTTCCCCGCCGAGACCTGCGCCTTGGCGAAGGCCATGCCGAAGGAGTCGTCGAACCCCATCACCTCACCCGTGGAGCGCATCTCCGGTCCCAGGATGATGTCCACCTCGAACCGGGCGAAGGGGAAGGCCGCTTCCTTCACCGCCACCCCACCCACGGGCGGCTCCTGCGGTACGCCCAGGCCCGCCAGGGTCTCTCCCGCCATGATGCGAGAGGCGAGGCGGGCCAGGGGTACCCCGGTGGCCTTGGAGACGAAGGGGACGGTCCGCGAAGCGCGGGGGTTCACCTCCAGGGTGTAGACCACGCCGTCGCGAATGGCGTACTGGACGTTCATGAGGCCCTTCACGCCCAGCTCCAATGCGAACTTCCGGGTGGTCTCACGGATCTCGTCCAGGACCTCCCCGTCCAGCAGGTAGGGGGGAAGGACGCATGCCGAGTCTCCCGAGTGGACGCCGGCGTCCTCGATGTGCTGCATGATCCCCCCCACCACCACGTCGGTGCCATCACACAGGGCGTCGACGTCCGCCTCGAAGGCGTCCTCCAGGAAGTTGTCGATGAGGACCGGGTGATCCGGGCTGGCCTTCACGGCCCGTACGAAGTAGTTCCGCAGCGAGTCCTCGTCGTAGACGATCTCCATGGCCCGCCCCCCCAGGACATAGGAGGGTCGCACGAGGACCGGATAGCCGATGCGGGCCGCGACCTCCAGGGCTTCGTCGATGCTGGTGGCGGTCCCGTTGGCGGGCACCGTGGCGTCGATGGTGCGGCAGACCTCCTCGAACCGCTTCCGGTCCTCGGCCCGGTCGATGGCGTCGACGCTGGTTCCCAGGATCGGGGTCCCCAGCTCCTCCAGGCGCTTCGCCAGCTTGAGCGGCGTCTGTCCCCCCAGCTGAACGATCACACCCCGGGGCCGCTCCAGCCGGACGATCTCCAGCACGTCCTCCAGGGTCAGGGGCTCGAAGTAGAGCTTGTCGCTCACGTCGAAGTCGGTGGAGACCGTCTCGGGATTCGAGTTCACCATGATGGTCTCGTACCCGGCCTCCCGGAGGGCGAGCACCGCTTGCACGCAGCAGTAGTCGAACTCCACGCCCTGGCCGATGCGGTTCGGCCCACTCCCCAGGACGATGATCTTGTCCCGATCCGAGGGGACCGACTCGCTCTCGTCCTCGTACGACGAGTAGAAGTAGGGGGTCTCGGCGGGGAACTCGCCGGCGCACGTGTCCACCACGTTGAAGGTGGGGTGGATCCCCCATTCCCAGCGTCGCTCCCGGACCTGGTCCTCCGTCTCGCCCCGGAGGGCACCGAGCTGCAGGTCGCTGAATCCCTCCCGCTTCATCCGCCGCAGCAGCTGCGGCGTCACCTCCGGCGCCTGGGCGTAGCTCCGCTCGTCCTCGATGATCCGCGACAGCTGATCCAGGAACCACGGGTCGATGGCCGTGGCGTCGTAGAGGTCGTCCACCGAGACCCCGGATTCCAGCGCACGGCGGAGCTGGAAGGGGCGGTCCGCTGTGGGACGCCGCAGCGCGGAGAGGAGGCTCTCGGGATCCTCCGCGGTGAGCCCGTCGTCCTCCAGGGTCTCACCCGCGACCCACCCGGGTCGGTCGATCTCGAGGCCCCGCAGCCCCTTCTGCCAGGCGGCCCGGAAGGTGCGACCGATGGCCATGGTCTCGCCCACGGCCTTCATCTGGACCCCCAGCACCGGATTCACCTCGGGGAACTTCTCGAAGGCGAAGCGGGGGAACTTGCACACCACGTAGTCCAACACCGGCTCGAAGGAGGCCGGCGTCGTCTTGGTGATGTCGTTGGGGAGCTCGTCCAGGCGGTATCCCACGGCCAGCTTCGCGCCCACGCGGGCGATGGGGAAACCGGTTGCCTTCGACGCCAGCGCGGAGGACCGCGACACCCGGGGGTTCATCTCCACCACCAGGATCTCGCCCGTCTCGGGGCTCACGGCGAACTGGATGTTGCATCCCCCGGCCTCCACCCCGATCTCCCGGATGATGGCGATGGATGCATCCCTCATGGCCTGGTACTCCACGTCCGAGAGCGTCTGCGCCGGCGCCACCGTGATGGAGTCCCCCGTGTGGACGCCCATGGGGTCGAAGTTCTCGATGGAGCAGATGATGATGACGTTGTCCGCTCCGTCCCGGACCACCTCGAGCTCGTACTCCTTCCAGCCCAGGACCGAGCGGTCCACGAGGACTTCCGTGATGGGAGAGGCGTCCAGGCCCTTCCGCACCTGTGCCACGAACTCCTCGCGGTTGTAGGCGATCCCGCCTCCCGTTCCACCCAGGGTGAAGGAGGGCCGGATGATGGAGGGGTAGCCGGTGTCCTCCACGATCTCCAGCGCTTCCTCGAGGGTCCGCGCGAAGCCTCCCGTGGTTACCGTGAGGCCGATGCGGTGCATGGCCTCGGCGAATTCCTCCCGATCCTCCGCCATGCGGATGGAGCGGGCGTTCGCTCCGATGAGCTCCACCCCGTGCCGGTTCAGCACACCGCTCTCGTAGAGCTCCATGGCGATGTTCAACGCCGTCTGGCCGCCCATGGTGGGCAGGATGGCGTCGGGCTTCTCCCGCTCGATGACCTTCTCGACCCACTCGGCGGTGAGAGGCTCGATGTACGTCCGATCCGCGATGTCCGGATCGGTCATGATGGTGGCGGGATTGGAGTTCACCAGCACGACCCGGTAGCCCTCTTCCTTCAGGGCTCGGACCGCCTGTGTGCCCGAATAGTCGAATTCGCAGGCCTGCCCGATGATGATCGGGCCGGACCCCAGGATCAGGATGCTTTCGAGGTCGTCGCGTCTAGGCACGGGAGGCTCAGTCGGCCTTCTCGGATTCCTTCCGGAAGGCGGTGGTGACGGCGATGGCGAACCCACCCCAGACGAAGCCGCAGATGAGGATCAGAGTGACCCAGGTGGCAGTGGTCATGGCGCGGAGCCCTCATCGTTGTGGACCACGTATGGTGGCCGTTCGTGAAGACGTCCCGACCCCTCGGCAAGAGCCCGGGCCCGGGACGGCGGTGGCACTGGCCGGGCACCGGACCATGGGAAGGCGCCCGTGCCGCGGGCCGCCTCAAGGTGTCAGCGGTCGGGGAGCGAAGCAAGGCGTCCCGGGCGTCCGCGTCGGAGCCGGGGGTCGCCTACTTCCGTACGGTGACCTCAATGGAGGAGACGGACGCCAGGAGAGTGTTGGATCCGTCGGCAGCCTCCAGCACCGTGGCGACCGGGGCGCGGGCGCTCAGGTCGGCCACTTCCACCAGGATGCTGAAGGCTCCCGGCGTCTCGTTCACCGCCACGATGCGGTACGCGTCCGGCCGGCCATCCGGCCCCGGGTGGCCCTCGACCCATCCACCAGCCATGGGCGTCACGCCCTGGATCCCCTTCCCCACCAGCTCCACGGCCACGGACCCCAGGGGCGCCGGTCCCGAGATCTCGAGCCGGACGGTGCCCGGGCCGCCTTCGTCGGTGCAGCCCACCACCAGGAGGAGGGTCGCCAGAACCAGCCCGGCGATCCGCCGGGGGAGAGCCCGCGCCCTCATCGAACCGCTCCCGGGCCCACGCGGGTGAGGATCAGGGACCGGTCCACCACGCCCGCGGCGGGGGGTACGGTGCCATTCGCCGCGCGCATGAGATGGGACCGGATATCGCCGGTGTCCAGCCGACCGTTCCGGTTCCCCGAGAGGTCCAGGTAGAGCACCTGCCCGGCGGTGGGCTCGCTCCCGTTCTGCAGGAGGGCGCCGCCCAGGACGCTCAACGGCAGGTCCGGCACTCCCACTTCCAGGGCCACCACCGCCGATCCCTCCAGGCCGAGGGCGTCCCGCGCCCGGAGCGTGAAGGTGAACAGCCCCGGCTCCGCCGGGGTGCCTGCGAGCCTTCCGTACTCCAGCACCACCATTCCCGCGGGGAGCGT
The DNA here is from genome assembly GCA_039586075.1 of Gemmatimonadota bacterium. Lineage (GTDB taxonomy): Bacteria > Gemmatimonadota > Gemmatimonadetes > Longimicrobiales > Gaopeijiaceae > Gaopeijia. The sequence goes on along the minus strand of JBDHLC010000011.1, from coordinate 68,746 downwards.
TCCCTCCTCGAGGTACCACCGGACCGGCGCCGTGGCGTTCTCCGCCTCGAGCCCCACGGACACCTGGTCACCGGCGGCCACGGTCATGGGAGCCGGCTCGTTGACGGCGAAGTCGAATCCGAAGACGGCCCCCGCCGATAGGGGGCTCTCCACCACGAGTCCCACGGGGTTCGGCGCCCCCTCGAGGGGTCCCGTCCACTGCAGGAAGCTGAAGCCGGTGGTGGGCTGCGCCTTGAGGGTCACGGCCGTCCCCTCCTGGAACCAGAGACCCGGCGATGCCGGCTCGGAGAGGATGGTGGCCGGCTCCACTCCGAAGCGTCCCCCCTCCAGGGTCATGCTCACCTGGACCTGGCGCCCGCCGTAGCTCGCCACCAGCGCCGTGTCCTGGAAGCCCACTTCCAGCACCCGCCCCGGCTCCGTGAACCCGTCGTCCCAGGACAGGAAGGGGGTCCTGACCCCGGCTTCCACCAGCTCACCGGGGGCCGCCTGGAGATCCAAGCGCTGGAACGGGGCGCCCACCACCATTTCGCCGCCGGCCGCCAGCGCCGTTCCGTCCACCGTCAGAAGAGATTCGGCCCCGCTATCCCCTGCGGTGGACAGCGTCACCGACTGCAAGCCCGTGGCCAGCTGGAAGGCCAGATCGAGACCGGCCGGCTCGAGCCCCACGAGCGTCAGCCCGGAGACCAGGCCGTCGTGGCTCACGGCCGCGGGGATGCTCCCGGCATGGAAGGCGCTCCGGCCCGAGGTCCCGGGAAAGGGGTCCCCCGCGTCGCCGCGGTTGCCCGACGAGGCCTGCAGCCTCCCCTGGTTGTCCGCCTGAATCACCGAGACGCCGTACCGGCCGGGGTCCGCGTTGATCCGGTTCACGGGCCACCCCTGGTCGACCCGGTCCTGGTCCACGTGCCAGACCAGGAGCCCCGGAGCGTGGAGGTTCCGGTCGAATCCCAGGGCCTGCCGGTTCTCCAGCAGGTAGTACTCCCGCGTCCCGGGGATGGCGTAGCGAAGGATGCGGCCCGTGGCCGTCACCGGCTCCAGGAGGTAGTCGGAGAGCGGCATGCCCTCGGGAAGGTCTTCCACCTCGACCCATCCCAGCATGGCCTTGCTCCAGCCGGACATGTGGCACGGGTACGCCGCATCGTCTCCGTCGCAGCCCCATGAACCCGATCCCATCAAGCCCCACTCCCCGATTCCGGCGGAGGAGCAATCGTTGAGCGTGCAGTACAGGTCCGGCAGGCCGAAGCCATGGCCCAGCTCGTGGGCGAACACCCCGATGTCGTTGATCTCGTCGCCGGCGCAGTTCAGCAGCGGCTGGATCGTGTAGTCGTTGATCCGGATGACGCCCCCGTCGGCCGCAGTGGAGCGGGTCTCGTATGGGCTGCCGGTCAGGGACCAGACCGTCCACCGGTGGGACCAGATCCGGTTCGAAGCGCCCGAGCACTCCGCGCCGGGGGTGGGATGCACCACCGCCAGCACGTCCACGAATCCGTCATCATCACCGGAGTTGGGCACGCCGTCGGGGCCGTCGTTGTCGTATCGACCCCAATCCACGGTCCCGTCGTCCACGGCGTCCAGGATGGAGAGGATGAACCCGCCCACCTGGTTGGAGCCCCCCAGGCCGCTCACTCCGGCGGTCACCTCGGCCTGCGTGAGGGACGACCGGACCCAGGGTTGGGTCTCCCCCCGCAGCTCCACCGCACCCCCCGACACCTCCGCGTAGAAATCCCGGATCGTCCCTCCCCGGTCGTTGGGACCGTCGAAGAACTGGACCTGGACGGTTTCCCGGTCGAAGCGCGGACCAGAGCCGTCGGCGAAATACCCGAGAACCACCGGGTAGGTGAAGGTCCCGGTGACGGCGGTCTCCCGCTGCCCCAGCACCGGCAGGGGTTCGGAAGTGGACCTGGCGGTTGGAGAGAGCGGGTCCTCACTCCTGACCTGGATCCGGGGTCGGGCCCCATCGCCCGGCTCCACCCTCAGGCGAGGGTTCCGGTTCATCCATGCCCGGGAGAACCGATACGCGCCCGGATCGGCTCGGCGCGCCCGGAAGTACGACTCCGGGGGCACGGTCCCGTGACGGATTCCCGCCTGCACCACATCGTCCTGCGCGCTCAGGGGCGCGTGGGACAGGGTGACGCCCAGAAGGGCGACAGTGGCGGTGGAAATCGCGAATCTCATGAAGGCTGCTACCGGAGGAGGGAGGGGGCGTTCCCCTGGCGTCCACGGCCCCTGCTACCCGCAACCGCCGAGACCTACCCCTTCCGGAGGTCCTCTCCCCGGATTCCCAGCTCCTCCGCCACGGCGCGCATCCCGTCGATGACGTTCTGGATGTGCTCGCTCCGCTCCAACCCGATGAGGTCCAGACCCTCGGCCACGCCCTCCCGGTCCACGCCTGCGGCGAAGGTCTTGTCCTTGAGCTTTTTCACCACGGACTTGGGCTTCAGGTCGTCGATGCCGTTGGGACGCACCAGGCAGCAAGCGAAGATGAGGCCCGACAGCTCATCGCAGGCGAACAGCACCCGATCCAGCTCCGTCTCCGGCTGGACTCCGGTGAACTCCGGACGGTGCGCCAGGATCGCGTGCAGGACCTCTTCGGGGTACCCCCGCTCCCGAAGCGCCTCCACGGCGGTGAGCGGGTGGTTGTCCGGGTGCTTCTCCCAGTCCAGGTCGTGGAGGAGCCCCGCCAGTCCCCAGATTTCCTCGTCGGCACCGCGGAGCCTCGCATAGTGCCGCACCGCGGCCTCCACGCAACGCATGTGGGTACGCAGCCCCTCGTTGTCCACCCACTCGTGCAGGAGCTTCAGCGCGTCGTTCCGGTCGGGCATGGTTCGGTCGGTAGAAGTCGAATGAATGCGGGTCACACTCGGGAAGATGGGCAGAGGTGGCTCACCACGCACCGCTCGCACGCGGGCTTGCGGGCATCGCAGACCCTCCGCCCGTGCCAGATGAGGAGGTGGGACAGCATGGTCCAGTCCTCCCGCGGGAAGAGCGGCACGAGGTCCTTCTCGACCTTCTCCGGCGTTTTCTGGTTGGTGAGCTTCATGAGGAAGGCGAGGCGCTTGACGTGCGTATCCACCACCACACCCTCGTTGATGCCGAAGGCGTTCCCCAGGATCACGTTGGCGGTCTTTCGGCCCACGCCGGGCATGCTGGAGAGGGTCCGGATGTCCCTGGGGATCTCCCCGTCGTGGTCCTCCTGCAGCGACACGGCGAACCCGATGATGTTGCGGGCCTTGTTCCGGAAGAACCCGGTGGACCGGATGATCTCCTCCACCTCATCCTGTGGCGCCCCGGCCAGCGAATCGGCATCGGGGAAGCGGCGGAAGAGCTCCGGCGTCACCTGGTTCACCCGCTCGTCGGTGGTCTGGGCGGAGAGGATGGTGGCCACCGCCAGCTCGAACGGGCTGCGATGGTCCAGCTCGCAGTGGGCCTCCGGATACTCCTCCTCCAGCAGGCGGTAGATGGCCGCCGCCCGCTCCCTCTTGGCCTTCCTGGATTCTCTCGGCATGGGCGCTCCTCAGTCCAGCTCCAATCGGCGGTAGGGCGGTTCTCCCGGCTCAGGGCCCTGGTCCGAGGTCCCGGGCTGTGTCGCCGACGGTACCCGGAGGCTCTCGGGGTAGAGCGAAGCGAACCGATCCAGGCGTGCCGCAAGCTTCAACAGTTCCCCCGCCGTCCGCACCTCGTACAGCCCCTCGATCTCCGCCCCGGGAATGTCGCTGCGGAAGTCGGCGCCGTCCGGCCGCATCGACTCGGTGAGCCAAAGGGTCCGCTCGGCGTAGGGCACACCGGGTAGCGCGAGGACCCGGATCCCCCGTCCTCCCGACTGGAGGTCCATGACGCCCAGGAGGTGGAGGGTGTCGCCGGTCACGGTCCAGAAGAAGCCGTCCAGCGACAGGGGCCTCGCGTCCGGGTCCTCGCGGACCCAGAAGAGGTGCTGCGGCAGCTGCACGTAGACGGCGTCCGGAAGCCCTCCTGGATCCGGCTCTCCCGGGATGTCGGCCGCTTCGATGGCCCACCGGATGACCGGAACGCTGGCCAGCAGGTGCTCCCCTCCCGCCTGGCGCAGGTGAAAGACGTGGAAGAAGAGGATGGCGTGGGTGTGCCCTCCGTCGTCCCCACCCTCCGGATCGCGCAGCTGCGCCAACGCCTCCCTGGTCCGGGCGAGCAGCGCGAACGCACCGGGATCGTCGGCACCCATGCCACGCTGCTGGACCTCGTCGTGGATGGCGTCCAGCACTCGATCCCGGGTGTCGGGGTCCGGGAAGGTCTGTTCGTACGGTGTCGCGCGGAGGTAGTCGTCGTGGAGCGGCATCTCTCAGGCCGGTGCGCTGGGCTCAGTCGGTTCGGGTGCGTACAACACTCGCGAGGACCGTCATGATCCGGAACGGGTCACCGTGGCTTCCGAGTTCAGCACACGAGGCCGGGAGGTGCTGAAGAGCCGCCGGGCATCTTCCCACCAGCTGCGCCGGCGAACCAGTACCAGCTCGAACCAGGGCGGGGGATCCTGGATCCCTTGCAGCAGGACGAAGTGAAGGTCCCCCAGCTCGGGGGGTCGGGGAAGGGAGTAGTCGGACCCGCTCCAACGGACGGTGAGAGACTCCTCCTCCCGGTACTCCGACTCCGCCCACTCCTGCTCCAGGTAAACCTGGTCCTCCACCACGTACACCCCCCGGCCCATGGGCATCCCTCGCTGGTAGAACCAGGGGTCGTGGTCCAGCCCCTGTCCGCGCTTGAAGCTCTCGTCCATGGCGTAGTCCACGTCCTCCAGCGCGTCCTCCCCCGCCAGCGCCTCCAGGTGGTGCCGGATCTCGTGCTGGACCGTCTCGTGGATCTCGGCGTCCCAGTCGAACTGGGGGTCCAGGGTAGCCAGTGCCCGGAAGGAGCCGTAGTAGAGGATGATGGTGGAGCGGGTGGTCTCGGCGCTCACGAAGTCCGACAGGTAGGACTCGGTGTCACACCTCCCCAGCGTGTAGATGTCCGGCAGGGTGGGATGCCGCTCCGCTCTCCGCTCGACCACCAACCCGTCGATACCCTCCCGGTACTCCGCCGGGACCTCCTCGAAGGCCGCCTCGGCCACCTGTCTGAAGTCCCGGTAGTTCATGAGCGGGGGCTGGAGGGCTTCCGTGCGACGGCAGCCCGGCGACCGCCCGGCCCTCCGGACGGTCCCGTCCGGTCAGGGCGCGTGGAAGTCCTCGTCGGGCCCGACGTGGTCACGGGCGCGTGCGTCGGGGCGGCTCACCTCGTGGGCCTGCACCGCCCGCACCATGCGACCGTTCAGCGCGATGAGAACGACGAGCACGATTCCGAACTGGATCAGGACCGACCCGACGTTGTAGGCGCTGAACAGGGTCCACGTGGCGCGCCAGTCTTCGCCCTGGGCGCCCCAGAGCCACCAACCCATCAGCACCACGGCCTGCACCACCACCAGGCGGATGGCCCAATCCCACCACGCGCCGATGCGGACATCGGAGTGCGCGTGGTTGATGAAGGTCTCCCGCCACTCGGTGACGCCGTAGCGAAGGACGGCGAATGCGAAGAAGAACCCGGACAACATGAGTCCCACGCCCCAGACCCAGTCCTGGTTAGCGAAGATGTCCATGTTCAAGGCGGACGGCGTCCCGAAGGTCAGTCCGGCGATCCCCACGATGGCGATAGCCCGGCCCCGGGCGATTCCCAGGTCCATGAGAAGGCGGGCCGCGAGCTCCACCATGGCCACCAGGGACGTCCAGGCCGCGAAGGCCAGGGCCAGGAAGAAAAGCCCCATGAAGAACTGCCCGCCAGGGATCTGCGCGAACAGCTGGGGAATCCAGATGAAGGTGAGCCCCTCGTTGCCGGCACCCACGATCTCACCGGCCGCCTCCGGCATGACGCTGAAGACGGTGCACAGCACCATGATTCCGGCCAGGAGTGACATGGAGTTGTTGCCGAACCCGATGACGAAGGCGTTCAGCGCCGTGTCCTCCTTGGCCCGCATGTAGATGGCGTAGGTCAGGACCAGCCCCCACCCCGCCCCCGTATCCCAGGCGTTCTGCGTCAGCGCCTGGATCCAGATCTCGTAGTTGGCCAGCTCGGAGAGCCTCGGGGTGAACAGGAAGGCCAGCCCATCGGACGCACCCGGAAGGGTCAACGCCTTGACGGCCAGGACCACCACCAGGATGAGAAGGCTCGGAATGAGGATACGCGCCGCCGTCTCGATCCCCTTCACCCCGAAGGCGACCACGAAGACCGCCATCCCCACGGCGAGGGTGTGCGTGAGCAGGGCGCCGGGAGAGCCCGCGAAGGAATCCCAGAAGGCTCCGGGCTCCGGAGTGGGGATCTCCCGCGTGACCGTGGCCCAGAAGAACCTCAGGGTCCACCCCATCACCACGGAGTAGTAGAACATGATGGCGGTGGCGCAGAAGGCCACCCACGCCCCCATCCACCCGAACTTCGGTCCCAGCGTCTTGACGAAGGCTCCCACCGCTCCGCGCCGGGTCCCCTTCCCCATTCCGAACTCCAGGATCAGCAGGGGAACGGACCAGATGAGGAGGAACACCACCCAGGCCACCAGGAAGGATCCTCCTCCGTTCGTAGCGGCGATGCGCGGGAAGCGCCAGATGTTCCCCGTGCCCACCGCCATTCCGAGCATGGCGAGGAGCATCCCCCAACGAGAGGTGAAGACCTGGGATCGGCTGGACACGTGGCGGCGACTCCGTCTGACGCGTTCGAGAGTTTGGGCGCGGGAAGATAGGCCGGCCGGGTCCTGGCTCACAACTCGCGCCCGGCACGGACCCTCCCGGGGTCCTGGTGCGACTCCAACGGAGCCCCCTGGCCATTTCCCGGCGGGACATGAATCCTTGGGCCCTGGCTTCCCCCGGTCCGGCCCCCTCCCCACCGTGAGCGCCCGAGCGCCGGAAGCACGCCTCCTGGGATGAAGGAATCGCTCACGCACACCGCCGACACCTGCCGCTCATGGACACGACCCCGCCGCACGCCCCCGACACTCCGCCGCCGTCCCTTACGGCCCGACGCCCCCTGGACCTGGACGCCGACACCTTTCGTGAGCTGGGGCACGACCTGGTGGACCGGATCGCGACCTTCCTGGAGAGCCTGCCCTCGCGTCCGGTCACCCGTGGGGTGTCCCCTGGAGAGATCCGCGAGCTGCTGAGGTCGGAGGCGTCCCTCCCGGAGACGGGTCGGGATCCCGCCGGGCTCCTGGCGGACACGGCCCAGCTTCTCTTCGACCAGTCGCTTCACAACGGACACCCCCGCTTCCTGGGCTACATCACCTCCTCGGCGGCACCCATGGGGATGCTGGCGGATCTGCTGGCAGCGTCGGTGAACCCCAACCTCGGGGCCTGGACCCTCTCGCCGGTGGCCAGTGAGATCGAGGCACAGACGGTGCGTTGGATCGCCGAGCTCCTGCGCTGCGATCCGGCGTCGGGGGGCCTCCTGGTGAGCGGGGGGAACATGGCCAACACCGTGGCGTTCTGGGCCGCACGGGTCGCCGCCGCCGGAGAGGCCATCCGCACCCAGGGTCACTCGGCCGGAGAGCCCATGGCGGTCTATGCCTCGGCGGAGACCCACACCTGGATCCAGAAGGCGACCGACCTGTCGGGCCTCGGCACCGACTCCATCCGCTGGATCCCCACCGCCGACGATCTCCGCCTGGATCTCCAGGCGCTCCAGGCGGCCATGGACGAGGACCAGCGGGCCGGGATCCGGCCCATGATGGTGGTGGGGACCGCGGGAACCGTCAGCACCGGGGCCGTGGACGACCTTCCGGCTCTGGCGGAGATCTGCCGGTCCAGGAAGGTGTGGTTCCACGTGGACGGCGCGTATGGCGCCCCCGCCGCCATTCTGCCGGACGTTCCCCAGGCCCTGCACCAGCTGGCCCTGGCCGATTCCGTGGCGGTGGATCCCCACAAGTGGCTCTACGCGCCGCTGGAGGCGGGGTGCGTCCTGGTGCGGGACCGCGAGGCCCTGCGGAAGGCCTTCGCCTACCACCCTCCCTACTACCACTTCGGGGAGGAGGCCACGAACTACGTCGATCTCGGCCCGCAGAACTCGCGTGGATTCCGGGCCTTGAAGGTCTGGTTGGCGATCCAGCAGATCGGCCGGGACGGGTATCGACAGATGATCGCCGACGACGTGGCCATGGCCCGCCTCCTCCACGCCCACGTGGAGGCGCACCCGGACCTCGAGGCGCACACCCTCGGGCTGAGCATCTCCACCTTCCGGTACGTGCCGACGGAGTTGCGGGAGAAGGTCGGGGACCCGGAGACCGAGGCGTATCTGGAGCGTCTGAACCGCGCGGTGCAGGCCCGCCTGGAGAAGGGCGGCGAGGTCTTCCTCTCCAATGCGGTGGTGCGTGGGCGTTACCTGCTCCGAGGGTGCATCGTGAACTTCCGCACGGGGGACGACGACATGGCCGCCATCCCGGGCATCGTGTCTCGAGAGGGGGCGCTGGCCCACGCCGAGCTGGCCTCGAGTTAGGCCCGGGCCCTCTGGACCGGGGGAGCGAGGCCCTCCCCGGGGACCGGGGTCACTCGCGCCCCCTCGGTGTTCCCCTCATCCCGCATCGGCGAGCCCCTCGCGGACCCTGACACGGAAAGGGTGCGCGGGCGGGAGCTCGGCGAACTGCCGGTCCGCCTCGCGGAAGGATCGGCGAGCCCCATCCCCGTCTCCCAGTTCCAGAAGCGCCGTCCCTCGCAGGAGCTCCGTCTCACCGCGCCGCGGGTGCGGATCCGGACGCACCCGGGCTTCCGCCAGGGCCACGGGTCCCAGCAGGGCGAGCGCTCCGGGGGCGTCGCCCCGAGCCAGTCGGACCTGCGCCCGCATCCGCTGGATCTCCAGGACGTACCGGTGATCCTCCCGCAGGTTCTCCCGAGCCAGGGTGAAGGCCAGCTCCAGGAGCGAATCCGCCACCGCCGTCTCGCCGCGGTCCAAGGCCACCATTCCCGACTGCGCCCGGATCAGCGACCCGTACACCCCTTCCGTCCCGCCCAGGCGCTCCCCCATGGCCATGGCTTCCTCCAGGCGTGCCTGGGCCTCCCGGGGGCGCCCCGCCTCCAGCAGGATCTGCCCGGCATTGACCAGCGATAGGACGATTCCGGGGTGGTCCCCACCGTGTGCTCGCCACTTGGCGGCCAAGACCGAGTCGGTGCGGGCCAGTGCCAGCTCATAGCGCCCCATGGTCCAGTCGAGGCCCGCCACGGCTCCGCGGACGTTCCGCGTGCGGATGTGATCCTCGCCCAGGACCCGGATGCTCCGGTCCAGCGCGTCCATCAGGAGCGGCTCCGCCTCGCGATACCGACCCAGGGCCACCAGCGTCACTCCCCACTCCTCGTCGCTCTGGATCCGATCCGGGTGCGCCGCGTCGTAGAGGGCTGCCCGCATCTCGCGCCCTCCCCTCACCATGGGCGCCGCCTCTGCGTACTGCTCCCGGAGCCGCCGGATCATCCCGAGGTTCGCCATGGCGGACGCGGCCACGGGGTCGGGGCGATCGCCCGCTCCCTGCTCCAGAGCCTCGAGAAAGAGGGCCTCGGCCTGGTCGAAGCTCCCCCGGTCGTGGTAGGTGGAGGCCAGGCCGAGCATGGCGTTGGCCATGGCCTCACCCTGGCCCCGACCCCCGGCGCGCCGGATCGCCATGGCCTCCTCGAACAGGCTCGCGGCCCGGTCGTATTCCTGGTGGGAGCGGACCTCCCACCCCAGCGCCGTCAGGAGGTCCGCCGTGGTGCTGTCGGCAGGCGTCACCGCCTCCCCTCGCACGGCCACGGCCCGCTCCAGGAGTGCCTGGGCCCCGGGCTCGCCGGCCTCACGGGCCAGGAGCGCCCGGAACGCCAACGCGTCGGCATGGGCCGATCCCGCCGGCTCCAGCTCCTGCCGGATCTCCAGGGCACGGTCTCCCAGCGTCACCGCCTCGTCCAGGATCCCCAGGTTTCGGTAGACCCGGGCCAGCTCCAGGAAGAGAGTGGCCTGCACGGGGGGATCGTCGTCCAGGCCTTCCTGGACCCGGCGCGCGCCCTCCGCAAGGACCTGCCGCACCCCGATGGTGTCCCCGACGTTCCGGGTGGGATCCCCCAGGCGGAAGATGTCGGTCATGAGGGCCGTGACCTGTCGGGCCCGCTCCGCCTCCACCTCCGCCGCGTCCCGAGCACGCTCGGCCTCCCGCGCCTGCCAGACGGTCGCCGCCGTACCCGCGCCCAGGGCCACTACCAGCAGGCCGGCACCCAACGAGGCGGCCCGATGTCGGCCCAGGAACTTCCCCAGCCGGTACCGGACCGTGGCGGGGCGGGCTTCGATGGGAAGGCCTTCCAGGTAGCGGTTCAGGTCCTCACCGAGACGACGGGCCGAGCCGTACCGACGGTCCGGCTCCTTGGCCAGCGCCGTGAGCACGATCACGTCCAGGTCCCCCCGAAGAGCGCGGGCGAGATGGCGGGGCGCCAGGCCGCGCGCCGCAGCCGACTCGGTGAGTCCGCTCTCCGCCTCGGCCGGAGGCATGTCCTCGTCCGGGAGGCCTCGCTCCGCCAGCTCACTCGGTCGCCTCGGCGGCGTCTCGGCGATGACCCGGCCCAGGAGTGGAGTGGGCAGGTCCGTGGTGCGATAGGGGCGGAAGCCGGACAGGAGCTCGCACAGCAGGACGCCCAGGGCGTAGACGTCGGTGGCGATGGTGACCGGAGCTCCGGTGACCTGCTCCGGGCTGGCGTAGGCAGGCGTCACCCAGAGCTCGGTCTTCCCTCCCGGATCGGCCTCCAGGCTCTTCGCGATCCCGAAATCCAGGAGCTTCGGCTGGCCCTCGGCGGTGACGAGGATGTTCGATGGCTTCAGGTCCCGGTGGACCACCATCTGGTAATGGGCTGCATGTACCGCCTCGCACACGCTGACGAAGAGGCGGACCCGCTCTCGGATCCCCAGCCTCCGCCGGTTGCACCAGGTCAGCAGGTCCTCGCCGTCCACGTACTCCATGGCGTAATAGGGCTGCCCGTCCTCGGTCACCCCACCGTCGATGAGTCGCGCGACCCCCGGGTGCTCGAGCCCGGCGAGGATCCGGCGCTCCTCCTGAAAGCGGCGCGCCAGCAGGGGATCCACGAAGCGCCCGCGGATGATCTTGAGGGCCACCGTCTGTTCGAAGTCCGCGGCCTCACGGATGGCCAGGAGGACCACGCCCATGCCTCCCTCGCCCAGAAGCCGGACGATGCGGTAGTCGCCCACCCGCTCCGGGAAGCGTCCTCCGAGGCGCTCGTCCTCGGACAGGTCGCCGACGGGTCCGACCCCGTCATGGGCCTCCAGCAGGGACTGCACCTCCAGCAGGATGGACGGATCGTCCCCGCAGGACCGCTCCAGGAGCTGTTGGCGGGCCGTACCCTCCAGCTCCACCGCGTCCAGGAACAGGGCTTCGACCCGCTCCCAGCGGCCCGGATCGGGAGCGGAGGAAGTCATTCGGGTGCCAGCTCCCGGTTGAGCCACGCCCTCGCCATCGCCCAGTCGCGGCGGACCGTGGCGTTGGAAATCCCCAATGCCTCTGCCGTCTCGTCGATGTTCATTCCCGCAAAGAACCGGCACTCCACCACACGGGCCTGGCGCGGATTGAGCTCCTCGAGCCGGGTCAGAGCCTCGTCAAGCGCCAGGAGCTCGCCCGGTCGCTCCTTCGCAGCCACCACCACGTCCTCGATGGGGGTGGGCACCACCCCCGATCCTCGCTTCTGCGCGTTCCGCGAGCGGGCGTACCCGATGAGGACGCGACGCATGGCCATGGCCGCAGCTCCGAAGAAGTGGGCGCGGCCCTGCCAGGAGATCTCCTCGAGCTCCGCCAATCGGAGGTAGGCCTCGTGGACCACGGCGGTGGCTCCCAGGGTGTGGCCCTCCCGCTCCCGCCGCATCTCCCGGCGGGCGAGGTCGCGCAGCTCCTCGTATACCAAAGGAAGGAGCCGGTCCATGGCGTCGGGATCTCCATCGGCCATGAGCGCGAGCAGGCGCGTAACATTGGAGGGGTCAGGCACGTGCGCTCCGAAGATGAGGGTCCACAGGAATTGAATGTCCAAGCGCCCCGGGGCGCCACCCTTGAGTCGTGAGCGTTCCGCTCCTCGTCCGGCGCCTCTGGAGATAGATTCTTCCAACACTCAGGACGAACGACGCATGGAACCAGAAAAGATTCACTTTCTCAAGGGCAGTTGGGGCCGCGTCCAGGACCATGGCCCGGCCCTGGCCGAGTCCTTCTACGACCGGCTCTTTCACTTGGCGCCCCGACTGCGCGACCTCTTCGCCATCACCGAGATGAACTCGCAGAACGAGAAGTTCCTCCTGATGATGTCGGAGATGGTGCGCTACGTCGGTGATCCGGAGAGGCTGGTGGAGCTGCTCAAGGCCTCCGGCCGCCGCCATCAGGACTACGGGGTGGTGGCGCGGGATTACATGGCGGTGGGGGAAGCCTTCCTCTGGGCGCTGGATCATGCGCTCCCCGAAGGGTTGAGCGAGGAAGAGCGGGACGCCTGGGCGGAAGCCTACACCTTCATGTCCTCCGTCATGCGCTCGGGGGCGACGCACTGAGGGTGCGAGCCGGCTGCATCCGCTCCGGAAGCTTGAACGGGGGCGGCGACCATGGGGTCGCCGCCCCCGTTTCTTCGAGCCTCCACCCCGCTCCACGGAAGGCTAGGCGGTCTGCGCCGCCGGCTGCCGGATCCGCTCCTCCACGCCATCGAAGAGGGGCGTGGACAGGTACCGCTCGGCGAACGACGGGATGACCACCACGATGGTCTTCCCGGCCATCTCCGGCCGCCGCGCCACCTGGTAGGCGGCCACCAGCGCTGCTCCACCGGAGATTCCCACGGGAATGCCGTCGGTGCGCGCCGCGCGCCGGGCCATCTCGAAGGCGTCGTCGTTGTCCACGGGGATCGCCTCGTCCATGAAGGAGGTGTCCAGCACCTCCGGAATGAAGCCGGCGCCGATCCCCTGGATCATGTTGCCGGGACCCGGATCGCCACCGGACAACACCGGGCTCGTCGCCGGCTCCACCGCCACGACCCGCACGGACGGCTTCCGGGACTTCAGGAACTGACCCACACCGGTCAGGGTGCCCCCGGTCCCCACGCCGGTCACCAGGACGTCCACGGATCCGTCCGTGTCGTTCCAGATCTCCTGGGCCGTGGTCTCCCGGTGGATCTCGGGATTCGCCGGGTGCTCGAACTGCATGGGCCGCACGGCGCCCGGGATCTCCTCCAGGAGCTCTTCGGCACGCCGCAGGGTCCCGTTGATCCCCTCCTCCTTCGGCGTCAGGACCACCTCGGCACCCAGGTGAGCGAGCATCTTCTGCCGCTCGACGGACATGCTCTCGGGCATGGTGAGGACGCAGCGATAGCCGCGGGCGGCGCAGGCCATGGCCAGAGCGATCCCCGTGTTGCCGGAGGTCGGTTCCACCACCGTGCTCCCTGGCCCCAGGAGCCCGTCGCGCTCCATGGCGTCGATCATGGCCACGGCGATGCGGTCCTTCACGCTGGCCATGGGGTTGAAGAACTCCAGCTTGAGCAGGACGTCCGCCTTCGCCCCCTGGGCCGCGGAAAGGCGCGGCGCCCGCACCAGAGGGGTGTCGCCCAGCGTCTGGGTGATGTCGTCGTAGATTCGTCCGCGTCCGTTCCTGCGGATTTCGTGAGCCATGTCGGGTCCTCCCCCGGTTCCGATGGTGGTCTGGCATGAGGCGGACTCCGCCTCCACTACCCAGTGAGGTAGGCGCCGAAACGATCCGGAGGCGCTCATGGCCTCCACGCGACGGCAGTGCCTGATCCGGGGGGCGGACGGCGGGCCCGCGGAGCGCGGCCCGCGGACCGTCCTACTTCCTGGCCAGAATGGAGAAGAACAAGCGGCCGTCGTTGTTGGACGTGGCGCCCCGGGTCATGGCGAGGGCGTCGTACTTGTCCACGAGGGACACCTTGAACGAAACGGTCCCGTTCAGGGCGAAGTCGATGGCGCTCTCCAGGTCCAGCGTGTAGTCCCCGGAAACGTCTTCGAGGGCCGGCTTGTAGAAGGTGACCAGGTTGAGCTGGGCCCGGTCGCCCCCGAGCTTTCGGCTGAACCGCAGCCGGTTCGACCAGCGGGCCAGCGTCTCCGGACCCCCGTCTTCGGTGTGCACTCCAGGGCGAGTCTGCTCCGCCAGGACCGCCACGGATACGTCGAAGCGGGTTCGCTCCGTGTCGACGAAGTTGTACCGGGTGCCGGCGCCTCCTTCGACCCGCAGGTCGATCTTCCGCTTCAGGCTTCCCTCTCCGGACACGAACACGAAGGGGGCCCAATCCCCCGCCTCGAAGTCGAGCTCGGTACCCAGGCTCCACGCGCGCTTGTTGACGAAGGAGACCCCTCCTTCGTCCTGGGCCTCCCCGTAGTCGAAGCTGCCATCCGCGTTGAACTCCAGGTGCTCGCTCTCCAGGGTGTAGCCGGACCGGAAGAGCACCGCCGCCTGATCCGAGGAACCGAAGAAGAGAGAGGCTCCCAGCTCGCCCTCCAACTGCCAGGGCTTCGGGTCCTGGGCGGTGAGGGGGGCGGCGAGGATGGTGGACAGGAGCGCGGCGACCAGGTGGGGTGCGAAACGAACCATGTCGTCAGGGGGTGGCTGTGAGCTCTCGCGAAGGAGGGATGTCGCTGCCCCCGACGGTGGTCCAAAGCCGTTGCGGACCGCCGTCCCGGGGGCGTGCCGCTCGCAAGGTAAAACAAATGTTTACATGCGCCAATCTCTCGTTCCTGGACACGCTCGGCGGTTGGGCGGTGCGGTTCTTGGAGATGCGGATCCCGCGTTGCTGGCCATGGGATCTTGAGTCCGGGGACTCCCCCGTGGTGCCGCCAAGGCGTGCCTGGGCTGAAGCTGGGGTCATTCGCAGTCGCCCGCTGGATCGGGGGCTGGAGTCGCACTTCGCCCAGCCGCCTGCTCAATAGCTTACTCGCACGCGCCGCCCAACGGTCCCTCTCCTTTCGAATTGGGGTATATTCCGGAGTGGCGTGGTCCACCGGACTCTCCGGGCAGGAGAGGCCCCAGAGCCCGTCCCTCCCGCGGTTGGTTGCCACGAGGCGCTTCGGCGCAGGGAGGGCAGGATGGACGGCTATTGGAGTCGCAGGAACGGCTGTCGGGCCTGGAACTTCTGGGGACTCCCGTTTTCCGGGGACGAGAGGAACTGTGGTGCCCACCGGACCCGCACAGGTCTGGCGACCCCGCATCGGCTCCCTCTGCGTAAGCTCGTCCTTCTGCTGGTCATGTCCGCAGGGGCTGTCACCGAAGGATGCACGTGCTCGGGAGATACTGGGATCGCCGGTGTCGACCTCACCGATTATGAAGTGACGATGTGGCTGTTCCACTGCGGCCCTTATGACATCGACTTCGGATCAGTCAGCGCGGGAGACTCTTTCGACGAGACATTTGCGGTCAGGAACTACGGGTTTTGGGTCGCCGAAGCATCAAACGCAAGCGACAACAAGAGTGGCTACGACTCGGACTTGGTGGTTCGCCTCAACGGTTTCACTTCCGCCGGCTGCTCCGGCGAAGACGAGCCGTTCAGTGTAGACGGGCCATTCCCCACCGATCTCGCCGCCGATGAGGAAGTGGTGGTGACGGTCACCTTCAATCCGCTCGACGCGGGTGATTACGAGTGCTCGATCTGGCCTGAATGGGAGGTCATACGGGAGGGCTACTTCGTCGATCGGTACGTTCATATGTGTACGATCGGATTGCGGGGTAACGCCGTGCCCGCCGACGTCGCTGTCCCTCGGTGCGTGGTGGATCCGCCTCCGGCGCCTCCGTTCGAATACCCCAAGATCGACCTCGGGGAAATCACGGTCGGCCATGAAGGTTGGAACTCGCTCGCCATCAGCAACGAGAACCCGGACGAAGCGGCGGCGAATCGGTTCTTCTTCGAGTTCTCAAGTCCCACCGACGGCTGTTCATTCTTCGGCTTGGCCCCCGAGGACAGCGCAGGAATGATCGGCCCGGGCGCCGACGTGAAGCAGATTCCCGTTCGATTCTCGCCCGACGACGTCGGGGAGTTCTCCTGCCGCAGAAGGCTCTCGACACTGACCGAGCCGGGCGGGACCGAGATCGAGAATCCCTGTCCGGACTTCGTGGAGTGGAGCGGCACCGGCGTCCCCGACCCCGAACCGATCTGCGCCCTCGATCCGCCAACAGCGATTGTCGAGTTTGGCCAGGTCGACGTGGGCGGCGACCGTTGGGCGACTCTCACCATCAGTAACCAGAATCCACTTCCCATCGCCGCGAACCAGTTCTACTACGCCTTCGACGAGGGGTCGAATGACTGCGCGTTCTTCGACTTCGACCCGCCCGACGACGGGTCCGGCATGATTGGAGCTGCTGGATCGAAGCAGGTCGTGACCCGGTTCTCGCCGGATGAGGCACGGCAGTTTCAGTGCGTCCGAAGCCTCTCCACCCTCGATGCACCCGGAGGGACCGCCCTGGAGAACGCCTGCGAACCCGAGGTCACCTGGATTGGCTCCGGGGTGGAGCCGCCACCCGGTGCGCCGACCTGGGCTGCCTGCTCCTCCGAGACCCGCACGATGGACCTCCACGCCGTCACTGGTCTGTCGACCGACCAGGTGTTCATCGCCGGTGACGAGGGCGTCGTGCTCACTCCGGTCGGGACCGCCTCCTGCCAGTGGCAGGCCATCGGCACCGGGTTCACCGAGGTGGACCTGCGCGATCTCTGGGTTCATGAGGCCAGCGGTCAGATGGCCCTCTGGGCAGCGGGCAACATCCCGCCCGACCCGGGCTTCTTCCAGGAGACCGGAGCCATTCTGTTCTCGCAGACCGTGAACCAGGCGGGCTGGTCGCAGATCGACGAAGACGACCTGCAGACCTTCGAAGCCGTGTGGGGCAGCGGGTTCGACGACGTCTACTTCGCCGGGCTCGGGGTCTCCACCGACTTCCCCAACGCCAAGTGGTATGCCGGAGATCCGCAGAACCTGGAGAAGTTCACCATCTCCTGGTCGGGCATGAGCGCCGTCACGGGCATGGACGGCATCGGTCCGAACGATGTCTGGGCCGTGCTTCACGAGTCGTGGAATGCCGTCTATCGCTTCAGCGGGGGCGACCCCACCCAGGAGTGGGAGGACATGACGCCTCCGTACGCTCCCATCTCACCACTGAACGACGTCTGGATCGGCTCGGGGGACGGGTTCGACGTGGTGTACGCCGTGGGCGACGCCGGGGCCGTCTACCGCTACGACCGGCAACAGGGGCAGTGGTTGGACCCCGAGTCCATCGCCGGACAGGACGGAGATTTCCATGGCGTCTGGGTGAGCCCCACAGGCACGGTCTTCGCGGTGGGGGAGGGCCCCATGATCTACGAGGGTCACGTCGACGAGCCCGGCCAGTGGACCCGTCATACCATCCCGGCCACCGCGGTCAGGGTCGGCGACGTGTTGTTTGACGTCTGGGGGACCGACGACGAGAACGTCTACGCGGTGGGCACCAACGGCGTCATCCTTCGCTACTCCCCTCAAAGCGCGGCGAGCGTGGGAAGCCGCTAGGGGACGCCACCCGCCGCACCGCCTTCAAAAAGAGGTCCCGGGTCGGCGAGACCGGCCCGGGGCCTCTTTCGCGCCTTCTCCAGGCGTTCGCCCCGGAGGGTTCAGCCCGACAGCCGCTCCTGGAGCCAGCCCACCACCTGGTCCAGCGCCACCCGCTCCTGCTTCAGGGTGTCCCGGTCCCGGATGGTGACGGTCTGGTTCTCCGTGGTCTCGCCGTCCACCGTGATGCACCAGGGGGTCCCCGCCTCGTCCTGGCGGCGGTAGCGTCGGCCGATGGAGCCGGCGGCGTCGTAGAACGAGGGGATGGCCGCCTGACGGAGGGCCTGATTCAGCTCCGTGGCGATCTCTGGAAGGCCATCCTTCTTCACCAGGGGGAATACGGCGGCCTTCACCGGGGCCAGCTTGGGGTGGAGTCCCAGGACCACCCGCTCCTCCCCCTCCACCTCCTCTTCGCGATAGGCATCGGCCAGGACCACCAGCATGGTCCGGTCCACGCCCATGGAGGTCTCCACCACGTACGGGATGAAGCGGTCGCCGCCGCCCGGCTCGATGTACTCCATGCGCTTGCCCGAGTACTCCTGGTGGCGGCTCAGGTCGAAGTCGGTGCGGTTGTGGATCCCCTCGAACTCCTTCCAGCCGAAGGGGAACTGGTACTCGATGTCGAAGGCGGCCTTCGCGTAGTGGGCCAGCTCGTCGTCGCCGTGCGGGTGGAAGCGGAGCTTCTCCGCGTCGATACCCAGCCCCTGGTGGAAGGCCATGCGCTCCGCCTTCCAATGCTCGAACCACTCCTCGTCGGAGCCCGGCTTCACGAAGAACTGCATCTCCGCCTGCTCGAACTCCCGGGTCCGGAAGATGAAGTTTCCGGGGGTGATCTCGTTCCGGAACGCCTTTCCAATCTGCGCGATGCCGAAGGGGACCTTCTGGCGCGAGGTGGTCTGGACGTTCTGGAAGTTCACGAAGATCCCCTGCGCCGTCTCGGGCCGGAGATAGACCACGCTGGCGCTGTCCTCGGCGGGCCCCATGAACGTCTTGAACATGAGGTTGAACTGCCGGGCATCGCCGAAGGCGTCCCGCGTCCCGCAGGTGGGGCACTGGCCGCCCTCGATCTCGGGAAGGTCGGCCCGAAAGCGCCGGTGGCAGTTGGAGCACTCCACCAGCGGATCGGTGAAGCCCTCCACGTGGCCGGAGGCCTCCCAGGTGCGCGGGTGCATGAGGATGGCGGCGTCGAGCCCCTCGACGTCGTCCCGCATGTGGACCATGGCCTTCCACCACAGGTCCTTCACGTTCCGCTTGAGCTCGACCCCCAGGGGCCCGTAGTCCCAGACCGACCCGGTTCCCCCGTAGATTTCGGAGGACTGGAAGATGTATCCGCGCCGCTTGCAGAGCGACACGAGTTTGTCCATGAGGTCGTTGGTGGCCATGAGCGACGGCCCTCGAAGGCCGAGTGCGGTGAAGGAGGAAGGGCATCCCGACGGGAACGGCAAAAGCTAAAGAGCCTTAAGGGGCGTCTCAACCGGGTCCAGGAGGTAGGGAGGGCCCGCGGCTCCCTTGAATCCGAGGTCCGGGTGTGCTTCCTTCCTCGCAGGAGGTGCCGTCGGCGGATCCCCCGCCCCCTCCACGGGTAACCGGGATCAGTCCTTTCGCACGCCAACCCCCGCCAGCCATGCTGACATTCACCGACCAGGCCCGGGACATGGTCCGGACCTTCATCGACCAGAGCGACGGCGAGCTCGCCTACCTTCGCATTTCCTCGCACGGGAGCCCCATGGCTCCGCAGTTCGAGCTCACCCTGGTGAGCGAGGAAGAGCGCGAGTCCACCGAGGCCGAGGTCGAGCTGGACGGGTTCACGGTGCTCATCCCCGAGGAGTCGGTGGACCTGCTCCGTGACGCCACGGTGGACTTCGTGCAGCGCGTGAACGAGAGCGGGTTCGAGGTGCGGCCGTCGGCCACGCCCCAGACTCGGAAGCCCGCCGCGCCCAGCGGCCTCCTGGCGGACCGGGTACGAGAGGTCCTGGAAAGCCAGGTGAATCCCGCCATCGCTTCGCACGGTGGGGCCATCAACCTGGTGGACGTCCAGGAAACGGAGATCTTCCTGGAGATGAGCGGGGGCTGCCAGGGCTGCGCCATGTCCCGGCTGACGCTCCGGCAGGGCGTCGAGCGGATGCTCCGCCAGGCCATCCCCGAGCTCACGGCGGTACACGACATCACGGACCACGCCTCCGGAGTGAATCCCTACTTCCAGGCCTGACCCGGAGCCCGGGGCCACCGCCGGCGCGAGGTCCCGCCACACCGGACGAAAGAGAGGGGGGACGGGTCCAGCACCCGTCCCCCCTCTCTCCCTTCCTTCGACGTGGTGGCGGCCCGCCTGCGGGGCGTCACCGGATCGGGGTGGACACCAGCGTCTCCAGGAACGCGCCCAGCAGGCCCTCGGTGTTGATCGTCTCGAGATACCCCAGGCTGTCCAGCGCGCTGGTGATGGCCGCCACCCGGTCCCACATGGCCACGCCCAGGGCCTCATTGGACGGTACGGCCTCCAACACCGGATCCCGCGAGAGACCCGCGGCGGCCGGTTCATAGTCGATCTGGTCCTCGTTCCCGAGCAGGAAGCGGTGGAGCTCCAGCGCCGCGGTGGCCACCGACCGGAGCTGTCGGTAGACCAGCTCCCGGTCGGACGCGGCCGCCTCCCACCCCGCCAACGCCCGGTCCCGGATGAGCTCGCCGTCGGACTCGCTCAGCTCGGCCGACTCGATCTCGCGGTCGAGCGCCTCGCTGAAGAGTCCGTCCTCCGCGCCCTCCACGGCGGAGAGGTACCGCAGGATGCTCCTCCAGTACTCGGGCACGGAACCGTAGGCGCTGGCGTTCGCCAGGTACCGCCCCGCGAGCCACTCCCCGTCTGGAGCCCGCGGGATCTCCGCTCGCTCGGGAAGCTGCCCCAGGCCCTCTGGAATGGACTGCACCGCCGCCGCGGACACGCGGCGCATCTCCGGTACGAGCTCCGGCGGGATCGCGGGCAGGTTCAGCACCTCGATCTGGGTCCCAGCTCCCCCACCACTCCCTCCGAGGAAGTAATTCCAGCCGTACCACCCCCCTACTCCCACCGCCACGGCAGTCAACGCCAGGACGGCCACCCGACCGGCCCCCGGTGTGCCGGCGCGTCGGAGCTTCCGCTGCTGCGGCGCACTCCGTGGGCGACTGCGCACCCGGGCCTCCGGGACCTCCAGGACCCCCGGCAGCTCCGCCTCAGGATCGTCCTCGGCCACCGCCGCCCATTCCGACGGTGACTCCTGGGTCACCCAATCCGGCGCCACCTCCTCGTCGTCGGGCCCCAGCGGCGTTTCGAACGTCATCTCGGGAACCGCCGGATCCACCCGGCCCTCGAACGACTCGGCCAGTGTGGGCTCCAGGTTGAGACCGTGGGCCGCCTCGGGCACTTCAGGCTCCATGGGCAGCGGAGTCTCCTCCGCGTCCTCCCCCCACACACCGGAGAGGTCGGGTTCGGTGGTCAGGCCCTCCATCGGCGCCGGCATGGCGTCCTCAGCCGGCGACTCCGCCTCGGGGCTTGTCTCCTCCACCGGCTCGGAGGGCGGTGCATCGTGGATGGCGGCGGGATCGCCGACCGCGAACGACTCCGGGTCGGGTGGAGCGAACGCCTCGGCCTCGGAGGGGGGTTCCAGGTCCCGAGCCAGCGCCGGTGTGGCGTCCTCTCCGAATCCCGAAACCAGCTCGAGGTCGATTCCCCACGTGAAGTCATCCGCGTCCCCGGTTTCCTCCCCGTCGGGGGTCCCGGGATCCTCTCCGATCCAGTCGTCCAACGAGTCCGAAGGCCCATCCATCTCCGGCACGAGGGAGTCCAGATCCAGTCCGAGGTCTCCCGGCAGCTCCGCGCTTCCCCGGTCGGGTTCCATCTCCGGGGCCGATTCAACGTCGGTCTCCGGGGCCGCGGCGGGGTCGCCAACCCCCTGGGCAGCGCTCGCCCGTGCGGCGGCTCCGCCGGCGAACCCCGGCGAGACGGGTGGCGACAGCAGAGGCTCGTCCGTCCCGACACCCGCCAGGGGAGGCTCGGGACGAAGGGGCTCCGGGGAGGCCGGGTCCGGGGTGGCGGATGCCGGTTCGGAATCCCGGTCCGGGGTAGCAGGGACCGGCTCGGGCTCCGGGTCCGGGACCGGAGGCGGTGGGGCGAATCCCACGGCCTCCAGGTCGTGGAGCTCCCGCCGTAGCGTCCGGTAGATCTCGTGCTCCGACGCCGGTGCCCACCGTCCCGTGTTCGAGTCATGGAAGACGGTGTCATCCACGATTGCGCCCAATTCGATCCGCAACCGGAGGGCGTCCACGCTCGGTATGTTGACTTCGTTGCCCTGGGAGTCGATGTAGGCGAAGCGCATTCGGCGGCCGTTGCATCAGGGGAAGGAAGGGGCCTGGCGAAATTACATTGAAACCGGGTGCCCGTGCCACCGGGCGGTGACACACCCTACCGCAGGCGGCCCCGGCTCATGGCTCGCTCGAGGGCCCCGAGGTGCCGAGGCTCCCCAGGATACGCTGCGTGACGTCCCTCCGGCGATCCAGATCGGGCCCGGCCACTTCGTCCAGGGCCACCAGGACGCGATCGAGCCGACTCCACAGCTCGTCACGGGTGGCCTCGTCGGTGGGCGCGATCTCCAGGACCGGATCGTCCGCGACCCCCCGATCTACCGGAGTGTATTCGATGTCCCCGGTGCGGTCGCGCAGGAACTCGTGCAGGGACAGGCTGGCATCCGCGAGCTCGTCCATGGCGTCGTAGTATCTCGAGCGACGGGCGCCATCGGCTCGGAAGTCCTGCAGGGCCCGGGCCTCCCGCACCGTGAGCACCGACCCCCGAAGGCCCTGCTCCCGCATCCGGTCGCGGAACGCGGTGTGGAAGAGCTCCTCCTCGGCCACCCGAAGGGTGTCGACGAACTCCCCGTAGCGGGTCCAGAACGATGCCACTTCCGGATACGCCGCGGCTTCCGCCATGTAGTGGCCGCTCATCCAGGCGGCCGGTGGCTCTCCGACGCGCATCCGCTCTCGGAGCTGCTCCATCCCGGCCACCATGTCTTCGAACGCCGCATCCCGGGCATCCGCGTCCGTGGGGACCAGGGGACCGGTCCGAAGCGCGGGAGTCACGGGCGCGGGGCCGCTCCTGGCCCCCACGATGACCGGCTGGCTCATGACGGGCTGGGTGCTCCACGCATCCACGATCCCCCAGGAGCCCACGGCCAGCAGCAGCATGAACAGGGAGAGCTGACGCGACCCGCCGGCCCGGTCGGCCGGGGTCACGGACCGCCGCGGGAGTCGAGAACGTGCGTCCGTCGACTTGGGCCATGACGGGCCCCGGGCTCGACGCCGAGCGCTCGCCGATTCGTTCAGGTTCGTGAAGTCGGAAGGGGTGACTCGCAGGGTGTCCTGGTCCCCATTCACCAGGGTGACCTCACCGGTATCGGAGGCCGACTGCAGCTCCTCCTCCTGCCGCTCCCTCTCGCGGGCTTTCAGGAAGGCCTGAACGGTGTCCTCCTGGACCTCGTCCTCCGGCACGATCTGGAACGCCGGGAGGTCTTCGCTCGCCGGGGCGGGAGCCGCTGCCATCTCGGCGTCCAGGGCGGCCTGACCCGGCGGCTCGTTCAGGGCATCCTCCGGCCCCGGGGCAACGGGGCTCGGTCCTGTCAGCTCTCCCGCTCCGGGTGCGGACGGGCCGGGTCCGGCGACCCGCGATTCCGGCGCGTCCGTTCCGGGGGTGGCAGATTTTTCGTTCCCGGAAGCAGGCTCCTGGGTCACTTCATCCCCGGAATCCAGCCCGATCTCCTCGAAGATGAGCTGGCAGACGGGGTGCATCCGCGCCGGGCCCCAGGATCCCGTGAGGGCGTCGTGCAGGACGGAATCGGGTCCGAGCTTGCCCGACTCGAAGAGCTCTGTGAGTGACTCCAGGGAGGCGACCTCGACGGCCTCTCCCTGCCGGTTCAGAAAGCGGAATCTCGGCTTCACGTGGCCACTCCCGGCCCTTTCGGGGCATGCCGCGGAGGCTCGCCACCTCCTGGGCGGAGGAGGAGGACGTAGGTCGACGAACCGATCATCATCGTGAACGCACGGTGGCTGGCGTTGGAGCCATGGAGCCGGTCGGGAAGACGGCCTTCCCTACGCTGCCACCGCGGCCTGTCGGGCCGCGGGCGGACCGGATGTCCACGTCATATGGTACGGTGGGCGAACTGCAAAGGTCGTGCCCCGTCGCCACCTGTGGGGGGGCGGCCGACGCTACGTCCGGCGCCGGCCGCCCTGGCCCCTACGTGATGATCCGGCCCCCTTCGACCCGAACGGCGGGGAGACCCAGGCTCTCCATGAGCTCGTTGAATCGGGCGACGTCGTTCTCCAGGATGAACTGGAGGCGGACCCGCAACTCTTCCCATTGCCGATTGAGGTCCTGCAGCCGGTCCATGGCGCCGGCCGTGGGCCGCCCCTCCGGACCGCCGGAGATGTACCCGTCGGTCCCCGTCACCGCCCCGTAGAGCTCGGCCAACTGGTTGTCCAGCATGCCGGCGAAACGGATGGGGTCCTGGCCACTCTCGCTCCGCGTCTGGAGGAGCTGTGTCTCCACCTCGGAGAGGCTCGTGCCGATGGTGTCCGCCAGCGGAGCCACCTGGTCTTCCACCCCCGCGTCACGCGCCCGGGCGAGAGCCCCCTCCACCTGCTCCGCCACCGCCCGGATGGTCCCGATGGCGTCGTGCACCGCCTGGAGCGAGTCCCGGACCGCCATCGCCACGCGGAACTGCTCCTGGTAGTCCGCCTGCGGCACGTCCAGCCTGGGGTCCGGAAGGACCGTGAACGACTGCTCGTACCGGGTCCCGTTCACGGTGAGCCGGGCGGTGTACGCCCCGGGAGGGGCCTTCACCCCACCCGTGTAGCCCCACACCACGGCCCCCTCCGCCAGTCGTGGTCCGTCGTACATGAGCGGCCAGACCTCCCGGTGACCACCGGGCGCGGTATCCAGCCGGGGCATCCCCCGCTCTGCTGAGACGGCCGAATCCGTGGTGAGGAAGGTGGCCACCCGACCCTGCGCGTCCATCACCTCGAGGCGTGCCTCGCCCTCCACGGGGCCATTGATGGCGTAGTTCAGGATGGCGCCACCCGGATGGGGCTCCGGCGCGTATTCGCCGCCCACTCCGCCCGACGACATGGTGGCGCGCACCAGGTCCTTGGGCTTGAACAGGTGGGCCGGAGCCTGGGCCAGGGCGTCACGGTACTGCCGCAGGGGTGTCATGTCGTCCAGGATCCAGAACGATCGGCCCTGGGTGGAGATCTGGATGTCGCCGTGGGTGATCCGGAGCCCACTCACCGGCGTGGCTGGAAGGTCCTGTTGGAGGGATTGCCAGCGCGCCCCGTCGTCGAACGAGACGAAGATCCCGAACTCGGTTCCGGCCACCAGCAGGCCTTCCCGCTCCGGGTCCTCGCGCACGGTTCGCACCGCGTGATGGGCCGGGATCCCGTTCGAGCCGTCGGCCAGTCGATCCCAGCTTCGACCGTAGTCGTCGGTCTGGAAGATGTACGGCGAGAAATCGTCCATGCGGTAGCGCTGCACCGCCACCGTGACCCGTCCGGGCCGATGGACCGAGACATCGATCTCGTCCACGGTTCCCAGTGCCGGCATTCCCGGTGGCGTCACGTCCTGCCAGTCCCCGCCCCCATTCCGGGTCACGTGGATGCGACCGTCGTCGCTTCCCGCCCAGATCACGTCCGGCGAATGCGGTGACACGGCCAGGGAGAAGATGGTGTTGTAGATCTCCACGCCGGTGATGTCGTGGTTGATGGGCCCACCGGACGGGGCCTGGTGCTCCGGGTTGTTCGTGGTCAGGTCCGGGGAGATGGTCTCCCAGGTCATTCCCCCGTCCACGGTGCGATGCACCCTCTGGGAGGCGTGGTAGACTACGTCCGGGTCGTGGGGTGAGACCACGATGGGCGCCACCCACTGGAACCGCTCCTGGAGGTCGCGGGCCGCCTGACCCAGCTGGAGCTGGGGATACACGATGACGTTGCGCCGCTGGTCGGTGGTCCGGTCGAGCCGGTTGATGGCTCCGCCGTAGCATCCGCCCCAGACGATGTCCGAGCGGTCCGGATGGAAGGCCACCGGCCCCGTCTCGCACGACGACGCGTACTCCCAGGACGACTTCGGGTGCAGGTCATGCGGGGACGGGAAGGCCGGGACGGAGATGCCGTCGTTGTCCTGCTGTGATCCCCAGAGCCGGTAGGGGAAGTCGTTGTCCACCACGACGTCGTACAGCTCCGCCGTGGGCTGGTTGTAGTAGGTGGACCAGGTCTCGGCTCCATTCAGGCTGACCTGGGCGCCGCCGTCGTTGGCCACCGCCATGAGCTTCGAGTCGTCGGAGCTGATCCAGAGGTCGTGCACGTCGCCGTGGGGCACGGCGAACTGCTCGTAGCTGCGACCACCGTCCACCGACCGGTAGAGACCGGTGTTCAGCACCCACACCGTGTGCTCGTCGTTGGGGTCCGCCTCGATGTGGGTGTAGTACCAGGCGCGCTGCCGGAGTCGGTTCTCGCTGTTGATCCGCTCCCAGCTCTCACCGCGGTCGTCGGAACGGTAGACGCCTCCCTCGGGCTCCGCCTCGACGATGGCCCAGACCCGGTCCGGGTTCGCGGGGCTCACCGTGACTCCCACCTTCCCCACCACGCCCTCCGGTAGCCCGCCGCCCAGCTTCTTCCAGGTGTCCCCGCCGTCCGTGGACTTGTAGACACCGCCCTCCTCACCTCCGGAGATCAGGGTCCACGGCTTCCGCTCGGCCCGCCACATTCCGGCGTAGATCTCCCGTGGGTTATGGGGATTCATGGCCAGGTCCACGGCACCCGTGGAGTCGTTCAGGAAGAGGACGTTCTCCCAGGTTTCCCCCCCGTCGCGGGACCGGTACACGCCTCGCGTTTCGTTCTTCCCGAACGCGTGACCCAGGGCCGCGACGTAGACCAGGTCCTCATCTCGAGGATGGACCTGGATGTCGCCCACCTGACCCGCATCCTCGAGGCCGATGAAGCTCCACGTGTCCCCCCCGTCCCGAGATCGGTACAGACCCCGCCCCGTGGACACGTTTCCGCGAATGCACGCCGAGCCCGTTCCCACGTAGATCACGTTGGGGTCCGCTTCGGCGACGGCCACGGCTCCCACCGCCGCCACGGGAAGCTGACCGTCGGTGAGGTTCACCCAGGTGTTCCCCGCGTCCTCGGTCTTCCACACCCCGCCCCCCGTCGTGCCCTGGTAGTAGGTGTGCGGGAGCCCGGGTACGCCGGTGACCGCGGTGGAGCGGCCTCCGCGGTGCGGGCCCACCATCCTCCAATCCAGGGGGTCCAGCACCCAGGAGGGCGCGGGCGACTCCTGTGCGTTCAGGGCTCGGGGCCCGCTGAAGTGGACGAGCGCGGGGGTCAGGACGGTGGCGGCGAGGACCACCGCGAGTGAGCGACTGCGGATCATGCAACCTCCGGGGATGGAACACGTAAGGCCGGGAGGGGGAAAACGGCCTTGCCGCCCCCGGGACCGGGGACTATTTATCACGCCTTGCTTTCAACGACAAACCGCACGGGAGACCGAATGAGCGCGAATGCGGGAAAGACCGTCCGGGTGATCCTCCGCTGGATCCAGGTCCTGGACAAGCTGGAGCCCGTCTTCAAGGACTACGGCGAGTTCTTCTTCAGGACCCGCATCACCTCCGGGAACCACACCGAGGAGTACCGTCTCCCCGAAGAGGGTCACTGGGAGGTTTCGGACCACCCCCGGTTCAACAAGATCGACAAGATCGACCTCATCATCTTCGAGGGAGAGGCCGGTGACTCCCTCACGATTGAGCTCCAGGGGGAAGAGATCGACCAGCTCTCGGCCAACGACAAGCTGGAGAAGTACTCCCGCACCTTCTCCGGGGACGCCAGCGCGTGGGCCGGCCGGCAGCGCCCCGGCGACGAGGGACCGGACGATCCGGAGTCCCTCCCGAATTGGCGGGTGTGCTACGACATCGAGGTGGTGTGACGCCTCGCCACGAACTCGTGTGACGATACACGCCCCGCCCGGCCGGCCGCCGGGCGGGGCGCTTTCGTTTCCCTCCGGCCGCCCGAGACCATGACCCACCGCGCCCCCCGCCACTGGCTCCCGCATCCCCTGGTCCTACTGAGCGGCTGCGTCTTCATCGCCGCCGCGGCCACCTGGGTACTTCCCGCCGGGGAGTTCGACCGCGTGCTCGATCCCGAGCTGGGCCGGGAGGTGGCGGTGGCCGGCTCGTACCACCCGGTGGAGGCGGATCCGGTGGGGGTCATGGACGCCCTGGTGGCCGTTCCGAGGGGCATCAACGAGGTGGCGGACATCATCGCCCTGATCTTCCTCATCGGCGGGGCCCTCACGGTGGTGGACGCCACCGGTGCCCTGGGTCGAGGAGTCGGGTGGCTCGTCCGAGCGGTCGGTGGCCGCAGCGCCATCATCCTCCCCCTGGTCTGCCTCGTGTTCGCCGCCGGCGGAGCCCTCTACAACATGGCGGAGGAGATCGTTGCCCTGATCCCCATCCTCCTGGTGCTGACCCACCGGTTGGGGTACTCGCCGGTGGTGGCGGCGCTTGTGAGCATGGGCCCCGCGGCGCTGGGGTCGTCGTTCTCACCCATGAACCCCTTCCAGGTCGTCATCGCCCAGGGGGCGGCGGGCATCCCCACCGGGTCCGGGACCGGCTTCCGCGTCGTCTTCCTGGTGGCCGCGCTGACCCTGTGGATCGTTCTGACTTTGCGGTACGCCGCCCGGCACCGGGTTGAAGGGGAATCCGCCGTGGTGGAGGAGGACCCCGCCACGCCCCGGGATTGGATCATCCTGGGCGCGCTCGCGGCGACCTTCGCCTACCTGGGGTGGGGGATCCTGGTCCCGGAGTGGGACTTCCTCCAGATGGCCGCGCCCTTCTTCGGCCTGGGAATCCTGGCCGGGTTCATCGGACGTCTCGGGGTGACCGAGACTGCCGAGGCCTTCGTCCGCGGCTTCCGGGACATGACCTTCGCGGGCGTCCTCATCGGAATGGCCCGGGCCATCGTCCTGGTGCTTCAGGACGCTCACGTGGTCGACACCCTGGTCCTGGGGTTGTTCACCCCGTTGGACAACCTCCCCACCGTGGTCTCGGCGGTGGGGATGGTCTTCGCTCAGGCGCTGGTGCACATCCCCGTGTCCAGCGTGAGCGGGCAGGCCGTGCTGACCATGCCCATCGTCGCTCCCCTGGCGGACCTGTTGGGGATGTCCCGCCAGGTCACCGTCCTGGCCTACCAGTACGGCGCCGGGCTCATGGACATGATCACGCCGACGAACGGCGCCCTCATGGCGGTGCTGGCGGCCGCAGGGGTCCGCTACGAGGAGTGGTTCTCCGTGGCCTTCCGGATGTGGGCGCTGCTCATGGGGATCGGGGCCGTGGCCGTCATCGTGGCGGTGGCAACCGGGTTGAGCTGACCCCCGTCGGTCGGAGGTCGCCCTGGCCCGCGCCGCTGGGCGCCCGCGAGCGGCGGGACTGGACAGATTCGGCCCGATACCGAAGATTGACCGAAAGTCGGTCCTGTCCTCGGAGCCCTTCCATGCCCTCAGCATCCCCTCCATCTCGTGGTGGCCGCGGCACGTCCCTGAATCCAGGCTCCCGGTTCGAGCGCCTGTCGGTGGACCGCGAGCCCTGGACCACACTCCAGGATCCGTCCCCCCGGACCCGCTTCTACCGGGACGCCTCCCGGACCCTCCTGGTCACCAACGACTCGCCGGATGTGGGCCTGGACGTGGGAATCAATCCGTACCGAGGCTGTGAGCACGGGTGCGTCTACTGCTTCGCCCGACCGAACCACGAGTACCTGGGATTCTCCGCCGGGCTGGACTTCGAGAGCCGCATCCTGGTGAAGGAGGACGCCCCCACCCTGCTCCGCGAAGCCCTTCGGAGGAGCTCGTGGCGACCTCGCACCATCATGCTCTCCGGCGTGACGGACCCATACCAGCCGGTGGAGCGACGTCTTCGCCTCACCAGGCGATGCCTGGAGGTGTTGGCCGAAGCGAGGAATCCGGCGGCTCTCATCACCAAGAATCACGGGGTGACCCGGGACCTCGACGTCCTGCAGGAGCTGGCGAGGCACGACGCCGTGGCGGTCACCATCTCCGTCACGACCCTCCGCCGGGATCTCCAGCGGATCATGGAGCCCCGGACCTCGACCCCCATCCGGCGGCTGGACGCCATCCGGGTCCTGGCCAGCGCCGGGATTCCGGTGGGAGTCAACCTGGCACCCGTCATTCCCGGTCTCACGGACGAGGAGGTCCCCGCCATCCTCGAAGCCGCGGCGGACGCCGGGGCGTCCTGGGCCGGCTACATCCTGCTCCGGCTCCCTCACGGGGTGAAGACCCTCTTCGAGCACTGGCTCGAGGAGAACCTTCCCGACCGGAAGGACCGCGTGCTCGGACGGATCCGGGAGGCCTACGGGGGAAAGCTCTACGACGGGACCTTCGACGTGCGCGGCAAGGGGACCGGAGCCTACGCGGAGCAGATCAAGGGCCTCTTCCGCGCCACCGTCAGGAAGCTGGGGCTGAAGGGTCCGCCGGAGCTCAACTCCGCCTCGTTCCGCGCACCGAACCCTCCGGGTCAGCTCTCCCTCTTCTGAGTCACCGGCCCGGAGCCGCCGCGCCACTCTAGACGTCGGCGAGGGATACGGGCTGTCGGGCCTCTTCGCTGAACCGGAAGGTGTGGAGGAAGTTGGTGAAGCCCCGGTCGTAGTCCGAAAGCCCGTTCTGCCCCGTCAGCTTCATGCGCATGTCATACAGCTGCTTCATCCCCTGCCCCACCACCGATTGATAAAGGCCGGGCTGGGGGCTCAGCGCCTCGAAGGATTCCTGCAGCTCCTCCCGGAGGCCGGCCTCGTCCAGCGCCTCCTGATACTGCTCGGGATCCTCCCCGGACAGGACCCGGAGCTGCCGGTGCAGCCGCTCCGCCCGTGCCGACTGCACCAGGATCTCGTGGCCGGAGTTCCGCAGCGCCATGTAGGCCAGGGCCTGGGCGTGGAGCTCTTTCAGGTAGCCCTTCCGGTGCACGAACTCGTGGGTGATGATGTGCGGCTCGAAGATCCCGGTGTCCCGGAAGATGGCCACGTCGCCGCTCAGGACGTCGCACGTCCCCTGGGCGAAGGGGAAAACCAGGCCGGCCAGGGAAAGGTCCCGGATCTCGTGGCTCGTCTCCACGCGCTGGCCCGTGATGCCCGCGATGAAGTCCGTCAGGACGCGGTTCACCTGGCGAGCGAGCTCCTTTCGGGGAATCCGATCCTCGACGTATCCGTCGTTCAGGAGCGTCCCGAGCCGCCGCACCTCCATCTCGCGCGACGTGCGGGGCTGCTCCTCCAGCAGGTCCACGTCGGCGCCGAACTCCTCCTTGAACTCGATGCGTTTCATGCCTTGCCGGACCGACCAGTCGCGCACCACGCTCTTGGCGTAGACCCCCATGGCCGCGAGCTGGATGACTCGCCCGGGCACCGTCGCCCCGAGAAGGAGGCGCGACGCGATGGGCGCCACCGCCATGAGGTCCAGCAGGGACACCGGCGAGTAGGTGGCCTCGTTGGGGATGTGCAGCTCGTCCTGGTGAGCCATGCGCGAACCGGTTGGAGGGGAAAGCGGGTGGGCCGCTATATGATGATAACCCGCGGGACCGCGCGGCGGGTCCCTCTGCCTTGCCCTACGACCATTCGTGTGGAACAGATTCCTGCGCCGACCGGTTTGGACCACAGCTTCTCAGAACCCGACACCCGAGATATCCATGGCCGACGAATCCCGAGACGCGGAGCTGCTATGAGCGCGTGGACCCAGGTCGCCGAGTGGTCGACGCTCGCAGACCGTGAACCGACCTACGCCCTGGTGGAGGGGGTGGACCTCGTGGTGGTCCGCTACGACAACCGGGTCTCGGTCCTGTACGGACGATGCCTCCACCGCGGCGCACTGCTATCCGACGGATACGTGGAAGACGGGAATCTGATCTGTGGTCTCCACCATTGGGACTACCGCTACGACACGGGTGTCAGCGAGTACGACAATGCGGAGTCCCTGAAGAAGTTCCCGAGCCGGATCGATCCTGGAGCGGACGCGGTCCTGGTGGACCGGGAGGCCGTACGGGCCTGGGCGGATGAACACCCCCAGCCCTTCAACCGGGAAGACTACCTCGGGCTCTACCAGGATATTCACGGCAGCCCGGAGGAACCGGCCAACGCCTATATCCAGCGGCTGGCCCGGGAGGGGCTCTCCGTGCTCGGGCACCACGGGCGGGTGGCCGCCATGGGCGTCCCACGCGGCGAGCTCCCCTCCTGGGACGACATTCAGATCCTGACGGCTCAGCTCGCGACCCGTCCACTGGCCGATGATGCCGACGTGGGCACCGACGTGGTGCTGGGGCCAGGGGCCGCGCGCCCGCTCCGGCTCGAGATCCCCCTGCTGGTATCGGACATGAGCTTCGGTGCCCTCTCACTGGAGGCCAAAGTGGCCATGGCCATGGGCGCCGAGGCCGCCGGGACGGGAATCTGCTCCGGAGAGGGGGGGATGCTTCCCGAAGAGCACGAGGTGAGTTCACGGTATCTGTACGAGTTGGCGTCGGGCCAGTTCGGGTGGGACCTGGAGAAGGTCACGGACATCCAGGCCTTTCACTTCAAGGCAGGGCAGGGCGCCAAGACGGGGACGGGGGGACACCTCCCCGGCCGAAAGGTGACACAGCGGATCGCCCAGGTCCGCGGCCTGGAAGTGGGACAGGACGCGGTCAGCCCGTCCCGGTTTGGAGCACTGTCCAGCCCCCGGGACTTCCGAGCATTGGCCGACGAGGTGCGCGAGGCATCCGGAGGAATCCCCGTGGGATTCAAGATCTCGGCGCAGCATGTGGAAGAGGACCTGGATTTCTGTCTCGACGCCGGGGCAGACTACGTCATCCTGGATGGCCGGGGCGGCGGCACCGGGGCCGCACCGGTGGTCTTCAGGGATCACATATCCGTGCCCACTCTGGCAGCCCTGGCTCGCGCACGTCGACATCTGGACCGCCGGGGCGTTGAGCAGGTCTCCCTGATCATCACGGGCGGACTCCGTACCGAAACCGACTTCGTGAAGGCCCTGGCCCTGGGGGCGGATGCCGTGGCCATCGCGAACTCGGCGCTTCAGGCCATCGGGTGCCTGGGAATGAGGGCCTGCAACACGGACAACTGTCCCGTGGGAATCGCCACCCAGAAGGATCATCTCCGTGCCCGGCTCGTGGTGGAAGCGTCGGCACTTCGGCTGACCAATTTCCTGGACGCCACGGTGGCGCTCATGAAGGTTCTTGCCCGAGCGTGCGGGCATTCGCACCTGTCGGACTTCGCGCCCCGGGATCTCGTATCCTGGCGTCGTCACATCTCGGAGCTCACCGGCATCGCCTACGCCGGGGTTCGGGATTGATCAACCATCCGAATAGCCCGCCTCGACCATGATGCCCTTCCACGAATCGGCCTGGAGTCCCGTGGGGCGGGTCTCGCCGGAGTCTCTCCGTGACGCTCGTCTGCAGCTACACCACCTGGTGCAGTTGATCCCCGCGCTGGGGGGCGCCCTCCTGGAACCGGAGGAGGACGACGGCCATCGGGCCATGGTCTGGGATCCGGACCTTCAGGGCTTTCGCTCGCGCCGGCTCGCCACCTCGGACGATATCTATCTCCTGGTCCGCCCGTTGCCGCTGGAAATCCAGATCCGGGCCCGGGGGCAGGTGCAGCGGTATGTCCTGCCGGGTCACTCCCTGGGGGAGGCCTTCGATTGGGTCGAGCGTGAGTTGTCCACCGCCCTGGGAGATGACCCGATGACCCTGGACTTTCCCGAATTCACCATCCCCGCGCACCGGGTCGCACAGCAGGCACTCTTCGACGCCAGCCCCACCGCCCTGGAGGAGTTGGCCTCGTGGTTCCAGAACGGAACTCGACTCCTGCAGGCTCTCCGTGAAGAGAATCCGATGAACACGACCCCACTCAGAGCCTGGCCCCACCACTTCGACTTGGCGTTCCGAGTGCTCCTTCCGGCGGGGGCGGGCACCCCGGAGCGCAGCATCGGAGTGGGCTTGAGCCCCGGTGACGAGGAATATCCGGATCCCTACTGGTACGTGGCCCCCTGGCCCGAGCCGAAGACGACCCCGGCGATGGAACTTCCGTGGGGCTATTGGAATACCGAGGGCTGGTTCGGGGCGGCACTCCGCTGGGCTGACATGGCGGAATGGGACGACGGGGACCAAGCTGTTCGGGTCCGCGAGTTTCTACGCGCCGCCATCCGCACGGGGCGCACCCTCTTGGAGCCTGGACCGCGTTCGAGGAGCTAGCTTTGTACCGCGTGGTGTCCGCGCCCTACGCACCATCCCGGGGCGCCCCCACGGGTTCCGGCGATTTGGACCTCATTGACAGGGTGCCTGCCGAGCCATCACTTGAGGCCGTCTCCCCACCGATTCCCCTCGCGCGAAGAGTTTGATGCAGTGAGCCTCTGGTCCGACATCAAGCAGCGCCGCATCACCCAGATCTTCCTCTCCTACCTGGTGGGAGGGTGGATTATCCTGCAGGTGGTAGATCAGGTCGTGGACCGAGACGTCCTGCCGCGGTACGCCTACCTGGTGGCGCTCATCCTCTTCGGCTTCGGTATCCCCGCTGCCCTGATCATCGGATGGTACCACGGGGAAAGGGGGACACAGAAGGCGAACTCGCTGGAGATCGCTCTCTTGAGCCTCCTGGCCGTGGGCGCCATCGGCTCCAGCGTCATCGTCGTGCAGAACGAACTGCGCATCGAAACCGCTCGGTCCGGGCAGATCGGACTGACGCGGATGGCCGTTCTCTACTTCGAGGGTACCGACGAGGAGACCTCGTTGGTGGGGGATGGGCTCACGGAGGATCTCATCGAGCGTTTGTCCCTGGTCCCGGATCTGGACGTGGTGTCCAGGAACGGTTCGCGCTCAGTGCGGCAGGCGGGGATGCCCCTTGAGGAAGCGGCGGAATACCTGGACGTGGGTAGCTTGCTCCAGGGCGACGTGCGGCAGTCCGGGAACGACTTCGTGGTGAGCGTGCAACTTCGGACGCGGGACGACATTCGTCTGGCCAACATCACCGCCCGCGGTCCCACGGACGACCTGGTGGCCCTCCAGGAAGAGGTGGCCAGCCAGGTCGAAGACCAAATCCGGTCTGCAGTCGGCGAGGAGATTCGCCTCCGCCAAACCCGATCCGAAGCCCCAAATAACGGTGCGTGGCTCGCTGTCGCCCGCGGCGAGCGGGCGCTGGAAAGGGCGGTGGCGGGGGATCCTGGGACCGCGGAGGAGGACTTCGACGAGGCGGAAGCCGCCTTCCGCGAGGCCGCCTCGCTTGCGGAGGACTGGGCAGAGCCCTGGAACCGCTTGGCGGAGACCGCCCACCAACGGGGCTCGGACTGGGCTCGTGAGCCGGCGGTCATGGACTCGCTCTTCCAGCAGGCGGTGGCACTTGCGGGTGAGGCACTGGACCGGGACCCGACGTCCCGGGAAGCCGTTCTCTGGAGGGGCACGGCCCTGTACGACCGTTACCGGCGCAACTTCATCGACGCGCCGGCGGAGGCCGAGGCTACACTCGAACAGGCCCGCTCCGATCTCGAGCGGGCTGCGGAGACGTACGGAAGTGCCGATGCGTACGCGCTCCTGAGCCATCTCTACTACCAGGATAAGGATCTGACCGGCGCCGCCCTCGCCGCGCGCCAGGCCTACCGCGCCGACGCCTTTCTCCGGGCGAGCCGCTCGGTCCTGCGCCGGCTCGTCGTCACGAATTACGACCTGGGGGACGTGGACCAGTCCCGGGAGTGGTGCGGGGAGGGGTATCGGCGGTTCCCCGACGACTTCTACTTCACCGAATGTCGGCTCTGGCTCATGACCATGCCCGGGGTGGATCCCGACGTCGACTATGCATGGGCTCTCCGCGACTCGGTCCGGGACCTGCTCGGTGCCCGCTGGGAAAGCATGGAGTCCACCGAGACCCTCATCGTCGCCGGGGTCATCGCCCGGGCCGGGCTCTCAGACTCCGCCTCCGCCGTGATGGACCGGTTCCCTGGCGAGCCTTCGACCGAAGCCGCCATGCGACTCCTGAACGGCCAGGAGGAACAGGCCATTCAGCTCCTCATGGACTACACCGCGGGGACCGCAGGGCATTTCGGGGAAGGGTCCCGCCTCATGTGGTGGTGGGAGCCGCTCCGGGGAAATCCGGAGTTCGAGCGCCTTCGCCGGCTGAACTGAGCCCCGCGCAGACCCGACCCCAATCCAGCGGTGAGCCTGAAGACCCGATGCGCAGCGTACACGCACAGCGCATAACGCCGGGTAACGACTCTGCGCAGCGCCGTCAATTAAAAAATCCTTGCGAAACATCTGGCGCCGTGCGACCCTTCGGCCACTGTTCCCGGAACTTCCTCTATCCGTCGGCCTGAGCCGTGGGTTGTCCGGGTCCCCTCCCCAGGAGTCTCTTGTATGCGCTTGGCGCGCCTTTTTCTACCTGCGGCCGTGCTCCTCGCGGCCTGTTCCGACGAATCTGCAGTAACCCCCGATAGCGACATGGTCCCTCCGCCGACGGCCCTGGCCGTTCGCGATGCGGCCACGAACGGCGGTCAGCCGGGGTTCTACTTTCTCCAACCGTTCGTGACCGATGGGGCGCCGACCAAGCCCCTCAACCAGGATCTGCTGCCATCGGTGGAGATCTGCCGGCTCGTGGAAATCACAGGCGGGCGACCGTCCGAGAGGTACCCGGAGGCAGGCACCGAGTGTGAAGCCGTCATCCAGACCTTCGAGATCAACTCGTTCCAGCCCACGGAGGAGTCCTTCCGGTTGAACTGGGACACGGACGACACCAACGAGCCCGGCGGGCTGGACGAGACCCACTTCTACCGGGTGAAGGTCCTGATCGGGAACCTCGAGCTCGGCTTCTTCGACGTGAATCCCCAGCGCCCCGGCGCGAACGAGGTGTTCCCTGGGGTCTACAGCGCCAACGTGGGTTCGGTGATCCCCATCGGGTTCTACATCGAGGAGGGGGCGCTGTGCACCGCCACGGATGGGACGGTCATCGAGTGCATCGAGTTCACCTGTGAGCTGGTCGCACAGGGGTGTACTTTCACGCTGGACGGTGATGGCCTGGGGGGGAGCCCCGCTAGGCTGGGCGTCTCCATCCCGGCACAGACGGAACAGTTCTTGACCAACGAGTTCGGGGGAGCGGAGTACGAGACCTTCCGGTTCGAGCGGTTGGCGGACAACGTGCCATGCTTCACGGATCCGGATACTGGTGAAGAGATCGTCGACTCGCCGGCTTTCGGCCCCTGTGTCCGGGTGACGCCCCTGGGGCCCCTCGGAGAGCCGAGCTTCGTGAAGTTGAAGGAGACCGCCACCAAGTCCATCTGCATCGACTACGCGGACGTGACCGACGCGAACGGTGTCCGCCGGCCCTACCAGATGCTCAAGCAGGGCGAAGACGGCACGATCAAGGCCCTGGCCGCCGTCCCCTCCACGGTATGCGGGGACCCGCTCCAGACCGCACTCAACGACTCTGAGCCACGCAGCGTGCTGGGTCGCCTGGCCCAGGCCTTCCGGCCCGTGACCCGGATCTTCTCTCCACGCCCCCTCCGGGCCATCGATCTGGGCCGGGGAGGAGAGATGGAGGAGTTCTCCACCTTCCGGTATCACCTGGGGTATGAGCTCCAGTACGTGGAGGGCAGTGGTGGGATCGGCCGATCAGGAGATTCGCCTTCCGGCCCTCTCCCCAAGGTCCAGGCCGTCGACGAGAAGGGCATTCCGGTAGGGGGGGCCACGGTCCACTTCGCCGTCCTGCCCGACGGCAACGGGTCCGTAACCCAGATGTCGGTCACCACGGGCGCCGACGGATTCGCCTCGTTGGACGCCTGGGTGCTGGGGGCACGGGGTACGAACACGGTGGTCGCATCGAGCTACGGCGGATACACCGAAGGGTGCTTCCCCCTGGACGGCGTCAACCCCTGTCCTGATGAGGACGCCGAAGGGACGGTCCTGAGTTTCTCCCACATGATGTCCCACGATCTCCGGACCGGCGCGGTGACCTTCGGGGCCACCGCCATCGGGGATCCGGCGGCCCTCAACCCGGCGGGAACGACCGTCCTTCAGCCGGAGGCCGTGAGCACCGAACTCACCCTTGATGTAACGGTCCTCGATGCGGAACTGACTGACATCACGGCGCTCGGCGTACCCGGTGAAACGGTGACCTGGAAGGTCTTGGACGGAAACGGCGTCTTCGTGATTCAGAACAGCGATGGGTCCGAGACTCGGGTGACAGAATTGGAGACCGTGACCAATGCTGACGGGATCGCATCAGTCCTGTTCCAGGTGGGTACGACGGCCGGCGACAACACGGTCACTGCGACCGTGAACGGTCTGGGGTCGACAACGTTCACAGTGGTTGGTAACCCGGGCCCGGCGGCCGAAGTCTTCAAGGTCTCGGGGGACGGGCAGGTGGCCAAGATCGGCACCACGCTTCCGGCGGACCTGGTCGTCGAGGTCCAGGACGAGTACGACAACGTGATTTCCGGCGCCGTCGTGACCTGGACAACCGACGGTGGGGCCTCCATCACAGACGACGGGAACTCCGCCACCTTCACGCTCGGGTCGACGGCCGGGGACTACACCGCCACCGCGACGTTCGGCTCGCTCAGCGCAGTCTTCACCGCCACGGCGTGCGGGCCGGGCCTCGGCCTCGGAACGGCCTCCGTCGACGGCGTGCTCGATTCGGATGAGTGGTTCTGCGCGAAGAGCGAAGACCTCGAGGTCAATCTCGGCGGCGGTCTCGTCGAGGCGAAGATCTACTGGATGAATGACTCGGAGAACGTCTACTTCGGCGTCTGGGTCAACGGCGCGGACAAGGTGAACAGCCTCCGCATCGACTTCGACAACGAGGGTGACGGCGTCTTCGTCGCCGGGGAGGATGCGATCAACTTCGATCCGTCCCTCGCCGAGGCGGACCGGTACACCGACGAGTACCTCACGGTGCAGTGTGCGAACCGGAGCCAGGCCGGCTGCGGCGGGCTGGATCCGGTCGCTCATGGAAGCGGAGCCTTCGATAACGCCAGCGGAGTTACCGTCTACGAGTTCAGCAAGCCGCTGGACTCCGGCGATGCTGAGCACGACTTCGTGCTGGCCGACTTGAACGCCAACCCCCTGGGAGTGGGTATCAGCGGCTTCGTCACCTTCCGCGTCGGGAACGGCGCCAAGGGGAACACCCAGTGGCCCGGGTTCCGGGTCCCGCACTTCTTCGAGCTCTACCCGGTCTTCTGAGTCCGGCGGGTCGAGCGTTCTCTTCACAACGAGCCCCCGGCCGCTTCGGCGGCCGGGGGCTTCGTCTTGCATCTGCACTTGGGAGCCCGCCGCGAACGTCCGGCGGGGCTTCGCTCCGCCCGGTTGCACTCGAGGCGGGCGAAGGGCAACGGGACACCGGGGGTCGCCCGGCTCCCCCGATCCGCTACTCCTTCCCCAGCACCTCTTCGATCACCGCGTCCAGGTATTCCCAGTACAGATCCACATAGCTCCGGCCGTCCCGGTACGGCTCGGCCAGGAGCCAGGGATTCATGAGGGTGTGTCGGAGGATGAAGACGTGGTCGGCGTCGCGCTCCGGGTCCTTGGGCACCAGCAGGAAGGTCTCGGGGTCCAGGCCGAGCCCGTCCAGGATCCGGTCGGCCTGCCGGCCGGGCAGGCTTCCCTTGGTGAGGGAGGTGTAGGACCCGATGAAGGTCTTGAGCTGCACCGGCCTTTGGGGATCCACCTTCATGCGCTGGAACACGGCGCGTCCGAACCGGTTCATCGTCGCCACGGCGCGATTACCCGCAGGGTTCAGCGCAAGACAGATGAGGTTGGAATCCGGCTCGAAGGGCACGCAGAGCCGCACGCGATCCTTCCAGGCCTCCGCCCTCTCCTGGACGGAGTCGTAGAACGTCTCGCACGACTGCACGGTGAGGCGCAGGAGGCGGCCGAAGCCTGTGGAATCCAGGGGGAGGACCCGGTGGGTGACGCTCACCGCAGCCGCGGCGGCTCCGGGCTTGGACCCTTCAAGGATGTACTGGCCCAGGTTCCGTAGCTTCTGGCGCCGCGGCACCTCCTGCTCCTGGTCACCCAGGTCGAAGACATACGCGGCCTCCTGGGTGATGAAGTCCACCACCTCACGGTTTCGTGCGACGAACGCTCCCGCGGAATAGGGGATATATCCCAGCTTGTGCGGATCCACCGTGATGGAGTCGGTCTCCGGAAGGGCCGCGAAGGCGTCGTAGACCATGTCGCTGGGGAAGTAGCGGAAGCCCTTGGACGCCACCTCCTCGCGGGTGTGGAGCGTCCCGTCGGGCCGGCGGAAGACGGAGGTGAGGTACCCGCCCCACGCCCCATCGACGTGAATTCCGAAGTCGACCCCCCGCTCTCTCCAGGCGTCTCGGGCCTCCACGATGCGGTGGATGGGATCGACGGTGCCGAACTCCGTGGTGCCCAGCATCCCCACCACCGCCAGCACCGGGTGCTCCCCCCGCACGGCCTTCTCCAGCAGGTCCTGGAGGTGGTCGGGATCCATCCGCATGTGATGGTCCACCCGGACCTTCTTGAGGTTCGAGGTTCCCAGGCCCAGCACCTTCATCCCCTTGGCCCACGAGTAGTGGGCGGCGCTGGAGACCAGGACCTGGGGAGGGTTCACCTGGTGCTTCAGGAAGAACCCCGCGGTGCCCAGGCTCTCGATCCGCTCCCGGCGGACGGCGCGGCTGAAGTCGTGGAACTCCTGCCGTGAAGCGTCCCTCTGGAGAATCTCCACGATCTCCCTGCGCAGCGCGATGGTCTGGTCCTCGGAGAGGTTGAGCATCTCCCACGGGGAATAGGCCGAGAGCGGCTTCATGGCCGGACCCACCACCGGATCGAATCCCTGCACGCGGGCGCCTGCCTGGAGCGCCAGCGGGTAGAACTTGACGGACCGGAAGTTCCAGAGCGCCTCGTAGTTGGCCACGGTCCCGCCGGAGGTCAGGTGCCCCCACGCGCAGGGCTGGGCGTCCTGGTCCACGGCGTACCCGAACATGCGCGCCAGCTGCTCCCCGGCCTCGAGCTCCATCTCCAGGGTCACCGGCGCCGCCTCCTCCGAGACGTTGTTCGGGTTGTAGAGGATGGTGATGAGCTTCGCCACCAGACCCGGGATGAGCAGGTCCGCCGTCATGTGCCCCAGGTACCGGGGATGGAAGAAGGGGACGGCTCGTTTCAGGTCGGCGCTGAGGCGATGGAGCTCTGCCCGCGTGCGAGCCTGGAGATCGAGGAAGTCCGGGTGGTGGCGCGCTCCGGCGGAGATCCGGAAGCCGTCCTCCGGATGGAAGTTGCGACGCCAGTAGGCGTGGTCACGAAGGAACTCCACCACCAGCGATTCCAGCATCTGGTCGTTCTCCGCCGCGGGTCCCAGGAAGAGCGGTTGGACGAAGTCGAAATCCTCAGCCATGTGTGGTCCCGTGGCCCCGAGGGGCGCGCGTGCGAAGAGGTGTGGATGGGCCGCGCGGAGTGCGGTGTGGCACCAGCGGGGCTGGGCCGGTAGCGTTGAAGCATGCCCAACGGTCCCGACCCTCCCCGCGCCCACGGAATGTACAGCCCCCACGAGGATCCGGCGGCCCTGTCCGAGCTCGTAGCCTCCGCTCGAGCTCGTCCCCGGGACCCGGTGGCGTGGGCCGCGCTGGCCGAGGGACTGGCCCGCCATGACGCGCCGGGTCTCGTCGAAGAGGACTTCGACCTCCTGTTGCGGGACTGTCTCGAACACCCCGGGGTGGACCCCCAGGTACTGGCCCCGGCGCTGGCGGGTCACCTCAGGCGCCTGCCGGCTCTGGGAGCCGTGATCCGGCGAGTGGAAGCCGGCGAGGCGGAGGACGTGCTGGCGTCTCCGGGAGCGTGGAGGGCCCTGGCCCACCCGACGGTACGGTGCGCTCTCGAGAACACCGTGGTCCCCGACCTTGGGATCGAGGCGCTGGTGCAGGCCGCTCGTCGGCATCTGGCCCTGGGGTCCGCCGGAGACAGCGATGCCCACCCCGACGACGAAGCCCTCGTGGGGGCGCTGGCGCGGAACTGCTACCTGACGGGATACGTGCACCCCTGCGGCGAAGACGAGCTGGACGCCGTGCGGGCTCTGGCGGCCTCCATGGGAGCCCGCCCCCTGGGCGACCGCGACGATCCCCGGCGGATCGCCCTCCTCGCCTGCTACCTGCCCCTGGTGGAGTGGGACCGCGCCCCGGAGGTCCTCGAGCTCCTCCAGCGAGCCCGGTCCCGTCCCCTCGCCGGCCTGGCGAAGGCGCAGATCGTCGATCCCGCCACCGAAGCACGGCTCCGAGGCGAGGTGCCCCTGGCGGGGGAGCGGGCCGCCCGGGCCTCTGCAGGACCTCCGACACAGGGCGACGCCTACCCCCATCCCCAGTGGCAGAGGGTGCAGCGGTCACCACCCCAATCCCTGGCCGCCATGCTGGCGGAGGAGCTACCCGGGGCGCCGGAGCCCGCGGAAGTTGACGCCGCCAACCCGAGAGTCCTGGTGGTGGGATGCGGGACCGGAAAGCTCGTGGTGGAAACCCGGATCCGACTCCAGGGCTCCGAGGTCACTGGCTTGGACCCGAGCCGGGCCAGCCTGGCGTACGGAATCCGGAAGGCGCGGGAGATGAACCTCACGGGCGTCCGCTTCCTCCAGGGCACCCCGCTCTCCCTGGAAGGCTGGGGGGAGACCTTCCACGTGGTGGATGCGGTGGGAGCAATCCGACGCACGGAGGACCCGGACCGAGGCTGGACCGCTCTCCTCACCCGTCTTCGTCCCGGTGGGCTTCTGAAGGGTCGCGTGTATCCCCGCGCGGGGGTGGGACCGGTGGCGGCAGTCCGGTCGTTCCTGAGTGAGAGGGGCCCCGTCGACGATGACGACGGAGTCCGCGCAGCCCGCTTCGCCGCCGCGCGATTCCTGCGCGACGTCCCGGAGGGGCCGGCCGTCCTGCGGCTGGAGGACTTCTATACCTTGCCGGGCTTCCGTGACCTCTTGCTCCGTCCCCATGAACGCGGCCCCACGGTGCCGGAGCTCGCCGGCCTGGTGCGCCGGACCGGAGTCGAGTTCCTGGGCTTCGTCGGGGTCGGGCCGGACCTCCGTCGCGCGTTCCGACGGGCCCATCCCCATCCGGCGGCCCTGGCCGACGTGGAGGCCTGGGCCGCCTTCGAGAAAGCGAACCCCGACGCCTTCCGGCC
Organism: Gemmatimonadota bacterium; assembly: GCA_039586075.1. Lineage (GTDB taxonomy): Bacteria > Gemmatimonadota > Gemmatimonadetes > Longimicrobiales > Gaopeijiaceae > Gaopeijia. The sequence goes on along the minus strand of JBDHLC010000011.1, from coordinate 26,000 downwards.
CTCGTACCGATTCTGGGTGCGGAAGCCGGCGTGATCCGGCGTCAGCCGTCGCGAAGGGCCTCCGCGGGGGTCACTCGCGTGGCCCTCCATCCCGGCAGCACGCACGCCGCCAGGGACGCGGCCCCCAGGATCGCCGTTGCGCCCAGGAAGGTCACCGGGTCCACGGACTGCACGCCGAAGAGGAGGGACGACAGGACCCGACCGGTGAGCACCGCCAGCACGACTCCCACCGCCAACCCCACCAGGACCAGGGTCATTCCCTGCCGCACCACCATGGACAGCACGCGACCGCCGTCCGCCCCAATGGCCATGCGCAGCCCGATCTCCCGGACCCGTCGGGCCACCGCGTAGGACAGCACTCCATACAACCCCACCACGGCCAGGAGCGCCGACACGGTGGCGAACAGCCCCAGGAGGAAGGTGGTCAGGCGAGGCCGCGCCACCGCGTCCCGCACCACCGAGGCCATGAGCCGTGGCTGACTCAGGGGAATGCCGGCGTCCATCTCCCCGACGATTCCGCGGAGGGTGGGGGCCAGCGCCGCCGGGTCGCCCGACGCGCGTATGGCCAGTTGCATGAAGGGGAAGTAGGCCGCCTGGCGGTACGAATGATAGATGCTGGGTCGAGGCTCGGTGTCCGGGCCCTTGATCCGGACGTCCTCCACCACTCCCACCACCTCCCATGGCTCCTCGAGGGGGCCCCAGCTGATGGCCAGGCGCCTCCCCACCGGATCGGCGCCGGGCCACAGGCGGCTCGCCAGCGACTGGTTCACCACCACCACCTGGGGCGCGTCGGAACCGTCGGTGGCTCGAAGAGTCCTGCCCGCCACCAGATCGATGCCCATGGCACCGAAGTAGTCGCCCTCCACGTTCCGGATATCCGCGGTGGGCCACTCCTCGCGGGGTGGGACCGGCGCGTCGAAGTCCCGGAACGAGGTCGCGGCACCCAGCCCCACCATGGGAAGGAAGGTGTTGGCGCCCACGGCGTCGACTCCGGGCTCCTGCGCGATGCGGTCCACGAGCTCCTGGAAGAACCGGGACCGGGCCTCGCCGTCGGCATATCGGCCCCCGGACAGATTCACCCGGGCGGTGAGGACGGGCTCCGGGCGGATCCCATTCTCGACGGACAGGAGCGTCGTGAAGCTGCGCGCCAACAGCCCCGCGCCCACCAGGAGGGTCAGCGAAAGCGCTACCTCAGCCACCACAAGAGCGCCGCGCAGCCGGCCGGTGGCACGGGACGGCCCCCGGCCCTCGGCGTTGAGAACCCGGGCGGGCGCCGTGCGCCGCGCCTCCAGCGCGGGGACGAGCCCGAACAGCAAGCCGGTGAGGAGGGTCACGGAGACGGCGAAGACCAGCACCCGCGCGTCCACCCCGGCCTCGGCTACTCTCGGAAGGGCGAAGGCACCCGGCATGGCCTCGGCCAGGAGGGTGGTCCCCGCGTGGGCAAGCGCCACGCCCAGGACTCCTCCGGCGCCGGCCAGGACGAGGCTCTCGGCCACCAGCTGGCGAAAGAGGTCCCGGCCCGAGGCACCCATGGAGGTGCGCACCGCCATTTCCTGTCGCCGCTCCGTGGCGCGCGAAAGGAGCAGGTTGGCCACGTTGGCGCACGCGATGAGAAGCAGGATACCCACCGAGGCCAGGAGGACCCAGAGACCCGTGGCGGAATCGCCCACCACGTCCTCCTGCAGCGGCACGGCCCGCACCGTCCACCCCGCGTTGAGGTCGGGCCACGCCTCCTGAAGGTTGCGGCCCACCACGTCCAGCTCCTGCTGCAGGCGGGCCACCTCGGCGCCCGGGGTCATGCGCCCCACCACCCACAGGTAGCGGCCCGAGTTGGTCTGGTCGCCCATCCGGGTGAGCGGCACCGAACGGAAGAAGGCGCTTTCCTCCCCGAAGGCCACGTATCCTGGCGACAGGACACCGACGATTTCGTGGGGACTCCCGTTCACCGAGAGGGTCCGTCCCACCACCCCGGGGTCCGCGCCGAAGGCACTGTTCCAGAAACGATGGGAGAGAATGACCTCGGTAGCTGCGCGTCCTCCGGCGTCGTCGGACATGGGGCTACCCAGCGCCATTTCCATCCCCAGGAGCCGGAAGTAGTTCGGGGTGACCGAGCTGGCCATCACCTCCTGGGGCTCCCCCGGACTTTCCACCACCGCGGACTGGGCCACGACCGCGCCACCCACCTCTCGCAGGGACGGTGCCTGATCCTCCCAGGCACGGGCATTCCCGGCATTGGCGACGTTGCGGTCGACGCCCCGGTCCAGATCGGCCTCGAAGAGGGCGACGAGCTCCTGGGGCCGCTCGTAGGGAAGTGGCTCCAACAGAACGGCGTTCACCACCGTGAAGATGGCGACGGTGGCCCCCACGCCCAGGGCGATGGTCCCCATCCCCACCGCCGCCAGCGCGGGATCACGCCGCAGCCGCCGCACTCCGTGTCCCAGGTTTCTCCATAGGCTCCTCATCGTCCCCTCCCCTCTGCCCATCGTCATGTGGTGCCGGTCGTCGCCGGCCTGCACGCCGGATCCCATGAGCCGGTAGTGCCACCCCAGGCGCAGGGCCTCCCAGCGGTACCAGAGGTCGCGCCGGAACCCCTCCGGCATGGCCGCATACTCGTCGTCCAGGTCGGCGACCATGGAGGCGCCCCGGGCCCCCGGCGGCAGCACGCCCAGGAGCCATGCCCGGACCCGGGCCGGCGGACCCCGGTGCATCAGCCCTCCTCCGCCAGAAGGTCGAGGCCGTTCCAGAGGGTCTCCAGCGCCCGGCGGGAGGTGCGCAGAGCAGCTACGCCCTCCGGCGTGACCGTAAAGCGACGGAGGGGACCCGACCGCCGGGCCGTTGGCTCGGCTTCGGCCCACTCCACCATCCCCTTCCGCTCCAGACGATCCAGGGTCGTGTAGAACGCCCCCCTCGAGACCTTCCGATGGGCGCTCTCCTCGATCTCCCGGCGGACCTCCAGGGCGAAGGCGTGTTCCCCCTGCTTGAGGATCGCCAGCAGGACCATCTGCTCGAACTCGCCGAGGAAGGCGTTGGGGCTCATGGGAGTCTCCGTGCGAATAAGTCTACGATGTAGACACTACCGTCTACAATGTAGACGAGCAAGAAGGCTCACGAGTTTCAGCGGAGGTGCGGTGTGGGAATGCGCCGGGAGCAGGAGGGGACGGAGGAGGTACTGCTCCGGCTACCGATCCAGGAGTCAGCGCCGGAGCGCTACTCGTCGTCCGGGTGCCACCCGGAGCGGGCCTGACTCGCTCCGCGACTGATCCCGGTGCCCACGCCGGCGCCCAGGCCGACGCCCACCACCACGCCCGTTCCCATTCCGATGATGGGAAGAGCAGCGATGAGCGGTGCCGCGACCACGGCGGTGGCGGCGCCCACGAAGAGGCCCAGGCCCGGCTTCTCCACGATGTTGGTGTAGCGGAGCTTTCGGCGGACCCAGTCCTTGGATTTGACGTGACTGGCAACGCCTATGACGCCAGCGGCAATGATGTCCAGCATGATCCCCTCCTGAGGCGACTCGTCTGACCGAACTACGGGAGCCGCAGCGATTTCGTTTCCTGAGACCCCTGAGATGGCGGGACGGTCCGCGCCCCACCACTGGCGCCCCACCCGCCCCTCTCGCCAGACTCAGGGAGAGGTTGCCGCGCCATCCGGGAGGATCGGGCACATGGGTGTCCACGAGATCTACCAGCTCGCCATCGCCATCGGTCTGGGACTGATGGTGGGGCTCGAGCGGGAAGGGAAGCGATCCGAGATCGCCGGGATCCGCACCTTCCCCATCATCACCGTGTTCGGCTATTTGGCGGGCATTCTCGCCGGGCCCCTGGGGCAGTGGATCCCGGTAGCGGCGCTGATGGTTGCGGCGGGATTCCTCTTCCTGGGCAACGCTCTCATGGCCCGCCTGGGTCAGCCTTCCCCCGGCATGACCTCGGAGTACGCGGCCATGGTCATGTTCATGGTGGGGCTCGCGCTCTCGCAGGCCTGGAACGCCCTGGCGGTGGTGGCCTCGGGGGTGGTCCTGGTGCTCCTTCAGTTCAAGGACCCCCTCCGCAGGTTCTCGGCCAAGATGGGTGCCGCCGACATGAGGGCGTTGGCCCGTCTCGTGCTCCTGGGATTCGTGCTGCTCCCCGCCATGCCGGACCGGCGGTATGGACCCTACGGTGTGCTGAATCCGCACGAGATCTGGCTGATGGTCGTGCTCATCGTAGGGATCTCCCTGGGCGCGTACGTGGCGTACCGGCTCCTGGGCGGGCGCGTCGGGACCCTGGTGGGGGGCATCCTGGGAGGGCTCATCTCCTCCACGGCCTCCACCATCACGTTCTCCCGCATCACTGCGAAGCGCGCAACGCTGGTTCCCAGTGCCGCGGTCATGATCCTCCTGGCCTCCACCGTCGTGTTCGGCCGTGTGGTGGCGGAGGTAGCGGTGGTCTCACGGGGGAGCCTGAGCGTCATTGCACCGCCCCTCCTGACCATGATGGTCGGCATGGTCGTGCTGGTGCACCTCCTCTTCCGGCGGAAGGGAGAGGCGATGCAGGTGCCGGCGCCGGAGGAGCCGCCGTCCGACCTGAGGTCCGCGGTCGTCTTCGGCGCCGTGTATGCGCTGGTGCTCGTGGCCGTCGCCTTCACTCGCCGGCACGTGGGCGAAGATTGGCTCTACGCCGTGTCGGCCATCTCCGGTCTCACCGACATGGACGCCATCACCCTTTCCTCGGCTCAGCTGGTGGAACGGGGGGAGCTCACTCCGGACCGCGCGTGGCGCATGATCCTCGTGGCAGGCATGTCCAATCTGGTCTTCAAGCTCGGGATCGTGGTGTCGGCCGGGCACCGGGAGCTGCGCAAACCGGTACTCGCCACCTTCGGGGCCTCCCTCGCCCTCGGCGCCGTCATCTTCTTCCTGTGGCCTTGAGGTAGGACCCCCCCTCACGGTCCGGTGGGGCCCTGGCGCGCCGTGGACCGCGCCGTCAGTCCGGGGGGCCCGCCGCTCTCCCGTGCACCGCTGCGGGTGCCGCCGACTTCCACAGCACCCAGAGGCTTCCCGCCAGCGTCAGGGCCGCGAAGGGAGCGAGCCACAGGGGCGGTGAGAAGTCCTCGGGCAGCCACCCCAACTGGAACGGCACCGTGCTCATGGCGTTGTTCAGGATGTGCCAGAGGATCACGGGGTAGAGCGACCGGGACAGGAGGACTACGCCGGCCAGGATCACGCCCAGGAAGGCGGTGGGCGCGATCCGGAACAGGGCGACGTGGAAGAACCCGAAGATGATTCCCACGGTCAGCGCCGTCGCCCAGGGCCCCATGCGCTTGCGGACCCCATGCAAGAGCACGCCGCGGAAGGCGATCTCCTCGAAGACCCCCGGCATCACCGACACGAAGAGCACCAGCTGGCCCAGCGACAAGGCCGGCTCGGACAACGATTCCCCGAAGGCCCGTAGGATCTCCTCGGGGACGGGGAAGATGTAGGTGTTCACGAAGTTGGCCAGCGCCACGCCCAGGAGCAGGGCGGACGGGGCGCCCACCACGGTGGCGATCCAGGCGGCGGGACGCGGCATCCTCAGGGACAACGCCTCCCGCACCGGCAGGCGATACCGCCGAAGCAACAGGAGGGAGCCCCCGAAGAAGATCCCCACGAGGTTCACCAGGATCTGTCCACGGACGCCGAGCTGGTCGCCGAACCACAGGCTGACGACGAAGAAGAGGACCCAGAAGCCCAGAAACCACTGGAACACGTGGCGTGGGAAGAGGGCCGCGCCACCCACCAGGTCCGCCTCGTCCAGCTCGGAGCGGGAGATCAGGCGCTCGTTGGAGAGGGAGCTCTCCACCCACCCGGCCATGGTCACCCCGGCGAGCCCGGTGCTGGCGAACGCGATGGAGGCGAAGAGCCAATCCACCCCGCTCAGCAGCACGTCCCGAACCGCCACCGCCACGCCCGCGATGGGCACGAACGCGATGACGGAGCGGAGCTCCATGCCCGGAAGCACCGGCGCCAGGGAGGGAATCAGGAAGGTGATGAAGAGGGGGAAGAAGTAGATCTGGTATTCCTTGTAGGTCTTCGACACCCCCGACAGGAAGAGGAGCGCGGACGACACGAGCACGGCCAGCGGCAGGAAGAGGAACAGGAGTGCCAGGGTCTGCCCGGCCCGTAGTCCCACCTGGAGCCCCTGAGGCAGATCCAGCACTCCCAGCCCGAAGTAGATCGCGAGGTTCCCCACGTTCACCACGGCTACGGCGAGCCCCACCACGATCACCGCCAGCTGCTTCGCTCGTACGATCTCCCTGCGCGTGGCGGCCGTGGTCAGCAGCGTCTCCAGGGTCCCGCGCTCCTTCTCGCCGCTGATGGCGTCTGCGGCGACGATGGAGCCACCGCTCAGCATGAGGACCAGGAGGAAGGGCGTCATCACCAGCCCAAGGAACGACCCGGCCACCTTCTCCGCGGACGCCACGTCCTGGTCCTCGACCACGGCCACCGCCTCCGCCGCCACCGGAAAGCCACGCGTGCGGAAGACCGAGTCGCGCTTTACCGTCCGTAGCCCCCGGAGGCGGCCCTCCAACTGGTCCTGCGCGTTGCGCGAGAAGTCGCTCTGGGCACGGAATAGCAGCCGCAGGCCCCTCACCTCTCCCAGAGGGAAGTCGGGGTCGTCCAGGAGTCGCTCCAGCTCCGAGGCGGCGGATGACTCCTCACTCTCGGCATCCTCCTCGGACGGACCCGAACGGGCCCTCGCCTCCGCGACCTCCTCCTCCAGGACCGCGGCGAACTCCTCGGCCGAAAGGGCCTCCACCAGGAGTTGGAGCTCTCCCGCCCGAAGCGCGGAATCGGGGTCCGACACGTCGGCCTCGACGAAGGTGATCCGACCCGCCGGCTCCTCCGCGTCCGGATCCTCCCACTCCAACGCCTGTGCAATCTGCTCACGGGCCCACGTGGCCTGGGATCCCGTCACGGCGTACCGGTACTCCGCCTGCTCCAGCCGGCGCTCCTCCGAACGCTCCACGCGGTTGGAGATGAGGATCCAGGCCGGCAGGATCACCAGAGGTGCAACCACCGCGATGAGGATCGTCCGCGTGTCCCGGAGCAGCATCCGGAGCTCATAGCGGAAGATGGTGGCGAGGACCGAAAGATCCCGGGATCCTCGGGGACGGCGCTGGGTCACGCGCCTTCCTCCCGGGATTCCGATGCCTGGTCCGTCGCGTGGCCCGCCCCCGCGTTGGGACGCCCTCCGTCGTCGGCCTCCAGCTCGCCCGTGGCCCCCAGGGTGGCGCTCTCCAGCCCTTCCGTACGAGTCACGAAGTGGACGAAGATGTCCTCCAGATAGTGCTCCCCGGTGAGGTCCCGAAGCTCGTCCAGCGTGCCCATGGCCAGCATGCGACCTCGGTGGATGATGCCGATCCGGTCACAGAGCTTCTCCACCTCGCTCATGATGTGGGAAGAGAAGAGGATCGTCTTCCCTTCATCCCGCAGATCCCGGATCACCCGCACCATCTCCAGGGCGTTCAAGACGTCGAGGCCGACGGTGGGCTCGTCGAAGATCAGGACCGGCGGATCGTGGGCAATGGTCCGCGCGATGGAGACCTTCTGCTGCATTCCGCTGGAGAGCTTCTCCACACGGGCCCGCTCGTACTCCCGGATCCCGAACCGATCCACCAGCTCTTCCACACGCGCCGGTACGCGATCCGGGGGGAAGCGGTTGATACGCGCGAAGAACTCCAGCGTCTCCCGCCCGGTCAATCGGGGATAGAGCGCGGTGGAAGCGGAGTAGAATCCCAGGCTCCTCCGGACCGCCTCGGGCTCCAACACCACGTCGTGCCCCATGACCCGGGCCCGCCCGCCACTGGGGCGCAGCACCGTGGAGAGCATCCGGAGCGTCGTGGTCTTTCCCGCACCGTTCGCGCCCAGGAGCCCGAAGACCTCCCCGGCATGGCAATCGAAGTCGATTCCGTCCACGGCGTTCACTTCGCCACGGGACTCGTCGTAGAAGGTCTTCCGCAGGCCCTGGACCTGGACGGTGGGGTTGGTATCGGCGCTCATCGCTCGGGCGTGGAGTTCATGGGTTCGTCTCGGGCTTCCGACCCGCCAGGCGGTCCTTCACGAAGCGCCAGAAGCTCCCGTCGAAGGACCCCATGAGGAAGTCCTCGAAGCTCAGGACGTAGCGGGCGATCAGGAGGCAGACCACCACCGTGGCCATGGTGACCAGGAGGGTCTGGATGATCAGGGGCCAGAGGAACACGCCGCTCACCGCGTCCCGGATCATCATGGACACGTTCGCCACGGGAATACTCGCGATGGCGGGCGTGAGGGTCCGGTCGGACTGGCTTCCCAGCAGGAGCGGCAGGAAGACCAGCCAGTACACCGGCTGCACCATGGCCTGACCGTCTTTGAACGTGCGGGCGAAGGAGGCCAGGATCATCATGGCCGCGGCGAAGAACAGAGCCAGGGAGACGGCTCCCGCCGTCATGACCGGAATGGCCTCCAGCGGGATGTTGAAGGTCACCGGCTCGCGAGCGTCGGAGAGGAGCGGCCGGAGCACCGCCCCGATGGAGATGAACAGCGCCACCACGTTCAGGACTCCCGCGGCGATCCCCAGCGTCGCCACGTACAGGTACTTCGCCGTCACCACGCTGGCCCGGGAGGCCGCCACGGTCATGAGCGTCTCCCAGGTGGAGCGCTCTCGTTCCCCGGCGGTGGTGTCCACCGCGGGCACGAAGCACCCCAGAGCCACCATGATCACCAGGAAGAACGAGATGAGCTGGCCCAGGACCAGCGCGCCCAGGTCCCGGGACGAGGAGACATTCTCCGTGGCGATGGCGAACTGGAAGCGTTCCTCGGAATCGATCCCCAGCGACGCCGCTTCCCGCACCATCCACCGGCTGCGATAGCGATCGACCACGTCTTCAATGCGGGCTCGGGCCTGTGCGCTCCGCCCCTCCGCGCGGTCGTATCGGATGTGAACGCGAAAATTCCCGGGGAGCGGCTCGCCATCCACGTCCGGCGGAATGAAGCTCACGATGGCGTCCGCAGCGCCCTCACCCAGGAGCGCCAGGGCATCGGCCTCCTGGAAGACGGGCACGCCCTCCCGGGCGCCCGTGCCTCGCCTCATCTCCGCGTCCGCCTCGGGGCCCCAACCGACGACGCTGATTCCGTCCCGGGCCCGGATGGAGTCCACGAGCTCCCCGTGGCCCGCCGGCGCCGCCGAGGTGAAGACGATCCTGGAGCTGAACTCCTCGCTGAGTCCCTGGACCAGGTTGAAGCCGCTGAACAGGACCCAAAGCATCACCGGATACAGGAAGATCGGCATCAGGATGCTGTTGACCACGATGGTCCGCTCCCGCAGTGCGGAGCGGAGTTCACGGGCGTAGAGGATCCGTACGGCGCGGAGGTTCACGGGCGGGTGGCAGAGGTGCGGAGGACCGGGACCGGACCCGGAGGGACCCCGAATCGTGGGGCTTTGGGGCCGTTCCGTCCAGACGGGCTCAGTGGAGCTCCCGAAGGGCGGCTACAATGTCGCCCGGTTCCGGCCGGACCCGGTAGTCCACCTCGGTAAACCGCCAACGGACCACACCGGACCGGTCGATGACCAGGGTGGTGGGGTGGGGAACCGGGCGCCCCCGGGCCTCGTTGTCGTTGAACAGGCCGTAGCGGTCGATGACCGCATGGCCCGGATCCGAGAGCAGGATGTAGTCGAGCTCGACGCCGTACTCCTCGCGTACTCGCTCCACCATCATGCGCTGTCGCTCCCGGTCGTCCACCGACACGGCGACAATGGCGGTGGCGGCCCGCATCTCCGCATCCATCTCATCGCTCAGCTCACCGAGCTGACGTGCGCAGTACGGTCACCAGTGGCCGCGGTAGAAGACCAGCACCACGTCCTGGCGCCCCCGGAAGTCCGAGAGGGTCACCCGCCCGCCGCGAAACGCCTCCAGCGTGAAGTCCGGGGCCGACTCCCCGACCTGGATGCGGTCCAGGGCCACCCCAGGCAGGTCACGGCCGTCGACGGGACCCAGGGGGACCTCAGGTGCGGACTCGGGGCTCGAGCACCCGAAGGAGAGAAGGACCGGGAGAAGGGCAGCACGCAGACGAGGGAAGGACACGTCAGGGCCGCTCCCGGGCGCCTTCCGCCTCCAGCGCCTCACGCATCTCGTCGAAGCGGGCCTCGTCCTCGGGCCGCACGGTGGGATACCGGAGCCGAAGGGTACGGAGGCTCCTCACCAGGATATCGGCGACGGCCGTCCGCATGTACGGCTTGTCGTCCGCGGGGATGGCGTACCAGGGGGCCCAGGGGCGGGACGTATTCCGTAGCGCCTCCTGGTAGGCGTGTCGGTAGGCGTCCCAGTGCCGCCGCTCCTCGAAGTCCCCGGGCCGGAACTTCCACACCTTGTGCGATTCCGTCAGGCGGTCCAGGAAGCGCTGCCGCTGTTCGTCCTTCGAGACGTTCAAGAAGAACTTGAGGATCAGCGTGCCGTTCCGGGCCAGGTGGCGCTCGTGGTCCAGGATGGACTCCATCCGTTCCTCCCAGAGCTGTTCCCTCGGAACGTCCCGCACCAGGCGCTGGGGCTCCAGGAAGTGCGGGTGCACCCGCACCACCAGGATCTCCTCGTAGTAGCTGCGGTTGAAGACGCCCATCTCACCCCGCTCCGGCAGCCGCCTGGAAGTGCGCCAGAGGAAGTCGTGCTCCAGCTCCACCCGGGTGGGGGCCTTGAAGGAGCTCACGTTGACCCCGGTGGGGTCCAATCCACCGAGCACCGCCCGGATGGTGCCGTCCTTTCCCGCCGCGTCCAGCGCCTGGAAGACCAGGAGGACGGCATGGTGATCGTGGGCGTACAGGATCTTCTGAAGGGCTCGCAGCTCCTGCTTCAGGACCTTGAGCCGAGCCTTGTTGTCGTCCCGGTCCAGTCGCTGTGGGGGCGGAGCGGTGGAACGCTCCTCCAGGCGGAGGCTCCCATCGAAAGGGACCAGGTAGGGGCTGTCCACCGCCTCGAACAGGGACGTCACGGACGCACCCGGAGGTTGAGCGTCTTGACCCGTCGCGCCATCAGTCGATCCGCCCAAGCACCGGATCGAAGACCGCCGCAGCCAGCTGCGCCGACAGGTCTCCGGCCAGGACCTGGAGGATGGCGGACTCCTGGGCCTCCAGGACCAGTCGGTCGAAGTGGTCCACCTCCCTGCGATCCAGGTTCAGGTCGCCTGGATCCCCCTCGTAGAGACCACGCTCGAAGGGCCCCTCGCCGGTTCCCACCACCACCACGTCGGTCAGGGGGTTGCCGCTTCGATCCACCACCAGCACCCGGGCCTCGACCCGCAGTCGTCGCGTTCCCCGCTCCAGGACGTAGGCGGTCTGGCGGCCGTCCCGGGTCCGGACCGAACGGGTGCTCTGATCCACGTCGAACTCGGTGGCGTCCAGGCTCACGAGCTCCAGCCAGGCACCGTAGTCGGCCTCGACGAGTCGCAGGAGGAGGCCCAACGCGGGAGCGCGGAGGCCCGCTCCCAGCGCGGTCGCCTCCCGCACGACCTGGCGCACCTGAGCGTCGTCCGTGACTCGGATGAAGGGAGGCGGTGCCCGCCAGGGCCCCTGAGCGAGGAGGTCGTTCACACGCACCTCGAGGTCCAGCAGGGGCGGGACGGGGCTGCGCCCTCCCACCACCACCGGTAGAGGCATGACCTCCACCTGCCCGCGGTAGAGGGCCTCCTCCATGATCCCCTCCGCCTCCAGGCTCAGCTCCCGCGGAGCCCCCTGAACCGCCGCGACCTCCCCGGCCACTTCGTAGGCGCGACGGAGCCGGCCCCGGTCCAGCTCGTCCGCGGCCCACTCCACCAGGGAGCCGGCCTCCCCGCTGAACGACCGGTCGCGTTGCTCGGCGGTGGGCTCGAACCGCCGGGCCTGCCGGAAGGCGGAGATGGCGTCCTGCCAGCGTCCGCGATCCCGAGCGGCCGCCCCTTCCTGCAGGTACCCCTCCACCGCGCCTTCGAAGGTCGCCATGCGGCGCTGGGTGTAGTCGGACGGGATGGGTAGGCGCACACCCACCGTGCGGGCCCGTGCCAGTAGACCGTCGATGGCGTTCACGTGGCTCACGGCGCGGACCTGGTCGCCCGCAGCGTTCCACCGATCCAGCTCCCGGAGGTGTCTGCTGATGGCGGAGTCTCCCACCTCGACGAGGCGGTCGCGGGCTTCCTGCAGGTTCGGGTCCTTCTCCAATGCCTCCACGTAGCGCACGACGGCCTGGTCGAAACGCCCCTGCATCTGGAGCTCCATCCCCTGCTCGAGGCGTTTCTCCGCCGAGGCACACGCGGTGGCGAAGAGGCAGGCGAGCAGGACGAACGGGCGCGGGGAGGATCGCATGGTGTCTCCGTAGATTCGTGCGGCGAGGCCGGACGGCCCCCGACGGGTATTCCGCGCCCCGGCGGGAGCCGCTCTACGTTATCCCGTGACCCTTAGGCCGTCCACGAAGAGGATCTCGTCGAAGGTCCGCCCCAGCGCCGGGCTGTCGAAGTTCTGCATGACGGATCCGGCGCTCCACGCCACCGTCTGCCCCTCGGCGATATCCGTGGTCATCCCGGCAATCCAGACTTCGGACCCGTCCTGTTCCATCCGCACGTAGGTGTATCCCCCCGCGTGGAGGACCTCCAGCGCCGTCCCCGAGCCGGCCACGGGCGGGGCCGCCGCCGCACCACCGGCGGGAGCCGCGAAGAAGGCGTTCACGAACAGGATGGACTCGAAGGTCCGGTCCAGGGAGGCCGCGTAGAAGTTCTCCATGCCCATGGCTCCGCCCAGGGCGACCTCATCGCCCTCGGAGAGCGGGCTCACGGGCCCGGCCACCCACATCTCCTCACCATCCAGCTCCACGCGGGCGTACGTGTACCCGCCGGACGCCATGGTCTCCATTACGGTGGCGAAAGGACCCTCGGCCACCGCGCCGGCGGCGGCGCCACCGGCCAGGGGAGGATGACCCTCCGGGAGCTGGCCCTGGGTCTCGGACTGGCCGGGAGCCGGGGGGGAATCCTTCTGCGGTGCAAGGAAGGCGATGATGACAGCCAGGGACACCCCGGCGCCGAACAGGATCGTCGAACGAGTCGTCATGATCGGAAATGCAGTGAGAGAGGGCAGGAATGGGTGTCACTCACGCTGCGAGAACGGGGCATCCGCTGCAAGGGGGGACCCCCCCGTGAACATGTGGGGGACATGGGTGTTCCGCGAGGCGGCTTCTCCCCACGCGGCCTCGGCCCGGGTGGGGTGACCGCCGCTCCGCGATCCCGACCCCGGGTACGGGACCTCACCGGTGGTCCGCTCCCCCGGGCGGTGGCTACCTTGCTGGACCGCTCCCCAATAGAGGCTCCGGAGTCTCGTCATGACGCACCGTCGCTGCCGCCGCTGGTCCATCCCATTCCCCGTGGTCGTCCTCCTCCTGGGCCTCCACCACCCTTCCGGCGTTCTCGCCCAGGAGAGGGCCACGCTGACCCCGGAGGACTACGGGAAGTGGGAGTCGCTCGGCTCCATCTCCCTGGACCCCAGAGGCGAATGGGTGGCGGTGACCATCCGGAGGGTGGATGAGTCCGAGGAGATCCGACTCCGGCGAGCGGACGCGTCCGTCGAGGAGGTCGTCCTGGAACACGCCACGGGGCCCGTCTTCAGTCCGGACGGCCGCTGGCTGGCCTGGCGCCAGGGGGTCTCTCCGGACGCCCGGGAGTCCGCCGACGGACCGGTGCGCAATCGACTCGGTCTCCGGGACCTGGAGTCGGGTCGGGACACCATCCTGGTGGAGATGCGGTCCTTCGCCTTCCGGGACGACGGCGATTGGCTCGCGGTCCTGGGTCATCCGGTGGCGGACTCGGTGGGCGCCGACCTCCTGGTGATGCGCCCGGGGGGCGGGCCCCCCACCCTGTTGGGGAATGTGGACGAGTTCGCCTGGCAGGACGGCGGCACACTCCTGGCGGTGACCCTCAAGACGGCCTGGCGGGACGCCAACGGCGTGACCCTCGTGGACCCCGAGGCGGGCGTGGTGCGCTCCCTGGACTCCCGGAACGCCGACTACCGGGAGCTGACCTGGCGGGAGGACTCCGGGACCCTGGCGGTGCTCCGCTCCGTGGAGTCGGAGGCTCGGACGGAGGAGTCCCACGACGTCCTGGTGTGGGGCGACGTGAACGATCCCGCGGCGTTGGCGACGTTGGACGGGTCCGGCGGATCCGAGCTCGGGGATACCCTCCGGATCACCGAGTACGCCGGCATCACGTTCAGCGACGATGGCGGGACCGTCTTCGTAGGTGTCCGCCCCTGGGAGGAGGTCCCAGCCGACGACGAGAGCGGCCCATCCGAGGAGAGCGTGCCCTCCCCGGAGGAAGAGACCGCGGCCGAGGATTCGCCGGACGATCCGGACCCGGCCGAGTCCGCCGACGTCCAGATCTGGCACTGGAACGACGATCTCATCATTCGGGCCCAGGAGTGGCGCGCTTCGCAGATCGCGCGACAGACCCTCACCGCCGCGTGGCACCTGGGCGCCGACCGGGTGCTGGTCATGGGCCGTGAGCTCCAGGAGCCGGCGAGCCTCACCGACAACGGAGCCTGGGCGCTGGTCCCGGACTTCACGCCCTACCTTTTCCAGAGGCGTTTCGGTAGCGGAGCCGCGGACTGGTACCGCGTGGACCCCGCGGACGAGGAGTGGACCCTACTCTCCCAGGGGCTGGAGTCGAGCCCCAGCGCATCACCCGACGGCCGGACGGCGTTGCTGTTCGAGGGCGATCACTGGGTGGCCGTGGACCTGGCCTCCCTGGAGCGGACCCGGATCGATCCCCAGGGCGAGGTCGACTTCCTGCGGTCCCTGGAGGATTACGACTATCCTGGACCTCGTCCCTCCTGGGGCGTGGCCGGTTGGAGCACGGACGGGGACGCCGCCTACCTGAACGACAGGCTGGACGTGTGGCGCGTGGACCTGAGCTCCGGCGACGTCACCCGCATCACCCCCGGCGCGGAGGACGGGCGCCGGTACCGGATGCTGAACCTGGACCCGGACGCGGGCTTCTTCGATCAGCCGGAGGTCGAGGCGGGGGAAGCCATCTGGTTCTCGGTCTTCGACCCGGCCACCAAGGCCTCCGGGTATGCTCGCGGGCGGCCCGGCGAGGTGGAGATCCTTCGGCTGGAGGACGCCATCGTGACGGGACTCACGAAGGCCCGGGACGCGGACCGATACGCCCTGCGGATGGAGCGCTGGGACGACTCTCCGGACGTCTTCGTGTCCGACGGTGCGGATCTGGAGGATCTGACCCAGGTCTTCGAGACCAATCCGTTCCAGGCCGAGTACGCCTGGGGCCGGACCGAGCTCGTTTCCTATACCACCGACGCCGGCCACGACCTCCAGGCCATCCTCGCCTACCCGGCGAATTTCGAGGAAGGTCGGCAGTACCCGCTGATCCTCTACCAGTACGAGCGCCTCTCCGACGGCCTCCACCGGTACCGGGTTCCCAGCGAACGGAGCTACTACGACTACCAGACGTGGTCGCAGCAGGGGTACTTCGTGCTCATGCCGGACATCGTCTACGAGCCGGGGCGACCGGGCCCCTCGGCGCTGGACGCCGTGGAGCACGCCCTGGACGCCGCCGTGGCCACGGGGCACGTGGACCCGCAGCGGATGGGCCTCATCGGTCACTCGTGGGGTGGCTATCAGGCGGCCTACCTGCCCACCCGTACCCACCGCTTCGCCGCCTCGGTGGCGGGAGCCGCCATCACCGATTTCATCTCGTTCATGGGTGCCGTTCACTGGAACGGAGGCCTTCCGGAAACGGGCCACTGGGAGACCGGACAGGCCCGGATGGCGCGCCCGGCGTGGGAAGACCTCACGGGTCACCTGGAGAGTTCCCCGGTGAACTTCATCCACGAGCTCGAGACCCCTGTCCTCCTCATGCACGGGGACTCCGACGGAGTCGTGGACTTCCGGCAGGGCCTCGAGTACTACAACTACGCCCGCCGGGCCGGAAAGCCGGTCATCCTCCTGGTCTATCCCGGGGCGGATCATGGGCTCCGCGAGGAATCCCAGCAGGTCGACTACCACCGGCGGATCCTGGAGTGGTTCGGGCATTGGCTGAAGGGTGAGCCCGCACCCGAGTGGATCACCGAAGGCGAGACGTGGGTGGAGCGGGAGAAGCGGATGGGAGGATAGCCACCCCCCCCGGACCCGGCGTCGCGCCCCTCACGGCGCCGGGCCACACCCGCGCCCGTCGCCCATGGGCGACGGGCGGTTCAGCGCTCCAGCCGAGGCGTTGAAACCCTTTCGGCCCCATGAGCGTCCAATTCCGTGTTGGAACGTGCTCTGTGGAATGGACCGGGAGGAGTGGATGTCCGCGTTGAAGCTGGCTTTTCGTGCGCTCTGGAGATCGCCGTTTCTCACCACGGTGGCGGTGATCTCGCTGGCGCTGGGAATCGGGGCCAACGCCGCCATCTACTCGCTGTTCGACCAGATGCTCCTGGCGCGGTTGCCCGTCTCGGACCCGCACGAGCTGGTCAACTTCGCCGCCCCCGGACCGAATCCCGGTTCCCAGTCGTGCAGCCAGGCCGGTGACTGCCAGACCGTGTTCAGCTTCCCGATGTTGCGCGACCTCCAAGCGGCGGAGACGGGGTTCTCGGGGATCGCCGCGCACCGCACCATCGGGGTGAACCTCGCCATGATGGATCAGACGGTGAGCGGTGAGGGCCTTCTGGTCTCGGGATCCTATTTTCCCGTCCTGGGCGTGCAGCCGGCCCTGGGCCGACTCCTGGCCCCGGCCGACGACGAGAACGTGGGCGAGCACTTCGTAGCCGTGTTGGACTACGAGTACTGGCAGGACCAGCTGGGTGCGGACCGGAGCGTCCTGAACCAGACCGTGGTGGTGAACGGCCAGCCCATGACGGTGGTGGGGGTGGCCCCCGTCGGCTTCGACGGCACCACCCTGGGCACCAGCCCCGACGTCTACCTCCCCATCTCCATGCGCGAGGTCCTGAACCCGACCTGGCCCGGCTTCGACAGCCGCCGCTCGTACTGGATCTACCTGTTCGGCCGCCTGGAGCCAGGGACCACGATGGAGCAGGCCGATTCCCGGATCAACGCGGTCTATTCTGGGATCATCAACGAGGTGGAGGCTCCGCTCCAGGACGGCATGAGCGAGCAGACGTTGGAGCGGTTCCGCGCCAAGCGCGTCGAGCTGTCCGAGGGGTACCGGGGCCAGAGCAGAATGCACAGCGAGGCCCGGACTCCCCTGATCCTGCTCCTCTCCATTACCGGACTGGTCCTGCTCATCGCCTGCGCCAACGTGGCGAACCTGCTCCTGGCCCGCGGCGCGCGACGCAGCGTGGAGATGGCGGTCCGAGGGTCGCTGGGGGCCCAGCGACGACAGTTGCTGGGGCAGCTCCTCACCGAGTCGGTCCTGCTCGCGCTCCTGGGGGGTGCCGCGAGCCTCCTGGTGGCCATGTGGACCCTGGGCCTCATCGGGAGCATGCTCCCGCCGGAGGCCACTGCTTCGGTGAACCTCGAGCTTCAGCCCGCGGTTTTCGCGTTCACCGGGGTGGTGGCGGTGGCGACGGGAATCCTGTTCGGGCTGTTCCCCGCTCTGCACAGCACCCGTCCGGACCTGGTCACCATCATCAAGGGAAATACGGGTCAGCCGTCGGGATCCCGCAGCGCGGCGCGCTTCCGCACGGGCCTGGTTACGGCCCAGATCGCCCTGTCCATGACCCTCCTGGTGGTGGCGGGGCTCTTCATCAAGAGCCTCGTGAACGTGAGCCGGGTGGACCTGGGACTGAACTCGGACAACCTGGTCACCTTCACGGTGGCCCCCATGTTGAACGGTTACGAGCCCGCACGGAGCGCCGCGTTCTTCCAGGAGCTGGAGGAGGAGCTGTCGGCCATTCCGGGGGTGCTGCAGGTGTCCTCCTCCATGGTCCCGATCCTGTCGGGAAACAGCTGGGGCAACGACGCCCGCGTGGAGGGATTCAACAACGACGATCCGGACATCGACCGTAACTCGCGCTACAACCAGGTGGGCCCCGACTACTTCTCCGCCATGGGCATGGCGCTGATCGCGGGGCGGGAGTTCACCCCGGGCGACGCGCCCGGAGCCCCGAAGGTCGCCATCGTGAACGAGGCCTTCACCCGGAAGTTCAACCTGAACGGCCGCGACGCGGTGGGGAAGTTCATGTCCTCCGGCGGCGGGGAGCTGGACACGGAGATCATCGGGGTGGTGGAGGACACCAAGTACAACGAGGTGAAGACCGCCGCCCAGCCCATCTTCTTCCGCCCCTACCGCCAGGACGAGGAGCTGGGATTCCTCACCTTCTACGTCCGCGCCGCCAGCGATCCGGCACCGGTGCTTCGGGCCATTCCCGAGGTTGTCAGGCGGCTGGACCCGAACCTGCCGGTGGACGAGCTGAAGCGGATGGAACAGCAGGTGAACGAGAACGTCTTCCTGGACCGCATGATCAGCACCCTGGCCGCCTCGTTCGCCGTGCTCGCCACCATCCTGGCGGCCGTGGGGCTGTACGGCGTTCTCGCCTACACGGTGACCCAACGCACCCGGGAGATCGGACTCCGCATGGCCCTGGGGGCCGAGCAGTCGCGGGTCCGGAACATGGTGTTCCGCCAGGTGGGTGGAATGCTCGCCCTGGGGGGACTCGTGGGCCTGGGGGCCGCCTTCGGACTGGGCGGTCTGGCTCAGTCCCTGCTCTTCGGGGTGCAGGGGCTGGACGCGGCCGTCATGACCCTCGCCGTGCTGCTCCTGGGCAGCGTCGCGTTCGGAGCGGGGTACCTGCCCGCACGACGTGCGGCCCGGGTGGATCCCATGAAGGCGCTGCGACACGAGTAGGGGTCCCGCGCGACGCTCCTCGAGGGACCGCCGGACGTGAGGGAACGGCGTCCGGGCCCTCCGGCCCGGGCGCGAAGTCTCCTCAGTTGACCCGCGACCAGGTCTGGCGCGTCCCGTTCCGGGGGAAGATCAGCACCAGCTCTCGCGCTCCCTTGATCTCATAGCGCGCCAGAGGGACCCAGGGGCTCCCGGCCGAGGACACCTCCAACACCGATCCACGCGCCCGCCAGGCGGTCTCCTCACCACCTCCCTCAAGCGCGGAGCCCCGGCCGGCTCCCGCGGCGCGGGTCCCCAGGTCCACCATGACGCCATCGGCGCGAAGCTCCATGTGGACCTCGGTGGCTCGCGGGGCACCGGACTCGCCCGGCTCCACCCGGGTCCTCCAGGTTCCCACCAGCGCCCGGGCGTCTCCTGCACCCGCGCTCGAACCGTCGGGTCGGGACGGGGTGTGCCCGGGCGGAAGCATGCTCCGCGGCACCGTCTCCGAGAGCCTCGTGGCATACGACAGCTGGGCTTCCGAGCGCTGGGGTTCGCCGGCGCCGTCGTTGGGAATGAGCAGGAAGCCGAATTCCCCACCCTGCGCCACGGAGAACTCGAAGAGCCCGCCGGGTCCGCCGGGTGCGGACAGCGCGCCCTGGATCATCGACTGGCCGAAGTCGTCCATGGTCTCCGAGCCCAGCGCCGCCAGGTCCACACCGCGACCGAACAGCCGACCCCGGACCGCCCCGTCGGGGGCGGTGGCCAGGACCAGCGTGAGGGCGTCACCCATGTAGTCCACCCGATACGTCCCCGTGTAGCCCTGGGCCGAAGACGGCCTGGGGACCATGGCGGAGACGGTCAGCAAGGTGACCAGAATTGGGGTAAGCGCGCGCCCGGGATTCGTAGACATCGTCGGCTCCCGGTCTGGTGTACCCTACAAATCTGTCGGTCGCCGGGACGGGGTTGCAAGGAAAAACCCGGGCCGTCGGGTTGGGCGTCCGCGGCTCAGAAGACCGGTCCCAGGTTCACCGAGAGGAGGATGTCTCCCACCGAATCCCCACCCGCGAGGGTGGCTCGCGCCGGTCCCAGGGGCGTGACGGTTCCCACCGAGATCCCCCATCCCCTGGACCAGTCCCCGGGATCGATCCGCCACTCGTCCCGGGTGTCACCGGCGTTGGCCATGAGGATGGTGAACCAGCCCGGGCGGAACTCCCACTGGACCCCGAGCCGAGCCGCCTGGGCCACCCGCCCCCACTCCTCCTGCGGATCCAGTCCGTGGAGGTAGGGATGGGTCTCGGCCAATACCGCCGAGGACACCGAGCCTCCCAGGAAGAAGTGCCTGGAGAGGGGAAGGTCCTCTCCGCCGGCCGCCCCCGCGAAGAGCTCCAGGTGGGTCGCCCAACGGGACCCCATGGGAAGAGCCAGCCGGAGGTCCGCGAGGTGGTGTCGAAAACGGGCGCCACTCCCGAATCCCCGATCCGCCCACTCGGAGCGCACCCGGACGGAGGATCCACTTCGCGGGAAGGCCGCGCGGTCGAAGCTGTCCCGCCACCCCACCACCGCGGCGCTGGTGAAGCGTCGACGCACCGCCGAGAGCCCACTCCCCACCGTCGGTCGCTCTCGCAGATGCTCGCCTCGGATCTCCACTCCCAGCATCCCGCCCTGGCTCTCCACCAGCCCGACCAGCCCCGACAGGAACACCTGTTCGTTACGAACCTCCAGGACGCGCTGGCCCGCCTCGGTCAGGTAGAGGGGCACCCGCGAGAATCCGGCTCCGAGACCGATTCCCACGGATGAGGTCACACCGCGGCCACGGAGGTGGGTGAGCTGGACCTGGAGCTCCTCGCCCAATCGGAGGTCGAGCCGGGTGCTGGTCCCGTAGCCCAGCCGGTTCATGAGAGTCGTGCTCACCAGGATCGACGCCTTGTAGCGGTCATCGAAACGCACGCCGACCCCCACACGGTCGCGCTGGATCGGCTCCACGCGCACGACCAGGATACGGCCCGGATCCTCCCTGGTGCCGCTGGGCGACAACTCGTACGAGATGTTGCCATAGAGGTCGGTGGCCTGCAACGAGGCCAGGGACCGGTCCACCCTCCGGGAGTCGACCCATTCGCCCGGCGCGATGCGCAGGGCGGCCCGCGCGGGACGGATCTGCTCTAGGGCCTCCAGGCCGTCGAGCCGGATCTCGTCGATGCGAACACTGTCGGGCTGGAGGCGGGCCGCTCGAAGTCGCTGTCGTTCCAGGAACCGGGGAAGCGATCCCCCCAATCGGCGCGCCTCGAACGCCCCGACGATCTCGTCCAGCTCGTCCCTCACGGCCTGACGTCCGAGAGCGAGCCAACGCTCCAGGGCCAGGAAGTCACTGGCGTCCAGCTCGGGCTCCACCGGGCGAAGCACCACGTCGCATTCCTCATACTGCCGCTCGATCTCTCCTTCGCTGTCCAGCGAGATGGCACGGGAGAGGATGGAGAGCATGCTGTCGTACTCCCGCTCCGCCGGGGCCACCGCCACGTCGCTGCAGATGAGGAGCTCCGCGCCCAGGTCGCGTGCGTCCTGCGCCGGGAGATTCCGTACCAGCGCCCCGTCCACCAGGAGCATTCCCTGGGACTCCACGGGCTCCAGGAGCCCCGGGATGGCGATGCTGGCCCGGATCGCTTCCGCGATGCCTCCCGAGCGCAGTGGGACGGCCACGCCGGTGCGAATGTCGGTGGCCACGGCGGTGAAGGGTC
The DNA here is from genome assembly GCA_039586075.1 of Gemmatimonadota bacterium. GTDB lineage: Bacteria > Gemmatimonadota > Gemmatimonadetes > Longimicrobiales > Gaopeijiaceae > Gaopeijia. Next base: position 4,487 of record JBDHLC010000011.1, on the reverse strand, counting down.
TCGGGAGCAGATCGAACGACCCGATCCCCTGCGCGGCCCACGTCTCCCGCTCCAGCGCCCGGCTCACCCCGGATCCCTCCAGGGCGCCGCCTGGCAGGTGGACCCTCCCTCCGCGGATGGGAAGGGTGAGGTTCAGGCGTTCATCGAAGAGGCGCTGGTCCGGGGCCAGGTAGCGGCGGGGCACCTGGTCGGTGAAGAGGTTCGCCGCATTGAACCGCCGCGCCACCGCCTCCAGCGAGTCGCCGGGGAGACCCAGGGCGTAGAGCCCGCCCACCAGGCTCCCCATGCTCGTTCCGGTGACGACGTGCACGCGGATGCCCCGGGCCTCGAGCTCCTGGATCACACCGATGTGGGCCAGACCCCGCGCAGCCCCCCCGCTCAGCGCGAGCCCCACCACGGGGCCTTGCTGTTCCGGCCCCTGGAAGGCGTTCAGCGGCGCCCCCGCGGAAAGGAGAAGGAGGGCGATGCTCCCGACGGCGACCCGGCTCCATCGGCGGCCGCCCTGCGCCGCCACCAGCATCATCGCTCCGCGGAGCCCCTCCCCCTCTGAACCTGACACCGGACCTCCTCCCTCCGCCGTTGGACCTCCCGGAATCTAGCGATCCGGGGGCCGCGCGCCTCAGGCGGCTCGCTCCGGCTTGAAGCTCCACTGGAGGAGCGCCGGCAGGAGGAACAGGTCCGCCACCAGCGCCGTCGCCGCCGTCACGGCGGTAAGCAGCCCCACCAGGAACAGGACCTGGAACTGTGAGACCAGGAGCAGGAGGAAGCCCCCTCCCACCACCAGGGTGCTGAGGACCAGCGCCGGGCCCGTGTCCCGGATCGCGCCGCGGAGGGCTCTGCGCGGCGCCCATCCCCGCGAGCGGTGAAGGTGCTGGAACCGGCCCATGAGGTGGATGGAATCGTCCACGGCGATCCCGAAGGCGATGGAGAAGATCAGGATCGTGGACGGCTTCAGGGCCACGCCGGCCAGCGCCATGACCCCCAGGAGCACCAACAGGGGAAAGACGTTGGGGATCATGGCCAGAAGCCCCATCCGGGCCGACCGGAACAGGAGGGACATGACCATCCAGATGACGCCCAGAGCCAGGAGGATGCTGGGACCGAAGCTCCGCAGGACGTGGAACGAGAAGGTGTGGGCCATGCGGACCGTTCCGGTGAGGTCCGCCGCGCCCACGGGGGGAGGGTTCGCCCGAAGCCAGTCGTCCATGCGCTCCAGGAAGGGAAGCGTCTGGCGAGAGCCCGCGTCCCGCACCACCACCACCACCTGGGCCGCCTGGAGATCCGGGCGATAGAGCCAGTCGGAGAGCGCAGCGTCCTCGAGCCCCACCTCGGCCAGGTCCGGCAGGCCCAGCGTTCCGGTGACCAGGGGCTCGGCCTCCACACGGTCCTGGAAGCGGCGGATCCAGGTCAGCATCTCGGGGTTGGTGAGCGAACTCGCGTCTCCCCTCAGGAAGAGGTTGGTCTGGAAGAGCCCGAAGCCGGCTCCCTCGATCCAGCGGAGGTCCTGGATGATCCCGCTCTCCTCCTTCAGGTCGTCCACGAGATAGGTGTCGATGGAGATTCCGGACCCCATCACCAGGCCCGCCACCGCTGTCACGCCGAAGGCAGGTAGGCCCCACCACGACCTGCGAATCGCCGCGCGGCGGGCGCGACGGACCAGGCCCAGTCCCGGCGCCGGAGCGGGCGGGGGACGGCGGGAGGCGTCCGGGGCCTGCGCTCGCCCGGACGCGAGGAGCGCGGGCAGGAGCGTCATGGAGAAGGCGAAGGTGCACAGGATGGCCAGTGCCGCGAAGAGCCCGAAGTCGGCCACGATCCCGATTCCTGTGGCCATGAGCGACGCGAACCCGATGGCGGTGGTCAGGGAGGTGAAGAAGCAGGAGCCGGCCAGCTCGCCGAACGCCTCCACCACCGCTCCCTCCTGGGGTGCGCCGCGGCCGCGAAGGTGCCTCCAGCGTAGGAGGATGTGCGTGGTGTCGCAGATGCCGACGACGAGGATCACGATGGGAATGAAGCTCGTGAGCAAAGTGATCTGCTTCCCCATGACTGCCATGGCGGCGAGGGTGACGAGGTACGCCGGGACCACGGCGGCGAGGCTCACCAGGACCTGGCCCAGCCGGCGGAAGAAGCCGTAGAGGAAGACGAAGAAGAGGGCGATCCCGCCTCCCAGGAAGAGCGTCTGATCCAAGGCCAGGAGCTCCGGAATCTGCGCTCGCAGGACGGGGGTTCCCGACAGGGCCCACCGGCCTTCGATCTCCATGGCTTCCAACCTGCCGGTGAGCTGGTCTTCCACGCCGCGCCGGGCGGCATCGCGGTTCAACGCCGGTGGAAGGACCCCCTGCACCACGTGCACCGAGCCGTCGTCGTTCCACACCCACCCGGCCAATGGATGAGCCGCCGCAGCCCCAGGCGCCGGGGTCCATCCGCCTCCGCCGCCTTCCACCGCCTCTCGGACCCCCGGGATCAGGCCCGCCCAGACGATCTCCTCGATTCCCGCTTCACGAAAGCTCTCCGCCACCCGCTCCAGGACCCGCAGGCTCCGTGCATCGAGGCCCGCCCGGGTCTCCAGGAAGAAGGCCACCTGCGCGTCTTCCCGCGGGAAGATCCGTCGGTATTCGTCGAACACCGCCCGCTCGTCCCCCCAGGTCGGGAAGAACTGTTCCACGGAGTAGTCCACCCGGACGGTGGAAGCGAGGGCCGTGGCCACGGCGGTGATGACCACCGAGGCTACGATGACCATCCGCCGGTGGCGGACGATGCCGAAGAAGAGATGGGACATGGCAGGGCTCCGTGTGGGGGTCACCCTGACGATGCCCACACGGGTCCCTACCGAGTCTACGTACCCCTACGTAGTGGGGCCTTGGGGGTGCGTATCCGACCTCGAAATCTTATTTAAACTACCTCGTAGGGATAATTCACATCGACCTTACAAACACCGGACCGGCCCATGCCCCCCGATCTTCCCAGCGACTTCGAGCAGCAGGTTCTTCTCGCCGTATGGCGACTGGACTCGGATGCCTACGGAGCCTCGATTCGCGACGAGTTGGAGCGTCGAACCGGGCGCGGGGTGAGCCAGGGCGCCGTTTACACCACGCTCATGCGCCTCGAGAAGAAAGGCCTCGTCCGCTCCCGCATGTCGGATCCGACTCCCGTGCGCGGGGGAAAGGCCAAGCGCTTCTTCGCCATCACCGAGGCGGGCCGCCAGGGGGTGCAGCAGGCACGCGCCGCCATGAACCGCCTCTGGGAGGGGCTCCCCGATCCCACGGGTCACGGAGCCCGGGGCTGACCGATCATGAGCCCCCATCGCCCTCCCCTTCTCGCTCGCCTGGTGCTCCGCATCCTCCTCCCGGCACCCGTCCGGGAGGCCTTCATGGGGGACCTGGAAGAGCGGTACCGCACGGAGGCGGCCTCCAACCGGCGCCGAGCACGGCGCCGCTACTGGAGTGACGTTCTCTCTCCCTCCCTCCTCCGCCTCCGGCGAGAGCTGAAAGACATGCCCCTCCCACCCGGGGCGCGGCCCCGATCCGCCTCCGGAGATCACATGCTCAGCCAGCTCGTCCAGGACCTGAAGTACGCCGCCCGGCTCATGCGCAAGGCTCCAGGGTTCACCGCGGTCGCCGTGATCTCCCTGGCCCTGGGGATCGGCCCCAACACCGCCATCTTCTCCCTGGTGGACCGCTTGCTCCTCACCGGCTGGGGAGTCGACGAACCGGCCACGGTGATGGACATCTACTCCCTCACCGACGAGGGCGAGTACTTCTACACTTACTACCAGGTGAAGGAGCTCGTGGACGAGGGAGCGCCCGACGCGTTCTCACAGGTGGGTGCCTCTACGCAGTACACAGGGAACATCGAGGTCGACGGCGAGAGCGAGCTGGCGCTCGGTGAGCTGGTCACGGGCAACTACTTCGACCTCCTGGGCGTGGAGGCCGCCACCGGCCGGACCTTCTTGCCAGAGGAGGATGAGACCCCCGGCACCCATCCGGTGGTGGTGCTCTCCGACCGGTATTGGCGCGCCCGCTACGGCGGGGATCCCTCCCTCGTGGGAGGAGAGATCCGCCTGAACGGGCGCCCCTATACCGTGGTGGGCGTCGCGCCTTCCGAGTTCAAGGGGCGGATCGCCCCGGGGATCGGGAGCGACTTCTGGGTGCCCCTGCGCATGTATCCCCACCTGGCTCCAAATCAGATGGGGAATGGGAACCTGATGATTCTGGGGCGGCTGGCTCCCGGGGTCACCGCGGACCAGGCCCGGGCTCGGCTGAACGCCGTGGCCGCCCGCTACAACGAGGAGCGACCCGAGGTACGGAATCAGCTCGCCCTCGGAGCCGTCACCCTGGACGAGATCATCCTCCACCCCAACTTCGACGGATTCCTGTTGGCCGTGACGGTGCTGCTCTTCGTGGCGGTGGGCCTGGTGCTCCTGGTGGCCTGCGTGAACCTGGCGGGTTTCCTGTTGAGCCGGGCCACCGAGCGCCGAAAGGAGATGGCGG
>JBDHLC010000038.1:0-28631 GCA_039586075.1 Gemmatimonadota bacterium | reverse complement strand
GTTGATGGTGACCGTCGAGCCCTGGGCCGTGGTCACCTCGCCGTTGGCCAGGTCGGTGGACAGCACCGTCCCCGGAACCACGTGGTAGGTGAGGACCTTCTGGAGAAGGGCCTGGTTCTCGGGCGCGAGGAGCACCTCGAGCTTGTCCGTTCCCAGAGCCGCGAAGGCTGCATTGAGCGGCGCGAACACGGTGAACGGTCCCTCGCCCTGCAGCGTGGTCACCAGGTCCCCAGCAGCCACGGCGGCGGCAAGGGTGGACGTCTCCGCCGTCAGCGCGGCGGTCTCCACGATGTCGAACTCGGGAAGAAGCACGCCATCGATGAGGTGGATGACGCCGTTGGCGACCTGGATGTCGGCGGCCACCACGGCGGCACCGTTCACGGTGGGAGCCGCCCCATCGATGTTGATGGTGACCGTCGAGCCCTGAGCCGTCGCAACCTCACCGTTGGCCAGGTCGGTGGACAGCACCGTTCCCGGGACGACGTGGTACGTCAGGACCTTCTGGAGGATGGCCTGGTTGGTCAGGTCCTGAAGGGCCTCGAAGGTGAACTCATCCAGTGCTTCGAAGGCCGCGTTCACCGGCGCGAACACCGTGAACGGTCCCTCGCCCTGAAGGGTCGGCACGAGATCGCTCAAGGCGATGGCGTCAGCAAGTATGTCGGTCTCCTCGGTGATGGTCGCCCGCTCCACCACATCGAGGTTCTCCGTGAGGACGCCGTCGATCAGATGGATGACGCCGTTGGCGACCTGGATGTCGGCGGCCACCACCGCGGCACCGTTCACGGTGGGAGCCGCCCCATCGATGTTGATGGTGACCGTCGAGCCCTGCGCCGTCGCAACCTCACCGTTGGCCAGGTCGGTGGACAGCACCGTTCCCGGAACCACGTGGTAGGTCAGGACCTTCGCGAGAAGGTCCTGGTTCACCGGGTCCAGCAGCTCGCTGACCGCGTACGTTCCCAGCGCCTCGAAAGCCGCGTTCACCGGCGCGAAGACCGTGAAAGGCCCATCACCCTGAAGGGTGCTCACGAGGCCCCCGGCCGTCACCGCGGCGGCCAGCGTGCTGGTCTGCTCCGTGATGGTGGCGGTCTCCACGATGTCGAGCTCCGGGAGGAGGACACCGTCCACGAGGTGGATGACGCCATTGGCCACCTCGATGTCGGCGGCTACCACCGACGCGCCATTCACCGTGGGAGCCGCCCCGTCGATGTCGATGCTCACGGTCGAGCCCTCGAGGGTCGCCACCTCACCATTGGCAAGGTCGGTGGAGAGAACCGTGCCCGAGACCACGTGGTACCGGAGGATCTTCGAGAGGATCGCCTGATTGGCCGGGTCGAGAAGCGCGTTGAGCGTATAGGAGTCCAGCGCGGCGAAGGCGGAGTTCACCGGCGCGAACACGGTGAAAGGTCCCTCACCTTGCAGGGCGCTGGCCAGCCCACCTGCGACCACCGCGTCCACCAGCGTCTGAGTCTCGCTGGTGAGGATCGCCTTCTCCACGATGTTCAGCTCGGGCGTCAGCACGCCGTCAATGAGGTGAATCACACCGTTGGTGGCCTCGACGTCCGCGGTCGTCACGGAGGCGCCGTTCACGGTGACGCCGCTCGCGGTGACCCCGATGGTCAGCGTCTCGCCCTGGAGGGTCGTGACGGTCTGGCCGTCGCTGAGATCTCCGGAGAAGACCGCGGCACCGGGAATCACGTGGAAGGTGAGGATCTTGGTGAGGAGATCCGCGTTGCCGGCTTCCAGCAGGGACGCGACCACATCGGCCCCGAGGGCATCGAAGGCCGTGTTCACCGGAGCGAAGACCGTGAACGGGCCATCAGCCTGCAGGTCATCCACGAGCCCGGCAGAGGTCAGGGCGGCGACCAGGGTGCTGACCTGGGGCGTGCCGGCCGCGATCTCGACGATGTCCTGGGTGATCTGAGGCCCGGTGGGGCTGTTGTCGTCGTCGCAGGCGGCGACAGCCACGGCGAGGGCCGGAACCAGGGCGGCCCGCTTGGCGAAGCGCCGGGCAGTCTGGAGGAAGCTCTTCATGATAGAGGACTCACTTCTTGAGGAACGATTCCGGCCTCGTTCGCCGGTGTCATCGTTCAAATGTACACATAAAGTCGAATTTGTACACACCCTTTATTGTACATTCCTTGGACAACCGTTCAAAAGAAGCCTCGTTCGCGCAATTCAGACGTGCGACGCGGCCGGGTGACGAGGGTAAGCCGGGGGTCGGCGATCGCGGCCCGGCGAGGCGTTCCGGGCAGCGTGAGAGGCACCGGCGCGAACGGCCGGCTCACCCGGACTTCAGAGCCCGATGCGAACCGAGAGGAGAAGCGCGGGACCGGGAAGGAGTCGCCCGTATCGGCCGTAGGTCGGCTCGCCCTGGGGTCCGGTCTCCTCGCGTAGCGAGTAGTCGAGGACCTGTCGGGTCCACTGGGCATTCCGGACCTCGCCCCGGACCTCGGCGAGCACGCCCCGAATCTCACCCAGCCAGGAAAGCCCCACGTCCAGCTGATGGAGCGTGGGAAGGCGGTCTTCCTCCGGGAGACCGATGGGGAGCTCGGCGTCCGCGCCGTGCAGCACGAGGTAGTCGTAATACGCTCGGCGTAGACCCCACGTCCGGCCCCAGACATTCCGTGTCTCCAGGTCCACCGCGAGCCCACCCCAGACCGGAAGGCGACCCTGCGCCGTCACTCGGTGGGGCTCACTCCACGGCGTGGGCTGACGGGCGCCGTCGAACCGGGACGGGAGAGTCCGCTCGGAGACGCTCCAGTCGTACGCCACCCGCGCCCGGGCGCGGCCACGCTCCCAACCGAGCCTTCCACCGAACCCATAGGCGACGCCCTCGGCGGAGCTCACGAAGTCGGCCTGATCCATCTCCACGAGACCGGTGTGCGTTGCGGTGAGCGTCCCGTAGTCGAGGGCGAGGATTCGGTCCAGGCGCTTGTAATACGCTTCGGCTCGGACCTCCCACTCACGCCAGGGCCTCGCGGCGAACTCGGCGGCCAGGTGGCGGGACCGGCTCGGCTCCATAGAGCCGTCCACCGGGAGCCAGAACTGGACCTCGGGAACCAGCGCGCTGGGCCCCACGTTCGACACGGAGAACTGATTCAGGTACTGCCGGTAGATCCCAGCGGAGACCTGCAGCGACCAGGGGCCCAGCGTCGACCCGGCCCCGTCCACGCGGGCCGAGATTCGCGGCTCCACGTAACGGGACTCCCCCGGGAGGGTGGTCACCCGCAAGCCGCCCTCCACGGTGAACCGGTCGGTAATCCTCCACCGGTCCTGAACGAACGCCGCCCACCGCCACTCGAGGTCCTGAAAGAGGAGTGGCCGCAGAAAGCCGTTGAGAAGGTGGGCGCGGCTTTGAACGCGCAGTGCTTCGACACCGCCGGTGACGAAGTGCTGGGCTCCCAAGGCCAGGTCCGCCGTGGCGCTGGTGCCCCACTCCTGGATCTGGTTCCCGTCATCGGCGGGAGGCTGCAGTGCCAGAAGGACACGCAGGTCCCTCTCCACGCTGGAGGTCTCGATGGCGAGCCCGTCTTGCTGGACCGATGGAGCGGCCACCATGCCGTAACTGTGATTCAGCTCGTGCCTGCTTCCCCACGCCCGGATCTGCATGGACGCTCGGTCCCCCATGAGCCAGTCCAGGCGGACCTGCCCCGCCGTGTTCGACCAGCGGTAGTCATCCTGCGTGAGAAGGAGCCGCGGCGGCGACTCGCCGTACCCGCCCGAATCGGACGACAGGAGCTCCGTGGCGACTTCGTTGGTGCCTCGATAGAACGACGCATGAAGCGTGCGGAATCCGGGGAACTCCAGCCGCAGCGCCCCGTGCACGTCAGTGAACCCCAACGACGACCCGTGGTCCTGGGAGCCGTACGCCGAGGCGGCGTCATATCGAAGACCCGCCCGACTGAGCTCCCGCATGAGGATCGGATCCATCTCGTTCCAATCCCTCAGGGCGTGATCGAGGGATCGCTCCCGATAGATGTCCCAGATGCTCGTCCGCCCTGCCACCATCACCGACCCCTCGCCCCGCAGGAGCCGGATGGGGAGGGACACGTCGGCGTTCACGGCATAGGGGTCAGCGAGGGCGGTCACGGCGGGGCCGGGTCCGCGGTCCGTGAGGGCGTGCTCCACGTCGATGACGCCTCCGGAGAAGCTCCCGTGCTCCACGCCGAAGCCCGCCTTCCGTACAGTGATGCGGCGCAGGGCCAGGGGGCTGAACGCGCTTCGCGATCGGCCCAGCGACACGGGATCGAACACCGGCACGCCGTCCAGCCGGACGATGTGCTCCCCCGGCGCGCTCCCCTGGATCGAGAGGTCCGCGAAGAGCGGACGCCGTGCTACGCCCAGACCAGTCCGCGCCTGCTGGGACAGCTCTCCCTCGAGGGGCACGGCCTCGGCGAATCCGCCCCCCCGCCAGGTGCCGTCCCTCATGCCGGCCCCTCCGACGTCGCGGATCCCTTCCACCACGATGGGATCCAGCTCCATCACCGCAGGGTCGAGCCGGATCTGCCTGCGGGTGTTGCCGGAGGACAGCACCTCCAGGGGGATCCGGATCGAGGTGTAGCCCGGCTGGGATACGAAAAGCTGGTGAGGGCCCGGGAGAAGACGGGCCAGCATGAACATCCCCGCGCCGTTGGTCCGGGTGCCGCTGGACCCGTCCGCGAGCTCCACCGAGGCGTCCGGGACGGGGTCGCCCGTCAGTGCGTCCACGATCTGGCCGGAGATCGTCCCGTACGCAGGAAGCGCTTCGGGGCCGGCGATGACGACATAAGTGCCCGACGAAAGGCGGTAGAAATCCAGGTCCGCTCCCAGGACGATGCACCGTAGCAGCTCCTCGGGAGAGGCGTCCTCGACCCTGCAGACCGTCCTCTTTCCCCGCACGACGTCGGACGCGTAGACGAGGCTGATCCCGGTCATGGAGACCAGGTTCTCCAGCGCCGTCTCTACCGGGATCTCCCGGAGCGACAAGTCGAGCCCGCGGGTCTGCGCATCCAGCCCCGCGCCACCCCCGAGCCACGCTCCCACGAAGGCCGGAAGGAGCAGGCGTCGGGTTCGGTCCGGAAGGCGAATCAGAACAGCTCCCAGCCGTCGTTGGTGCGGCGGTACTGAAGGTCCTGCTGCGTCGCCAGGTCCGAGAGGACCGACTCGAGAGAGTCCAACTCCGGATAGTAGACGCTGAGCCGCGGGCGGCCCGCCTCAGGATCCGTCAGAACGACGCGAACGCCATAGCGGAGACTCAACTCCCGAAGGATGGCGCTGAGGGGCTCGTCCACGACGGTGAGCCCACCGGAGCGCCACGACGCGATCCGTGTAGGCTCGACGGCCTCCCGAGCCAGCCGGCCCGAGCCCGGACGGAACCGCGCGGCCTCTCCGGCGGAAAGGATCAACGAGGACGTCCGGTCGGCGTCCCACACCTCGACACGCCCCTCCTCGACCTCCACCCGCGCGTCCACTGCCGCTCCGCTCCCGCGAGCACGGACGTTGAACCGGGTTCCCAGGACCCGCACGTCGGCGGGACCGGCCTCAACCCGGAAGGGGCGCACCCCCGGGCGAACGTCGAAGAAGGCCTCGCCCTGGAGAGAGACGCTGCGCATTCCCCGGGAGAGCCCCGGCAGCCATGCGAAGCCTCGAGTGTAGGATAGGCTCGAACCGGCGTTCAACTGTACCGCGGACCCGTCTGGAAGGACCACCGCCACCGACTCCCCTGGCCCCGCGGCTCGGGTGACCGGGACCGCGTACCAGGCCGCGGTGACTCCAGTTGCCAGCATGAGGATCGCCGCAGCCCGGAGGAGCACCCTGCCCAATCCCCAACTGGACCGCGAGCCGTCCACCGTTGGCTTCGAGTCCCTCAGCCCCAGCCGGCCGGCGAGTGCGTCCCAAGCCCGGTCGGTGGCTTCCGGGGAGACGGGAGAGGGGGCCTCACGCCCCAGCACGCTCCAGATCTCCCGCAGTTCGTGTCCGTCGGGTTCCGTGCGCAATTCCGCCGGGAAACCGTTGTCTTGGTGCTTCTTCATAGGTCCAGAAGGGAGGGCTCGTACGCACTGATCCGGTCCCGGATGGTGCGCAGAGCTTTCACGAGATGGTTGTTGACCGTCCTCGGCGATACGTCCATGGCTTCCGCCACCTCTTCGTGGCTCATCCCCTGGAAGCGACTCAGCTGCAGCGCTTCCCGCTGACGCTCCGGCAGCTCGTCGATCCACTGGCGAAGCAGACCGGCCAGCCGTTCCGCGTCCAGGGACTCGTCGGGGCCGAACCGCGGGCTCCCATCGGGCTCGTATCGTTGCGACAGGAGGTGCTCCCGGTTCTTTCGGTCCCGGATTCGATTGAGGCAGAGGTTCCGCACGGTCCGGTAGGCGAATGCCTTGATGGACTGCGACGGGTCGAGGCGCTCCCGTCCTTCCCAGATCCGGACGAACGCGTCCTGGACCATGTCGCTGGCCAGGGCGGCATCCGACACGATGCTCTCGGCATACCGCTCGAGGGGACCGTGGAGGGCACGGAAGAACGCCTCGAATGCCGAGGCGTCCGAGCTCCGGATTCGACGGGCCCAGACCGAGAACAGGTCTGTCTCGTTGGACTGGGACATGAAGCGCTGCCGCCGCGTGTCGTTGTAGGTGAGAGTCGAAGCCGGAACCATGACCGTCGTCTGGAGAGGAGTGGTACCCGGAATACCCCCGAAGGGGTCTCCGTGACCAGGGAGGGCGGTCCTTTCGGTCACCTCCTGGTTCCTCCCACGTATCTTCCGCCATGACCCGGACGCCCAGGACCTCCTTGCTTTCCGCCGCGCTCCTCGTGGGCGTGGCCACCCTCGCAGCACTCGCCGTCCAGCGGGGGTTCCGCCCCTCGGTGGAGCCCCCGGGCGAGCTCCCACAAGACGCGCAAGACGGAAGCTCGGCGCAGGCGTCGCCCTACTTTCGCTTCCGGGAGGTCGGGCCGGGGCTGTACGCGTCCCTGACCCGGGATGAGCTGAATCCGTCCTCGTACGCCAACGCGGTGGTGGTGGTGGGCGAGGAGTCGGCGCTGGTGGTGGACGCCCACCACGACCCCGAGTCCGGCGCCTACCTGAGCCGTCAGATCCGAATGCGGACCGGCCTTCCGGTGCGGTGGCTCGTGCTGACCCACTGGCACGGCGACCATGTCTGGGGAGGCTCGGCCCTCGGGGCCGCCTTCCCGGGGCTGGAGGTCCTCTCGCACCCGGTGACCCGGGACTCGCTGGCGGAGGGAGGAAGCCGCCAAATCGGCCAGGAGAAGACCAGGCTCGAGGGGATCGTCGCCCGACTGGATTCCGCTCTTCACGTGGGGGAGCTGCCGGCCGAGGAACTCCCCCGGTACCGGGAGGCCGCCGAGCGATACCGGCGACAGCGGAGAGCCCTGGACGAGGTGGAGGTGGTGGTTCCCCGGGCGACGGTGGAGGGGCGACGGCGTATCGACCTCGGGGGACGAGAGGTCGTCGTGCTGCATCCGGGACCCGCCCACACCCAGGGAGACCTGGTGGTGTGGGTGCCCGATGCCCACTTCCTGATCGCGGGGGACCTCCTGGAGGATGCACCGCTGTGGGTGGAGGGCGCCGACGTGCGCGGGTGGAGCTCGGCGCTGACGCGAATCGAGGAGCTGGTGCCGGCCCGGGTGCTCCCAGCGCACGGCCGCCTGCGAAGCGATGCGGCGCTACTCCATTCCCACGCTGCGTTCCTCCGGGCGGCGTCGGCCCTCATGGATGACCCCAGCCCACCGGACTCGGCGGCCCTGGTGGAGGCGCTGCTTCCCCAATGGGATGCGCTGCGCCCCTGGGTGGGAGACGAGGCGGCCTTTGCGGCCTACGTGGAGTCGGTGCGTCGGGAGGCGCTCCGCTGACGAAGACCGGGGCTGACGCCCCGAATGGACCGCCTGTTGCGAGTCCGGGACCCGGTCCCGAGACTGGGAGCTTCCGTTCCGGCTCCCACGCCTCCGAGGAAGAACACGGTGCACCAACTCCACCCCGACCCCTCCCCTTCGGAGCGGGCGTACTGGAAGAAGAACGTCCGGCTGGTCCTGAGCCTCCTGGCCGTGTGGTTCGCGGTCTCGTACGGAGCGGGGATCCTCTTCGCGGGCTGGCTCAACCAGTTCCGGATCCCCGGCACCGGTTTCCCGTTGGGGTTCTGGTTCGCGCAGCAGGGGGCCATCTACGTCTTCGTGGCCCTGATCTTCGTGTACGTGTGGCGCATGAACCGGCTGGACCGGGCCTTCGGCGTGGGGGAGGACGACGGTAACGAGGCGGACGGCGAGGGTGGGATCGAGGGAGGACCGGCGGGCACGGGGGTCCGAGACGAGGGGGGCGCATGAACGACACCGCCTGGACCTTCGTGCTGGTGGCGCTGTCCTTCTCCCTCTACATCGGGGTGGCCGTGTGGTCCCGGGCACGGAGCACGAAGGACTTCTACGTGGCCGGCACCGGAGTCTCACCCCTGGCCAACGGCATGGCCACGGCGGCCGACTGGATGTCGGCCGCCTCGTTCATCTCCATGGCCGGGATCATCGCCTTCGCCGGGTATGACGGGTCCGTCTATCTCATGGGGTGGACGGGCGGCTACGTGCTCCTGGCCCTTCTCCTGGCGCCCTATCTGCGCAAGTACGGAGCCTTCACTGTCCCGGACTTCGTGGGGGACCGCTACTACTCGCAGTCCGCCCGTCTAGTGGCCGTGGTGTGCGCGCTGTTCGTGTCGTTCACGTACGTAGCGGGGCAGATGCGTGGAGTCGGAATCGTCTTCTCACGGTTCCTGGAGGTGGACGTTACCACCGGAATCATCATCGGGATGGGGATCGTCTTCTTCTACGCGGTGCTGGGCGGGATGAAGGGGATTACCTACACCCAGGTGGCCCAGTACTGCGTCCTCATCTTCGCCTACCTGGTCCCGGCCATCTTCCTCTCCATGCTCATGACCGGCACGGTGGTGCCGCAGCTCGGATTCGGAGGGGTGGAGCAGGCCAGCGGGGAGTTCCTCCTGGACCGGCTCAACGGGCTGCACGCCGAACTCGGATTCGCGCCCTACACCTCGGGGACCAAGTCCACGGTGGACGTCTTCTTCATCACCGCGGCGCTGATGGTGGGTACGGCGGGGCTTCCGCACGTCATCATTCGGTTCTACACGGTGCCGCGGGTGCGTGATGCACGGATCAGCGCCGGGTACGCGCTGCTCTTCATCGCCGTGCTGTACACGGTGGCTCCGGCGGTGGCGGTCTTCGCCCGGACCAACCTCATCAACTCGGTTGCGGACCGCCCCTACCAGGAGGTCCCAGCATGGTTCACCACCTGGGCGGAAACGGGGCTGATCACCTTCGACGACGTGAACCAGGACGGCGTGATCCAGTACGCCGGACCCCAGCGGGTGGACGAGGCGGGGGCTCCGGTCCCCAACGAGCTGGACATCGATCGGGACATCATGGTGCTGGCGAACCCCGAGATCGCCAACCTGCCGGACTGGATCATCGGACTCGTCGCCGCGGGAGGGCTGGCAGCCGCCCTTTCCACCGCGGCGGGCCTTCTTCTGGTGGTATCCACCTCCGTGAGCCACGATCTGCTCAAGCGTGGCTTCAAGCCGGAGATCAGCGAGAAGGGCGAGCTCATCGCCGCGCGCGTGAGCGCCGGAGTGGCGGTGGTGATCGCGGGCTGGCTCGGGATCAACCCACCCGGGTTCGTGGCGGAGGTGGTGGCCTTCGCGTTCGGACTCGCCGCCTCGTCCTTCTTTCCCGCCATCCTCCTGGGGATCTTCTATCGCCGCATGAACAAGGAGGGCGCGGTGGCGGGGATGGTGGCCGGGATCACCTTCACGGCCCTGTACATCGTCTACTTCAAGTTCATGAACCCGGCGGCCAATGTTCCGGAGAACTGGTGGTTCGGGATCAGCCCCGAGGGAATCGGGGCCCTGGGGATGCTGTTGAACTTCGGGGTAGCGCTGCTCATCTCCCGGATCACGCCCCCGCCGCCCGAGTCGGTCCGCCGGATGGTGGACCTCATCCGGATTCCCCGGGGCGCGGGTGCGGCGCACGACGTGAACGCTTGAGGTTCCGTCAGTTCGCGGGTGCCAGGCGGAGGATGGCCGTGGGGTTCCCCCCCCGGTGGTCTACCGCCACGTACAGGTAGCCGTCCGGTCCCTGGCGCACGTCGCGGATCCGGCCGACGCCATGGAGGATGTTCTCTCTCATGACCACCTCCTGGCCATCCATCTCCAGGCGGTAAAGGACCTCACCCGACAGACCCCCGGCGAAGAGATCCCCCTGCCAATCGGGGAATGCGTCCCCACCGTAGATCGTGAGGCCCGACGTGCCGATGGACGGCACCCAGACGTGACGGGGATTCTCCATCCCCTCTCGCATGGTGGCGTCGTGGATCCGGGCGCCGCTGCCGTAGTTGACGCCGAAGCCGACGACGGGCCAACCGTAGTTGAGACCGCGTTGGATGAGGTTCAGCTCGTCGCCGCCCTGCGGGCCGTGCTCCGTGGCCCACAGGTCCCCGGTGGAGGGGTCCATGACCAGCCCCTGGGGGTTCCGGTGTCCGTAGCTCCAGGTCTCCGGGAGGGCCCCGACCTGCCCGACGAAGGGATTGTCGTCGGGAACGCTCCCGTCCTCGTTCAGTCGCACGATCACCCCGTGGTGATTCGACAGGTCCTGGGCGGGATGGGCCTCCAGGTCGCCGCGGGCCGGGACCTGCCGCTCACCCACCGAGACGAAGATGTGCCCGTTCCCATCGAAGACGATCCGCGAGCCGTAGTGCCCCCGCCCCCGCGTCTGAGCTTCGAAGATCTCCTCCACCCCCGTGAGCCGGTCGCCTTCGAAACGGCCGCGGATGACGGCGGTGGTTGATTCGTCGCCGCCCAGCGGCTTGGAGTAGCTCAGGTAGAGGAGCCGGTTGGAAGCGAAGTCCGGGTGGGGGACCACGTCCAGCAATCCTCCCTGCCCTCGCGCGAACACCTCGGGAAGACCCTGCACGGGATCGGCCAGGAGGGTGCCGTCCCGCACGATCCGAAGCCGGCCGGGCCGTTCCGTGACCAGCATGTCTCCACCGGGCAGGAAGGCGATGGACCATGGGTTCACCAGTCCTTCGGCTACGGTTACCACGCGGTAGTCGTGGTAGGCGGTGCGATGAACGTCCTGGGCGAGAGCCGGGGAGGTCGTTAGCAGCAGGGCTCCGGCCAGGAGAGCAAGAGGGGCCCGGGGCATGGTGGTCATCCTTCTCCAGGGTGGCGTTGCGACTTCGGCGGAGGCGAAAGATCCGCCCTCCCCTCCACACCCGCCACCCCGGAGTGTTCCGGGTCTTCGGATTCGACCGAGCGACGAGCCCTCGTGGGCGACACAGACGGGGACTCGCAGCTATTCCACAACCCACCCCACCGGCGCCCCGGATTCGACCTACCTGCGTGAGAACCGCTGGTCTGCCGCTTACGGGGCCCGGTCCGAACCCCCCAACCCTGCAACCATCCAGGAACGGCGCGGCATCTACGGACTCACGTTGAGAGCTGGGGAGGCTGCCTCTAGATTCCGGATACGTAGAGTGACGGCTCGCTCTACGTAATCCTGCGTACTCCGGCACCCCTCCGTGCCGTGGATTTTGGGGATGTCCGGCGACGAGCTCGTCGGCATCGCAGAGGCAGGTGCCCTCAGTGGAGCACCTGGGGGAGGACGCAATCATGGACGCGTTGGGTTCGCGCAACGGAGCCGGCAGGTCTCACTCATCCCATGGGACCGCCGGCAACCCAGGGGCCACGCCCTCCGGCTCCCGTAACACCCGTTTGGCCCTCCCCATGGCCCGCCCGCACCGGGTCCGGCCGTCGGTGGGGTACCGTCCGCTAGTGCGGACCCATGAGAGGACCCAGTTCCGTCGGCCGGTGGAGCTTCCGTTCACCGCCGAGCAACGCTCCCATACCACCGTCTTGGTCGGCGGTCTCTCGCCGCAGCACGACCAGCTCGTGGAGGCGGCGGTGCGCTCCATGGGATACCGGTGCCGGGCCCTGCCACCGTCGGACCTGGATGCGTTCACCGTCGGGAAGGAGTACGGGAACAACGGTCTCTGCAATCCTGCGTACTTCACGGTGGGGAACCTGGTGAAATACCTGCGGGGCCTCGAGGCGCAGGGGATGACCCGCAAGCGGATCGTGGATTCTCACGTGTACCTGACCGCGGGCTCGTGCGGGACGTGCCGATTCGGCATGTACGAGGCCGAGTACCGCCTGGGCCTGGCCAACGCGGGATTCGATGGATTCCGGGTGCTGGTCTTGGGAACGGACGACGGGATCGACCAGTCCGGTGACGAGCCCGCCGGGCTCGACCTGAACCTGGACTTCATCCTCGGCCTGATCCAGGCCTTCGACCTGGCCGACACCCTGAACCAGTATGCGTGGCGCTTGCGAGCGTACGAGGTCGAAGCCGGCGCCGTGGACGCGGCTCTGGCCCGTGTCATGGACGACCTGTACGCGCGAATGCTGGAGCGGGACCGGTACGAGCTGGAGGAGCACTGGACGCGCGTCTTCCGGAGCACCCGCCTGGAAGGGCTCGTTCGGTACGTGGGGAAGGTCGGGCACCTGGTGCGCTCTCCGGACTTCGCGGACGGAATGGCCTCCGCCCGGCGCACCTTCGACGAGATCGAGATGGACCCCTTCCGGGTGAAGCCCATCGTGCGCGTCACCGGGGAGTTCTGGGCGCAGTCGGTGGAGGGGGACGGCAACTTCAACATCCACCGCTTCCTGGACCGGGAGGGCGCGGAGGTCTTCATCGACCGCGTCCTCTTCACCCGGTTGGCGTACACCCTGTTCATCCACCGCGGATGGACCCGGGATCGCAAGGGCCTGCGGGAGGGGCAGGGGTGGCTCCGGCACTACCTGCAGTACTACCGGAAGCAGGGGCTCCTGGCGCTGGGCGAGAGGTTGCTGAGGAGGAAGAACGCCGGGCTCATCGACGCGCTGGGCGTGGAGCTCCATGGAATGGTGCCCCAGGACCACTTGGCCCGGATCGCCGAGCCGTATTGGAACTGGCGGACCACCTCCGGCGAGAGCCACCTGGAGATTGCCGAGAACATCTATTACCACCAGCACCATCTCTGCCACATGGTGCTGAGCGTCAAGCCGTTCACCTGCATGCCCAGCACCCAGTCCGATGGAGTGCAGACCCGGGTGGTGGAGGACTTCCCCGGCATGATCTACCTCCCCATCGAGACGGCGGGGGAGGGTGAGGTCATCGCCCACTCCCGGGTCCAGATGGCCCTGGGCGCCGCCAGGGCACGAGCGCGGAAGGAGATGGCCGAGGTGCTGGACCGGACCGGACGGACTCTCCGGGAGCTCCAGGCGTGGGCGGACGACCATCCGCTCGTGAAGCGCCCGAGCTATCCGGTTCCCCACGCCAGGGGGGTTGTGGGACGTGCCGCCAACCTGGCGCTCCACGTGGACGCCCTCATGAAGCGTCGTCCCCTGACGGTGGCCGTGGGCCGGGAGGTGTGACGTGGATTCGCGAACTCTCTCCATCGGCGTGGACGTGGGCTCCACCACCGTGAAGGTCGTGGTCATGAATCCGGCCACCGACGAGATGCTCTGGAGCGACTATCGGCGGCACGAAGGAAAGCAGCTGTCGCGGCTGCTGGCGATGATGCGGGAGCTGGAGACGGCGCTTCCGGAAGTAACCGAGTCGGGGACCCGGGTCTTCGCTACGGGTAGCGGCGCCGGCGTGCTGGAGGAATGCCTGGGCGCCAAGTTCGTGCAGGAGGTGAACGCCGTGGCCCTGGCCGTGGAGCGGTTGCACCCGGAGGTGGGCTCCGTGGTGGAGCTGGGCGGCCAGGACGCCAAGATCATCATCTTCAAGGAGGATCCGGGGACGGGCGCGAAGAAGAAGATCCCCACCATGAACGACAAGTGCGCCGGTGGCACCGGCGCCGTGCTGGACAAGATCAGCGCCAAGCTCGGGATTCCCGCCGAGGAGCTGGCACAGCAGCGGTACGAAGGCGTCAAGCTGCACCACGTGGCAGGGAAGTGCGGGGTCTTCGCCGAGACGGACATCAACAGCCTGCAGCTGGTTGGAATTCCCACGGATCAGCTCATGGCGAGCCTCTTCGACGCCATCGTCGGGCAGAACCTGTCGGTGCTGACCCGTGGCTACACGCTCCCGCCACATGTCTTGCTGCTGGGTGGGCCCAACACCTTCATCCGGGGAATGGCTGAGGCATGGAGGGCCAACATCCCGCCCATCTGGGAGGAGCGGGAGGTGGAGCTTCCGGAGGACGCGGATCCAGCCTCGCTCATCTACGTGCCGGATAACGCCCAGTTCTTCGGAGCCATGGGGGCGGTGGAGTTCGGGAAGACCGAGGAACCGGAGGTGGGTCGATACGACGGGCTGGCCCGACTGGAGCGGGAGGTGGAGCGCAGCGGTGGGGAGGCCAGGGCCGAGGCTCTCCCCGGCTTGGCGGGGAGCCCCGAGGAGCTTCTGCGATTCAAAGAGGAATTCCGCCCAGAGCCCTTCACCCCCGCTACCTTCCAGCCCGGAGAGACCGTCCGCGCCTACCTGGGGCTGGACGGGGGGTCCACCTCCACCAAGGGGGTGCTGCTGGATGGGGACGGCGAGGTCCTGGTGAAGGCCTACCAGCTCTCCCGGGGAAACCCCATCGAAGACACCAAGGAGATCCTCGCCAGCTTGAGGGGCCAGGTGGAGCGCCAGGGGGCTCGGTTGAGCGTCGCCGGCTTCGGGGTGACCGGATACGCGAAGGACATCCTCAAGGACGTCTTCGGAGCGGACGTGGCCATCGTGGAAACGGTGGCACACACGGCCTCCGCCCTTCGCCTGTACAAGGACGTGGACGTGATCTGCGACGTGGGTGGGCAGGACATCAAGATCATGATCCTGAAGGCCGGCCAGGTGAAGGATTTCAAGCTCAACACCCAGTGCTCGGCGGGAAACGGGTACTTCCTGCAAAGCACGGCCCAGAGCCTGGGGATTCCCGTGGAGGACTACGCCGACGTCGCATTCCAGGCCGACTCCATGCCGCTGTTCGGCTACGGTTGTGCCGTCTTCATGCAGTCCGACATCGTGAACTTCCAGCGTCAGGGGTGGACTCCGCCTCAGCTCATGGCCGGCCTGGCCGCGGTGCTTCCCAAGAACATCTGGCTGTACGTCGCCCAGATTCCGAACCTGGCCCGACTGGGGACCCGCTTCGTTCTGCAAGGTGGGACACAGCGGAACCTGGCTGCGGTGAAGGCGCAGGTGGACTTCATCCGAGACCGCTTCCGCGACAAGGGGGTGGAGCCCGAGATCGTGGTCCACCGGCACTGCGGCGTGAGCGGCGCCATCGGGGCCGCCCTGGAGGCCCAGCGGGCGTGCGAAGGTGGCGTCGAGAGCCGCTTCGTGGGCCTCGACCAGGCCGCGGCCACCACCTACCGGACCACCACCGACGAGCGCACCCGGTGCATCTTCTGCAAGAACCGGTGTCTGCGGACCTTCATCGACGTGCTCATCGGGTCCGGGAATGGAGGCCCGCCGTCCGGTGCGGATCCGGACGGATCGTCAGTGACGCCGGAGGAAACTGGCACCGCGAGCACGCGCAGGGTGCCCCTGGCCCCCGGGGCCCGGCGGCTGATCGTCGGGAACTCGTGCGAGAAGGGGCTGGTGGAGTCGGTAGAGGAAATGAAGGTCATCAAGGCCCGCCTGGACGCCACGACCCGGGACACGCCGAATCTGGTGGCCGAAGCGGCGCGTGTGGCCTTCCGCACCTGGGAGCCCGATAGCGTCGCGGACCCGCCGGACTCCATCGCGTTCACCGCGGCCCGCAGGCGGAGGGCTCGACGGGTCGCTCGGCGGGGCGAGCTCCGGGTGGGGATTCCCCGGGTCCTGGGCATGTACACCTTGGCGCCCCTGTTCCGGACCTACTTCGAGAGCCTGGGCGTGCAGCCCCGCAACGTCGTCTTCTCGGACTTCACGTCACCGGCGCTGTACAAGGAAGGGGCCAAGCGCGGTGCCATCGATCCGTGCTTCCCCAGCAAGGTGGCCATCCCCCACGTCCACAATCTCCTCAACGTGAAGCACGAGAAGAAACCGCTGGACGTCATCTTCTTCCCCATGATCGACGACGTGCCCTCGGAGATGCATTCGGCCATCGGTCACCGGATCTGTCCCACCATCGTGGCGACGCCGGAAGCCACTCGTGCGGCCTTCACCAAGGAATGGGACGTCTTCCGGCGGAAGGGGATCCGCTTCATGAGCCCCTTCCTGAACGTGGGGCAGCCCGCCCTCTTCCGTCGCCAGATGTACGAGGCGTTCGAGGAGGTCCTGGGTGTCTCGGCCTCGGAGAACGAGCGCGCCATCGACGCCGGGATGCACGCCTATGCGGCCTTCCAGAGCGAGCTTCGGGAGCGGGCCAGGGTTGAGCTGGCCCGGCTCGAGCGCGAGCGCCGGATCGGAATCGTGGTCCTGGGGCGCCCGTACCATGCGGATCACGGGGTCAACCACGACATCCTGTCGGAGTTCCAGAAGTTGGGCTATCCGGTATTCACCCCTTCCACCCTCCCCACGGATACCGAGGTCCTGGAGCCGCTCTTCGGCGCCGAGGTCCGGGACGGGATCATCGAAGATCCCCTGGACATCCGGGATGTCTGGAAGAACGCCTACAGCGAGAACTCGAACTGGAAGATCTGGGCGGCGAAGTTCGCGGCCCGCCACCCGAACCTCATCGCGCTGGAGCTGAACAGCTTCCGGTGCGGGCACGACGCCCCGATCTTCTCCGTCATCGAGGAGATCGTGGAGGCATCGGGCACGCCCTTCTTCGCCTTCAGGGACCTGGACGAGAACAAACCCGCCGGATCCATCCGGATCCGTATCGAGACCGTCCACCACTTCCTGAAGCGCTACCGCGAAGTCGTGGCGTCCGAAGCCGACCTGCTCCAGCGGGTGGCGGGGGCGTGGGCTCGGGAGAGGAGCGGAGACTGGCTTCAGTCCAGCGTTTCCACCCAGTGGAAGAGGCTCACACCCCGCTCGGCCAGGTGCTCCAGCACGAAGTCGTAGCAGGCCTCGTTCCGTCCCACGACCTCGCAAGGCGCCACCCCGGGCTCCGTCCAGAGACCCTTGGCCACGACCCGGGCCATGGCGGCGCAGGTGTAGCCCGTGGTGCGCGCCATGGACGACGTCTCCGTATCCGGATTGTAGTAGTCCAGGAGATTGTAGGTGTGACGGACGCGCCGTCCGTCCTCCACGCCCTCCACGGTGAACCGGCCCACGGTCAGGTCCGGCTCGCCTTCCTCGAACTGCCAGGCGTTGAAGAGGAGGGTTTCCGTGACCTCCCGGGGCCGCACTCGCCCACACGGGGCCATCATCTCCCGGTCGGAGAAGAAGCCGGCGTCCCGGAGCATCCGCATGCGCTCCGCGTGGCCCGGATACCGGAGGGTCTTCTCAACCATGGTGGGGGTGGAGCTGGTTTGCAGGAGTGAGCGGAGTCCGTCGGTGTTGAACGCCTCCAGCGTGCCCAACCCGGGGAAATGGACGAGTTCGACCTCCGACAGGGCGGGGAGGGTCACGTCCTCACCGTGCAACCGCATCCGGGCCGGCCGGACATACTCCTGGATCACGTCCGCGGGGGAGAAGGGCGCCTTGTACTCCCAGGGCCAGCCCCGTTCCACGGGAAGGCCGCCGATGAGGGTCCTGAACGAGGTGGTCTCGTCCATGGAGGCCTCCATCCTTCCCAGAATGAGGCTGCTGAGGCCGGGCGAGACCCCGCAGTCCGCCAGGAAGGGAACTCCCTTCTTCTTGGCGAGCTCGTCCAGTCCGAAGACGTCCTCTTCCAGGAAGGAGATGTCCACCATGGGCTTTCCGGCCTCCAGCACCGCCTCGGCGGTCTGGTACCCCATGAATCCCGGAACGCAGCCCACCACGAGGTCCGCGTCCGCCACCGCCTCGGTGACGTGGTCCCGGGCGGAGAGGTCGGACAGTACCGTCTGAACGCCGAACTCCTCCAGGCGCTCCATGGCCTGGGGATCCAGGTCCGCCACGGTGATGGAGTATTCGCTCTCTTCCGAGAGGTCGCGAACGATGGCGCCGCCGACCCGGCCGGCCCCGAGCACTACGATCTTCACGGGCTGCTCCACGCACAGATGAGGTCTGATCCCACGGGGGTTGTCGGCAAAATCAGGCCAAATCCGGGATCCCGATCAAGGGGACGCATCCCGGGGGAGCTCCAGTGGGAGTGGGACCCGGGCCCACATCGCGCACGCCTGGCGCAGCGAGTTCGGGGGGAGCATGGTGCGGTGCGCGGGCGGCGGCCACGAAGTCGCGGGTCGCGGGCTCCGGGGCGTCGGAGCCGAGCTGGGGGGTACCTGAATCGGGAGGAGCGATGGCCGAGCCGAAGACGAAGAAGCACGACGGGAGCGTGGAGGAGTTTCTGCAGTCCGTCGGGAACGAGAAGCGAGTCCAGGACTGTCGGGTCGTGATGGAGATCATGGAGCGTGCCACCGGTGAGGCGCCGGCGATGTGGGGACCCAGCATCATCGGCTTCGGGAGCTACCACTACGTCTATGCGAGCGGCCGGGAGGGGGACTGGATGCTCACGGGGGTTTCCCCCCGCAAGCAGTCCCTGACGGCGTACATCATGGCCGGGTTCGACCGCTACGACGAGCTCATGGAGCGCCTGGGGAAGTACCGGACGGGAAAGTCGTGCCTGTACATCAACAAGCTCGAGGACGTGGACCTTGAGGTGCTGGAGGAGCTGGTGCGGCTGTCGGTGGAGCACATGAAGGCGCGCTACGGCTGAGCCGGGCCGGTCCGTCGAGGGGACGGCGGACCGCCTTGTGGTCCTCCCCCGGCCCGAACAGCTTCCCAGGCATGCGTGGACTTGTGCTTCTTCTCGTGGGAGGGCTCCTGGCGGGGATCGCCCTCGTGCTCACCCGCTTTCCCGGGGTGGTGGAGCGGCTGTACGGAGAGACCCTGGGGCCGTGGATCGCCCGGGCCCTCTCCCTGGTCACGGGCTGGTCGCCGGTCTCGGTGAGCTGGATCCTCCTGGTGGGCCTGGTTCTCTGGGCCGCCTGGCGGCTGTGGTCCGGGTGGAGCCAGGCTCGGGCGGGGGAGCTGGGCTGGAGCGCCGCGGCGTGGGGGGGAGCGAGCTGGATCGCCGGTGTGGCCGGTACCCTCGTCATCGCCTTCTATGTCTTCTGGGGGTTCAATTACGCCCGGGCGCCGGTGGACGATCGGCTCGGACTGGACTCGGCGGGGGCGCTGGACCCGGACGAGCTTCGGAGCCTCACCAGTTACAGTGTGCGCCGTGTGAACGAGGCCTATCGCGCGCTTCACGACGGGAGTGACGACATCGGATCGGCCACGGCGGTGCCCTTCGATCCGGTGGCCGTCTCGAGCGCCCTGGAGGTGGGGTGGCGAAGGGTGGGCCCCCCGCTGGGGATGAACGGCGTGGAGACCCGGCACTACGGCCCGGTGAAGACCGTGGGTGCCACCTGGTTGCTGGACTTCTTCGACCTGTCGGGTGTCTACAGTCCCTTCACCGGCGAGGCCCACGTGAGCGGCTCCCTCCCTTCCATGGTGCTCCCGGCCACGGCCGGACACGAACAGGGACACCAGCGCGGGATCGCGCGGGAGAACGAGGCGACCTTCGTGGGCGTCCTGGCCGCTCTGCACGCCGATGACCCATACGTCCGGTATTCGGGGTGGGCACGGGTAGTGCGGGCTCTCCAGCGGGACCTGGTCCGCCTGGACCGGGAGGCGTGGGATCGAGCCATGGAGTCCCTGTCCGCGGGGGTCCGCAGGGATTGGGGGGACTACGTGCGCTGGTACGAGGAGAACCGGAGCGCAGGAGGACCGGTGGCCACCGCTGTGAACGACACCTACCTCCGTGCCCACGGAGTGCCCGGCGGAATCCAGAGCTATGCCCGCGTCACGACCCTGCTCCTTCAGTGGGCCCGGCGACACGACGGGCGCCTGACAGTCCTGCCGGGAGTCGACGACCCGGGTCAGGGGCGCTAGCCGGCGCAACGCGGCTCAGGGTCAAACGAAGAGCGGGGTCCCGTAGGGGGGATGCGCGCATCCGACCTCCCGGGACCCCGCTGGGGCGCTGGCCGCTCGATGGATCAGTTCGGGTTGGGCTCCAGTAGGGCGACCAGGCGGCGGCCCTCGATGTTGTCGGAACGCTGTTCGACCCTGGCGATGTCCGAGGTGGCCTCGAGCATCCGTTCCAGCGCCTTCACGCCGACCTCGGGCTGCCGAAGCTCCCGCCCGCGGAATCGGAGGACGATCCGCACGACGTTCCCCTCTTTCAGGAAGCGGCGTGCTCGTTTGAGCTTCACCTCGAAATCGTGATCGTCCGTCCGGGGCCGGAGCTGCACTTCCTTGAGCTCGACCGTGGACTGGTTCTTCCGGGCTTCCCGCGCTTTCTTCTGGCGCTCGTACCGGGCCTTCCCCCAGTCCATGATCTTCACCACGGGGGGGCGGGCGTTGGGGGCGACCTCCACCAGGTCCAATCCGGCATCTGCCGCCTTCTGTTTCGCGTCGTCCAGGTTGACGACACCCACCTGCTCGCCGTCCTGGTCGATGAGTCGGACGGGGCTGATGCGAATTCGGTCGTTCACGCGTGGGTCGTCGATAGCGGTTTCCTCCAAGGGAAATGGAATCAGTCGGCCCGCTGAATGCGGCCCGAGAAAGATACTATCCATCATAGGCTGTCAGGGTCCCCGGCACCAAGCTCTCCGTGGCCCGCGGAGGCGGGAGAATCGCCGGCGTCGGTGTCGGCGGAAGTTTTTCGTTGACGGGGACGCGAAGTCGTTGAGTGATGACAGCACATGCGCAGGCTCTGTTCCCCGTCGATCAGGAGGCAGGATGAAGCGTTTCGTGTGTCTCACACTCACCGCTCTGGCTCTAACAGCCACGCCGACTCTGGCCCAGAGCATCTACCTGGGGGTCGGTCCGACCTTCCCCACCAGCGACTACGGAGATTACGCCAACACCGGCTTCATGCTGGCGGGCGGCGCGACCTTCGAGATCGCCACGAACCTCGACATTTACGGCGAGGCATTCTGGGGCCAGAACAACCACGACGAAGAAGTGGTTGGCGAGGACTCGAAGACGAATCCCCTGGGGTTCATGGCAGGGCTCCTCTACGGGTTCGGCGGCGAGGATGCCGCGGTGGACCCGTACGTATTCGGTGGGGCGGGACTGATGCAGCACCGGTACTCGTCGGACACCTTCGGTGACGATTCCGAATCGGCCTTCGGCTTCCAGGCCGGCGCCGGGATGGGGTTCGCCCTGGGTGGCCTCGATGCCTTCGCCGAAGGTCGCTACACCCACGCCAGCTACGATGCAGAGAGCGAGGGAGCGGACAGCGCGGTGACGGCGTTCTTCAGCATCATGGTGGGCCTCTCTTTCGACCTCGGCGGAGATTCCTGAGGCACCGTCGGGACGTCTCCCGATTCGAGGGAGGAGAAAAGGGGGGTAGGCCGCTTCGGCCCACCCCCCTGTTCTCACTTGGCCACCCGATCCCCTCGCTCCGCGCGCGTCGCCGTCAGCCTAGCGTCTGCCGGGTCGGCGCTACTCCCACTCGATGGTCCCAGGGGGCTTGGAAGTGATGTCCAGCGCCAGTCCCGTGACTCCCGAAAGGCCCAGAATGGAGTCTCGCAACTCGTCCACAAGGGCATCCGGAAGTCGGACCGGGGTGGCCGTCATGGCGCGCGCGGAGTAGATGGGCCGCAGGACGACCAACTCGCCCTCATCGCCGTCGCCCAGGGAGAGGGGAACGAGGACGGTGGGGCACTGCCAGATGTCATCGTAGATCCCGTGCCGCCGAAGGCCGTCCATGACCAGGGCGTCGGCCTCCCGGAGCAGGTCCAGGCGATCCCGGGTCATGTACCCCTTTACCGGGTGGGCCGTCTCTGGGTGCCCAGGGGCCAGGTTCCAGATGCACCGGTTGATCCCCAGGACGTTTGCCGTGACGGTGGAGGCCGCCTTGATGAGAGTGTCCCAGTCGGCCTCGCCGCTGAACAGCACCGGGTGCTCATAGGCCCGGAGGTCCGCCTTCACTCCCACGGAGCGGATGGGGAGGACCAGTGGATGCAGGGCGAATTGATCCGCCACGGCCGCAACCTCCCGGTTGAGCCGCTCGAAGTCCTCGGTGTCGGGGGCCCCGTCGGAGCAAAGACAGCGGACCCCCAGGCCCGGGCCTGGGAAGGGGTGCCGCCACAGCGCCTCGTGAGCGATTCCGAGGCTCTCCCCGAGCTCCCGGACCTCCACCTTGTACAGCTCCGCCAGAGGCTCCACCACCTTTCCCTGAGCGATCATCTCCTCGATGACCTCCACCCGGTTGTGGTGGGTCTTGATGACGTCCGCCCGCTTCGTGCCACCGGTCTCCACCGTGTCCGGGTAGATGGTCCCCTGGCCCAGGAGGTGGTCCTGGATTCCCAGGAGCTCGGCCTCGCGGTTGAACACGTCCACAAAGGTGTTCCCGATGGCCTTCCGCTTGGCCTCGGGCTCCACCAGGCCCTCCATGGCGTCCAGGAAGTCCTGCGAGGCATCCACGAAGTGCAGGTGGTCTCCGAGCCCCAGCCGCTTGAACATCTCCACCACGTTCCGGCTCTCGTCCTTTCGCATGAGGCCGTTGTCGATGTGGAGAAGGTGGACACGGTCCGGGCCCAGGGCTTCCTTGAGCATCACGGCGGCCACGGTGGAGTCGACCCCCCCCGAGGCGAGAAGGAACACGGACTCGTCGCCGACCTGGGCCTGGAGCTTCTCCCGCTCTTCCTGCAGGAACGCCTCCATGGACCAGGTGGGGTCCGCTTCGCAGATCTCCAGCACGAAATTGCCCAGCATCTGATCGCCGTGCAGCGTGTCGTCGACCTCCGCGTGGTACTGGAAGCCATAGCGCCGGAGCGTGTCGGAGCCGATGGCGGCGTATCGGTGATCCGGAGAGCCGTCCTTGGAGGTGGTGTACCCCAGCTCCTCGAACTCCGGCCCTACCGCCGACACCGAATCGAAGTGGCTCATCCACACCTGCTCCACCGGGCCGAGACCCTTGAACAGGGGGTGTTCCCGGACCACGTGGAGGTCGGCGTGACCCCACTCACGACCTCCGTGGACCACCTCGCCGCCGTAGTGCTTGGCGATCTCCTGATGCCCGAAGCACAGTCCCAGGATGGGTACGTCCAGGTCGTAGAGGGCCTTGGTGTATTCCGAGTCCTCGCCGTGCGACGACAGAGCTGGGCTGCCCGAGAGGATGATTCCCTTGTACCGGTGGAATGCCTCGATGGGGTCTTCGGGCTGGCGGATCTCCGCAAGGACGCCCAGGCGGCGGACCTTGGTGGCGATGAGGTGGGCGTACTGTCCGCCGAAGTCCACTACAGCGATGGCGTCGTGCTGCATCTTGGCCTCTGTGGGAAGCGGTCGCCCGCCCCGCCGGGGCGCTCCCGCCGGGCGAGGCTGGGCTCGGAGAATGCCTACGGTACCCATTCCGACGGGCTGCTGGAAGGGGGTAAGGAGGAACGCGTGAAGCTTCCGGCGTCCGGCTCCGTAGCAGGTGGCGATTCATCGACCGGGCCGCTCCCGTCGCGACGGCCCGAGAGGGTCCGGTCCCACACATGAAGGGGAGACGAGCATGCACTCCGTCTTGAGGTTCTCCACCGGCGGATTCCCCTGGGGACTCGCCCTGGTGGTCTGCGCCGGGTCGGTGATGTCGATGCCGTCCGAGGTGTCCGCCCAGGGCTCGGACGACCGCTTCGTCGGGGACTGGCAGGGTACGCTGAACGCAGGGGGGCAGGAGCTTCCCCTGGTCTTCCACATCGTGTCCACGGACGCGGGCCTCACGGCCACCATGGACAGCCCGGCGCAGGCCGCGTTCGGGATCGGGGTCGACGCGGTGGAGATCCGGGGCGACTCCTTGACGCTCACCATCCGGCCCATCCAGGGCCGATACGATGGAGTGCTCCAGGAAGACGGGACCATCATGGGGACCTGGAGCCAGGGACCGGCGAGCCTGCCCCTGAACCTGGCTCCTGCGGAGGAGGGCGGAGTGGATGCCACGGCACCGGCCGTTCCGGATCCCTCCACGCGGCCACAGACCCCTCGCGCCCCGTTTCCGTATGACGTCGAGGACGTGACGTTCCCCCAGATCACCGAGGACTTCGACCTCGCGGGCACCCTGACGGTGCCCCGGGGCCGGGGGCCCGTTCCCGGGGTCGTCCTCGTGTCCGGGTCGGGGCCCCAGGATCGGGACGAGACCCTCCTGGGCCACAAGCCCTTCGCCGTCCTGGCGGACCATCTGACGCGAGCGGGGATCGCGGTGCTCCGGTACGACGACCGGGGTGTGGGGTCGTCGGGTGGGGAGTTCGCCTCCGCCACCAGCGTGGAATTCGCCGGTGACGCCGAGTCCGCGGTGGCGTGGCTGCGGGAGCGTCCGGAAGTGGACGGGGACCGCGTGGGGATCGTGGGCCACTCGGAGGGGGGCTTGATCGCGCCCATGGTGGCGTCGCGCAGCGATGCGGTGGCGTTCGTGGTGCTGCTGGCGGGACCGGGGATGACGGGAGAGGAGATCATACTGGACCAGAGCCGCCGCATCGCGGAGGCCGACGGTGCGGATCCCGTGCTGTTGGAGCGGGGCCTGGAGGTCAACCGGCGGCTCTTCGAGGCGATCCGCACCGAAGCCGATCCACAGGAACGGCGTGCCCGGGCCCAGGCCATCCTGGAGGAGGCCCTGGGGACCATGACACCGGAGGAGCGCCAGATGCAGGGGATCACCGAGGAGTCCAGCCAGGCGTGGGTGAATACCCAGCTGGCACAGCTCACCTCGCCCTGGTTCTCGTACTTCCTGACCTACGACCCCGTGCCCGCCCTGGAGGCGACGCGCGTACCCGTCCTGGCGCTGAACGGGGAGCTGGACCTCCAGGTTCCCTACAAGGCCAACCTGTCCGCGATCCGGGCGGCCCTGGAGCGCGGCGGAAACGAGGACTTCACCGTGGAGTCCTTCCCGGGCCTCAACCACCTCTTCCAGAGGGCGGAAACGGGGGCTCCCAGTGAGTACGCGCGAATCGAGGAGACCATGACCCCGGCGGTGATGGACCGGACGGCGGCCTGGATCCTGGAGCGATTCGGACCTCGGTAACGCGAGGATTGTTGTAGATTCCGGGCACCCGATCAGCCTCGTATTCCGACCAGGGAGGTCCGAGTTGCGTGATTGGAGATGGAAGCGGTTCCGGAAGGTCGAGCGGATCCCCCAGTTCACGAGGTCGTGCTTCTCCGCGGCGCTGCTGGCGGTGGCCGTGGTGCTCGGCTCGGGCGGGCCCCTGAGGGCGCAGACGCTCCCCGACCTGGATACGGTCCTGGACCACCTGGACGACCTGTACCGGTCCACATCCTCCCACGCGGTCATGACCATGACCGTGGTGCGGGACCGCGGCACGCGCGAGTTGACCCTCGAGAGCTGGTCCCGCGGCACCGACGACGCCCTGATCGTCATCCGTCAGCCCGCACGGGAGGCCGGCACGGCGACCCTCCGGACCGAGGACGGCCTCTGGAACTACGCCCCGCGGGCGGACCGGCTCATTCGGATCCCCTCCGGCCTCCTGAGCGAGAGCTGGATGGGTAGCCACTTCACCAACGACGATCTCCTGCGTGAGACCAGCTACCGGGAGGACTACGAGGCTTCGCTGGAATGGGCCGAGGAGGACGGTACCGCCTACCTGATGGTCGTGCTCACCCCCCGCCCGGACGCGCCTGTGGTCTACACCGGCCTTCACTTCCTGCTCACACCGGACGACTGGATTCCCGTGCGGTGGGACTACCTGGACCAGGGGGAGGTGGTGCGGCGGATGACCTTCGACGGGGTCGAGACGGTGGCCGGCCGCGAGCTTCCCATGCACCTGGTGGTGCAGCCTACCGACGCGCCGGACGAGCGGACGGAGATCCTCTACGAATCGCTGGCGCTGGATATCGTCCTGGACGATGGGCTCTTCACCCGTCAGGGATTGCGGCGCGTGGTTCGATGAGCGTGACCCCATGAATCTTCCCGTCCGTCTGGGCATCCGGAACCTGGCACGGAACCGCTGGCGCTCGGCGCTGACGTTGGGGGGCGTTGCGGCGGCGGTGGCCCTCATGGTCTGGACCGTCGCCTTCGTGGAT
Organism: Gemmatimonadota bacterium; assembly: GCA_039586075.1. Taxonomy (GTDB): domain Bacteria; phylum Gemmatimonadota; class Gemmatimonadetes; order Longimicrobiales; family Gaopeijiaceae; genus Gaopeijia. Next base: position 2,537 of record JBDHLC010000038.1, on the reverse strand, counting down.
GGGTGGCTCGACCTGATGGTCCGGGGGGCCACCGCGGTGGAGACGGGACAGGTGCAGATCCACACCCGGGCCTACGCGGACCAACCGCGCGTGTACCGGTCTTTCCCCGTAGACGACGCGCTCCTGGATGGGCTGGAGCGCCTTCCCGAGGTGGAGGCGGCGACGCCGCGGGTGAAACTGGCGGGCCTCGTAGGGAATGAGCGGACCTCGCAGGTGGCTCGCCTGAACGGTGTGGACCCCCGGAGAGAGGCCGCAGCCACGGTGGTGGCGGAGGGAATCGCGGAAGGCCGATGGCTGGGCGCGGACCCCGCCCCGCTCCCGGCTCCTCGCGAGGTGGTGGTGGGCCGCGGGTTGGCCCGACAGCTCAGGATCGGGATCGGGGACGAATTGGTAGTCTTCCTGGAAGCGGCGGACGGCTCCCTGGGGAACGACCTCCTGGAGGTCGTGGGAATCCTGGAGACGGGGAACAGCGCGGTGGACCGGAGCGCGGCGTACATCCACATCGGGGACGCGCAGTGGATCGCCGCATTGGACGGAGAGATCCACGAGATCGCCATCCGGACCGCGGACCCCGAAGGGGCTCCGGCGGCGGCCCAGGCCGTGTCCGGTGCGCTACGCCAGCTCCTGACCACGAGCCCGGACGAGGCCGGTTCCGGTTCGGGAACCGCGGCCACGGAAAACCAGGGGCAGCCGGTGGGCCAGGATCCGCTGGTGGTGCGGCCATGGCAGGAGATCCTCCCTGGACTGAACCAGATCCTGTCCATCAGTCGGGAGTCCTACGTCATCATGTACCTCATGGTCTACCTCGTGGCCGCCATGGGAATCCTGAATACGCAACGCATGAGCGCGCAGGAGCGCCGACGGGAGTTCGGCGTGCTGGTGGCGGTGGGGCTGGCGCCGCGAAGACTCCTCCGGATCCTCCTGGTGGAGGCGCTGGTGGTGGGGGTCCTGGGCTCGGTCCTCGGCGGGGTGCTGGGAGGGGGAATCTCGTGGTGGCATACCGTCGCCGGTCTAGACCTCTCGGTCTTCACCGACCAGGGCGGCTTCAGCTACATGGGGGTGGTCTTCGAAGGCCGGATCTTCGCTCGAATGAGCGTGGCGGCCCTGGTCGAACCCATGGCGGTCATGCTGTTGGTGGCGGTCGTGAGTGGGCTGTGGCCCGCCTGGGTGGCCTCCCGGGTGGAGCCCGCTCCCACCATCGCGGGGAGGACGTGATGCTTCCTCGCCTGGCGTGGCGGAACCTATGGCGGCAGCGGACCCGCACCCTGATCCTGCTGAGCGCCATCACCTTCTCCTACGCGCTCCTGTTGATCTCCATGGGGATCGGGGACGACTCGCACCAGCAGATGCTGGATTCGGCGGTGGAGGGGGCTGGAGGGGACGTCCTGGTCCACCGTGCCGGCTACTGGGAGACGCTGGCCGCGGACCTGGTCCTCTCCGACGGCGCGGCCATCAGGGAAAGGGCGACGGAAGTGGAGGGGGTGGCCCACGCCATCCCCCGGATCCGCATGCCTGCTCTCCTGAGCACGTCGTCCGGCGCCCGGGCGGTGGAGCTCCTGGGTGTCGACCCGCCCATGGAAGAGGCGCTGGCGGACGTCCACGAGCACCTGGTGCGGGGGGAGAGGCTCGACGAGACCGGACTGGAGAGCCCCATCCTGCTGGGGATCCGGGTGGCGGAGGAGCTGGAGGTGGACGTGGGGGGCCGAGTGGTCCTCACCGCCTCGGGGTGGGACGGCGAGTTGACGCGGGCGCTCTTCCGGGTCGCCGGCGTCCTGGAGTCCGGCATCAAGGAGATGGACGAGGGATTGGCGTACACCACGCTGCAGGCGACGTGGAGCGCGCTGGGTAACCCGGGCACCGTCACACAGGTGGGGGTGCTGATCCAGCCCGGGGCGTCGGTGGAGGAGGTGGCGGGTCGCCTGGAGGAGGTTTTGCGGGGTGTGGACGGCCCCGTCGAGGTGCTGACCTGGCAGGAGGCGGTCCCGGAGATGGTGGGCTTCATCGAGACCGACGATGCATTCCTGTACATCTACGCCGCGGTCATGTTCGTGGTGGTGGCCTTCGCTATCGCCAACACCTTCCTCGTGGCGGTCAACGAGCGCATCCGGGAGTTCGGGCTCCTCACTGCGTTGGGCCTTCGAGGCCGGCGCGTGGGGCTCCTCGTCCTTGCGGAGACGGCGGTGCTGACCCTGGTGTCCATGGCCATCGGACTGGCCGTGGCGCTGGCGGGGCACTTCGCCATCGCCCACTGGGGGATTCCCATCTCCCTGTGGGGGGTGGACGAGATGGAGCTCGCGGGGATCGACTTCTCGGAGATGGTCATGCGCTCGCGCGTCACGGTCTCCAAGTGGGTCGTCGCGTCCATTGCGGTCATGGTGACCACCGTGGGGAGCGCCAGTTTCGCGGCTCTCAAGGCCGCCCGACTCGTTCCGGCGGAGGCCATGCGGTTCTATGAATGAGGAGGCTGTGGTGTCGGATCCCGTGATCCGGGCGGAGGGAGTGACGAAGGTCTACCGGCAGGGCGAGCTCGAGGTGCA
>JBDHLC010000134.1:0-3928 GCA_039586075.1 Gemmatimonadota bacterium | reverse complement strand
GCGAGTCCACCGGTCATCATCACGGCACCCTTTCGCAGGGCCTCCGGTGACTCTCCGTCGTAGATGATGGTACTGGTCAGGGCAGCCGCGCCCGCTGAGGTCCCAGCGACCAACCGCTTGTTGACGAAGAAATGGTGGCGGAGAGCTTCCAGAACCGGTGTCGCTCCCAGAATCGAAGTGATTCGGAGTTGGTCCCCACCGGAAAAGAAAACCGCAGTGGATTCGGCGATTCGCTCGAGGAGTTCTGGCGCCTCCGCCTCCGTCCGTGTCCTGATGTGCATCGGCGCAGCGTAACCGACCCCTATCGCCCTAAAGGCCCTTTCGTACGCTCCCCACACCTTTTCGGGCTCCGAGGAGGCTGTGGTGATGACTTCGATTCGTCCGGCTGCTCCGCCTGCTTCTGCGGAAACAGCCCTGAGGATCTCCATCTCCCCGGTCTTGTCCTCACTACCCCCGATAAGGAGGAGTCTGCCAGTCTTCTCCACGGATGACCGGCCTGCTGGGAGATCTCGTTGGTCTTCTGTCGGCATTGCAGCTAAGACCTCAAGAGTTCGGTTGAAGGCGGAGAGATGAGAAACATCGGGAAGGAGGATCCGCTCTTCGAGTCGGCGGGGCCAGGGGCCGGGAGGGACAGTCTCAAATATAGTCTCCACCCCGGTCTGAGAACGGATTCCCGTTTACAGGGGTCTCGCCTCAGCCTCGTGATTCGGGACGAAGTCAAGGGGCCCGCTAAGATGTTCTTGCGCACAATGGAGGACACTGATGAACGACTGAATCCGATAGCAGGACGCGGGGTCGTCGTGATTGTGGCGAGAATGGGAGCAAAACTCGAAGCAGCGGTCACGCCCGGTCCGACGGCCTTCAGGGACTTTCATCCTGGAGCATTTCTAGCACTTGCCGAAGACGGCGCTTGGTCCGAGGTGGTTGGTCACACCACTGTGTTGGGGTGGTGACAACCCGAGGTGTATCGTCGGGCACGACACACGACAAATAACACACAATGGCCGGCTGCGGCCGCCCTGCGGCCGGCCTCCGTCCCAACTGGCCTGTGAGTTCGCAGGCGTTGATATGTGAACTAGGCAGGACGAAGGAAGGTGGCGTAATCACTGGCTCTGGTAGGGCCAGTTCGGCCACTTAAGAACGTTATGGGACATGCCTTGAGACGGTGTGGCACTTATGGAAGGAAGGAGTAGAGCGAAGTCGATCACGCGAGCGGTGCAGAAGATCTGCGCATATAATCAGTGAGAACTGACTGCGGGTGCTGGAGGAGGAAGACGGGGAGGTATCGATTCACCTTTCGTACGGAGGTCCCCATGAAACGCTCGGTATTTGGGTTGCTTGGCTCGGCTGCCATCGGAGTATCGTTGATGGCGGTTTCAGCTCTTACTCCACAGGCGATTGCGGCTCAGAGTTGGTCCGTCCAGGAGCAGGAAGCGATTGACCACCTGCGGGCGTGTTGGGAGACATGGTCGACGGAAGATTACGACGCTTGGGTTGAGACCTGTAATCTCGATCCCTCCGGTAGCTACTGGAGTAGTGAGGAGTTGGCTCCGAATCCGATGGAGACGGGGCACGGCTACCTGCGCGACATTGTGCTGCAAACCCTTCAGGATGGGGATGTAGTTGCTTGGGACATCCGCCCCATCAAGGTCACCACCTGGGGAGATGTCGTCGCTGTGTATTTCTACGGCATCATGCACCTGAGGGACTCCGACGGGACGGACGGTGGGGTGTCGTTGGCGGGATGCTCGTTGTGGGTGCCGTGGGAGGTTAACTGCTACCCGCGTGTGGGCGGTCTGAGTGGATTTGGCCCATGCACGTCCCATAACGTTCTTAAGTGGCCGAACTGGCCCTGCCAAAGCCAGTGACCATGCCACCTTCGCTCGTTCTGCCTGTTCGCATATCAACGCCCGCGAGTTCGCAGGCCAGTGGGGACGGAGGCCGCCCGCAGGGCGGCCGCAGCCGGCCACTGTGTGTTATGTGGAGTCGATGGCCACCCCGTGGATCGATCTGACGGACGGCGGAGTATCGCGGCAAGACTATTCCTTCGCGGCGTTGGTTGCCTCGAGAGTCGTCAGTAGCCTCTCATGCACTCTGTTCCAGATTCTCAGGAACCTAAGTGCCTTCGCCAACTCTCCGTGCAGGGCCTCCTCGATCCCCGGCACACCTCTCCAGCCAAGAAGACGTGCCCTTTCGCTCGGGGTCATCTCCTGTACCAAGCTGTCCGCGAGAATGACGAGCTGCTCTTCCGGGACGACGAAGATCCGCTCACCGCACCCCATGAGACAGGCTCTTATGGCGTCAGGGGCGTCCCCTGGCAGGAGCGCTCGGTCTTGGAAAAGGTCAGCGGACGGCGCAGATGCTCTCTCGGCACGACGGAGCTCTAGATCATACATGATGAGCGTCCGCCGAACCTCCGACGGGAGGAGTTGCAGGTTTCCACTGCTCGTCAGATCCACGTAGGTCACCGAACCGCTATTGAGGCCCCCTTGGGACCTGCTGACCCGATGGAGGGCGAGCAATGTCTGAGCCGGCTGCAGTGAGCTCGTTTCGCTATCGAAAACACTCAGGAGCAAGCGAGCTGACGATGCCCTATGGGACCCGATGTAGTCCACGATCCTGTGTACGATGGAGTCCCGTTCGAGGTCAGCGGCCACGTCGTCCAAGTAGCTATCGGCGAGCCGCGCATCGCTCCGGTCGGCCAGCCAGTTCTCTGCGGAGAGGGCGAGCAATACGCCTACCACGAGCACGATGAACTCGCCGAATCCGCGCCCCATTCCTCTTCGCATCGTTCGCTCCGCGGTCATAGAACTACAGTCGCCCGGCACTTCCATAACGTTCAAGGGCCTGCGAACCGGCCCGTCCCGCTTCATTTAGGTAGACCGCCCCAGTCGGTCGCGCCAGCAACCGAGAGCTGCTGCCCCCATCAGGGCCGGTTGGGACGAGGGCCGAAGGGCCCGAGCCGCAGGCCCAGTGTTATCTGCCGTCAGCCCGCACGAGCTTTCCGATCCCCGCCACTTCCGACCCTTCCGCAGACTGTGGTGCACCCTACAGGATCCAGATTCGCAGATCTTGTTTTCGCCTAGCCTAGGAGGCGTTCTTCAGCGCCTCGAGGTCACCGCCACAGATTGCCTCCACGTTCCGGGTGATCTTATCGGTCTCCCAATCCCACCAAGCGATCTCCAGCAGGGCGTTCCGGGTGTCTTCGTCGAACCGATACCGTAGGACTCCGGCCGGACTCCCTCCGACGATAGCGTACGGCTCAACATCGCGAGTCACGACGGCCTTCGTTGCGATGATCGCACCGTCTCCAATGGTGACGCCTGGCATGATGGTCGCGCCGTAGCCAATCCAAACGTCGTTCCCGACTACGGTATCCCCGCGATTCGGCCAGGACTCAGGTTGTGCCTCCTCCCACCCACCGCCGAAGATCGGAAACGGGTACGTGGTGAACCACGTGGTCGCGTGATTCCCGCCATTCATGATGAAGCGGGTCTCAGCGGCGATCGAGCAGAATCGGCCGATGACCAAACGATCCCCGATGAAGTCGAAGTGATAGAGGACGTTCTCCTCAAATCGCTCCACGCCGTTCGGATCATCGTAGTAGGTAAAGTCGCCGACCTGGATGTTCGACCGGGTAATGAAGTGCTTCAGGAACCCCAGGCGCTCAACGCCGTCTAGGGGAAATCTGGCGTCTGGAGATGGTCCGCGCATTTGGGATCTCGGGAAGACCGGGCCTATGGAGATGCTTCGCAATGGACCCACGATGGCATGCCCATCGGATCGCAGCGACGGGACTGGCTCAACGATGGCACATAACGTTTCGGGGTTGCCGGCGCGGCGCCCCTTAGGCGCCGTGCTCGACGAAGTGAGCCCCAGCGAACGGAGCCGGCAACCTTCTTGTTATGCGTTCGGCCGCCGCCGGGCG
>JBDHLC010000037.1:0-29296 GCA_039586075.1 Gemmatimonadota bacterium | reverse complement strand
ACCCAGCTTCCGCGACGCCCAAAGGCGTGGGATGAACTCGTTCGCGTCGCCGGTCCGGGGGAAGTCGGCCTCCACCGCGAAGTCGGCCTCACGTCCCCCCCGGCTTCCCCGGATGCTCACCGAGCCGCTCCCGTCCCCCCGGTAGCGTCCGAAGACGATGAGCTCCTCGCCCGCGAAGAGATCCGGGAGCCGAGCCGGATACACCTCGCGAAGGCGAACGGGGGCTCCTCCGATCTCCAGGTCGGTCAGCACCGGGTGCCGTACTTTGGCCGCCAGGAGTCCCACCGCCCGTTCCACGTCCTCACCCGGCTGCACGTAGTCCGTGCTCCCCCGGCCCGCCTCACCCAGGCCCCGCCTCCCGCTCCGCCCGGTCGGCCAGGCGCTCGGGGTTCCGCTCCCCCACCGACGGAAGGCCGTCCGTGAGGAAGATCACCACCGGCAGGCGGTCCTCCGCCTGCTCCGGCCGGAAGGCCTCCCGCAGCGCCCCGTCGATGTTCGTGCCGCCGTCGGCCACCAGTCGGTCCACCCACTCCCGAGCCTGCCGCAGGGAACGCCGTCCCGGTCGCGCCCACCCCTCCCGCTCCATCCGGACCGCGTTGGAAAACGCCAGCAGCCGGAAGCGGTCCTCGTCCGCCAGCGTGCTCAGGAGTCCGTGCAGCGCAGCCCGAGCCTGCTCCATCTTCTCACCGGACATGGAGCCGGACACGTCCACCACCACGGTCAGGTCCCGGGGCTCCGCGCGTCCGGGCGCCCGGCCGGGAGAGAGGGTGAGCATGAAGTAGCCCTCCTCCCCCGGTGGCCGATGGGTGGCCAACGAGAGCCCGACGCGATCACGCGCCAGAGGCAGGAAAAGGGAGAAGCGTCCGCTGAGCTCGGGCTGGTCCAACTCCACCACCATTCCATCCCGGCCTCGCTCCACCGTGATGGGGTGCGTGGGGGAGAAGGGCGCCAGGAAGGCGCTGGCATCCATCACCTCGATTCGAAAGCGCGTCTGCACCGCCTCGGTGGCCGCCCCCTGCGCCGCACCCGGGCCGTGGTGGACCTCTCCCGCGTCGGCGGGATGCACGAAGGGACGCGCCTGCCCGGGTCCCACCGGTCCCCGCGGACCCGTGGCGTACAGGAACTGGAGCGCGTCTCCGGCGCGCCCGAGGACCTGGGTGTAGCGGAGGCTCACCTTCCGCTCATCGCCGGGTTCGATGGGGAAGACCCTGGCACGAAGGAGCCCCTGCCCCGCGAGCTCGATGAGGGCGGGGTCCGCGCGGCGCCGCACGATCTCCTCGTAGATGGCCCGGGCTCGTTGCGCGTCCATGATCTCGCCCCGGAGCTCCAGATCCCCCTGGAAGAGGGAGAAGCCCTGAAAGACGGCCTCACCCGGGAGGGGATACAGGTAATGGCCTTCGGCCACCGCTCCTCCCCGGTTCCGGAACCACTCGGACACCTCCACCACCGCGACCCGCCCCTCGATCCGCACCGAGACCTCGCTGCGCGTCTTCTCCACCGCGAATCCGTTCACGATCACCGGTGGCTCGATCCATCCCTGCGAGACCGCGGAACCCGGCGCCGCCAGGGATACGAGAAACGCCGCCACCAGAGTTCTGGGACCGCGTGCCCACCCGGTCCTCCCGCACTTCCTCCGTCCCATCGTCATGGCTCTCCTCCAGGGTTCGGACTCCCACGCGCCCGCGGAGCCCGGTGTCTGCCTCTACCCTGGATGACGTATCAACAGAGGGATCTTGCACATGGTGCTCGCCGAGCTCGTAGAGGTGCGCCCCGTGTGACAGTGAGGGGCGGGCAGGCGCAGAGAGTCCCCGGGGCCGGCGGAGAGCGAGCCCGGAGGGCCAGGTGCGGTGGGCACCTCGGGGTGGCGCAGGAGGTGCGTGCCCGAGGTACACCGGGGCCCCGGGCTACCCGGGTCCGCTCGGGTCAACCCGAGCCTGGAGAGGTCGCAGTGGGTCCGGCTGGATCAGGTCGGGCGTCGGCCGCCGCTACGGACCCGTGAAGAGTCGGGTCAGCACCGCGGTGATGGCGGCGGACACCAGAAAGACGAGGGCCGGAACCAGGGACCGCCGACGGCGTTGGCGAAGGCGGTCCAGGTCTCCCTGGAATAGGAAGAGGGGGGTCTCGAAGGGAACGGGGACCCCCACGTTGCGACGCAGCGGACCTCGAGGTCCGCGGGCCCAGGGAGTGCGGTACCGACGCTCCTCGGTCTGGACGGCGGTCTCCGCGTAGCGCACGAGCCGATCCGAGTCCAGGGGCTCATCCCCGGACTGCGGGAGCATCCAGTCCCGGGGCACCCGTGCCCGGGAGATGTCTACCCAGCGACCCATTATGGCGGACCTCGTTTCGCGTGCGCTCTTCCTGCTCGTACTTCAGGTGGTGAAAGCGTATCGCAGGAGTCGTGCCCGGGGCAACGGCACGTGGTTACGGGCTTTTCGGCGTTCCTCCGCGGCTCCGAGCTTCGTTTTGTGGTGGCCCGACGTTGCACGTCCGCCACAGGTCCGGGTCTCCGCGTCGAGGTCAGTCGATGAAGATCCGCTCCTCGGCGGACACCCAGAGAACATCCTTCAGCGCCCCGTGGCGCTTGTACAGCTCGGGCCCCTTCCCCTCCAGCTTCTCCTCGGTGAAACCTCGGATCACCAGGTCGGCGTGCTCGGACTTCACCTCCATGAGTCGACCAAAGTCGGTCCGGTCGTCGGTGGCGAAGACCTGCAGGTTCTTCTCCGAGATGAGGAGCCGGCCGTCCGTGATCATGGCCCGGAGCTCCGCCGTGCGCTCCTTCACGTCGGCCTTGGGATAGGCCGCGTACAAGGTGATCTCTCCATGGCTCCAGTCCGGGTGTCCCAGGAGGATGTAGGCCAGGAGGATCATGAGGTTCGCATTCCGGTAGTCGTTCCAGGTCAGCCAGACGTGGATGTACTTCCGGTTTCCAAAGAAGTGGTCCGTGTGGCGGAGGACCAGCCGATTCATCTGGGCCACCGCCGCGAGCCGGCACCCGGACCGGATCTCCTCCAGGACCGTATCGGGATCGTGGACCGAGGCCTCGAAGAGGACGGTGTTGTTCTCCATCCCCGAGATGCCCGGCATCTGCAGGGCCTGGGCAAGCGCCGACTCCATTGACGGACTCACCATGGTGTCCACGAACACGGCTCCCTTCCGCTCGCGGGCCGTGGCCACGAGCCGCTGCTGAACCTCCCGAGCCGCCTCGGTGGTGCCGGGCTCCAGCTTCCCCTTCACGAAGTGCAGGTAGGTGCCGAAGCCGTATCGGTGGCCGAGCCACTCCAGCATCTGCATGGGCGCCGAGCGGTCGAACGTCCTCGGAGTGACCAGGATCACGCTGGGCCGCCAGTCGCTGCCCGGGGTCTTCTGCAGCTTGACCTGGCTCCAGCGGGTGGCCTGGGTTATGACGCCGTGGAAGATCGCCTGCAGGTCGTCGCCCCCCTCCCCTCGCGCTCGTCGGATCACCAGGTAGAGCCCCAGCATGACCAGGATCGCCGCCACGGCGAAGAACAGGTCCATCTGCAGCATGAGGATGAACGAGGCCACCGCCCCGGTCAGGGAGATCCACCACTTCGAACGGAAGGAAGGCCGGTACGACGGCCGGGCGGCGAAGTGCTCCAGGAAGGAGATGGCGCACAGCGCACCGTAGGTGACCATGAAGAACATGGACACGACACGGGCCACCAGGTTCACGGATCCCAGCAGGACGAAGACCAGGGCGATCACCGACGTGACCAGCGTCGCATGGCGCGGCTCGTTGGACTCGCCCACTCCGGCGGCCAGCACGCGATTCATGCGGCTGAACGGCACCACCTCGTCTCCACCCAGAGCCTGAAGGGTGCGGGGAGCCACCACGATGGACCCGATGGCGCTGGACAGCGTCGCAGCCGCCAGGCCGATGGGAATGATGGGGCCCCAGAGGGCGATCCGACCCATGATGAGCTGGTCCGCCACCAGCGATTCGGGGTCCGCCGAGAAGGCCAGCTTCGTGACCAGGAGTAGATACACCGCCATCCCCACCACCGTGGCGCTCATGATCCCCAGTGGAATGGAGCGCCGGGGGTTCGCCAGGTCGCCCGAGAGGCCGACGCCTGCGGTCATTCCGGTGAAGGCCGGGAAGCAGATGGCGAACACCAGGATGAACGGATCCGAGCCCCGCGCACCGCCCACGATCCCCGCGCTGGACGGATCGAAGCCCTCCATCGCTCCCCCAGCGAAGAAGAGGGCCAGTGAGATCCCCAGGATGGCGGCCACCGCGTAGAGCGCCTTCACGCCGAGGTCCGCACCCTTGGTGAGGACCAGCGCGATGAGGCCCAGTGTGGCGGGAAGGGAGACGTACCGGGTATCGAAAGGGATCCCCAGCATCCGCTCGAAGGCCGGGGCGAGGGGGGTGAAGGCCTCGGCGAAGGCGATCATGTAGAAGGCCACGGAGATGGCCTGGGAGGCGTAGAGGCTGATGCCGATGGCGCCCCCGATGGAGGTTCCGAACGACCGGGAGATGATGAAGTACTCCCCGCCGCCCTCGACCCGGCGGTTCGTGGCGATCTCAGCGATGGCCAGGGCCGTGGGGATCGTCACCATATGGCCCAGCGCGATGAGGAGGAACGAGCCGAGCAGCCCTACGCTCCCCACGGCATAGCCGAACCGCAGGAACATGACCGCACCGAGGATCGTGCTGATGCTGGCCAGGAAAACGGGCCCGGTCCCGAACCCGTACCCCCGGGGGGGCTCCGTCGGAGTGGTCACGGTTCTCGATTCCCGTCAGGAGACCGGACGCCGATCCCGGACGGGATAGCGCTCGAACCAACCCAGGATGTGGGCGATCTTACTCAGCATCTGGCTGGGGCGTGCCGCGATCCCGTGGGAGGCCTCGGGGATCCGGACCATGGCGGTGGGAACCCCCTCGAGCTTCAGGGCCCCGTAGTACTGCTCCGTCTCCGACATGGGCGTCCGGTAGTCCACCTCTCCCGTGATGAGCATGGTGGGGGTGGTGACATTCCCAACCAGGGACAGCGGTGACCGGCTCCAGTAGTGCATGGGATCGTCCCAGGGCATCCGGCCGAACCAGTACTTCGCGAAGAAGGGAATCCCGTCGGCGTGCAGGACGAAGCTCGCCCAGTTGATCACCGGCTTCTGAACCGCCGCCGCGGCGAACCGGTCGGTCTTGCCGACGATCCAGGCGGACAGCACCCCGCCCCCGGACCCCCCGGTCACGTACAGGCGGTGCTCGTCCACGTACCCCCGCTCCAGGACCGCGTCGACTCCCGACATGAGGTCGTCGTAGTCGTTCCCGGGATAGGCGTGATGGATGAGGTTGCCGAATTCCTCTCCATATGAGGTACTCCCTCGGGGGTTCGTATAGAGGACCACGTTCCCGGCGGCGGCGTAGAGCTGCAGCTCCGGCGAGAAGTGCGGCCCGTACGCAGAGAAGGGCCCGCCGTGGATTTCCAGCACCAGGGGATACTCCCCGTCGGGATCGAAGTCCGGCGGCTTGATGATCCACCCCTGCACGGGCCGTCCGTCGAACGAGGACTCCCACCAGATCTCCTCCACCTCTCCCAGCGACTTGTGGCCCAGGAGATCACGGTTGAGATCCGTCAGGGTCCGTGCGCCTCCGCGCCGCGAGCCCAGCCCCACCTCCGCGGGCCGGTAGGGATCCGCTACGGTGTAGGCGAACGTGCCGCGGCCGTTCACCGAGAAGGACCCTCCCGCGTAGGGCCGGCCCACCGAGGTCCCGCCCACGTCCTCCGCCAGGACGGTGACCTCCCCGTCCAGGGTCACGTAGGCCAGCTTCCCGAGCCCCTCGTCGGCGTACCCCAGGTAGAGCCCCCGTCCATCCGAGCTCCAGGAGAGGCTCCCCACGGACCGGTCCAGCCCGGTGGCGATCTCCCGGCTGCCCGTCCCGTCCTGGTTCATGACGTACAGTCGGCTCACCTGGTAGCCTTGCAGCTCGTCGTCGAATCCGACGTAGGCGATCCTGCCGCCGTCGGGAGAGATGGCCGGCCCCGAATCGGGACCGTACCGGTCCGTCAGCCGGGTCAGCGAGCCGTCCGCCAACGAGACCTCGTACAGGTCGCTGTCGTTGGGCTCGAAGTCGGCGTCGTCTCTCCGGTTCGCCACCACCACCAGGCTCTCCCCATCGGGGGCCCAGGTGGGCTGGGAGTGGCTGTGGGGTCCGGAGGTCAGCTGCCGGGGCGTTCCACCTTCGGCCGGCACCACGAAAACGTGGGTGTTCCCCTGCCGCACGAAGCCCGTCTGGCCGTCGGCCTTGTACTGCACGTCGTCGATGACCACCGCGGCCGCGGCCCACTGGGCGCCCTCCGGCGGACTGGGCATACCCCGGGCCAACGCCGGATCGGGGCCGTCCTCCACGAACATGGTAAAGGCGATCCACTCTCCGTCGGGGGACCACGAGAGATTCCCCGGGCTGGCGGTGAGGTTCGTGATCCGGGCCTCCTCTCCGGTGTCCATCCACCGGAGCCAGAGCTGACTCGACCCGTCCTGGGAGGAGACCCAGAGGATCCGCCCGCCGTCCGGGGACCAGCGGGGGGATCCGTGGGATCGTGTGCCCGAGGTCAGCGGCCGGTGAAAGGAACCGTCGGCGGAGACCAGCCAGAGGTTGGTCCGACGTCGGTCCGTCATGACGTCGAAAAAGTTGCGCACGTAGACCACCTGGCTTCCATCCGGTGAGACCTGCGGGTCGGTGGCCCACTCGAGCCCGAACACGTCCATGGGCTGGAAGATTCGATCCTCGCTCGCCTGGGCCTGGATTCCGTGGGCCACGAACAGCGCCAGGGCCAGCAGGCCGATCCCGCGTACGCGTGCAAACATGCTCACTCCCGTGTGATCCGATCAGCGCCCCGGAAAGGGCGTTCAGAGGAAACCCAATCTCCATCCCGGACCGGGCCGGGGCAAACCTCTCGGCTCAACCTCCACCGGGGTTGACGGTGGACCGAGACTCCCGCTTCAATTCAGGGAGGAGACCCGAAAGCGCCCCATTCCAGGCGCGATCTGCGGCCCCTCACAAGAAATCGTGGTTCCGCTCCAGGAGTGATCGAATGGCCGAGCAGGCTGGCGCATACGGCTTGAAGAAGACGGTGGCCCTCGCGGTGGACGAGGCCGACGCACGCGTTCGCGAAGAGCTGAAGAAGGAGGGCTTCGGAGTACTCACCGAGATCGATGTGAAGTCCACCTTGAAGGAGAAGTTGGACGTGGACTTCCGCCCCTACCGGATTCTGGGAGCCTGCAACCCACTACTGGCTCACCAGGCCCTGTCCGCAGAGACCGACATCGGTGTCCTACTTCCCTGCAACGTGGTGGTGTACGAAGGGAGCCACGAAGGAGAATCGGTGGTGGTGGCCCTGGATCCGGAGGTCCAGCTATCCGTGACGGGTCGCGACGACATCGCGCCCCTGGCGCGGGAAGTCCGCGCACGGATGGAGCGGGTGCTCTCGGCCCTCTGACGAGCCAGGACCGCGGGCCGGGTCTCCTCTCCGGCGGCGGGGACGCCGAGGTCAGCCGACTCGACGCTCCCGGTCCGCATCAGCGGCCAGGCCGGCTTCGAATCCCGCCTGCCGGAGGCGCTCAACCACGGCCCGGGCCGCTTCAGGATCCTCGAAACGCCCTACCCGGACCCGGAAGAAGTCGCTTCCCTCGATCCGCACGACCCGGGGCTGGAAACCCGCCTCCCTCACCGCCTGGGCCACGGCGTCGGCCCGGTCCCGGGAGCTGAACGCACCAAGCTGCGCGGCGAACCCGCCCTGGCTCCGTTCGGACCGGTCGTCCACCCGCTCCGCCGGCCTCGACGGAGCCGCATTATCCTGCGCGGACAGTGAGTCCAGCGCCGTCCGGTTTCGAGCGAGCCAATCCCTCGCCTCGCGACGCATCGGACTGCCCGGGTAGTCCCGGGCGAGGACGCTGAAGCTGGATTCGGCGGCACGGAGATCACCCCGGAGCGCGGCGGACACCCCGAGCCGATGCAGGGCCAGGTCGGTGAAGGGACCACCGGGGTACTCCAGGACCAGTCGCCGGAAAGCCGACGCGGCTTGCGCCGGATCCAGGTTCAGGACGCCGCGGAACCAGAGGGCGCGCTGCCGGTCCACCCGGTCGGGTCGTCGGGTTGCATCGCTCCACGCCAGGAGTGTCTCGCGCGCCTCCTGGATCCGGCCATCCCGGATCAACTGGTCCACGTCGTTGAGGGTCTGCCCCGCCGCGCCCACGGGTCCCAGCGCGAGAAGAGCCAAGAACAGGGTCCGCTTCATGCGCGCGCCGCCATGCGTTCCAGGAGCCAGGATTGGAGCAGCGATTCGTCCGGGACACTCGACGACTTGAGGCGACGATCCAGCAGCCGCAGCCCGTCCAGCGCGTCGGCGATCTCCTTGGAGCTCCATGCCCGGGCTTGGGCTTGAAGCTGTCGCGCGAGCCATCGCTGGTTGGGCGGAAGGGCCTTCTCCAGCGCCTGCGGACCCCGATCCACCAGGACACCGAGCCGCAGGAAGTGGGTCGCCAGGGAGATGGACAGCCCCACCCCCGATTCCCCCTGACCTACCAGGACGCCCAGGGCACCCAGCGCCTCCTGGAAGCGTCGCTGTCCCACCAGGTCGATCCAGCTCCAGCGGTCCTGCGTGGGAAGGCTGGTCCCGGCGGCCTCGACGTCGTCCCGCGTGATGGGGCGCCCCTCCTGGACGTACCCGGCGAGCTTCTCGATCTCCTGGTTCAGGATCCCCAGATCCGTACCCACCGCCTGCGCCAGGGCACGAGCCGCAGCGGGCTCCATCTCGACTCCCCAGGCCTCCGCGGCCCGCTCCATGAGCCAGCCGGGGACGTCGTCCTGCGAGAGGGGCCGGAATTCCAGCGACCGGGCGGTGGAGGCCAGCTGGGAATAGAACTTGGCCCGGGAGCCGGTGGGCTTGGTGCAGGACAGGATGAGCGCCAGACCCGGAGGGGGAGTCTTCATGACGCCCAGGAGCACCTCGCGGGCCTTGGGGCTTCCGGCGAACGCCTCCACCTCGGTGACCACCACCACGCGCCACTCCGCCATCATGGGAGGCGTGCCAAGCACCGAGGCCAACTGCTCGCTCGTCACGTCCTTGCCCCCAAGTCGGTCCAGGTTGAAGTCCCGGGTCGCCGGATCCAGATGGGCGTTCACCAGGCTTCGAACGGCCTGCCCCTTCCGGAATTCGTCGTCGCCGTGGAGGTAGAAGACACCCCCCAGCCCTCCCCGGTCCAGGAGGGGCTTGGCCGGATCGATCATCCCGGAGTCCTCAGACGGGGCGTGGCCTCGGACAACGCGCGCGTCAGTCCAGCCCCAGGCGGACCGTGCCCCCGGCCCGGTATCCCCGCATGACGGGCGCGTACTGCCGGAAGAGGTGAGAGGCCTCCTCCCACAGCTGGGCCTGCGAGAGAGTCGCTCGGTCCCGCCGGTTCCGCTCGGGGAGCAGCTCGATGTCGGGCATGCGAACCGGGAAGCTCCGGATTGGGGAAGCGGCCACGATGGGAGCGAGCTCTACCTGCACGGGGCGCATGAAGAGGAACGGAGCCCACGCCGCGCCCACTAGGATCACCGCCATGCCGAAGACGATGGCCATTGCAGAGCCCGATGAGGGGGGGCGGTGTCCCAGATGCCGCAGGGCCACGGCCGTGTCTCGCCGGATCCGCACCTCCAGGTCCGGCTCGAATCCGTCGGAGACGGCTACCTCCGGAAACGACCGGAGGAGGTCCACGCCCCGACTGTAGACCTCCTCATAGCGACGGCACCCCGGACACGTCTCACGGTGGGCCCGGGCCGCGTCCAGATGGGCGGGATCTCCCACGCCATCCACGTAGTCGGAGAAGCCCTCGATGAAGTCTCGACAGGTCATGCGCTCGCCTGGCAGTACGGTACGGCCCTGATCCCCATAGCGACCGTGCACTCGCATCGGTCCTGTTTTCCTACAGGGTCTGGCGGACCTGGGTTCCACCCAGGCTCCGGGTGTCGAGTGCCCGGGCGCGCGAAGGCCCCGGCGGGGGATCCCCGCCGGGGCCGCTCACCCCCCCGGTCACCTACTCCAGGTCAGTCCACCATGGGGGCAATGATGTGGGCGAAGTTGTTGCGGGCGCGGTTCAGTCGGCTCTTCACCGTCCCCAGGTTGCAGCCCGTGATCTCGGCGATCTCCTCGTAGGTCTTACCCTGCAGCTCGCGAAGGACGAAGACCACTCGGTGATGCTCGGGCAGCTGCGCCACCGCCTCCTCCACCTTCTCCCGCAGGAAGCGCTTCCGATAGAGATCGTCGGGCTTGTACTGCGAATCCTCCCACTCCAGGGGCCTGTGGTCCGCGTCCCAGTTCTGCTTGAGGGTCTGGAAGAGGACCAGCGGATTTCTCGAGCGGTTCCGCAGCTCGTTCTTCGCCAGGTTCCCGGCGATGGTGTAGATCCAGGTAGAGAACTTCTTGGTCTGGTCGAACCGGTGCAGGTGCCGATACACCCGCACGAAGGTCTCCTGGACCAGGTCCTGGGCTCGCTCGCGGTCTCCCACGGTGCGGTAGACGAAGTTCACGAGCCGGTTGTCGTACCGCCGGACCAACTCGCCGAAGGCACGCTGCTCGCCGTCGAGGAAAGCCTGCACGACCTGGCTGTCGGTGAGCTCCTTCAGCTCGCGACGACGCAGCACGGCCTCGCCCATGGATAGGGCCTGCTCGTCCTTGCTCTTCCTGACTGCGTTCGATGCCATGGTTCTCCTCCACCGCTTCGTCTTCACGGAAGCCCGGCGAGTCCGGACCACGCTGCTATCTTTTGCACCATCCGTGCCATCGGCGGAAAGCCGCCTGCGACGCGGTTTCTCCGCATTTTCTCCGCATTTCACGCCACCGGATCGTCCTCCACCGAGGACGTCCCCGGGGACGATGTGCGCCGCTCCGGCGTCACCCCTGCCCTTCTGTCACGCTCTCTTCCCGCCCGACCACGAACTGGGCGGCGTAGAGAATCGTGGCGATGCTCTTGCAGTCCACGATGGTCCCGTCCCCCACCCACGCCACCGCCTGGGAGAACGGCACCCGCAGCACCTCGACGAACTCGTCGTGGTCCAGCTGCCGACTCCCCGTTTCCAGGTTCCAGGCCACGAACAGCCGGATCACCTCGTCCGTGAATCCCGGCGTGGTGAAGATCTCCGTCATGTACCGAAGCGATCCCGCCCGGTAGCCCGTCTCTTCCTCCAGCTCGCGCCGTGCGCACTCCTCCCACGGCTCACCGTCCCGGTCCGGCATCCCCGCCGGTACCTCGTACACGTAACCCCCCGTGGCATACCTGTACTGGTGCACCAGCAGCACCTCAGGGTCCCGGTCACCCGGGTGACCGAGCAGGGGCAGGATCGCCGAGGCACCCCGGTGCCGGATGAGCTCCAGCTCGCCGGTGGAGCCGTCGGGAAACCGCACCTTGTCGATGCTCAGGTCCACGATCCGACCCTTGTGCACGGGTCGCCGGTCCAACCGGCCGGGGCCGTCGGGCGGTGCCGGGTGCGTCATGCTCTCTCCTCTTCAGGCGGCGTGGCTTCCCGGTCCTTCCCCTACTCCCCCTCCTTGGATACGACGACGCCCTGAAAGGGTTGCACGGGGCCCGAAGGGGGGCGGGGCACGACAGGGGGTGTCCCCGCGAGAGGACACACACGAGATGTGGTGGTGTTCGCCCGTTGCAGGGGGCAACCTGCCCATTTGTCAGGGATTCTGCACTTCCACCGGCCCCAGGTCCAGCCCCTCCAGCTCGGGAACCACCGAATCCGCATCCCCCACCACGGTGATAGCCAGCTCTTCAGGCCGGATGTGGGTCCGGGCGGCCTCTGCGGCCGCTTGACGGGTGACCCCCCGGATGCGGTCCCGGTACCCCGCCCAGGTGTCCTCCGGAAGACCGTACACCCGGAGCTCGGCCACCCGGGCCGCCACCTGCCCGGTGGTCTCCAGGCGGAGGGGGAAGATCCCGGCCAGGTAGTCGCGGGCGGAGGCCACTTCGTCCTCGGTGGGTCCCTCTCGAACGTACCGGTCCATCTCCCGGATCGTCTCGGCCACGGCCCGTGCGGTGACGGCCGTGTCCACCGCGGTGGCGACGCTGAGGGGGCCGGGGCCCCGGCGGTAGCCGATGCGGCACCGCACCCCGTACGTGAAGCCGTGCTTCTCACGCAGGTTCAGGTTCAGACGGGACGAGAAGGTCCCCCCCAGGATGGCCGTGGTCACCACCAGCGCCTCGTAGCCCGCCACCGTCCGGGGCGCACCGGGATGACCCAGCCGGAGCTCCGACTGTACCGATCCGGGGCGATCCACCACCGTCACCCGCCGAGCCGCGGACCGGTGCGCCCCGTTGGGAATCGAGCGGCTGGGGGGGGCTCCCGTCCACGCTCCGAACACGCGCAGGGCCATGGCCTCCACCTCCGCCGGATCCACGTCCCCCGCCACCACCAACCCCCCGCCTGCGGGGCGGTAGTAGCTCTCGGCAAAGCCCCTCAACGCGGCGGGCGTGACACCCGAGATGGACTCGAGGCTTCCCAGAATCGGGCGGCCGTAGGGCTCGCCGGGTGCGTAGATCTCCGCCGCGGCCCGGTCGGACGCCAGGGCTCCCGGGTCCATGGCCCGCTGCTGGATCCGGGCCAGCTGCTGGCCGCGCACCCGTGTCACCTCTTCCTCCGGGAAGGCCGCGTCCAGCACCATCTCTCCCAGGAGCGTGAGTCCCCGATCGAGGTGGTCCGCCAGGCACGACAGCGAAACGGTGGTGGCGTTCCAGCCGGTGCTGGCATCCAGGTCGGCGCCGATGGTCTCCAGGGCCTCCGCCATCTCCACGCCGGACCGATGGTGCGTGCCCCCCTCCAGGGCATCCCCCGCCAGGACCGCCAGCCCCGCATGCTCCTCCGGCAGGGTGTCCTCACCGGCCGGGAGCACCAGGAGCGCGGTGGCCACGGGAAGGTGGGGAACGCGGACTACGTCCACCGGGAGCCCCGTGTCCAGCCGCAGCCGGGTCACCGCCGGAAAGGAGAAATCCCGAAGTGGACCCGCAGGCGGCGGCACGGTCCGATCAATCCCGCTCACGCCTCCACCTCCCGGGGCCGGTACGCCAGGGTGGCGTGGTTCTCGGTGGAAAGGAATTCCGCCGCAGTCTTCTGCACGTCCTCGAGGGACACGGCCCGGAGCTCGTCCAGCTCCTCGGTGACGCGCTCGGGACGGTCGAACAGCATGGTGCTCATGGAGATCCGGTCCGCTCGCTCGCCGAGCCCCTCCAGCGCCCGGACCATGCGGGCCTCTTCCAGGGCGAGGCCGCGGTCCACCTCGGCCTGCGTGACCCGCTCCAGTCCGCGAAGCTGCTCGCGAACGGCGTCGGCGAGTCCCATGGGGTCCGATCCGGGGAACCCGGTGGCCCCCACCAGCAGAATGGACGCGCCGGTGACGAGCGGAAACGGATAACAGAAGGCGTCTCGCGCGACCCCCGCGCGAACCAGGTTCTTGTAGAGGCGCGAGGCTCGGCCCGCTCCCAGCACCGAGGCCGCCACCTCCAGGGCCGCGAAGCGCGCGTCGTCGTACGGTGGAATCCGGAAACCCATCATGACCCTGGGAAGGGGAACGTCGGCCTCCACCACCTCGGTGGCCGGCGCGTCCATGGGAATGGCGACCGCCGTCCGTCCCGGGATCGTGGGGACGGGGGCACCCCGCGGGATCTCCCCGAACCACCGCTCCACCCGCGCGAAGGCGTCGTCCGGCTCCACGTCGCCTGCCACCGTGATCACCGCGTTGTTCGGCACGTAGAAGGACTGGAAGAAGTCCGCCACGTCCGTCAGGTCCGCAGCGTCCAGGTCCTCCATGGAACCGATGACGGTGTGGCGATACGGATGGTCCTCCGGCCAGACCATGCGCTGGATCCGCTCCTGCCAGTCTCCGTAGGGCTGGTTGTCGTAGCGCTCCCGCTTCTCGTTCTTCACCACGTCCCTCTGGTTGTCGAGCTTCTCCTGGGTCATGGCTTGAACCATCCATCCCATTCGATCCGACTCCAACCAGAGCGCCAGGTCCAGCTGATGAGACGGAAGCGTCTCGAAGTAGTTGGTGCGGTCGAACCAGGTGGAGGCGTTCAAGGAGCCACCCGCTCGCTCCACCAACTCGAAGTGGAGGTTTTTCGGCACGTGGGCCGAGCCCTGGAACATCATGTGCTCGAACAGGTGGGCAAACCCGGTCCGGCCCTTCCGCTCGTTCCTCGACCCCACCCCGTACCACAAGTTGACGGCCACCACTGGGCGTGTCCGGTCCGGCGCCACCACCACCCGAAGACCGTTGTCCAGGGTGCGCCGGTGAAAGGTGAAGTCGATCCGGGACACGCGTTCCGCCTCCGGTTCCAGTTCGTTCGAGGATGGGCCGGTCCCGCTCATGGACGGGCCTGCAGTCGCTCTCTGAACACCGTGGGACCCAGGGTGTGCCGCAAAAACCGCGCGGCGGCTTCGACTCCGTCCTGGATGCGCTCCTCCACCGCGTCTATGGTCAGCGCGTCGGTTCCCTCTGCCCGGAACCGGGCTCGCTCCAGGAACTCCCACGCCCGGTCCTCGTCGCCACCGGCGGCGTGGGCCAGCGCGGTCACCAGCTGGGCCTCCACGTCGTCCTCCCGATCCCGGGCCCCCAGGTCCAGCTCCATGAGCGCCTCGTCCGTCCGGTGGTCCTCCGCCAGCGCCAGGCCGAGCAGCACCCGAATCCATCCGTCGTCCGGCGACAGGTCCACCGCCCGGGCGAGCTCGTCCACGGCAGCGGGAAGGTCTCCGGCCAGGGCGTACGCCACCCCCGATTCGTAGACGATGGTCGCGTCGTCGGGGCTCAGCGCCTTCGCCTCGTCCAGCTCCTTCCGGGCTTCGGTCTCGAATCCCTCCCGGGACAGGAACGCACCGTACATCCAGCGAGCCAGGGGCAGGTCCGGAGCCATCACCGCGGCCGCGCGCAGGGCCGCCTCGGCGTCGGGATCGTCGAAGTGGGCCAGGGCGTTCCCCGCCGTGGCCAGGATGTAGGGGTCCTCGGGGTCCAGGGCCAGCGCCTGCTTGAACCGCTCGTAGGCCACTCCCTCCAATCCCAGCTCCTGCTCCGCGACCCCCAGCCAGCACAGCAGCGCCGGCTCGTCGGGATAGGTCTCCAACTCACTGCGGAGCCGCTCCGCCATGCCCGCGAAGTCCCCTTCTTCCCCCAACTCCCTTGCCTGGGTCAGGAGGAGGTCGAGCCCCTGGGTCTCGCTCACTTCGGCCGTCCCCCGGCGCGTACCGGAGTCGCTGAGTCAACCGAGCCCATCAGGCGCCGAACTTGATCAGGCGCCCGGCGTGGGCCAGGGCATGCGGAATCAGGTGGGTCCCGTGGAAGATGCCCAGATCGCCCGTCCGGCAGTTCGACTCCCCGAACGCAGTCGCCGTCGGTCGCGCCAGCGCCGAGGCCATCAGCGTCGGGACGGGATGCCACGAGTGCTCCTTCATGAGCGTGGGAGTCGAGTGGTCCCCGGTGACGATGACGACGTCGGGGTCCAGAGCCAGCACTCGCGGAAGGAGTCGGTCCACTTCCTGGATGGCCTGGACCTTCCCATCGAAATCCCCGTCGTGGCCCCGGGTGTCGGTGTCCTTGAAGTGAAGGAAATAGAGGTCGTACTTCCCCCAGACCGCCTCCAGATGGCCCACGGTCTCGGCCGTGCTGGCGGGCACGCCCTCCACGGTCATCCCCACCAGGCGGGCCACGCCGCGGTACATGGGGTACTTGGCGATGGCCACACCCCGGAGTCCGAAGCGGTCCTCCTGGGACGGAATGCTCTCGAAGCGGGCGAAGCCCCGGGCCAGGAAACCATTCAGCACCGGCTCGTCCGCCAGGATCTTCCGCGACTGGTCCAGGAAGCTGCGGACGATCTCCGCCGTGGGCTCCGAGCCCGGATCGGTGGCTTCACAACGGTGAGCCGGCTGTCCTTCCACCAGGGGGTCGGTGTCCGTGAGCTGGGCCGACATGCCATCCCCGCGGATGTGCAGCACCACGCGGTGCTCCTTCTCGTGGATCAGCGTGACCGTGACCCCGTCCGGGAAGTCCAGAGCAGCCTGCACCTTTTCCACCACCCGACGACCTTGGTCGTCCGAGGGTCGTCCGGCGCGACGGTCCGCAACGCGATCCTCCGCGTCGAAGGTGGCCAGGTTCAACCGCGCGGCCACGTCCCCGTGGGCCAGCTCCAACCCAACCCCCAGGGCGCTCAGGGCTCCCCGCCCGATGACGTACTCCAGGGGGTCGTACCCGAACAGGGAGAGATGCCCCGGGCCGCTACCCGGGGTGATCCCCGGACCCACCGGCACGAGCATCCCCAGCGACGACCGGCTCGCCAGCTGGTCCAGGTTGGGGCTGTCCGCGGACTCCAGCTCGGTCAGGCCGGTCTCGGGATGGGGAAGGCCCCCCAGGCCGTCCATCACGATGAGGACGATGGAGCCACCCCCGTGGGGGTCGACCTGGGACTCGGGAAGAATGGGACGGGTCATGGTCGGTGCGCGAGCGAGCGGGGACGGATGCGCGGGGCCGCGAATCCGGCCCCGCCAGCCCCCCAATATGCCCCGGCCCGGAGGGTCCCCCAACCCCCGCTCCACCCGCGCCCGGCCTCACCCCTGGGGCGCAGGCGCGCGACCCCGCGAAGCCAGCCCGCTCACCGATCGTGCAGCCAACGCTCCAGCTGCTCCAGCGACATCAACAGCTCCGCGACCTCCTCCTGCACCGCCGGGGGCGCCTCCGCTACCCGCGCGCGGGCCTCCTGCAGCGCCGATCCGATGGTGTCCGCCGTGGCGGACCGCCACAGAGCCTGCAGATCCTCTGCCAGGCTCGAGGGGTCTCGGGGTGCGTTCACGGTGTCCGGGTACACGGGGCGACGGTGGAAAAGCGGCTTGAAGTGGGGAAGAAACACTCTTTCCCTAGTTGAAGCGTGCATCGCCGGGGACTCAACGAGCAAGGGAAATCTTGCTCCCCGCGGACCGCTTGAGATAACCTCGGATCTTACTTCCACCCACGGACGTCTCATGGCCACTCTGCTTCGCCCTTTCCGGACCGGCCGGCTCGCCCACCTTCTCGTGACCGCCGGGGCCCTCGCGGCCACGACCCCTGCCGTGGGCGCCCAGGCACCCGAGCACTTCGACGTGCTGATCCGCGAAGGGCGCGTCATGGATGGAACCGGGAACCCCTGGTTCGCGGCCGACGTGGGAGTGCGCGACGGTCGGATCGTAGCGGTGGGCCGACTCACGGGCGCCACCGCGGACCGGGTCATCGACGCCACCGGCAAGTACGTCACGCCGGGCTTCATCGACATCCACTCCCACGCCGACGACGGCAGCGCCCGTATCGGCGGTGCCACCATCCGCACCGACGAGGTGAGGCGGAAGGCCATGCCCAACATCGTGGCACAGGGCGTGACCACCGTGGTGGTCAACCACGACGGCCGCTCTCCCTGGCCCATCGCGGACCAGCGACGGCTCCTCGCGGATCAGGGGATCGGGGCGAACGCCATGCTCATGGTGGGGCACGGAACGGTGCGACGCCGCGTAATGGGGAATGACTTCATGCGGACCGCCACCGACGCCGAGGTGGAGGAGATGAAGGCGCTGGTGCGCCAGGCCCTCTCAGAAGGCGCTGTGGGAATCTCGGCCGGGCTCGAGTATGTGCCGGGACGGTGGAGCGACGTGGACGAGGTGGCGGAGCTCGTGGGGGAGCTGGCTGCGGTGGATGGCGTGTACATCAGCCATGAGCGGAGCGAGGGGGCCGACCCCATGTGGTTCTGGCCATCGCAGGACGACCCCGGGCCTCCCACGCTTATTGACGCCGTAATGGAGACCATCGAGATCAGCCGGCGTTCCGGCGTGCGGGCCGTCGCCTCTCACATCAAGGCGAAGGGAGCCCACTATTGGGGGTCGAGCCATGCGGCCATCCAGCTCATCCAGCGAGCCCGCGACGAGGGTGTGCGGGTGTGGGCGGACCAATACCCCTACCCCACCTCCGGGTCCGATGGAAACACCGTCCTGATCCCCGGGTGGGCGCTTCAGGACGAGGAGGCTCCCTCCCGGGAAGATCGGCGACCCCCCGCCGAGGTGCTTCGGGCCCATCTCGCCGACCCCACCGTGGCCGCCATGATCCGCAGGGACGTGGCGCACGAGATTCGTCGCCGGGGTGGGGCGGACCGGGTCGTGGTGTTCGAGTATCCCATCCAGGAGCTGGTGGGGCTGTCCCTGCACGCGGTGGCGGAGCGATGGAAGCTGGAGCCCGTGGAGGCGGCCCTCCAGTTGCAGTTGCGAGGTGACCCCGAGCGCCGCGGGGGCGGTCGGATGCGCGGATTCTCCATGTCCGAGGCGGACGTGGAGGCGTACGCCGCCATGCCTTGGGTGGCCACCGCATCCGACGGTGGACTGGCGCATCCCGACGACGAGGGATCGGTGCATCCGCGATTCTATGGCACCTTCCCCCGCAAGATCGCGTGGTACGCGCGGGACCGAGGGGCGCTCTCGGTGGAGGCCGCCGTTCGATCCATGACCTCGCTTCCCGCCCTCCTCATGGGGTTCCGGGACCGGGGTCTGATCCGGGAGGGGTTTCACGCCGACCTGGTGGTGCTGGACCTGGACGAGCTGCAGGATGAAGCGGAGTTCTTCGAGCCGCACCAGTACCCATCGGGCATTGAGCACGTCCTGGTAGGGGGCGAGGCGGTGGTGACGGACGGCGAGCTCACCTGGGCCCTTCCGGGGCGGGTCCTGACCCTGGACGACCGGGGGCAGTCCGGGCGGCGCACAGCCACCGACGGGCAGGAATCCTGATGTCGCACTCCCGGGGCACCGTCCCCCCGGTGCTTGAAGGAGCCTCTCCCTGATGGATTGGGAGAGCTTCATGGAGCAGTGGGACGCCGTCCTCCAGTTCGTCGTCATCGGGCAGGACTGGGACGACCCGGTGACGCTGGGCGATCTGGTGGTGGCCACCCTCATCGTATTCCTGGCCAACGTGGTTTCCCGCGGGCTACGGAGAGCCCTGACGCCCCTCGCCACGAGAATGAAGCCGTACCTGGGCGAGGCCGTGGTGAAGGTCACGCTGCGGGTCATCCACTGGGTGGTCTTGTTTTTGGGCGTGGTGGTGGCCCTCAACACCATCGGGGTGAGCCTGGACTCCCTTTCGGGTCTCTTCACCGCCGGTGCCGTGGTCACGGTGGCCATCGGCTTCGCCATGCAGAACATTGCCCAGAACTTCGTCTCTGGAGCGATCCTGGCGGCGGAACGGAGCATCAAGTCCGGCGACGTGGTGGAAGTGGAAGGACGGGCCTCCGGGTCCAGAGGATGGGGATCCGAACCACGGTGGCTCGAAGCCGGGACGACGAAGAGATCATCATCCCCAACGCCACGCTGGAGCAGAACGCGGTGAAGAACTTCACCTACCAGGACTCCATCTACCGGCTGCGCGCCCAGGTGGGTGTCGCGTACGATTCGGACATGCGCAGGGTCATGGATACGCTACGGCGCGCGGCCGACGCACTGGACTGGCGGGTGAAGACCAAGCAGCCCCTGATCTTCATGAGCGCGTTCGGAGACTCCTCGGTGACCTTCGAGGTGTCGGTCTGGATGAACGATCCCTGGCGTGCTCCCCAGGCGCGGTCGGATCTGATGGAAGCCATCTGGTGGGCCCTCAAGGAAGCCGGGATCACCATCGCGTTTCCACAGGTGGACGTGCATTTCGATCCGGACGTGGTGGCTGCCGTGCACGCCATGGGCTCCGGACCGGACGGCGCGTCGGACTCGAGTTCCTCCCCTCACCGAAGCTGAGACCGGATCGTGGCTTTTCCTGTCCGGGACACCCTCAGGGACCTGGAGCTCCTGATCCGCTCCCGGTATGGGCTGATTCATCTGGACACCGCGGAGGACGAGCGTGCCCAAGCCCTTCTTCACCACCTGGCAGACCAGCTCGGTGTGCCGTTCTTCGTGTGGACCCGCCTGGACGGACTGCGCCGGTGGGAAATGCCGGATCCGGTCTACGACACCAAGGCCCTGGCCCGGGCTCTCAACCATGTGACCCACGCCCAGGCCGACGCCGTCTACCACTTTCAGGCCCTGACGGAAGTGGAGCTGGCGGACGAGCGCACGGTGGCCCTCCTCACGGAGGCTGCCCGCAGCATGGAGGATCCGGTGGGGTCGGTAGTGGCGACCGGACGTGGCTTTCGGCTACCCGCCGGCGTGCAGGACCGGGCCGCTCGGATCGACCTGCCGGGTCCGGGACCGGAGGAGTTCCGCCGGCTCCTCGGGCAGATCCTGCGGGACATCTCGGCCCGCCAGCACGTCGACACCGCCCTTTCCCGAGACGAGACCGACCAGCTCCTGGGCCACCTCCGGGGCTTCACCCTGCTGGAGGCGGAGAAGACTCTCACCCGGGCCATCGTGGAGGAGGGCCGCCTGACCGTGGACGCCATCCAGCATGTGCTGCAGGCCAAGCGCGAAGTGGTGGAGAGAGAGGGCCTGCTGGAGTACTACCCGGTGGAGATGACGCTGGACGAAGTCGCCGACCTGGCGGGATTCAAGGAATGGCTGGCGGCGCGAACCGCCGTGGTGAAGCACCCCAGCCGGGCACGGGAGATGGGGCTGCCCTTCCCCCGAGGGGTCCTGTTGCTGGGCGTCCCGGGGTGCGGTAAGAGCCTGTCCGCCAAGGCCGTGGCCGCGGACTGGAATCTTCCGCTCCTGCGCCTCGACCCGTCCACCCTGTACAACAAGTACATCGGAGAGAGCGAGCAGAACTTTCGCCGGGCCATGCGTACGGCCGATCGCATGGCCCCCGTGATCCTCTGGATCGACGAGTTGGAGAAGGCGTTCGCGTCGGGCGGATCCGAGGATGGGGGGGTGTCGCAGCGAATCCTGGGCAGCTTCCTCTCCTGGATGCAGGAGCGGGACGGGGACGTGTTCGTCGTGGCGACCGCCAACGACGTGCAGCGCCTCCCTCCCGAGCTCCTCCGGAAAGGCCGGTTCGACGAGGTCTTCTTCGTGGACCTGCCCGACGCGGACACGAGGTCGGACATTCTGCGAATCCACCTCTCCCGGCGACGGGTGGACCCCACCGCCTTCCCCTTGGCGGAGCTGGCGGATGCCACCCCCGGCTTCAGCGGGTCCGAGCTGGAGCAGGCGGTGGTGTCCGCGCAATACGCAGCCTTCGCCAGCGGTGCCTCCCTCGCGCCGGACCACCTCTGGTCGGAGGTTCGCCGCACCCGCCCGCTGGCGGTGGTGATGGCGGAACGGGTAGAGGGGCTGCGACGCTGGGCCCAGGACCGGACCGTCCGGGCCAACTGACTCAGCGCGCCAGAGTCTCTCCCTCTTCAACCGGGCGGACGCACTCCGGGCCGTCGCTCGCGGGTCGGTTGACGCTGGTGGAGACCTCCCGAGCCTCCAGCTGGGGATCATTCGACGCGTCGAGAACCGAGGACAACTGCCCCGACCCCGAAGCGGGATCGAGCCAGTCGCTCCAGAGCTCCGGGGGGAGGATCACTGGCATGCGATGATGCAGGGGCCGCAACCAGGAGGCCGCATCTCGGGTGAGGATAGTGTAGGTGAGGAGGGGCTCTCCCTCATCCTCCCTCGGCCGCCACCGCTCCCAGAGACCCGCCATGGCCATGACGCCCCCCCGCTTCGGCCGGATGTGGAAGGGGGTCTTGGGCCCCTTCCCCGTCGAGGGCTTCCGCCACTCGTAGAAGCCATCCGCGGGGATCAGGCACCGGCGGGACCGAAAGGCCGAACGGAACGCGGGCTTCTCCGCCGCGGTCTCCGATCGGGCATTGATCATGCGGTTTCCCATGGACGGATCGTCGGCCCAAGAAGGCACCAGCCCCCACCGCATGAGTCCCATCCGACGGCCTCCCGAGGAATCCGCCAGGACCACCGGGGCGCTCTGCGTCGGGGCGATGTTGAAGCGGGGTGGCCACTCGTCGAGGGCCATCTGCTCCACCTCGAAGACCTCCACCAGTTCCCCCAGCGGCAGGGCGAGGGTGTATCGACCGCACATGTCAGCGGTCGTGCGGTCGGCGCTCGACCACCAGGGTGTCGCCCACCTCCACCTCTCGCCGGAACCCCAGGAGGTGGAGAACCTGGAGCGCGTACCATCGGGCGACCCGCCGGTTTACCACCAGCGCATGGGGCTGCGTGGGATGCCGCCGGATGCCCGGGAGCCAGTGCACCACCCGGTCGAGCCGCGCCCCGCGGGCCGCGCTCGACACGCGTAGCCACAGTGGCTTGAACTCCCGCACCACGAAGAACCCATCACTTCCCTGGGGTTGATAGAGCGGCATCAACAGCCGCGCCGCCTCGGGCGCCACCACGACACCGTCACGATCCAGGGCCAGCGCCTCCCCCTTTCGAATGCGCTGGAAGTTCCGGAACCCGGCATGCATGCGGAACTCGTCGCCCGGCGCGATGGGATGGCGGTATCGCATCTCCACGGCACGCGGCAGAGCCTCGTGCCCACGCGCCAGGACCTGACGCGCGTCCTCCACCCGGGCGCGCTCGTGGGGAAGCGTCAGGCCGACGAAGTGCATTACGGTCCAGATGCCGGCCACCGCCCGATCCACCGCCTCGGCCTCCTGATGCTGGCCGGACTCGAAGGCGAGGGTGGTGACCCCCTGCCGTCCCATGTAGTCGTGGAGCGTCCCCTCCACCAGCTCCTCCAGGCCGAGCACCATGGGAACCGGAAGGGAGAGCGCCAGCGCACGGTTCCGGAGCGTATCGGCCACCGTGCTGAACGCCGCTCCCGGTCCCGAGGTGGTATGCAGATCCAGGAGGTAGACGGGTCCCGCGGAGTCGTGAACCGCGCGGTCGAGCAGGGAGAGGAGCTCGGTCTGCTCCCGGTCCTCGGCGGATCCCTCGCCCCCTCCGTTCCGGAGCGCCGCAATCCGGTCCTCGGTCCAGGCCCGGTTCAGGTCCCGGTCCAGGTAGCGTTCACCGGATCGGAGGGCCGAGACGTTCCCGGCCAGAAACAGGATCCGGCCGGGGCGGGAGGAGTCCCCCGCCAAGGCGTCACAAAGCCGGCGGGAGGCCAGGACACCCGCCGGCTCGTTTCCGTGGAGGCCCGAGACCACCAGGAGGGTCGGACCGGTCCCCGTGCGCCCGAACTCGCCGAGAACGCGGGTCACCTCCTCGCCCCGCAGTGCCGCTGCTTCCACCTATTCCTTCCTCAACCGCTCTTCGAGAAGGTGGTAGGCGATGGGCATGAAGTCGCGCTCACTCACGATCCCCACCAGGCGTCCTTCCTGCACCACCGGGAGGCAGGAGACGCGGTGCTTCCGGAGGAGCTCGATGGCCTCCAGGGTCGAGGTCTCTGGCGTGGCCGTCACGGGCTTGGTCTCCATGATGTCCCTCACCGGGCGGTTGCTCGCCTGCTCCCCCCCGTCCTGGGCGATCAACCGCAGCAGGGACCGGTAGGAGACGATACCGGTAAGGCGGTGGTCATCGTCCTCCACCAGCACGTGCCGGATCTGTTTGCGGTCCATCAGGAAGGCCACCAGGTCGATGAGCTCATCCTCGTGGACCGTGAACAGGTGGGTGGTCATGTACTGCTCCACCCGGTTGTAGCTCGACTCCCAGTCCCGCGTGCCCGGTGCATCCGCCAGGTCCCAGGTGTGTACCGGGGAGCCCTCGGTCTGCTTCTCTACCATGGCCGCCGTCAGGGCCGCCATCTGCTCCGCCCGCGTGCCCCGGTGCTTCATGGAGGCCAGGGACCTTCGGACCCAGCGCGACCCCGTGGAAAGAGACTTCACCCGGTCGTGGACGATCCCCAGATAGTGCTCCACGTCGCCCTGGTCCACGTTGCATGAAAGGAGCCCCTCCCGCGCCAGCGGGAGCAGGGTGTCCAGGATCAGCCTGGGGGCCGCCACCGACTGCCCGTGCTCCCAGTACATGGCCGCCTTGAGCCCAAGTTTCGCGGCCGCCGCGAAGTTGGCCCGCGCGTCGTCGAAGTCCAGCACCTTCGTGATGTCGCCGAACTCCCGGTACACCCCCATGACGGAGCCCAACCAGAAGGCGGCATTGGCCACCTCGTCCACCACCGAAGGTCCCGATGGCAGGGCGCGGCACTCGATGCGCAGGTGCGGCTTCCCCTCGCTGATTCCGTAGCACGGTCGATTCCAGCGGTAGACCGTCCCGTTGAAGAGCTGGAGCGCGGTCAACCGGGGCACGCCCCCGGCTTCCAGGACCGCCAAGGGATCCTCCTCGACCTCGGCGGCCAGGAGCACACGGAATCGGGCGATGTCCTCCTGGAACAGCTCCACCACCGACTCCCGGATCCAGTGATCCCCGAAGCGGACCCGGGCGCTCATCTCCCGCATGTGGAGCGAGGGGCTACGGGTATCCAGCGACTGTTGGAACAGGGCGATCCGGGTCTCGGACCAGAGCCGCCGCCCGAACAGGAGCGGCGAGTTCGCCGTGGAGGCCATGACCGGACCCGTCACCGCCTGGGCCACGTTGTGCATGGCGGCGAACTCATCGGCCGAGACCTGGAGATGAACCTGGCAGCTGGTGTTGCAGGCCTCGAGCATCACCGAGTCGTGCTCGACGTGAAGCTCGTCCGTTCCCTCGATACGCAGGCGATACGGATTCCCCTTCAGCATCCGGCCGACCGCGTCGTTCAGCGCGTAGTAGCGCTCCTTGGGGGTGATGTTCTCCATCCCCAGGTCCGACTTGGCGAGTGTGGGGAGGATGCCCGTCATCACGATCCGGGCCCCCTCCTGCTCCGCCGCCTCCCGTGCCTGGTCCAGGTACGTATCCAGGTGCTCGTGCAGGGTGGAGAAGACCTTCCCCGCCAGCATCAGGGGCTGGAGGTTGAGCTCCAGGTTGAAGCGCGCGAGCTCCGAGGTGAAGGGCTCCCCCAGTCGCTCCAGCACCTCGACCCCCACCGGCGCCGGGTGCATCCCCTCGTTCACGAGGAAGAGCTCCTGCTCCGCCCCGATGCGCCGGACCCCCGACTCGATCATCCCTTCCTGCAGCATGGTCTCGAGCGCCTGCAGGTCCCGCAGGATGGCCTTGGTGAATTGCCGGAAGGATTCGGATCCGGTCTCTGCCGTGACGTCTCTACCCATTGGCGCTCAGTGGTGACTCATGATGGTGGCCAGGGGCTTCTTCGAGATGACCGGGACTCGAGCGTCCGCCGCGGGCCGCCCCACGACCAGCAACAGGAAGGGGCGCTCGTTCCGAGGTCGCTGCAGGATCTCGTTCAGGAAGCCCATGGGAGAGGGCGTGTGGGTCAGGGTGGCCAGTCCACTGGAGTGCAGGGCCGTGATCAGGATTCCGGTTGCGATCCCCACGGATTCCGTGACGTAGTAGTTCTTGATCCGTTCACCGCCCTCCTTCTCCTCGTAGCTCTGGGCGAAGATGGCGATGAGGACCGGCGCCGCCTCCAGGAAAGGCTTGTTCTCGTCGGTCCCCAACGGCGCCAGGGCGTCCAGCCAGTCCTGGGGCGCCCGCCCCCCGTAGAAGGCACGCTCCTCGTCTTCCGCCGCCTCCCGGATCCTCCGCTTCACCCCGGGATCGGTCACCACGGCGAAGTGCCAGGGCTGGCGATTCGCGCCGTTGGGCGCCGTCCCGGCGGCCTCGATACACCGCTCGACGACCTCCATCGGAACCGGATCCGCCGCGAAGTCACGCACGGTTCGACGCGTCCGCACCGTGGAGAGGAACGCCTCGGCGCGCTCCTTCATCTCCTGGTCGGTGTACTCCGGAAGTCCGGTGAGGGGCTGCGTATCGATGGAAGACCTCGGGTCGCGTGAGACGGGGCCGGATGGCCAGAATCGGGGGCACCCCGACCCGCCGTCAAGCGGAGCGGCGAGAGAGAAGGACCCGGTAGGCCTCTACGGGAGTCGCCGCCTCGGCCAGGGCGGCCGCTACGCGCTCGGGGGGAAGATCCAGATAGACATGCAGGAAGTTGAGCGCCACCAGCGCCACCATCTGGTCGTCCGGGAGGCGGATGATCTCCCACGACGCTCGCGGCCGGGCGGCGAATTCCTGGTAAGCTCGACCCACGGCGCCCGAGGTCGGCACGACCTCCAGCCTCACGTACAGCTGCCCGGTGTGCATGCCATAGCGACGCAGCAGCTCGCTCCAGCTCTGTCCACCTCTGCGGAGCGCCAGGATGGCCTCCGCCGATACTCCGGCACCACGAGCCAGGTGAAGGACCACGGGAATCTCGTCGGGGCTCACGCCCCCCTGCGCGAGGAAGGCCACCTCGCCTTCCGCCACGCCGAAGTGGTTGGCCGCGGACCGCAGGAAAGCTCGCTCTTCCCGGGTCTGGGCCTCCACCGTACCTGCACAGCCCAGGCAGAAACCCACCACTGCCGCCCCCAGAGCGGCGCGCAGCGCCGCACGATGTCGGGCGCCGCTATCGCTGATTGCTCGACTCCACGATCCGCTCATAGCTGTCCGGGTTCCAGGCCGGGGCATCCGGTGCCTGGGCCACCTCCATTCCAAGATAGAACAGGAGCCTGCCGATGCGCGCGGTCTTCTCGCCGTCGATGAGCTCCACCTCGTCGGACGGACGGTGGTACTCGGCGTGGGTCCCGTTGAAGAAGAAGAGGATCGGCACGCCGTTCCGGGCGAAGTTGTAGTGGTCGGACCGGAAGTAGAACCGCTCGTCGGGCCAAATGTCGTCGATGGCCGTCATCCCCAGCTCCGGCCTGGCCCCGTTCACCGCCTCGAGCGTCTCGCCGAGGGAAGAGTGCTCCTTGCCGATGGCGACGATGGTGTCGGGCCA
Organism: Gemmatimonadota bacterium; assembly: GCA_039586075.1. GTDB lineage: Bacteria > Gemmatimonadota > Gemmatimonadetes > Longimicrobiales > Gaopeijiaceae > Gaopeijia. The sequence continues at coordinate 2,570 of JBDHLC010000037.1, read as the reverse complement.
GTTCCTGCCCACCATGTCCGCGTTCAGGTTGGCTACCATGGACGACACGGCCACCGGCGCGTTCTGGACGAAGTGCTCGCTCCCCCACAGACCCCGTTCCTCGCCGCTCACCGCCACGAAGATCATCGAGCGCCGCGGTGGCGTCGGAAGGGAAGCCATGGCCTCGGCCACCTCCATGATGGTGGCGGTTCCCGACGCATCGTCGTCGGCACCATTGTAGATGGAGTCTCCCGATTCGTCGGGTCTGCGAACCCCCACGTGGTCCATGTGCGCGGTGTACACCACGTACTCGTCTCGGAGCTCGGGATCGCTCCCCCGGAGAATCCCCACCGCGTTCGGCGCGGTCTCTCCGTCCATTTCCGGCACCGGGTACCGCTGCAGGTAGGTGCCGTCGTCACCACCGGGCTCCAGCCCCATGGACTCGAACTCCGCAGCGACCCAGAGCGCGACCTCGTCCAACTCCGGGGAGGGCGTCCGTCGGCCCCGCATGCTGTCGTGCGCCATCACCCCGATTCGCCGGAGGATGTCCTGCGAGGAGATGGTGGCGGCAGCGGATTCCAACGCCTCCTCGTCGAGGATTCCGGCGGGCTCCTCGGCCCGGCCACAGGCGGAAAGCAGGGGCAGCGCCAACGCGGCGAACAGTACGACTCTCTTCATGGTGGACCTGTAGGCGGAGACAGCGGGTCGCGGGAAGGTGCCTCATGATACCCCGGTGGTTGGGGCGTCACCAGACGGCCGCCGTGGGATGGCGGGGGTATCGCTCTTCTTCCGGACTGGCTGGCCTCCCGGTCAGCGCATCCGCCAGATCGGGTAGCCCTCATCCAGGAAGTCGTCGAGGAGCGCCCAACTCGCCAGCCCGTCGTCGGCGCGGGGCTCCAGGAGATAGAACGCCAGACGCCCCAGGGGCTGCGACACGTCCACGATCCGAGCGCCCGCGGGAATGGTCCGGGTCGCCTCGACCCAACGGCCGAAGAAGGTCCGCTCCTGGTGCCCCTGGAAGGTCCTGGAAGCGACGCGCGTGGAGTCCACCTGGAACACCTCCACCGGGGCCGTACGCTCCACCTGGTTGGTGGCCACCGGAATCCCGTGCGCCAACAGTCGGTCCACCGCCGGCTCCACCTCCGCAGGAATCACGTACCAACGGGGCACCGTCTCGAAGTCGGTTCCGCGGAAGGTCCCGAACTCCTGCATGGAGGTGGGCTCCACCGCGTCCAGGCGGTTCAGGAGGACCGCACCGGTATAGGGATGGCGGAGCTCCTCCACCTCACCCATGAGGATCTCCACCGGCTCCGCCGAGCCCTCGAACGTCGCCCGGACCGGGAGCTCTCGGCCCACCACCGACGCGTCCGCTGCGGCCACCACCCGACGAATAGCGTCCGGCTCGTCCGCGGCCCAGACCAGGATCTCCTCCACGAACCGCTTGGTCGCCATCACCCGGTCCCGGAAGGTGGCGTAGGCGTAGGCTTCGCTCAGGATCGCGAACCGGTTCCGGAGCCCCAGGTAGTTGTTGTTGAACCGCGGGCGGTGGTCGAAGGTGTACCACCCCATCACCCCGTCTCGGGGGAAGGCGTTGCCGTAGTAGTAGAAGTGCCATCCGTCCGACTCCCGGATCCGCCGCGTGATCCGGGGCAGCGCCTCGTCGCGCAGGAGGCTCACGATGCCGGGATCCGTTCCCGGATGGAGCGGAGGTGAATAGGTCACGTGGTAGGCGTGCCGCGTGCCGTTGGTGGTGTGGAGGTCGACGCCCAACTCCGGGTCGTACGCCGCGAGCATGGATGCCAGGGACCGGGCCTCCGGGGAGTCGAGCTTCATATGATCCCGGTTGAGATCCAGCCCCTGGGCATTGGGGCGCTGACCCATCCCGCCCACCGGCCCGTTCTGCCTGGGCCGGTTGTCCAGCGCCACGCGCTCGTTTCCGTCGGCATTGTACAGCGGGACCACCAGGAGGACGGCCTCCTCCAGGAGCGACGCGTGCTCACCCTGCGCCAACTCACGCAGGAGCATGAGGAGCGCCTCCTTTCCGGGCACCTCACCGCCGTGGATGTTCCCCTGCAGGTACACCCGCAGCTTGCCACTCCGTCGCACCGCGTCGGGAGACCCGTCGGCCACGTCACCCACGACGACCATGGGGATGGCGCGCCCTTCCGAGGTGTACCCCATGGTCACGCGGTGCATGCGCAGTGAAGCCGCGGCCACCTGATCCATGAAGGCCACCGCCTCGGCGTACCGGGTGGTCTCCACGTAGTCCGTCCGCTCCGCTCGGGTCCGGAGGGTGTCCAGGGCCCGTGCCTGCGCCAGAAGAGGAGATGCGGTACCGAGGGTTAGGAGCAGGGCCGTCAAGGTGCCGAGGTTCTTCACGAAAGGTCTCCTGTGGGGGTCGGAACGGCGGCAAGCTATCCGACGGGGTCCGTACGGGACAGGCCACCGGGCAATGAGGCCCTGCTGGGCAACAAAGAAGGGGCCGGGCACGGAGCCCGACCCCTCCTGTCCCGGCGGTTACGGCGTCCGGATGAGGCGCCGCGTCGCCAGGATTCCCCGGACGCGCCGACCTCAGTCGTGGCCCACGTCGA
>JBDHLC010000133.1:0-2186 GCA_039586075.1 Gemmatimonadota bacterium | reverse complement strand
ATTTTTTAAGTTCATCAACATCGAATTTAATTGAAAGTAGTTCTTGAAAAAAAGGATGCATGTTATTTATTGAAGGATATTTTTTTACATAACTTTCTAAAGTTGTAATAATTGTTTTGTTAAATGAATCTGTTTTTGCAATAATGGTTTTTTTCTTTCTATAAAATGCATCTCTATCAACTATTTTGACTTTTTTTGTTTTTTTAAATGCTCTATCAATTAATTGTTGTGATTCTAATATTTCTGGTAATTCTCTAAACATAATGATTTTGGGAGGTTATTAGGTATATGCCTTTTAAATCTTTCATAATGTAGAAAAATAGTAAAGTTTTAAGGAGATGTAATGTTTTTTTGTAATTAATATATTTAAATAAATTTGATTATAAAAACTAAAATTTATTTTATACTTCGTACAAAAAATCTTAATGTTATAGAAATAAAACGATAGTAAAGGTTTATTTATTAAATAATATATTCCTATATAAAAATTTATTTACTATATAACATATTCATATAAATTACCAATTGGTAAATATCTTGGGAGGAAACCAAAATTGAATAACTGCATTAAATTAAAAAATTTTTTAATCATAACTCTATTGATTAACTCATTATTTGTATCTTTAATACCTATAAACAATGTATCAGCTGCATCTGGTTCTCCCATTTGGCCAGATAATTGGATTTTATTAGATACAGATGGAGAAGATTCAAATAGTAAAGATTATAGAGATGTTAACAGAACATTTTATAATTTTACTAATGATTTTTTATTTTTAAGATTGGAATGTATTCTACAACCTAATTTCACTGTTGGAAATGATGAGAGTAGATATAAATGGTTTATTGATTTAAATGATGATATTTATTTTTCTGGGCAAAATATTATTGGAGGAGAATATCTATTTTTTGTTGAAGATTTTGATAATCATACTATATTTGATGATGGAATTGGAGACATCTTTTTATTGAAGGATATTGACTCGGATGGAATTTTTCGTGAATGGGAAAGTCCCCCTGATTATTATACTAATAGTACTAATCCTATTACTAATACTAATTGGTCTTTTATTAATGATTCAAATATATCTGGTTATAGAATACTTGGGAATAATATTGATTTATATTTAAATCTAAGTGAAATACCTGGTATTCTTGATGGTAACTATGTTTGGGGTACTGACAATGAAAATTCTAACCTTGAGCAAGCACCTGGAGATATGATGGAACCACCAGTTGCCAATGATGATTCTTATTCTGTTTATATAAATACTGGTCTTATTGTTCCTGAAGAGTTTGGTGTAATTATTAATGATTATGATGATGATAATGACATACTTTCAGCTGTTCTTGATAGTGATGTTACAAATGGTACTTTATCATTAAATAGTGATGGATCATTTGAATATACACCTGATATAGATTTTGAAGGTAATGATTCTTTTACATATCATGTAAATGATGGTTTATTAGATTCTAATATAGCTACAGTAACCATCACAGTATCAGGATTTAATAATCCTCCTATTGCTAATGATGATTATATTACTGTTATAGAAGGAGGTACAATTACTATACTAGATTCTGGAAATGATAGCGTTTTAGATAATGACACTGATTCAGATGGTCATCCGTTAACTGCTGATTATGAAATTTACCCTAACCACGGGACATTAATTTTAAACAGTAACGGTACCTTTATCTATACACATGATGGTAGCGAGACTATTTTTGATAGTTTTGTTTATAATGTTACTGATCCATATGGTTCTTATGATCATGGAACAGTCTATTGGTCCTCAGTATGTTGATGAGGATGATACTTTAGTTGTGGGTATTTCAGGTTCTGATCCTGATGGTGATGCTATTTCATTTAGTGCTTTATCTAATGCTACTTTCACTAGTTTTGTTGATAATACTGATGGCACTGCTACTTTGACTGTTAGTCCTGGTTTTGATGATAGTGGTTCTTATTGGGTTAATGTTACTGTAGTAGATGGTGAGCCTTTGTCTGATTATGAGAATTTCACTTTGACTGTTGGTCATGTTAATCGTCCTCCTGAATTGACTCTTATTGGTCCTCAGTATGTTGATGAGGATGATACTTTAGTTGTGGGTATTTCAGGTTCTGATCCTGATGGTGATGCTATTTCATTTAGTGCTTTATCTAATGCTACTTTCACTAG
>JBDHLC010000132.1:0-2553 GCA_039586075.1 Gemmatimonadota bacterium | reverse complement strand
CAGACCCTGATGCAGGCGGCTCAACCCATTTTCAGTGAAGCTTCGGTAACCCGTACCGACATGACATTTACGCCCGGTACGCTTACATGCGCCGGCGGTATCGGGTTGGGCTGTCACGCGACGGGTGGTGATGGTGCTCCCTACCCGGCCTGGGGTGACCCGGCGACTGCTGATGACTGCGTTGATTGTCACACCGACACGACAACGGTCGAGGTGAACCCGACGAGCGGTCTTCATAACCTGACGACGGCTGGTTTGACGGACCACGACGGGACGCTGGGCGGCGGTTCGGGCAATCCCTGTGAGAAGTGCCACACGGCTGATCCGACGGGTGCGGACCACAAGGACGGCGTCCTCGAGGACGGCAGCGTGGCGACGTACGCGTGGAACAGTACGAACATACCTTCGGGTTATGCGCGAGGTACGGACGAGTGCGCGGCTGTGTGCCACACGGACGGCGGCACGTGGAACCGCGAGTGGTCGGGCGTTGTGGACGCCGACTGGACATACGCCACGGCGGCGACGGCGGCAGTGTGCGGCAACTGTCACGGCAGTTTTGCCCAGGGGTGGAACGAGCCTGCGCTGAGCAGCCACACGCAGTGTACGCTGTGCCACGGCTGGGCGGACGGTAACGACAATTATCAGACAGGGACGAAGCACGAGAACACGTTTATCACGATGAACAGCGACGTGACGTACAACGACGTTGACGGATCGTGTTCCATCAACTGTCACAGCGCGTATCCATCGGGTCTGACGATGAACACGGCGAGCGGCTGGACGATCGATTCGGTGGCGGGCGGCGCTCCTGCGTGCGGCTCGTGCCACACGGGCGGTGTCCAGACGGGCAGCGAGTCGTTGACGCACGGTGTTCACGAGGCGACGAGCGCGGACCTGGTGGGCGGTGGCGGTCTTGGATCGTGGCCTGACTGTGTGCGTTGTCACCCGAACGTGGACTACGATCAGGCTCACTCGGGTGCCCTTTCCTTTGACAACGCGAAGGTGTCTTACTCGGGTACTCCCAACGGGACGTGTACGACATCTGCCTGTCACAACCAGGGCGGGGATAGTTCCAACGCGTGGGACAGCGCGACGCAGCTCGAGTGTAACGACTGTCACGGTGACGCGTCCGGCGGTCTGTCTTCGTCTCACGCGAAGCACTTTACGAAGGGTTACGACTGCGACACGTGTCACGCGAAGCCTGGCGCGGGTGACACGAGTCACGCGAACGACGGGACGACGTTAGAGGACCGCGCTGTCGCGGATCAGGACGAGGCCGCGGTGACGGAGGCGACGTTCAACGACGGTAACGACAGTTGTTCGAACACGGCGTGTCACAACCCGAGCGGGACTTCGTATGCGGCGACGTGGCAGGTGTCTGATTCGACGGGCAACTGCGATCTGTGCCACAGCAGCACGGATCCGACGACGGGCGATCACGGTCAGCACCTTGCTGCGGCGACGAGCTTTGGTGTTTCGGTGTCGTGCACGAGCTGTCATATCACGATCGCGGCGACGGACCACACGTCCGGCGGCGTGAGCGTCGAGGTGAACGTGGACGGCGTGAAGACGGCCGTTGGCAGTCCGACGGCGGTTGGCGGGTGCGGTACGAACGACTGTCACAACGACGGTACGGACGGTTCTCCGAGAGATGCCAACTACCAGTGGGGCGTGACGAACATCGCGAACTGCACGGAGTGTCACGGCAATGACGCTGCTTCCATGGACAGCTACGCCCATACGGAGCATCTGAACTACACGAGCGCGGTGTGCGGCAACTGCCACACGGCGGCGGACGCGGGGACGCACATCAACCGTGTTGTGAACTTTGCCGGTACGGTGACGTACGGTGAGGCCGCGACGGTTGGCAACGGGACGTACAGCACGTGTACGACATCAAGCTGTCACAACCAGAGTGTTGCTTCTGTGGCGTGGGATACGGCGGGTCAGCTGACGTGCGATTCGTGTCATTCGGATACGGATCCCGGCACGGGCAGCCACACGGCCCACGTCAGTTTCGGTAAGGTCTGTTCGGAGTGTCACGCTGTTCCGACGGACACGGGTCACATCTCTGACAAGGGCGGGGACCTGATGGACGCGGCGGTGGCTTCTGCGGGCGAGGCGACGGCGACGATGACGGACATGACGTTCAGCACGCCGACATGTTCACCGAGCGCGACGTACGCCCTTGGCTGTCACGCGACGGGTACTCCTGACTGGGGTGTTGGCACGACGGCGGACCAGTGTACGGACTGTCACACGGACACGACCCAGGCCGAGGTGAACCCGACGAGCGGTCTTCACAACCTGACGACGGCTGGATTGACGGACCACGACGGGACGCTGGGCGGCGGTTCTGGCAATCCGTGCGAGAAGTGCCACACGGCTGATCCCACGGGCGCGGACCACAAGGACGGCGTCCTCGAGGACGGCGGCTCTGCGACGTACGCGTGGAACGGTACGAACATACCTTCGGGTTATGCGCGGGGTACGGACGAGTGCGCGGCTGTCTGTCACACGGACGGCGGCACGTGGAACCGCGAGTGGTCGGGC
>JBDHLC010000036.1:0-30206 GCA_039586075.1 Gemmatimonadota bacterium | reverse complement strand
GCCGGCCACCAGGGGGGGGCCACCGGGACGCCCGTCGACGAAGGCCTCCACGGCGGCCTCGTGAAGGGAGCGGCCCTCGGGCACCGCCTCCCAGCACCGGAGCGTGGTCACCAGCGGCGCCGGGCCGAGGTCGAAGAGCCGCAGGGATCCGAAGCTCGCCAGCGGGGGCGCCACCCCATCGGTCACCGCCGCCGTGGTCTCCTCGGAATGGGTGACCAGGTACCGCACCCCGAGGTGTTGCAGCCGCTCCACCGCCTCCACCGGATTCCACTCCAGGGTGCGGAGGTCCCGGGGCGTGAGGGTGGGGAGCGGCTCGGGACTGAGCTGGGAGTCGAGAATCGGGATGAAGGCCGAAGCGGGGGAGGACTCGGCCCACAGCCCCAGGAGGGATTGGTGGTCCGTCCAGTACGGGAGGAGGCTGAAGGCGTGGACGCCACCCCACCGACTCAGCGCCTCGCCGGCCTCCCAGTGGATCCGGCCCGGAGGGAGGGACCGGAGCCGGTCCACCAGGCCGTCCAGCTCCTGGGCGCCGGGCTGCTGGGAGATGCCCGACATGGCGTCCCGCCAGTTGTCGGGCTGGATTCCCCGGGCCGTAAGGACGAAGAGCCAGGCTCCGGTGCCTACCACCCCCACCGCGGTGGCCAGGCGCGCCGCGCGCCATCCCCGCTCCCCCATGTCCTGCACGGCGCGCACGAGGCCGGCGCCCGCCAACACGTGGACCGCCAGGTACCAGAGCGGAAGGAGGCGGCCGCGGTGCACCAGCTCCTGCGGAACCACCGAGAGGAGGAGCGCCGCGGCGCCCAGGGAGATCAGCATGGCCAGGCCCGTGTGCCGCCGGGCCACCGTGAGCCCGTACGCCGCGCCGGGGAGCAGGACCACCAGCTCCAGGGGGAAGACGTCCCCCATCGCCGGGGCGAACGCCCACGCCTTGGATCCCACGTAGGAGATGCGAGCGGCCATGGGGAGGAGCCAGAACGCCCCCAGGACCGCGGCCACGATCCCCGACTCCACCACCCGCCGACGCGTGCCGGGGACCAGGAGAAAGGGAAGCATGGCCAGGAAGGCCGCCATGACGGGCACGATGTGCGACAGGAGCGCCGCCACCAACGCCACGCCGGCCAGAACTCCCCGCCACCGGGCTTCGGGAGGCCCGGACAGGAGGCCCAGGTAGAGGACCAGAAAGGCCACGGACCATCCGTACGAAAACTCCCCCACCACTGCCGCCAGGATGTTCGCGCCGAAGTACCAGTGGCTGGTCATGAGGACCAGGCTGGATCCCACCACCGTGACGCCGGCCCGCAGCGCGGGGCCCATCCCCGAGAGCCGGGCGAACCCCCAGACGCACCACGGCATGAGCAGGACGGGCCCCATGGCTGCGATCCGCAGCGCTACGGCGTCGTCCACCAGTCGGGACGCGATGGCCACCAGAAGGCCCGGAAGGGGGAAGTAGAACTGGTACAGGGGGAAGCCCGCGAACCAGTCGAAGGACCATCCCCTGAGCGCCCCCTGGGGGAGAAGCTGGTCCGCCAGCAGAATCGGGGGCAGGAGGTGCCCGGGCAGATCGGTGAGCGCCGGGATGGTGTCCCGGATCCAGAGCGAGGGCTCCATCCCCAGGAATAGCCCTATCGAGAGGGTCAGGGGGAGGAGCACCTCCATCCGATGGTGCCGCCCTGCCGTCGAGGTGAGCGCGGCGCGGGCCGGGGACGCCTCAGGCATGGCGGGCAGGACCGAGGTTCAGGAACGCTAGCGCTCCGCTCGCGGGATCGAACGGCTCGGAGATGCTCGGGCTCCGGGGATGGAGGGGCGGGACGACGACGCGTTGCGGGCAGGCCATCGGGCCACCCGCCAGCGGGCCCCACGAAGCTACCCCAGCCCTTCCGGCGTCAGCAAGCGGCTCCGCCCGGAGTGGCAGAGCCTCCCGTCACCAAGGGCGGCGCCCACGGAGGGCTGTGCTCAGAAGTCCACCGCCACCTCGTTCGAGCACACGTTGCTGGCGGCCACGCACACCTGGTAGACGTGTGCGGAGCCCGCGTCACTCTCGAACACGTCCACCCAGTTCCGGGTCAGCCCGTCGGCGAAGTGGATCGTCCGTCCATTCCGCCGGAGCTCCACCGGAAGGACCTCGTCCATCTCCCAGCTGAGCTCCAACCGCAGCACGCCCTCCTTGGCGGCGTCCGAGGCACTGAGGACTATCCCCAGGTCCACGTTGGGTACGAAGATCCATCGCGTCGCCGAGCTGGTGGCGCCCTTGTCGTCCAGCACCGTGAGCCGGACGAAGCGGTCTCCGGCGGCCGCGTACTCCACCTGGGGATCCCGTTCCGTGGACGTCTTACCGCCGTCGAACTCCCACAGCCACCCCACGATGCGTCCGTCCGTATCGGAGCTCCTGTCGCTGAAGGAACACGCCAGCGCGCCACACTTCTCCTGGAAGTCGGCCTTGGGCGGATCGTTCTTCACGCCTTCCTCCGGGGCGCTGGCCGTATGCAGTATGGGGCCGTGGACCGCGGTGCGGTGCAAGAGCTCCCACACGGTGCTGGCCACCGTACCATCCGGGGGAAGCGACACCGGGATGACCGCGGCGGCCGCCGTCTTCGCCGATGCTTCTTCCGGTGTCCGGCCGCCGCAGGCCAGCAGGAAGAGGATAGAGAGGAGAGCCAGGGCCTTGAGGACCCAATGACGGGAGTGGGCGGCTGGATGCTCCGCCGCGTGGGGACGACCCGATTGACGGTCCGTCACCGGACCGTGGGTGCCGAAATGCATCGCGCGCACGATGACCTCCGGGAGTGACTGGAGGAGCTCACCCAGGAATGCGGCAAAGCGCGCGAAAGCCCCTTCGTACAACTGTCGATTGTCTACTTCCTACTTCAAAGCTACCAGAGCCCCGACGGGGGGACGCAAGGATTTTCTGGGAAACCCGCCCCCTGGAAGGAATTACGGGCCTCTTGCCGCTCGGCGCGGGGAGACCCGCGGGAATCCGCCCGCCACCCCCCGGCGCCGGCCCCGGAGGGTCGGAGTTGGCGCACGGGGGGTGCGGGCGGTTCCGTCACCGTCAGAAGCTGACGGTGACCTCGTTGGAGCAGACGCTGCTGAGCTCCACGCAGACCTGGTAGGTGTAGGACGAGTTCACCTTGCGGCCCAGGACATCCGTCCAGGTCGGGGTGCTCCCGTCCGTCGTATGGATGACGCTGCCGTCCCGACGGATCTCCATTGCGAGGGGATCACTGAACTCCCACGCCAGGTGGACCTCGTTCGATCCCTTCAACTTCGTCGTGCTGGCGGTGAGGACGATCTCCAGCCCAAGGTCGGGAACGAAGATGATGCGGGCCCGGCTCGCCGTGGCCCCCTTGTCGTCGGTGACCGTCAGCTGCACGAACCGGTCGCCCGAGCCAGCGTAGGTGTGTGTGGGGCTGGCCTCGGTGGAGGTGGCCCCGTCCCCGAACTCCCAGAACCACGACACGATCTCGCCGTCGGGGTCGGAGCTGGTATCGGTGAAGCTGCATACCAGCTCGCCGCAGCTCTCCACGAAGTCCGCCTGGGGCGGATCGTTGGGAGACTCCACCACCAGGGTCCGAGCCACGTCCAGGTCGGGAGCGTGGACCATGGACCCGTGGGTGACGCCGGTGACGGTGAAGGTCACGGCTCCGGCGCCTCGGATGTTCGCGGTGGCGAAGGACGCCACGCCCGCGGCGTCGGTGAGGCGGGTGTCCTGCCCCAGGGCGTCGCCAGCCCATCCCACCGAGACCGCGGCGCCGGACACGGGACTTCCGGAGTTGTCCACCACCGTCACCTCCAGGAAGGCGCGCCACCGGTTCCCCTTCCCCGCCTCGCTCCACCCGTCGAGCCCACCCACGTGCATGGACCCGAGGGAGAAGGTGGCGGATTCGGTCCCGGTGGCGCCCTGATCGTCGGTGACCGTCAGGCCCACGGTATAGGTGCCCGGCGCGTCGTAGGTGTGGCTCGCCATCTCGCCGGAGCCGGTGGCGCCGTCTCCGAAGGTCCAGTCCCAGGCTACGACCTGGCCGTCGGGATCCCAGGAGCCCCCGCCTTCGAAGGTGCAGCTCAGGGCGTCGCAGCTCCGCACGAAGGACGCCGAGGGCGCCACGTTCTCGCCGGGCTCACCTCCACCACCCCCGCCGCCGCCCACGCAGGCCGACCAGTTCAGCACGGCCTGGTGCATGTTGATGCGCCCCCAGCCGAAGGACTCGTCCCACCCGGCCGGCCCCAGGTCGTCGGCGGTGCTTCGGAGGCACGACCGGACGTCCTGGGCATTGTCGAGCCCCAGGGACCAGAGGAGCGCCGCCAGCCCGGTCACGTGGGGCGCCGCCATGGAGGTCCCGGCGGTGCTCACGTAGTCGGTATCGAATCCGCGCCAGGTGGAGACGATCATGCTGGTCCCGATGAAGAAGTCCTCCGTGTCGCCGCCGGGAGCCGAGACTTCCACCTGGGGGCCGTAGCTGGAATAGCTGGCCAGCTCGTCTCCCCAGTCGGTGGCGGAAACCGCCACGCAGTTGGGATCGGCGGCCGGGAACAGCACCGCCCGGATTCCATCGTTCCCAGCGGCGCACACCGGCAGGACGTTGCGGCCGGCGGCGTACGCCAGGGCGTCCGCTTCGGCCTGGGACTGCTGGGTGTCCCCAAAGCTCATGTTCAGGACGTTGGCCCCGTTGTCGGCGGCCCAGACGATGGCTTCGGCGATGGCCGACGCCAGGCAGGTGCCGTCGGCGGCGCACACCTTCCCCACCACGAACTCCATGTTGGGCCCGTAGGCCACCCCCACCACGCCGGAGGTGTTGTTTGCGCACGCCCCAGCGATCCCCGACACGTGCGTGCCGTGACCGTGGTCGTCCACCGGCGTGGTGGAGGCGGGATCGTAGAAGTTCCGCCAGGTGACGGACTTCCCGCAGAAGTCCTGGTGGGTGGACCGGATGCCCGTGTCCAGCACACCGATCTTCACCGCTCCCTGGGGCGACGGCCCCAGGAGGTCGAAGGCCTCGAGCCAGTCGATGTCGCCATCCACCTGGCCGGTGGTGCCCCCGAGCCCGAGCCCCAGGTCCACATAGCCGTCGTTGTGCATGTTCCACTGCCACTCGAACAGCTCGTCGGTGGGTCGGTCACACTCCGGGCAGAGCGGGTCATTGAAGACCCGGCGGTAGTCGGGCTCGGCGAAGGCGACCCCAGGGTTCCGGGCCAGCGCCTGGGCCACGGCCAGCTCGCGCCCAGCCGGTACCCGGGCGATCCAGGCTCCCGGAATGAAGGGCCGCGCCAGCGAGGCGCCGTGGGCCGCGGCAATGGCCGCGCCGTCCGATCCGGGCTGGAATCGGACCAGCACGCGCCCCGGCTCGTATCCCGCATCCTGTCGGGGCCCCGGCGTCAGGTTCCGGGCAACCGCCTCACCGGAGGCGGTGGGAGTCAGGGACGCGGGTTCGGTGGGGGGTTGCTCCCCGCACGCCACCAGGAAAAAGAGAATCGCCGCGAGCCCCAGCACCCGCGCCAACCAGCGCCCGAACCGGGGCCTGGGGAAGACCCAATAGCGATACCGATACCGACCGAGAATCCACTGCACGCGCACCTCCGGGAGACTGACTGAAGCTCTCCCAGGAAGTGGCGACGAGCGCCTGAAAGCTCCGGCCTGCAACTTCGAACCGACTAAATCAAAGCTACGCACGCCCCGGCCCGGCGACACAAGGATTTTCTTCCGGCGCCCCGGCGAGTCGCGGCGTCGGCGGTGCGCACCCCCGGTTGGACGGAGCCCGGCCCGCCGGGACGGGCCCCGCCCCCGAGCCGGGCGGGGCCTGACCGAAGGACCCTACTGGGAGATGATGGGGATCCCCCGGGCTCGGAGACGCTCGTTGAGGCGCGGAAGCTCCACGGTAAGGAGGGCCTCCATGAGCTCCTTGGCCTCGTCGAAGCGCTCGCTCAGGACCTCGTAGACCTCCTGCTGCTGCGCGGTGGGAGCGAAGTCGGCGCCGAACCGGCTCACGTCGCTGCCCAGGGCGGCCATCCGCCCGTACAGCTTCATGGGACCCCGGAAGGCGTCCTCGCGAGCGCCGGAGAGGTTCAGGTCGAAGAGGCGCCCCTCCACCTCCAGGAGCTGGTCCCGGAAGGCGGCCGCGGCTTCGGCCACGGCCTCGGCGTCCGCCTCCACCCGGGTGAGGTCCTGCAGGTCCTCCACCTGCTCACGGATCCACTCCAGCCGCTCGATCATGGACGCCATCTCGTCCAGGTCGTCACGGAGCGCCAGGGAGAGGGCCACCTGCTGGCGGATCTCCTCCACGGTCCCGGTGGAGCTGGGGTCCTTCCGGACCTCGAAGCGGGTCTCCAGGGTGTGATCCCCCAACGACACCCGGGCGGTGTACATGCCCGGGACGGCGCGTGGGCCGATCTGCCCTCCCACCAGGTCCAGGTCCCAGGTGCGGAGGCGGCGGGTGCCGTCCTCCTCCATCCGGATCCACGGCATGTCCGGAGGCGGCGTGCGGAGGCGCGGCGCCTTCGGGGACTCGTAGCGCAGGTCCCACTGCACGCGGTTGAGCCCGGGGCGGGCCCGCCCATTGAGCGTCCGGATCACGTTCCCGTCCGGGTCCAGGATCTCGGTGCGCATGGGGCCCGCCGCTCGCTCCGAGGCCCACACGTCGATGGCGGCGCCGTACGCCGGGTTCCGGCCCCGGACGTGCGTGGGCGTGCTCTTGATGTCCTGGATCTCCTGGAAGCGCCACGCGGGCATGGCCGGGACGATCCCGGCGTCGCTGGCCATCAGGTCGGGGCTCAGGGCCCGGAGGCCGGAGATGTCGTCCAGGATCCAGAAGCCCCGGCCGTAGGTCCCCACCACCAGATCGTTGAAGTGGGGCTGGATGGTGAGCCAGTAGACGGGCGCCGCCGGCAGCCCGTTCCGGAGTCCCATCCAACTCACTCCGTCATCCAGGGTGAACCAGACCCCGTTGTCCGTCCCGGCGAAGAGCATCCCGGGGCGCCACGGGTCCTCCCGCACCACGTGCACGAAGGAGGAGTTGGATCGCTCGATCCCGGCGTCGATACGGGTCCAGGTCTCGCCGTAGTCCGTGGTCTTGTAGATGTAAGGGTCGAAGTCCGCCATCTGGTGCAGGTCCACGGCGGTGTAGGCGGTACCGGCGAAGAAGCGGGACGGCTCGATGTTGGCGAACTGCCCGTACTCCGGGAGCCCCGGCAGGTTCGCGCTCACGTTGGTCCACGTTTCGCCCCCGTCCCGGCTCACGTGGATCTGTCCGTCGTTGGACCCGCTCCACAGCACTCCCTGCTCCACCGGGGATTCGGCCAGGGCGTACAGTACGGACCCGTCGAAGGTCATGAGGTTGTCGGTGGTCATCCCGCCCGAGTCCTGCAGCTTCGATTCGTCGTTGAGCGTCAGGTCCGGAGAGATCACCTCCCAGCTCGACCCCTTGTCGGTGGTCCGGTGGACGTGCTGGCTCCCCACGTAGACCACCTCGTTGTCGTGGGGCGAGATGACCACGGGGAAGGTCCAGTGCCACCGGTACCGCAGGTCCGCCGGCCGCCACCCGTAGGCCGCCTCGGGCCAGACCCGCACGTTCCGGGCGTGGCCGGTGGCCGGGTCGAAGTACTCCAGCCCCCCGTCGTAGCACCCGCTCCAGACCTCGTTGTTGGCCGCGGTATCGGGAATGGCGAAGCCCGACTCGCACCCGCCCACCCCGGACCAGTGGCCCGGTGTGATCCCCCCGGCCCGGGAGTTGGACGGCCCCTTGTAGGACCACCCGTCCTGCCGGTTTCCGTAGAGGTTGTAGGGGACCTCGTTGTCGGTGAAGACGTGGTACATCTGGGCGATGGGGAGCACGATGCGCTCGAACGACGTCCCCCGGTTCAGGGTGATGGTGGCGCCGCCGTCGTCGGCCACCATGAAGCGGTCCGGGTTGGTGGGATCGATCCAGACGTCGTGGGTGTCCCCGCCGCCGCGGGGCGGATTGGGCACCAGCGATGCGCCGCCGTCCTGGCTCATTCCGAAGCGCACCGACGCGAAGTAGATCCGGTCCGGGTCCGCCGGGTCGATGGCGAAGCGGGTGTAGTAGGAGGCCCGCTCGGCCATGTCGTGGTCCCGGTTCATGAGGCGCCAGCTTCGGCCCCCATTGTCGGAGCGGTAGAAGGTGGGGTGCTCCAGCTCCAGGAGGGCATAGACCCGGTCCGGATCCGAGTGCGCGATCCCCACCGCCACCTTCCCCACCAACTCATCGGCCCCGGGAAGGCCGCGGCCGGCGATCTTCTCCCAGGAGTCACCCCCGTCCCGGGACACGTACACGCCCCCACCAGTCCCGGCGGAGTTGAGCATCCACGGATCGACCCGCAGGGACCACATGCCGGCGAAGAGGATGTCCGGCCGCTCGGGGTCGATGGCCAGGTCGGCGCACCCGGTGCCGGGATCCACGAAGAGCACCTGTTCCCAGCTGTCCCCGCCGTCGGTGGTCCGGTAGATCCCCCGCTCTTCCTGGTCACCGTAGGCGTGACCCAGAGCGCAGGCGAAGACCACGTCCTCGTCCCGGGGGTGCACCACGATGCGTCCAATACGGGCCGTCTCGGTGAGCCCCTTGTGCTCCCAGGTCTCTCCGCCGTCCACCGACTTGTAGATCCCGTTCCCCATGGCCAGGGCCGGGCGGATGATGAAGGTCTCGCCGGTCCCGGCCCACACCTCGTTGGGCGCGGTGGGCGCCAACGTCAGCGAACCGATGGACTGGGCGTCCATGTCGTCGAAGGTGGGCCGCCAACTGGCGCCGCCGTCCTCGGTCTTCCACACCCCTCCGGAGGCCGCCCCGACCCACCAGGTGAGCGGGTCGCCGGGGATGCTCAGCGCGGCGATGGCTCGATTCCCTTCGGGACCCACGTGGCGGAAGCGGTAGGCGTCGTAGACGGAGGGGTCCACCTGCTGAGCCGCAGCGGCCAGTGCGGTGCAACCCAGGAGGGTGAGCCCGCTCAGGACCAGTGGGCGAAGGAGACGGAGGGGGCGTCGAGAGGGGAGCGGAGTCTGCATGGGGCGGCGGGATGACGTGAATGGATCGCGCCAAGGTGAAGCGAGCCGCCCTCGGGGGGCAAGCGACGCGGGCCCGTAGCTCAGTTCCCCAACCGCACGCCCACGCTGGCCCGAACCGGGATGCCGGGGCGATCGAAGGCCACCTCGTAGTCCTGGGCCAGGAGGTTCTCAGCCCGGGCGTACACGGAGAACCCGTTCCGTGGCACGTACGTCAAGGTGGCGTCGAGCACGAAATAGCCTTCGAGCTCGACTCGCTGACCCGAGAAGCGCTCCGAGAGGACGGTCTGCGATCCCACGTACGAAGCCCGGAGAAAGGTGCGCAGGGATCTGGGCACCAGGAACTCGACGAAAACCGATCCGTTCATGGCCGGACGGAACGGAAGGGCTTCTCCCAGGGGGAATTCCTCCGGGTTCAGACCCGTGTTTTCGAGAATCTCGGTTTCCACCCAGGCGCCGGCGCTCCCCACCGCGAACAGGGGGTGGGTCTGCAGCCTCGCACTCCACTCCACCCCCCGGGCCCGGCTCCGTCCCAGATTCCGGTTGATGGCGCGGTTGGATCCCTCGAGAGCCACCGTCCGGATGAGGTCATCGAACCGCTGGTCGAAGTAGGTGAGCTCCAGGCGAAGGCTTTGCTCCAGCGGCGTCAGGGCTGCCCCGACCTCCCAGCTCCGGCTTCGCTCGGGCTCGAGCTCGGGGTTGGGGGCGATGAAGTCGTTCTCCTGGAACTGCTGCGACAGGCTCGGAGCCTTGAAGCCCTTCCCCCACGCGGCCCGGAGGTCCATCAAGCCCGGTACGGCCCGAAAGACGGCATTCACCCGGGGGGTAACCTCGGCGTGGATTCCCTCGAACTTCTCGGCGCGCAGTCCGGCCATGGCGCTCAGGCGGGGAGCCACGTCCCAGAGAACCTCCGCAAACGCTGCCCCGCTCTGCCGATCGAAGGCCAACTCCGAGTCACCGAAGGCGCCGGATACGGATTGGTCCACGTTCGAGTGCTCCCAGAGGGTCCCGAAGGTGAGGACCGCGCCGTTCCCGGTCCCCCACGATCCGCTCCGCACGCTTCCCTGGTACTCCAGGCGGGGCCGGAGCAGGCGCTCGGTGAAGTCCAGGTTGGCGTCGAAGACGAAGAACGGATAGTCCGCCGGGTCCAGCCCGTCCGACTCGTCGTGAAAGAGGAAGTCGTCCAGGAACAGGTCCGCGCGCAACTGGTGAGACCATCGCTCCGAGGGCGAATACCGAGCCCGCAACGACGAAGCGAGGCGGTCCCGCTCGTTCCGGGCATTGGGGTCCAGGGCAACCCGGGTCGCGCCGGGATCCCGAACCGGGAGCCGGCCCTGGTACCGGAGATACCGGAGCGTTGCCGAGACGTCCCAATTCGAGGAGGGAAGGTAGTCGACGCGGAGTGAAGCATCCCCAGTCCAGGTGTCGTGGGGCAATTCGAACACCCCGCGATTCAATCCGACCCCGACCCCGGTCGAGTACTGGACGGCCTCGCTTCCCCCCGAAGCGCTCAATTCGGTCCGAAACCCACCGCCGAACTTCGATGCCCCTCCCCCCTCTGCCCGTATGCCCCAGCGAGTCGGGCCGGGGCGACCTCGCGGAGTGATGAAGTGCACGACCCCGCTCATCGCCGATGATCCCCAGGCGGCGCTCTGTGGTCCGCGGACGACCTCCACCCGCTCCAGGTTGCTCAGCGCGAGCCCCTGCATGTCGAAGAAGCCTCCGGTCTGATTCACCTGGACCCCATCCAGGAGAATCTGCGTGTAGACCTCCTCCCCGCCTCGGATCCGGACGATGGTCGGCCCACCCGGTCCCGCACCCTCGTCCACGTGCGCGCCCGGAAGGTCGCGCAGCAGCTCGAAGGCGTACCGCGGAGGCTCGGTGCGCAGGTCCTGGACAGACACGATGGTCACGGCTGTTCCCACACGATCCGCCCGTACGGGCTCCCGACTCACCGTCACGACCACGGGTGGCAACCGCATGGCGACCACCGTGTCCGGGACCTGTATGGTGTCGGGTACCTGTGCGTGGCCCCCAGCGGGCAGTGCCATCACGGCGCTCAAGGCGCCCGTAACTCCCAGGCCCGCGGGGACCCTGGATCCAACTCCCGTTCGCATCATTGAGTGACTCCCGCTGGGTGAAGGCTGTATGATCGGGCGCGGCCGAGATGGATGACCGATCGATTATTGAATGAAGGGGGGGAATAGATGGCTCGGAGCGGGAGGAGACAACCGGGTGCGTGGCACCGCCTGTGGCTCTTCTTCGCCGCCAACCTGCTGTTCGGCGCCGGTCTGTTCTCCCATGCCTTCCTCTACAACTTCTACCTCGACGGTCTGGGCCTGGGCGAGTCGGTGATGGGGCTCGCCGCCGCGGCCCTCACCGCCGGAGGGCTGTTGGCCCTGGTCCCCGCAGGGATCCTGGTGGACCGATGGGGCACGCGCCTCGTGTACGTGGCAGCCTCAGTGGCCGGTGCTGGTGGTCTCGCCACCGGAGCCTTCGTGGAGTCCCCCTGGGCGATCTACGCCGCGGCAGGTCTCGCCGGAGTGGGTGCCACCTCCTGGAGGGTGGCATCCGGTCCGGTTCTCATGATTCTCGCGCCCGCTGGTGTCCGCCCTCGCGCCTTCTCGTGGAATGTCGCGCTGTTGCTGGCCGCGGGGGCCGCGTGGACGGCGGCTTCCGGCGTTCTGCCCGGCTGGCTCGAGAGTGTCCTCGCCCTCACTCCCGGCACGGGAATCCGGTGGAGCCTGGTCCTCGGGGCGCTGGGCACGGCCCTGGGCGGCGTCGCCTTCCTTCTGATTCCCTGGCCCGCCGACGCGGCGTCAGGGATTGTCGACACGAGGCCGGTGGTGCCCACGCCCGTCCGCTCGCCGAGTCCGCGATTCGCATTGCCCGATTTGGCTCTTCCGCCGGTCCTGGTGGTGACGGTGGGCCTCGTGTTGGTCTGGATGATCGGCTCGGCCCTGGTCCTGCCGTTCTTCAACTTGTACTTCCTGCGCGTCCATGGGCTCGGCCTGGACCGGATCGGGACCCTCCTGGGCGGGGTCCAGATGGTGGCGGCTTTGGCGGTCTTCGGGAGTGGATTCCTGGCGGAGCGGCTCGGGCCCCGTAGAACCCTGACGTATTGGATGGTGTTGTTGCCTCCCACGTTATGGGCGCTGGCCGGAGTGGACTCGCTCCTGCCGGCGGGCGGGCTCTTTCTGGTATTGAGCCTGGTGCCTCCCGCCACGAACCCCCTCATCGACCAGGTCCTTCTGGAAGCGGCGGATCAAGAGCGTCATGGCACCGTGTCCGCATGGCGGAACGGTGCCACCGAATTCGCCGGTTTGATCGGAGCCTCCGCCGGTGGCGCCGTCCTCGAAGGCGCCACGTTCGGCGTCCTATTCGGCATCGCCGGTGCGGTGGGCCTGGGAGGGGCGGCCGGTCTCGCCTGGATCGTCCGGCGGCTCCCCGGAGCCGTCCGCGCCCGGCCCTGAGCGGCGGCTAGGCCTCCTTTCCCGAAGGGAGGCGGACCCGTCCCTTGAGCACCCGCCAGATCCGCTGTGCATACAGCCGGCTCAGGCGCCGCATGGAACCCTGCCCCGGGGGTACGAGGGTCTCGCGAACGGTGCGCACCAGGTCCACCGGACCGGAGACCCACATGAGTCGCTCACGGATCGACCGGACTTCGAGGCGCTGGACCGAGGCGGGACCGAGGGCCGCCACGTAGCTTCGCACCCGCGGCGTGGCCCGTTGAGTGACGTAATCGCGGAACGCCGGATCCACGGTCCCAGGGACGAGGCGCTCGGCCATCTCGAAGGCGGGGTGGACGAAGCGATCCCCTCCGGAGTCCTCCAGTACCTCCCTCAGCTCCGACCAGACGAGGGCACCCGATGCGACTCCCGAGCGGATCACCAAGGCCAGCTCCGCCATACGAATCATGGTGAGATTCAGAAGACCCAGAGATGCGTGGACCGCCAGAAACGCGGTCAGGAGAGGCTCGGCCAGAACGCCCCCCGTCGGATGGAGCGTCCCCCACGGAAGGCGACGGTCATCGGTCAACGGGCCGAACCGGATGGTGGCCATCCCCAGGACATTTCGATCCAGGGAGGCGTGGAGGTCGATGGTGATGGGATTGTCGGCGTGGGTGAGGTCCAGGCTGTGCAAGTCCCGTGATGCACCCGGCGGCGCCCACTCGCTCTGGTCCCGTCGGGCATGTCGCGGGCTCAGGCAGTCGTAGCCGGCATGCCGCAGCACCTCCTCCGCATCGTTCATCTGCCCCGGTCCCACCACGACGTCCACGTCCGAGCTGGGTCGTGTCCCCAGCCCCGGAAAGAAGCGCCGACCGGTCTCGACCCCCTTCAGGATCGTACCCTGGACGCCGGCGTCGGCCAGCAACTCCAGCACCTGCCGGGCCTCCCCCTCGAGCTTCCGGGTCCGGCTCCGACCGTGCGCGAGATGGAGAAGCAGCAGTTGCCGTACGGGATGGGGCGCCTCCAGAAATCCAGCCTCGATCCAGTGCCCCAGGAGGGGACCCATCCCCGACGAGAAGGCAGCCACCCCCAGCGCAGCGGGACTCCCCGGGGGGAGGCGGAGTTCCACCGGGACATCGCCTGGAGAGAGCACCGCGCGAGATACCCGCTCGATCTCTTCCAGGCCCCATCGCCAGGCTGTCACCGGGACATCCGGCCAGAGGTACTGGGGATGGCCGCGCCTCGACGCCCAACGGAACCGCTCCCGGATCGCCTCAGGTGGGAGATCCAGGGAATCGAACGGCAGAGTCCCGCCATCGGGAGGGTTGATGATCGCCATGGGAAGTGTCGTGGGCCGAATCCGTTCCCCGGCAGTGGAGAGGGGCCGTGAGGGTGGCGCGGGATCCGGCACCGCGCAAGATATGCCATGATCGACGGGCCATGTGGGGCCCGAAGACTTCCGGGTACCCCCGAAGGAGGCAGGCGTTGGCGGCGAGGGAAGTGGCGGCGGTCCATGCGAGTCTCCTTCGCGACCCCCTCGATCGGGAGCCCGAGGCGCTTCTGGAGGCGTGGTTCACCCTCCCAGCGGTAGCCGAGGCGGTGGCCGGGGCGGGAGCCCGGGTGACGGTGGTCCAGGCCTCGGGTCACGAGACCGCGTTCGAGAAGGGGGGAGTGCTGTATCGATTCGTTCGCTGTCCCGCGCCGTCCTGGGTTCGTCGGGGACGAGGGCCCTGGGCGGCTCCCCACCCTCCCGGCCTGGCAAGAGCCCTGCAGGATGCAGCGCCGCACGTGGTCCACGTCCACGGGCTCTGCTTCCCAATCCACGTCCGGGCGATTCGCAAGGCGCTCCCGGAGACGGCCATACTGGTCCAGGATCACGCCGACCGAGTGCCACGGCCCCTGCTTCGCCCGATGTTCCGTTGGGGCCTCTCATCGGTGGATGGAGTGGCGTTCACGGCCCCCGAGCAGGCGCGCCCCTTCCTGAAGTCCGGGCTGATCCCAGCGGGCGCCCGCGTGTTCCATATTCCGGAGTCCTCGAGCGGATTCACGCCGGGGGACCAGGGAACGGCCCGGGCGGAGACCGGGCTCTTCGGGGACCCCTGCTTCCTGTGGCTCGGGCACCTGAACTCGAACAAGGATCCGCTGACCGTGCTCGATGCGCTGAGCCGGGTGGCCGGGATGCTGGTGGACCCGCACCTCTGGTGTGCCTTCGGCAGCGCTCCACTCCTTGCGGAAGTCGAGGCGCGCATCCGACGGGATCCTGCTCTGAGAGGACGGGTTCACCTCCTGGGCCCGCAACCCCGGGATCGGGTGGAGATGCTGCTCCGGGCCGCCGACTTCCTGGTGCAAGGCAGCCACCGCGAGGGTAGCGGGTTCGCCGTCATCGAGGCCCTGTCGACGGGAACGACCCCCGTCGTCACGGACATTCCGTCCTTCCGGTCGCTGACCGGCGACGGGGCCGCGGGGTTCCTCGCCCGGCCGGGCGATCCGCACGACTTCGCCCGGTGCCTGCAGCAGGCCGCGGCGAGCGACCGCCGGGTCCTCCGCAGCCAGGCGCGGGAGCACTTCGAGCGGGCTCTCTCCTTCGAGGTCCTGGGGCAGCGACTCGTGGACTCCTACCGGACCCTCCACCCATGAAGGTGGCGTGGGTGCTTCCCGGAGGCGTGGACCGGTCCGGCGAGCGCCGGGTGATTCCCGCCGTGCTTTGGCTCCTGGAGCGGATGGCACGTCGTGCGGAGGTCCACGTCTTCGCAGTCCGGCAGGAGGAACGATCCTGCCGCTACCCGCTCCGGGGGGCGACGGTACACGCGGTGGGTGCGCCGGCGCGGCGACCCCGGGTGCTTGCGGCCATCCGGTCCGTCCACCGTGCAGATCCCTTCGACGTGGTCTACGCCACCGGCGGGATCGGGGCCCATGGGATCGCCGCCCTGGCAGGGCGTCTTCTGAGGATACCGGTGGTGATCCACCTCACCGGCGGAGAGGTGGCACAGGTGCCGGAAGCCTCCTACGGCGGCCGGCTCACCTGGCGCGGTCGACTCTGGAATCGATTCGCGCTCGGGAGGGCCCAGCAGTTGATCGCGCTCAGTACACCGATACTGGATCTCGTCCAGGCGCTGGGATACCCGGCGGTCCGTATCCCGTTCGGCGTGGACCTGGATAAGTGGCCGCCTCTGGCTCCCCGGCCCCGGGATCCAGGACGCGCAATCCGCCTTCTGCATGTCGGCAGCCTCAATCGCGTCAAGGACCAGGTGACACTGCTGGAGTCCATGTCGGTCCTCCGCGCAAGCGGTGTCGCGTTCCGCCTGGACGTGATTGGACAGGATACGCTCGAGGGAGCGTCGAGCCGGCTCGCCAGGCACTTGAACCTGCAGAGCCACGTCCACTTTCTCGGATTCAGGAGCAATGACCAGGTTCGGGCCCACATGCAGAGGGCGGACCTCCTCCTGGTCTCGTCGCGCCACGAGGCGGGTCCGGTCGTTGCCTTGGAGGCCGCCGTATGTGGCGTCCCCACCGTCGGAACCGACGTGGGCTTTCTCCAAGAGTGGGCGCCCGATGCCGCCGCCACCGTCCCGGTGGGTGACGCCCGGGGCATGGCCGAGGCGGTGATGGAGCTGTTGGCGGACGACGCCCGGAGGGTCAGACTTGCGACAACCGCCCAGGCGCGGGCGCGGCACGAAGACGCGGACGACGTGGCACGTCGAATCCTGACCGTGCTGCACGGAGCAGCAGACCTGAGGGAGGGAGTTGGATGACGGATGTGATCGAATACCTTGGCGGCACCGACCCGCTCCACAGGGACGACCCTGTGACCCACGAAGCGGTCATTCCGGTCCTCGGGATTCTTACGCACTTCCGTAGCAACGCCCGAGCCGTGATCGACGCCGCCGACGAATCGTTCGGAATCTGGCGAGCCCTCGCACCCGCGGCGGACGAGCAGTCCGACGAGAGGGCCACCGTGACCCTCTTCGTGCACGCTGGAAGCGAGGGTCCCGAGCCGCATGCCCCAGTCCGGTATCGGACGCTGGACGGCCGAAGGCTCCTCCTGGCCACACCGGGAAGCCAGGCGGTCGTCGAGCCGCTGCGGAGGGATGCCCTGGGATGGATCACACCCGCCCTGGTGGCGGACCGGGACCACTTCCGGTATAGCGTGCTGGATGCCCTGACCTACGCGATCCTCTCCCCGTTGGAACGCTACCCGCTGCACGCGGCGGCGTTGGTCCGCGACGGCCGTGCGCTCCTGCTGGTCGGTCCGAGCGAGGTTGGCAAGAGCACGCTGAGCTATGCGGCCGCCCGGGCCGGCATCGCCGTCATGGCGGAGGACCTGGTGCACCTCCAGACCCAGCCTTCGCTGAGAGTATGGGGCCTGACTGCTCAACTGAACCTTCTGGGCTCGGCCCGCCGGCACTTCCCGGAGCTTCGGAACCGCGCTACCAGCCTCGTGGCAAACGGCAAGGAGAAGCTGACGGTGGACCTGAGACCCTTGGGGGCCGTGACCCCAACCCCCGTCGTCGATCGAGTCGCCGTGTGCCTGCTGGCGCGGGACGGGGCCTCGGGCCCGCCGACTCTCGAAGTGCTGGACCGAACCCAGCTCCTGTCGGCGTTGGATCCCGGCGCGGAGACCGGATTCGACATCTTCCGGAACGAGATCCGAGCTGGCTTCGGGCAACTGGCCGCACGGGGTGGCTGGCGGATGTCGCTGAGTCCCGATCCCAACGCGGCCCTCCCCCTCCTGGAGCGCATGTTGGAGTCCCTCGCCGACGGATCCCCCTGAGCGCGGGAGCCGCTCGGCCGGTGCTCACGCCGCCCCCCGGCAGGAGCCATGAGGCTTTCTTCAGGCTCGGTCCCGCCCGTAGGTTGAAGATTACCCCTTCACTTCA
The DNA here is from genome assembly GCA_039586075.1 of Gemmatimonadota bacterium. Taxonomy (GTDB): domain Bacteria; phylum Gemmatimonadota; class Gemmatimonadetes; order Longimicrobiales; family Gaopeijiaceae; genus Gaopeijia. The sequence continues at coordinate 12,876 of JBDHLC010000036.1, read as the reverse complement.
AGGACCCGAATCGAGGAGACAACCCATGATGCGGTCGAGACTCGGAACTCTCGGACTCGTCGCCCTTCTGGGGCTGGCGGCCTGCAGCGACGGCGACGACCCCACCGGCATGGAGGGCCTCTCGGAGGCGCAGGCCCAGGCCCTGGCGGCCGCCATCTTCATGCAGGCCTACACCCTCTCCGCCACCATCCCCGTGGGGTTCTCCACGGTGGCCACCGTGGAGGAGGGCCCCCAGGCTGTGCCCATAAATCAGTCCACGGAGGGCACCGTGGGCTGTGATCTGGGCGGCTCGGTTTCCTACACCGCCTCCATCGTGGGAACCGTGGACGACGTCACCGGCGCGGTGGACGTCACCGTGACCACGCAGCAGGACTACAACGCCTGCCGGGTCTCCGGCGGCCAGGACACCTTCACCCTGGACGGGACCCCGGGACTGAGCCACACGGCGGACGTCACCCAGGACGCCTCCGGCAACGTCTACGTCTCCGGCATGCTCAGGACGGGCGCGACCCCGGTCTCGTGGTCCTCCGGCGGGATGAGCGGGACGTGTGCCGTGGCCCTGGACTACACCGGATCCTCCACGGTCACGGGCTCCGGCTCGTTCTCGGTCTCCGGCAGCGTCTGCGGGGTGCTCTACAGCCAGGACGTGAACGTCTCGGCCGGCTGATACGCCAACGAGGTCTCTCCCGCCGGCTGCGCGCCGACGCGCGACCGGCGGGGGGGCTTCACCGCGGCGCCCAGCGGCCGCGCGTGGCGGGCGCAGCCGCGCCCCGACTTCCACTCGGCCGCCCCCAACCTACTCGCGGATCACCGTGTCCTTTCGAGCGTATCTTCTCCGGTAGCGTATCTTCTCCGGAAACGACGGAAGGGGTCTGGCACCCCCCCGAGTCCAGTCCACCCCTCTACGCTCTCTCCCGAAAGGAGTCCGCATGTCGTCCGCCCGGTTCCTCGCCCTGGCCACGGTGGCCGCGAGCGCCCTGGCTCCGGCACCGTCTGGAGCCCAGGTGCGGGACACCCTGCCTCCCCCGGACACCACCGTCTTCCGGGTAGAAGGGATCCGTGTCCAGGCCAGCCGGCCGGTGACCACGGTGGGCGGTGCCAGCGCCGTGGAGATCACGCTGGATTCCCTTTCCCTGCCCGCGGCGGCCACCACGGAGCAGGTGCTGCGCGAGCTGCCCATGCTGCACGTGCGGACCAATTCCCGCGGAGAGGCGGAGGTGACGGTGCGGGGATCCGAATCCCGCCAGGTGGCGGTGCTCTTCGACGGCGTGCCCCTGACCCTGAGCTGGGACGGGCGCACCGACGTGAGCGTACTGCCGGTGGGCGCGGCCGCCGACGTGACCTTCGTCCGGGGGCTCTCCACCCTCCTGCACGGTCCCAACGTCCTGGGGGGCGTGGTGGAGATGAACGTGGGGCGGGGTGAGCGCTACCCGGACCGCTCCTCGCTGTCCGCCGGAGCGTCGGTGGACGACGCCGGGGGGTACGGATTGTCCGCCTGGGGCGACCTTCCGTTCGAGACCGGAGACGGAGAGGGGATGATCCGGGTGGGGGCGAGCTACCGGGATACCCCGGGGCTCCCGCTTCCCAGTGGCGTGTCCGAGCCCCTGGACACCGGAGACGACCTCCGCCTGAACACCGACGCCGCCAGCGTCAACGGGTTCCTGGCCGTGCGGCACCGATGGGACGGCGGCACCTGGGGGAGCCTCTCCGCGTCCAGCTTCCAGGCCCGGCGTGGGATCGGGGCGGAGCTGGGGAGCGAGGACGCGCGCTTCTGGCGGTACCCGGACATTCGGCGGACCATCGTGGCGCTCTCCGGTGGAACCGGTCACCGGGACACGCCGTGGGGCCAGGGCGACCTGGAGGCGAGCCTGGGGCTGGACGTGGGCTCCACCGAGATCAACTCCTACACCTCCCGCGCCTACGATCAGCTGGACGGGGTGGAGGTGGGTGACTCGCGCACGCTGACGCTTCGCCTCCTGGGAGACCACACGCTGGGATCCCGGGCGGACCTGCGCGGCTCGTTTACCGTGTCGGATATCCGGCACGACCTCACCCAAGACGGCGTGTCAGACGCGTATCAGCAGCGCCTGATGAGCCTGGCGGGCGAGACCATCGTCCGGCTGGCCGAGGATGCCGGCTCCCTCCGTGCGCTCCGCCTGACGCTGGGGGCGGCGTGGGACCGTGGCAGCACGCCCAGGACGGGCGGGCGGGAGTCCCTGGGAACCCTGGACGACTGGGGTGCCCGAGCGGGCCTGTCGGCTCTCCTGGGGAACGGGGAGACCCTCCTGCACCTGGGGGCGAGCCGGCGAGGTCGCTTCCCCTCCCTTCGGGAGAGCTACTCCGAGGCCCTGAACCGATTCGTCCCCAACCCGGACCTCCGGCCGGAGCACCTGGTGTCCATGGAGGGTGGGATCACCACCCGCCTTGGAGACGGGGACCTGCAGCTCGTGGGTTTCCGCAACGATCTGGACGGCGCGATTCGGCGGATCACCGTGCCCGGCGCACTGCCGGGGGAACTGAGCCTGCGGCAGCGGGTCAACGCCGACGAGCTCACGGCCACCGGTGTGGAGATCCTCTTCTCCCAGACCTTCGGCGTGGTGGGCGTCGGTGGCGATCTCACCCTCCAGACGGTGAAGCTCACCGACCCCGGCACCGCCGTGAGCTCGGAGCCCGAGAACATGCCGGAGCAGTCCGGGAGCGCCTACCTCCGGTTCCCGATCCTGGCCGGGATCGACGGCACGGCGGAGGTGGAGTACACGGGACCCCAGTTCTGCCAGGATCCGGACACGGGCGCCGACGTGGAGCTGGACGGGGGCAACTGGTTCAACGCCGCGCTGTCCCGGGTCTGGGACCTGTCGGCTTCGGGCCGGTTGGGGCGCCGGATGGAGACCCGGGCTTCCGTGTCCAACCTCGCCGACACGGCGCTGTACGATCAGTGCGGGCTGCCGCGCCCCGGACGCCTCTTCCAGCTCTCGGTGCGGGTCTTCTAGCGTCACCGCGCCCGGTCAAGTCGCTCTCCCGGTAAGTCGCTCGGCGTCACCGGGCTCGATCCGGCGGCTCGCCCAGCAGACCCTCCAGCGCTAGCCGGACCGGATCCAGTCCCGCAGCTCCCGCTCGTACTCCCGGGTGGTGATGATGGTGAGGACGTCCCCAGGCTCCACGCGGGTGAATCCCCGAGGGACCACCACCCGCTCCCCGCGGCGCAGGAGAGCGATGAGGGCGTGTTCGGGCACGTCGATCTCCCGGACGGCGTGGCCGCACAGTCGCGTGTGGCCCCGATGGACCTGGACCTCCACGTTCACCGACTCGAATCGCGAATGGGCCGGAAGGGCGTCCGTGCGGGCCAGCAGGCGGGCGTGCTCGTCCGCGAGCTGCTTGTACGCCCACATCATCTCGGTGCGCCGGAGCACCCCCACGACCCTGCCCTCTTCGTCGGGGTCCACCACCGGGATCTGGTAGACGTCCCGGTCGGTGAACCGCTGAAAGGCCTCCCGCAGCGACTCCCCGGGCCGGGTGGTCACCAGCCCCTGGGTCATGACGTCCGCCACCGTTCGTTCCTCCAGACCCCCCTCCAGGATGGCGCGCTCCAGGTCGGTGACCGAGATGATCCCCGCCGGCCGCTCGTCCGGATCCAGCACCACCCAGCTCCGCGCCTCGTGCTCGCGGGCCAGCTCCGCCAGGTCGCCGAGGGGCAGGTCCGGCGAGACCCGGGGCACCTCCTCGGTCATGGCGTCCGCCACCAGCACGAAGTCCAGGATGCCCGGCTCCCGGGGTCCTTCAAGCCCCCCCCTCCGCCGGAGCTTGATGGAGTAGATGGAGTCGGGATCGATCCGGGAGGCCACGAGCTGCGCCAGCACCACCGCCAACATCAGGGGGAGGATGATGCGGTAGTTGTCGGTCATCTCGAAGAGGATGATGGTGGCCGTGAGGGGCGCGTGGGCGGCGGCTCCGAACACAGCCGCGGCCCCCACCAGGGCATAGGCCCCGGGGCTCGCGGCCAGCGTGGGCAGGAGAAGGTCGGCCGACTTTCCGAAGGCGCCCCCGGCCATGGCGCCGATGAACAGGGCCGGCGCAAAGACGCCTCCCGATCCCCCGGCGCCCAGGGTCACGGAGGTGGCCAGGATCTTCATGAAGACCAACGCCAGCATGAGCGCGATGGAGAGCTCCCCGGCCATGGCCGCCTCCACACCCTCGTGCCCCACTCCGAAGAGGTGGTCGCTGGCGAAGGTCCCGATGATCCCCACCACCAGGCCTCCTGCCGCGGCCTTCAGCCAGTACGGCGCGGTCCAGCGCTCGAACCAGTCCCCCACTCCGTAGACGGACCGCACGTACAGGAGCGCGATGAGCCCCGTGATGAGACCCAGGATCGGGTAGAGCACCAGCTCCCAGTTCGAGACCAGCCGGAATTCCTCCACCAACCGGAACGCGGGCTCGGTGCCCAGCACGGTCTGCGCCACTGCGGTGGCCGTGACGGAGGCCACCACCACCAGCCCGAACGAGCGGGCGGCGAAGCTCCCCAGGATCACCTCCAGGGCGAAGAGGACCCCGGCGATGGGCGCGTTGAAGGTGGCGCCGATGGCGCCTGCGGCGCCGGCGGCCACCATGATGCGCATCTCCTGGGCTCCCATTCCCACGAACTGGGCGACGGCGCTCCCCAGGCTGGAGCCCACCTGGACGATGGGGCCCTCGCGCCCCACCGATCCACCGGACCCGATGCTGATGGCCGAGGCCACCGCCTTGACGGCCGCCACCCGGGGACGAATCCGCGCACCGCGCATCCGCACCGCGAACTGCACCTCCGGGATCCCGGTCCCGCCGGCCTCCGGCGCCAGCCTCCGGACGAGCCAGGTCACCACCAGCAGCCCCACCGCCGGGGACACCACCATCACCACCCACGCCGGGATCGGCAGCCCGGTGAACACCCCCAGGCGGGTCCCCTGGTCGAAGAAGACCCACTGCACGCCCCGGATCATGCCCCGGAGGATCACCGCCCCTGCTCCGGCCAGCAGGCCCACCGCCACCGCAAGGGCGAGGGGCCCCAGGGTATGCGATCCCTGGAGCCCCTGTCTGAACCAACGGAGGACCTGTGGTGGAGCCCTCCAGACGTCCTGCACCGATGGGCGCCTCATGGCCTGGACGGCGTCATGGCACCCGTCTCCGGAAGCCTCCCGTAGTCCTACCGCGTGACCCCGGCCCCCTGGAGCAGCTCCTGCACGATGGCGTCCATGCCGTACACGTGCTCCAGCGCCGCCAGGATGCCCCGGGCGTCCACCGTGACGGAGCGGTTCAGCTCGGGCAGGTAGATGTAGTCGCCGGGCAGGCTCTGGATGTTGCCGTCGAAGACCACGCCGACCACCTCCAGGTCGACGTTCAGCACCGGGGAGCCCGAGTTGCCGCCGATGATGTCCGCGGTGGACACGAAGTTCACCGGAGTGGACAGGTCGAGCCCCTCCGGCGGCGTCCGCCACTGCTCCGGCAGGTCCCACGGAGAGTCGTCTTCATAGCGCGCCATGAAGGCGTGGTACCGGTCGTAGAGCCCGAAGAAGGTGGTGTGGGGCGGCGCCTCGGTCCCGTTGTAGGGGTATCCCTCCACCACCCCGTCCGCGATGCGGAGGGAGAAGGTGGCGTCCGGAGGCAGCGCCGTGCCGTAGACCTCGTACCGAGCGCGACCCAGCTGAGCGGCGATCTCCTCCTCGCGCTGGACGATCTGGCTGTACCCCTGCTGGAAGCGCGCGAAGGCCGGCACGTAGAAGCCCACGAACCGGATGGCCGGGTCGTCCACCGGGATCAGGCCTCGCCGAATCCCGTCCACGGCGGCCGCGGAGTCCGACAGGACCGAGTTGGCCACGATGGACGCGGCGACGCCTTCGGGCGTCCGGCCCCGGAGGATCGCCGACACCCAGCGCTCGTTCTCACCGTAGCTCTCGACGAACTCCTGGACCCGGGCCTCGATGAGCCACTCGTCCAGCTCCGCCGGGACCGAGCCCACCGAGTCCATGGCCGCCAGAATCCCGGCCACCGCCTCGTCCGGCGCCCCCTGCTGGCGGGCGTTCAGGACCTGGAAGGCCAGGAGCGCCCGGTGCAGCGTGGGCGACGCGAATCCGTCGGCCGTCAGGGCCAGGAAGGCACCGAAGCCCTGGGCGTAGTTCTCCTTGGCGGCCTGGAGCTCCGCCATCTCCTCCACGAGGCCCCCGTAGCGCCGGTCGAGAGCCGAATCGGCTCGGAGCGCCTCGAGGAACTGCCGCTCCGTGTCGCGGCGCTTCGCCAGGATCACCGGGTCGTGAAGGCCCTCGATCTGGCCGGTGTAGGCCTTGATGGAGTTCATGGCGCCGAACCAGTCGTTCCGCAGGTCGTACTCGTCCGCCCGATCCGGATCGGTGTCGATGTACTCCTCGAGGGCCGCCGCGCGCCGCTTCAGGAACTCCAGCACGCCCTTGTCGCTCACGTCCCGCCGGAAGAGCAGCTCTGCCACGGTCTGGAGGCGCGAGGTGGAGCCCGGGTTCCCCACGATGAAGACCACGTCTCCCTGGGAGACGCCTTCGGTGCTCCACGGGAAGTACCACTCCGAGGTATCCAGCGGATTCCCCTCGTCGTCGTAGATGCGGAAGAGGGAGAAGTCCAGGTTGTAGCGCGGGTAGGTGAAGTTGTCGGGATCACCCCCGAAGAAGCCGATCTGCAGCTCCGGCGCCATGACCAGCTTGGCGTTCTCGTAGCGGCGGAAGACGTACGCCGAGTAGCGCCCGCCGTTGTAGAGGCTGATGACCTCCACCAGGATCCCCGCGTCCTCGCCCCCGAACTCCTCCAGCAGGTCCTCCTCGATCTCGGAGGTCTCCTCTTCGATGCGCTCCTCCCGGTCGCTCCCGGTGCGGTCTCCCACCGCGTCGTCCATGCGCTCGGTCACGTCGCGGATGGCGATGAGCTGGTCGGCGTGGAAGTCCTCGACCTCGCGCTCCTCGTCCCGGCTCCGGGCGTAGAAGCCGTTGTCCAGGAGGTCCTCGCCATCCTCGGAGACCTGGGTCACGAACTCCCGGCCGCAGTGGTGGTTGGTGAGGACCAGTCCGTCAGGGGAGACGAACGACGCCGAACAGGATGGAATCCGGAGCGCTCCCAGCCGGGCGCTCTGGAACCACGCGGCGTCCGCCGCGATGCCGTAGGTCTCCTGCAGGTACTGCACGGGAGGGACGTCGAAGGTCCACATCTTCCCCTGGTCGAAGCGACCGGCCCGGACCGTGTCCAGCCCCACCATCTCCAGCGACGGCATGGGAGGCTGGGGCTCCTCGTCGGAGCGGGGCGGCGTCAGCGGTTCCTCCTGGGCGGGCCGGGGCGGAGCGGGCGCCGCGGGCGCCGGAGCCGGACCCCCTCCGCACGCGGCGAGGGTCAGGGTCAGGAGGAGGGCCGAGGCGCTGAAGTAGTGCGAGGAGCGGAGCATGGCTCTTGGCGTTCGGGTTGCAGAGGGCTCATGAACATCCCGTGATGCGCGGGGCCGCACAAGCACGGGCGTACCCGAAGTGAAACGCGTGGCCGTGCCAAAAAGATCCGCTCTCCGCTCAAGCGTGAAACGGTCTGATTGACATCGGTGGCCACCGAGTCCTACGCTCCATCCATGGATCGTATGCGCAGGCTGGCGCGCAGGGCGTGGACCGGGCCTCTGGCGGCTCTCCTCTTCATGACGGGGATCGCGGGCCCACTGCTGGATAGCGTCCGCCCGGCCGACGGGCCCGTATGGGAAAGCCGTCACGCGCCCGGGGACTGCGTACCCGGACACGACCACTCCCTCTGTACCGTCATCGAAGGGAGCGTGCACCTCCCGGCCCCGGGTCAGGCCTCGGACCGATCCCATCCCACCCGGGACCTCCATGCCCGCGCCCCGGCCGACCTCTGGGAGCTCGTTTCCGTCCTGGAGGGGCACCGGCCCCGGGCGCCTCCCACGACCTGAGCTTGGGCGCCCCGATTCCGGGGCGCGTTTCGCCCCCGGCCGCTCTCAGCCTGGTCGGTGGTCTTTCCAGGTCTGTGGAAAGAGAGGACCCGTGCACAACATCAGGGATTGGAAGGCGGCGACCCGCTGGTCGGCGCTCGCGACGCTGGCCATGGCAGTCTGGACACCGCATCTGGTGGCCCAGGAGCCCACGGACTCCCTCCGGGTTGAGCTGCGGCGCCTGGCGGTGCTGGTGGACAGCCTCCGGGCCGAGGTGGCTCGCCTGCAGGAGGCCGGCCGCGCCACCGAGGCGGAGGACGCCCTGGCCGAGCTCCGGGCCGCGGCTCAGGCCGCCGCCGAGGCCGGGGCGCCCGCTCCCGACGCGGAGGCGGAAGAGTTCGTGGGCCGGCAGCGTTCCCTGCAGGCCCTGAATCCGGAGATCAGCCTCAACAGCGACATCTTCGCGTCGCTGGACCCGGACGCGTCTTCCACAGACAACTTCTACGCCCGGGAGTTCGAAATCTCCCTGATGTCGAACCTGGATCCCTTCTCCAGGGCCAAAGTCTTCATCTCACGGCACGGGGCCGCGGGTGAGATCCCTCCCTTCGGAGAAGAGGACGGCGAAGAGGGAGAGGAGGGACATCACAGCGGCAGCTTCGCGGTGGAGGAGGGGTACGTGGAGTGGGTCGGGCTTCCGGGAGGTCTCGGCCTGAAGGTGGGCCGCTTCTTCCAGCGCTTCGGGACGCTGAACCGGTGGCACAGCCACGCGCTTCCCTTCCAGAGCCGCTCCCTTCCCCACCAGGCGTTCATCGGAGAGGAGTCCCTGGCTCAGGCCGGCGCCTCGGTGGGGTGGCTGGCCCCGTTCGGAGGTGGGGCGGGAACGTACGACGCCACCCTGGAAGTCACGGCTACCTCCTCCGAGCACCTGTTCGGGGAGGCGGACGGCGTCACCGTCCTGGGGCACGTGAACGGATTCTGGCAGCTCACCCCGGCGGTGGACCTGGACCTGGGCGCCAGCTGGGTCGGCAGCCGATACGAGGACGAAGCCCAGGACTTCTCGAGGAACCTCTACGGTCTGGAGATGTCCCTGACCTGGGCGCCTCCCGAGGCCTCCCGGTACCGCGGCCTGAATGTCCGGGGCGGGGTGATGCTCCTGGACGGTCTGGTGGCCCCGGAGGTTCCGGACCCCGGGGTGGAGCCCGCCACCTCCGCCGTGGGATTCTGGTCCATGGCGGAGCTCCGCTTCTCCCGCAGCTGGCGGGCAGGCGGGCGCTTCGAGTGGGCGGAAGATCCCGCGGGACCCGACGAGTCGGCCTGGCTGGCCGGGCCCACCCTCACGTGGTGGCAGAGTGAGTTCGTACGGGTCCGGGCTGAGTACGACCTGGTGGGCCACAGTCGGTTGGATGACCGCGGCCGCTTCTATCTCCAGATCACCTTCGCCATGGGCCCCCACAAACACGAGAGCTACTGATGCGGAACGCCTTCCTGATCGGTCTGGCGGCGCTGGCCCTGGGGCCGGATGGACACCCGTCGGCCGCCCCCGCGGTGGAATCCGCGACCCCAGCGCCAACGGCAGCACCGGTGCGGGTGGTGGCCACGCTCCCCATCTACGCCGAGATCGCGCGGCACGTCGGTGGCGCGGAGGTGGAAGCCAGCTCCATCGCGAACCCCAACGAAGATGCCCACTTCGTGCGCCCGAAGCCCAGCTTCGCCCTGGACCTGCGGCGCGCGGACCTCTTCATCACCACCGGACTGGACCTGGAGCTGTGGGCTCCGACGTTGCTGGACCGGGCCGGGAATAACCGGGTCATGGAGGGTGGCCCAGGATACGTCACCGCCTACACCGGGGTCGCGCTGCTGGACATCCCCGTCGCCGCGGACCGGAGCGCGGGCGACGTCCACATCTTCGGAAACCCGCACCTCACCACCGACCCCCTGCGAACGCTGCAGGTGGCACGCAACATCACCACAGGATTGAAGCGCGTGGCCCCGGACCGCGCGGAGCACTTCGACCGGGGCCTCGCCCGTTTCGCCGACGAGGTCCACCGCCGCCTGTTCGGTGCGGAGCTGTTGGAGATGCTGGGCGGGAGCACGCTGGAGCGGCTCGCCTTGAACGGCACCCTCTTCACCTTCCTCCAGGACCGCGAGTTCGAGGGGAGCCCGCTGGTGGAACGCCTGGGGGGCTGGCTCGCTCAGGCGGAGCCTTTCCGGGGCGAGAGCCTGATCTGCTATCACAAGAACTGGGCGTACTTCGAGGACCGTTTCCAGGTCAGCTGCGCGGACTACGTCGAGGCCAAGCCCGGAATCCCACCGACGCCCGGCCACGTGTCCCAGCTGATCCGCCGCATGCGGGGGGAAGGGCTCGACGTCCTGCTAGCGGCGTCCTACTTCGATCGCGGGAAGGTGGACGCCGTGGCGGAGCGCGGGGGTGCGCGGGTGGTCTACGTCCCGCTCTCCCCGGGCGCCCGTGAGGGGATCGACGACTACTTCTCGCTGGTGGACGGATGGGTCGGAGGCCTCGCCGCCGCCTTCCTGGGCTCCTGAGGGGGACGACGCCATGCTCGACCTGATGATCCCGCCGGTGGTGGCCGCCCTGGTGATCCTCTCCATCCACGCCTACCTGGGTCTCCACGTCATCCGGCGCGAGGTGATCTTCGTGGACCTGGCCTTCGCGCAGGTGGCCGCCCTTGGAACCACCGTGGCTCTCCTGGTGGGAATCGAGATGGGAACCACCACCTCCCTGCTGTTCGCCATGGGCGCCACCCTGGTGGGCGCGTTGGTCTTCAGCTTCACCCGCATGGAGGAGTCGGCCGTCCCCCAGGAGGCCATCATCGGGATCGTCTACGTGGTGGCGTCCGCGGCGGTGATTCTCCTGGCCGGCCTCACCGCGGAGGGCGCCGAGCACATCAAGGAGACCCTCACCGGCACGCTCATCTGGGTGGGCTGGGACGAGATCGTGAAGATGGCCGTCGTGTACGCGCTGGTGGGGGCCTTCCACTTCGCGCTCAGGCGCGGATTCCTGGAGGTGACGTTCCACCCGGAGCGGAGCCGCAACGTTCGGCTCTGGGACTTCCTCTTCTACCTCTCGTTCGGGGTGGTGATCTCGTTCTCGGTGGAGATCGCGGGCGTCCTGATGGTCTTCAGCTCCCTGGTGGTGCCTGCGGTGATCGCCTTCTTCTTCGCGCGCTCCCTGGCCGCGGCGCTGCTCATCGCGTGGGGCGCCGGCGCGGTGGCCATCCTGGCCGGGATCGGGGCGTCCTTCTGGTGGGACCTGGCCACCGGCCCCCTGCTGGTCTGCGCTTTCGGAGGGGTGCTGGTGCTGGCCGCTCTCCTGAAGCCGCTCTTCGGAGTGCCGGCGGGCACGCGGATCGAGCTACCCGAGTCGTCGGGGAGCCCGGACGGAGGAAGCTAGTCGGCTGTCCCGGGGGACACGCCGGGTGCGGTTCCGGACCGAGGATCAGTCGTCGTGACTGCTCTCGTACTCCACGCGCTCGTGCATGCGCTCGCTCCCGAGCTTCTGATCCCGCTTCCGCGCCGCCGACCGGCTTCGGGCCCGGGTCGACTCGGAATGGACCCTGGGAAGCGAGAACTTCTTCGTGAGCTCCTGGCTCCCGCACTGGGCACACGCCGGGACCTGGGAGCCCCGGACCAGGAACTCGAACTCGTGCCCGCAGTCGTCGCAGGCGTATTCGTAGATGGGCATGGCGCCAGGTTACCTCTCCGGGGGCGCCCGGATCAAGGCGTCCGGGGGGGGTGGCGCGTCGGGACCCCACGGTGCTTTTTTTCTCCGCTATGAGCCATCCGATCCGCCTCCCCGCCGTCATCCTCCTGGTCGCCGGTCTGCTGACCGGCCTCCTCGCGCCCCGGGGCCTGCGGGCGCAGGGCTCCAAAGTGGCGCCCCCTTCGAGCCTCTCCGCCGGCATGCAGGCCCCGGAGGCGGGAGGCGTCGTGGATCTGGCCCGGCTCACCGCCCCGGTGGAGTTCGACGGGCAGGTGGACGACGCGCCGTGGGGCGCGGTCCCACCCCTCCCGCTCACCATGTACGAGCCCACCTACCGGGGGGACTCGGACCGGAGGATCTGGCTGAAGGTCGCCTACGACGACGAGGCCCTGTACGTGGCGGCACGGTTCTACCACGACGATCCGGACGCCATCCGAGCCTTCACGCTCACCCGGGATTCGTGGAACGGAGACGACAGCTTCGGCGTTTTCCTGGACACCTTCCACGACAAGGAGAACGCGGTCCGATTCGTGGGCCTTCCCCTGGGGGCGCGCATGGACATGAGCGTCAGCGGCGACGGCATGCAGGAGCGGGGCGCCGGCGGCCCACGGGGAACCTCGTGGAACACCTTCTGGGACCTGGAGACGGAGTTCCTGGACGACGGCTGGTCCGCCGAGATGCGGATCCCCTTCTCGAGCCTGCGGTTCGAGACCGAGCCCGACGGGTCGGTGATCATGGGGATGATGACGTACGCCTACGAGCCCGAGGCGGAGCACCGCTGGACCTTTCCCGCCATCCCCCGGACCGAGTCCTATACGCGGGTGTCCGCTTTCCAGGACGTGCGGCTGCGCGGTCTGGAGCCGCGGAACCCGGTGTACGTCACGCCCTACGCCCTCTTCGGACGCAACCGCAGCTGGGAGCTGACGGAGGCGGAGGATCGCTGGGATCCGCTGCGTGACAACAGCGAAGAGTTCGGGCTGGACATGAAGATCAACCCGAACCCGAACCTGACGCTGGACCTCACGCTCAACACCGACTTCGCGGCGGTGGAGGCGGACCAGCAACAGGTGAACCTCACGCGATTCTCCCTCTTCTTCGACGAGAAGCGGCCCTTCTTCCAGGAGCGGGCCGGGATCTTCGGATTCGACACCGGCACCGACCGGGGGACGCTCTTCTACTCGCGGCGCATCGGGCTGGCCGACGGCGCGCCGGTCCCCATCATCGGGGGCGCGCGGCTCGT
>JBDHLC010000131.1:0-3240 GCA_039586075.1 Gemmatimonadota bacterium | reverse complement strand
CGATGCTCAGGACCATGGGCTCGGCCAGCTCACGGGTGTGGAGCCACCACGACGCGCCGGCGCCCGCCAGGGCCAACCCGGCGCCCCACCGCACCTGGGCGCGGCCCCGCTCCCGGTACTCCGCCTCGGTGGTCAGCTCCGGGGCCGCCGCCTCCCGCTCCTGGTTCTCCTCGAAGGACGCCATCTCCTCCGGGGAGTACTCCCGCGACCGGAAGACCGTCCAGAGCACGGCCAGGAAGAACACCCCGGCGCCCAGGTAGAAGGAGAGCCGCACCGAGTCCGGGATCACGCCCTCCGGCGCTTCGTTGCTGACCCCGAACCAGTTGGTGAGCATCCACGGGAGCATGGACGCCACCACCGCCCCCGTCCCGATGAAGAAGCTCTGCATGGCGAAGCCGGTGGTCCGCTGCTCCGAGGGGAGGTTGTCCCCGACGAAGGCCCGGAAGGGCTCCATGCTCACGTTGATGGAGGCGTCCATGATCCAGAGCATCCCCGCGGCCACCCACAGCGCCGGGGAGTTGGGCATGGCGATGAGGGCCAGCGACGCGAATATGGCGCCGCCCAGGAAGTAGGGCCGCCGGCGCCCCAGCCGGTTCCACGTCCGGTCGCTGAAGTACCCCACCACGGGCTGCACCAGGAGCCCGGTCACCGGCGCGGCGATCCAGAGGATGGGGATGGCCTCCACGCTAGCGCCCAGCGTCTCGAAGATCCGGCTGACGTTGGCGTTCTGAAGCGCGAAGCCGAACTGGATGCCCAGGAAGCCGAAGCTCATGTTCCAGATCTCCCAGAAGGAGAGCCGGGGCTTCGGTCGAGTGGGGGAGGTGGCCCGGGTCACGATGCGCGCTCCGATGCCCGGCGGGCCTGGTCCAGGACGCGCACACGCTCCTCCACCGCCGGGTCTTCCATGAACTCCTCCAGGAGCCGGGCCATGGGGCGCTGCCAGTTGGGGCGCTCCGACGACCGGGTCCCCGGGAGGTTCACCTGTTCTTCCTCGAGCCAGAGGTCCTCGAGCCAGGGGACCACCAGGGGGCTCTCGGACCGGCCGAGCCAGGCCAGGAGGCGCTCCAGGAGGTCCGGAAGGTCTTCCAGGCTTCCCCCGAGGGAAGTGGCCAAATGCTCCGCCGCCTGCTGTCGGGACGTCCGCTCGGCCGGCGCCGCGTCGGCTTCCAGGAGGCCGCAGCGCACGCGCTCGTCGATGTCCACGCCGGCGATCCACCCGGCCAACGTGGGGCGAAGATGGCCAGGTACATCCCCCAGATGCGGTGCCGGGGAAGGGCCTCCCCGATCTCCGGCGGGACGGTGCCCAGGTTCTCGCCCACCACCTCGCACTGGTTCCGGTGGGACTCCAGCGAGAGGATGGCGAAGAGCTCCTCCTCCGGGTAGCTCACGTACGTCCCCTCGTGGAGCCGCATTCCGTGGGGGATCCAGTAGAGGCGCGTCCAGGCCATGATGTGGTCCACCCGCAGGACCCCGGCCAGCCCCGCCTGGTGCGCGATGGCCTGGGCGACGTATCGGTGTCCCTCCTCCCGGGACGCCCGCGGGTGCACGGGTGAGAAGCCCCAGTCCTGTCCGCTGGGGAAGCCGGGGTCCGGCGGCGCGCCCACCGACATCCCGGTGGCGAAAAGGGACTGGCGGGACCACACGTCGTAGCCGTCGGGGTGCACGCCCACCGCCAGGTCCAGCCCCACCCGGACGCGCCGCTCCTGGAGCCTGCGCCGCAGAGCCTCCAGCTGCCTCCGGGTCTCCACCTGGGCCACCAGGTGGAAGCGCGCCTCCTCGGCATCCACGTGCTCGTCGGAGAGCCGACCCTCCCGGGCCCCGTCCGGCCACTCCCGCCAGTTCCGGCCCAGCTTCACGGAGGCTCCGCGGAATCGGGCGTAGCGCACCAGCTCCTCGTCCTTCCAGTCGTCCTCCGGCACCGCGCGGTCGCGAAGCGCCGCCCGCACCTCGGCGTCGGCGCGCCGCACGTCCAGCGACGACACCCGCTCCGGCACCGGGACGTGGTGCTTCCCCAGCTCCAGGACCAGCTCGGACCAGAAGAGCCGGCTCACGCACGAATACGGCGACGGCTCGGGCCACTCCCCGTTGAAGGTGGGCAGGAGGGGGAGGACGGTGACCAGGTCACCGCCCCGGGCCTGGACCCAGTGGGCCACGGTCTCCAGGTCCTTCAGGTCTCCCAGGGACCGGCTCCGCCGAGAGCGGAGCGCCGCCAGGTGGGTTCCCACCCCCCAGCTGGCGTGGGTCCCGGGGCGGCGCCAGCCCCGGACCGGGGCGGAGATCACGGTGGCCCGCTCCAGGGCTCCGTTCCGCTCCACCGTGAGGCGGTGGTATCCCGGGGGGAGGGTCTCTCCGGCCAGCACCGCGCCGTCGTCCAAGCGGACCGGGGCGGTGGCCCCGTCCTCCAGAACGAGCTCCACCTGAGTGACCGACCCCGGGCCGGTGGCCACCGGGGGCAGGACGCCGTCCCACGCCACGAGCACCGGGGGGATGCCGTCGCTCCGGGACGCCTCCAGCGCCCGGAGTGCCTCGGCCGCGTCGGCGGGCCCATGGATCTGCGACCCCAGAGCGGAGCACATGCGCACCAGGGTCTCGGGGGACGGCGTGACGGGGCGGTGCATCCCATCCAGGAAGCGGGTGTGGATTCCCAGCGCGGTGGCCAGGTCGCGGAGCCGGTCGATCTCGGTCATGGTCCTACTCCACCCGTGCGTCCACGTGGAGCGCCAGCGCGCGCATGGAGGGCACGGCCACCTCCGCCACCCCGTCCGGGCCCACCGTCACGGCGGTCCCGGTGCAGCCGCCGTCGCGGAGGACGCCGTCCAGGACGTTGCAGTAGGTCCCCGCCGGGAGCCCCGTCTGGAGGGACGCCTCCAGGGGCGCCGACTCGTCCCGGTTCAGGGCGAAGAACCCCCGATCCCCCCGACTGAAGGCGATCTGCGAGGGGGTGCCGGTCCACCAGTTCTGCACCGGAGCGCCGGCGGTGATGCTCCGGAAGCGCACCATGGGGGCGATGGAGGCACGCCGGTGCTCACAGACCCAGGTGCCGTCGTTGCAGCGAAGCCCGTCCTCGCCGTGCACGGACAGGATCTCCTCCGTCCCTGGGACAGTGGGCGGCCCTCCCTCAGGGTTCTCGAAGGCGAAGCTGGACATGACCCGGGTGGTGCCGTAGGGGAAGGCGAGCATGAAGGCGACGGTGAGGTCGTAGAGGTCGCCGTCCTTGTGGGTGACGATGTGCTCGCCGTG
>JBDHLC010000075.1:0-8227 GCA_039586075.1 Gemmatimonadota bacterium | reverse complement strand
GGGGATGCTGCAGGTTGGCCGTGGTCTCGATCTCGGCCAGGAACCGCTCCGCGCCCACCACGGCGGCGAGCTCGGGCTTGAGGACCTTGAGCGCGACCCGCCGATTGTGCTTGAAATCGGTGGCGAGGTACACCGTGGCCATGCCGCCCTCGCCGAGCTGGCGCTCGATGCGGTAGCGGCCCTCGAGGGCTGCGTTCAGGCGGACGACGGGTTCGCTCATCGGCTTCCCCGGTTCATGATCCGATCCACTTCGTCCAGCCAGTTCTCCACGATCACCAACACCGGGGCGGACGGCTCCGACCCTCCTGAGGCGCTTTCCTCGTGCGGTCGCACCATCAGAAACCGCTGGTCGTCCGGGCTCGGGTCGAAGTACGCTATGTTTTCCGTCCGCCGGTACCGGTCCACGCTGAAGAGGACGCGCTGACCCCCGCGCTGGAACACCGCACTGGGCAGCACCTCCAGTGACACCATCTCCCGTGCGCCGTCGACGAAGAACAGTTCCCGGCCGCTGTGGGCCCACACAGGGCTGACGCCCCCGTTGGTCGAGACCTGCCACTTGCCCGCCTCGACGTCGGGAAACGGCCGCACGAACACCTCCCGCTGCCCCGTCTCGTTGGAAACGTAGGCCAGCCAGCGGCCATCGGGCGAGAGTGCCGGCGCCTCCTCGTCGTAGGGAGCCGTCAGCAGGGGCCTGGGCACCGTGTCCTCTCCTACCCGAAGTGCCATGATGTCGCGCAGGTTGTCCTGTCCTCCCGTCCGCATGACGATCCACTGCCCATCAGAGGACGGGACGGCCTCGAAGATCGGGGCGTCCAAGTGGAGCATGAGGGAGTCCGTCCCTGTGCCGTCGGCCCACCGCCGATAGAGGTCGAAGTCTCCTGCGCGATCGGAGAGGAACGTCACCGCACGCCCATCCGGCGCCCAGCGCGGACGGATGTCCTGGAGATCACTGAACGTCAGCCGTGACGCCGGGCCCCGGTCCAACTCCTTGATCCAGACGTTCTCGGTACCTGCCTCGTCCAAGACGCTGAGGGCCAACCGGGTGCCGTCGGGGGAGAGGGCCCATCCGGAATTGGTGGAAGGACGAAAGACCCAATCCGGGTCCACCGGGACGGCACCCCCGTCTCGCGATACCCACACCGCCTCGCTCCGGTCGCTCCCGACGGCCCCGGCGAGGTACGCCAGCGTGCCGGAGGCGCTCCGCGTGACCTGTGCCGTGGTGCCTACCGTCACGCCATCGAGAAGCGGCACGGGAGCGCCGCCCAGCTCGAACGTGCCCAGGTCCAACGGCACACCCAAGACGGCTCCGTCCTGTCGCACGAAGAGCAGGCGACCGTCGGCGTAGGTCGCCCAGCTCACTTCCGGAAGAAGCATCTTGGTCGCGCCGGAGCGGCTGTCGGCGACCCAGAGTTCGGATGTGGCCGTGCAGTTGTTGTCGCAGTGGATGAACAGGAGGCCCCGGCCCCCGGGGAGAGGCGACAGTGGAGAGGCGTACCGGCCGAGCTCCGGCGTGAACACCACCTCGGGCGTCCCGCCACCCGCAGGCACGCGCCGCAGTCGCCAGACGCCGTCCGGGTAGACGACCGTGCCGTCTTCCAGCCAGACGCTTTGTCCCCAACCGACGCTGTCCGCGATGGTCACGGCGGAGCCTCCGACGGCCGGGACCCTGCGCAGCTGCCCCGCGGCGGTAAAGGCGATCCACGCCCCGTCGGGCGACACGGAGGGCGAGAACGCTCCAGTCGTGCCGGGAATTGGCGTCGCCTCCAGGACGTCCCTCGCCTTGACCCACAGTTGCGTCTGCCCCGGGCCGTCACCGGGCCCCCGGTAGACCAACCACGACCCGTCCGGAGCGAGGGAGAGCTGCGAGAATTCGTGGGTCATCACGGCCCGGTCCGCCGGGAGCGCAAGCCCGTAGCGTGCCACGGGCTTCGGCTGGGGTCGGAGCCAGCCCCAGGCGGCGAGGAGCGTGGCCACGAGCGTTGTCGCGGCCAGGCTCGCAACGAGCGCTCTCGAGCGCCGGCCCGGCGTGGCGCGGCCGCCCCCGGAAGCTCTGGCTGCCACCGTGGTGAATGCCGGGTCGCTCAACGCGTCGGCGAATTCACGGGCCGTGTCGAACCGGTCCGCGGGCAGCTTCTCCAGGCCCCTCGCCACCGCCGTCGCCACGTTCTCGGGCACCGACTTCCGCACGTCCCCGAGGGGGCGGGCCTCGTCCGTGATGATCCGCAGGATGATCTGCTGCGCCGAGGAACCCATGTGCGGCGGATCTCCCGCAAGCATCTCGTACAGCACGCTGGCCAGCGAGTACACGTCCGAGCGCCCGGTGAGCTCCTTTTCCGCCGTGGCCTGCTCCGGGCTCATGTAATACGGCGTCCCCAGGCTCATGCCCGTCTCGGTCATCCGCCCCCCCGCCGCCGCGCTCACCGCCAGGGCGATCCCGAAGTCCGCCACCATGGGGCGTCCGTCGTGGAGCAGGATGTTCTCCGGCTTGATGTCCCGGTGGATCACCCCACGCCGGTGCGCGTAGTCAAGCGCGTCGGCCACCTCCCGGGCGATGCGCACGCCCTCGTCCACCGACAGGTGCTTCTCCCGGTCCATCCTGTCCCGTAGCGTCTCTCCCTCGATGTACGGCATGACGTAGAAGAGGAAGCCGTCCGCCGCCCCCGAGTGGAACAGGGGAAGGATGTGGGGGTGCTGCAGCTGCGCGGTGGTGGTGATCTCCTGGATGAAGCGCTCGGCGCCCAGCACCGCGGCCAGCTCCGGCTTCAGGACCTTGATGGCCACCTGGCGCTGGTGGCGAAGGTCCTCGGCGAGGTACACCGTGGCCATGCCGCCCTCGCCGAGCTGGCGCTCGATGCGGTAGCGGCCGGACAACGCAGCGTTGATGCGTTCTACTGCGGTGTTGCTCATGGGCAGGAGCAGAAGTACTGCGGTGGAGGGGGCCGGAGGTCGACGCCCGATGATGGGGCCGTGACCCCGGGAAGAGCCAGCCCGCTCAGTTGTTGCCCTCCGCCCGCCGCCGAAGCTCCTCGAAGAAGTTCTGGACGAGGACGAGGTGGGTCTCCGCTTCGCCGGACCCGTCCGCGGCGTCCTGCGAGACGACCATGATCCAGCGCTCCGTGGCCGGGTGAAACGATCTCGGGACGAGCGGCAACAGCATCTGGTTGGGTACGTTGAAGAGGGTGTCCAGTGAAGCTACCGAGACGACGGGCTCCCGCTGTAGGCGTGACGCCACCATGAGACGGTCCGTGCCCTTGCGGTGGTACACGGTCATGCCGTCCTGAGACCAGGCGGCAATCCGGCCGACGCCGTCCGAGTCCAGGGGTGTCTGCACGCCCGGGTTCGGGAAGCTGCGGACGTAGACGTCCTCACCTCCCGATTCCCTCGCCACGTACGCCGCATGCCGCCCGTCGGGCGAGATGATTGCGTCATTCAGATCTGCTTCCGACGTCAGGTACGGTCTCGCTTCCGGCTCGCCGGGGTCGGAGAGGTCCAGGATCCACAGATCGCCTGCGCCCTCCGCTCCTTCGACGAAGACGATGAGCGTGTCGGAGGGCCAGTCCGTAGGGAACTGGTTGCCGTCCCGTGTCAGCAGCGAGCGTGGTGGGGCGTCGCCGGTCAGGTCTTTGACGAAGAGGTCGAAGAGGCTCGTTCCCGTGCGTGCGGATCCGAACACGACCTGTGTCCCGTCCGGGGAATAGACGGGGTAGGCATTCGCGCCCTCGAACGTGATCTGGCGCGGCGTCGTGTTGAGCAGGGTGCTGTACGTGTAGATCTGCTCCCCGCTCTCGAACACCACCGACTCCCCGTCCGGCGACCAGGTGGGGCTGACGTACGTCATGGCCCGCGGGCCCAGGGGGAGCACGTCCAGCCGGCCCTCGAGATCCACGACGGCCAGACGACCACCCGCCCCTGCGTTCACCGCGCCCGCCAGGTGGAGGAGGGTGCCGTCGGCCGAGACCGAGGAGTAGTCGTAGGGTGCGCCCACGTTCTCCACCACCGGGAAGGGCTCCTGAGTGAGCGAGCGCCAGTCGGCGGCCAGCGGTGCGGCCCACAGGGCGTCTTCTCTCCGGAACAGCAGGAAGCCGCCCCGTACATACTTGGGGTCACTCCCCGTGGTGAGCACGTCGTACTCGCCGGTTCCCGGCCGCACGATGGCGACTTCACTGTCGCCGCCCTGGCGCTCGATCTCGAAGAGGATCGTCTCGCCGTCGGGCATGGGGCTCGGGCTTCTGTGCCGCTCGCCTTCCGGCGGATCCGTGAGGGGCACCCAGTCACCGCCCAGGTCCCTCACCCTCTGCAGGCCGCGATACGAACCGAAGGAGTAGACGATCCACCCTGCGGACGTCCACGTGAATCCGGCGATGCCGATGGTCGTGCCGGTGCCGGGGGTCGGGGCGACGGTGGTCACCGGACCACCGTCGACCGAGATCTTCACCAGCTGCTGGTTCGTGAAGTCGTTGAACGCCAGCCACTGCCCGTCGGGGGACAGGGTGAAACTCCCGACGGTTTCCGTCCCGCGGATCGGGATCATCTCCAGCTCGTCGAGGTTCCGGCGGTAGAGTTGATCCCCCTCGTTCGTTCGGACGTTGGCCACCACGAACGAGCCGTCGTGGGAGATCGCCAGGGGCTGCCAGGTTGCCCCGCGAAGTGTGCTTCCTTCCGGGAGATCGATCTGGAAGCGGGCGACGTCCGCCGGCGGATCGGGCCGCGAGAGCGCCCAGCCGGCGGTAAGCGCGAACCCCGCGGCGACGACCGTCATGGTGGCCGCCAGCCCCTTCCACCACCCGGCGCCGCCGGCGCCTTCCGCCGCGGCCTCCGCCGCTTCCGCACCGTGCCTGAACGACGCATCGGCGAGCGCCTGCGCGAAGTCGTGGGCGGAGGTGAAGCGGTCCGCCGGCAACTTCTCCAGGGCCCGCCGGATGGCCGCGTCCACGTGCGCGGGGATCGACGGCCGGGCCTTCGTGGCCGAGCGCGCGTCCTCCGTGAGGATCTTCGCCAGCACCGCCTGCGCGCTCGCACCCGTGTACGGCGGCTCACCCACCAGCATCTCGTACAGCACGCAGCCCAACGCATACACGTCGCTGGCAGCGCTGGGCTCCCGGTCGGCCGACGCCTGCTCGGGACTCATGTAGTACGGCGTGCCCATGGAGAGCCCGGTCTCGGTGAGCCTGCCGCTTCCCGCGGCGCTCACCGCCAGGGCGATGCCGAAGTCCGCCACCAGTGGCCTGCCCTTCGACATCAGGATGTTCGCCGGCTTGATGTCGCGGTGGATCACGCCCTGCTCGTGCGCCGAGTGCAGAGCCTCGGCCACGTCCGTCACGAGCCGGAGCGCCTCGTCCACCGGAAGCTGCCGTTCCCGGTCGAGCCGGTCCCTCAGGCTCTCGCCCTCGACGTACGGCATCACGTAGAAGAGGAATCCGTCCGCCTCCCCCGAGTCGAACAGCGGCAGGATGTGGGGGTGCTGCAGGTTGGCCGTGGTCTTGATCTCGGCGAGGAAGCGGTCGGCACCCACCACGGCGGCGAGCTCGGGCTTGAGGACCTTGAGGGCGACCTTCCGCTCGTGCTTCAGGTCGTCGGCCAGGAACACCGTGGCCATGCCGCCTTCGCCCAGCTCGCGGTGGATGGCGTAGCGGCCTCCCAGAGCCGCGTTGAGGCGGGTGATGATCTCCGACATCAGTTCTCGAACCTGGCCCGTAGGACCTCGAAGAAGTTCTCCACGACGATGACCTTGGCGGACTCGGCGCTTCCACCGGTGCGCTGGATCATCATGAACCGCTGGTCGTCCCCCGAAATGTCGTAGTGCGCGGTCAGGTTGTTGGTGAGGTACCCCTGGGCCGGGAAGAGGACACGCGGCTGGCCGGTGGGGGTGAAGGTCGGGTCGGTGGTGACGTCGACGGCCATCATGTTGCCTTCCGGAGACACGTAGAAGAGCTCTCTACCGCTGTGGGCCCACACGGCGCCGAAGCCCCCACCCGTCGACACGATCCGCTTTCCGGAGGTGGCGTCCGGGAAGGGCACGACGTAGACCTCGTCGCGTCCCGACTCGGCCGAATTGTAGGCCAGCCACGCTCCATCCGGCGACAGGGCGAGGCCGAAGAGACCGGCGTCCTCCGCCAGGACGAGAGGAGTGGCGTCCTGGTCCGTCCCGGGGCGAATGGCGTAGATCTCGCTCAGACCGAACGCGCTGGTGCGGAAGACGAGCCATTCGCCGTCCGGGGACCATTCGGCTTCCACGATGTCCCGTTCGAATTCAAAGAGTTGGGTGGGAACGCCACTACCGTCTGCCTGCCTCGACCAGAGCGAGGTGGGTACCGAGGCACCTTCTCTGTTGCTCGAGTAGTACATCACCGTGCGGTCGTCGGGGGACCACACAGGCCGTGCCTCAGACCCCTCGCCCACGGTGAGTCGCTGGCTCGGGCCCCGATCCAGGGTCTTGATCCACACCTCGGAGCCGGCGCTCCCTTCCACGCCGACGGCCACGCGCGAGCCGTCGCCGGAGAGCGACGGGGACTCGAACGTACCGCTCCACGTCTCGTCCACCACCTCCCGGGTGCCGTCCCTGTCCACCCAGACGAGCTGGTCCTCCCCCGAGCCCTGATCCGGATGGTACAGGAGCGTGCCCTCCTCGGAGACGGCCAGATCGAACGCGCTGAGTGACTGGGGGTTGAACCGTTCTGCGAGGGCAGCCGGCGCTCCGTCCAGCTCGAGTCGGTCCACGTCGAAGGGAACCGCCAGCAGCGCATCCCCGGACGAGACATACACCAGGTGTCCCGAAGTGGCGTAGCGGGCGAACATGCCGGGCACGAGCACTTCATGGCGCCCGGTGGCCAGGTCTGCCACGGCGATCTCCATCGTCTCCCGGGCGCCGGTACCTTTCCAGATCGTGAAGAGCACACCGCGTCCGCCTGGGAGGGCCTGGGGGAAGACGTGCCTGGTCTCGCCGTTGTCCTGGTTCAGGGTGGACACCGTCTCGGGCTCCCCCCCGGCCGCTCGCACCCGACGGATGTTCTGCGCCATGTCCGTGTAGTAGAGATAGCCGTCCGCTCCCCACGAGGACCCTGTCACGCCGATGCCGTCGTCCAGGACCGTGATGGGAGGCTCACCTTGCAGGGACACGGTCTTGAGGGTTCTGGGCGTGCTTGTCTGGAAGACGATCCGCTCCCCGTCCGGAGAGAACGACGGGGACCTGGCGCCTTCGGTTCCGGGGATCTCCACGGGGTCGAGCTGGTCCCGCCTCCGAACCCAGATCACGGTGGCGCCCGCTTCGTTCGGCGCTACGTACACCCACCGGGACCCGTCGGGGGAGATGGTCAGGTTCGCTCCGTAGTTCGCCGAGACCACGTGGCCGTCTGGAAGCGACACCGAGTAGCGGGCGACCTGGGGCACCTCGGCGGGTCGCAGCACCGTCCAGGCCAGGGCTGCGGCGAAGAGCACCGTGCTCGCCGCGAGGGCGGTGGTGAGGTTTTTGCTCCCCGCGCCGGCAAGCGCCCCGGCTTTGACGGCGGCACCGTGCCTGAAGGACTCGTCACCGAGGGCGCGGCCGAAGTCGGACGTGCTCGCGAAGCGGTCCGCGGGCAGCTTCTCCAGGGCACGGCGGATGGCGGCGTCGACGTTGGCCGGAACGGTGGGGCGCTGCTCCGTCGCGGACACCGGACCACCTGCGATGATCCTTCCCAGCACCGCCTGGGCGGTGGCTCCCGGGTAGGGCGGCTCACCCACGAGCATCTCGAAGACGACGCAGGCCAGTGCGTAGGTGTCGCTCGCCGGTCGAATGGACTGATCGCCGGTGGCCTGCTCGGGACTCATGTAGTACGGCGTGCCCACGCTGAGGCCCGTCTCGGTGAGGCGTGCGCCGCCCGCGGAGCCCACCGCCAGGGCGATCCCGAAGTCGGCGATGAGGGGCCGACCCTCGTTCATGAGGATATTCGCCGGCTTGATGTCGCGGTGGATGACGCCCTGCCGGTGCGCGTAGTCCAGGGCTTCCGCGAGATCTCTGCCGATGCGAACGGCCTCGTCCACCGGGAGCTGACGCTCCCGCGCCAGGCGATCGGCCAGGCTCTCCCCCTCCACGTAGGGCATCACGTAGAAGAGGAAGCCGTCGGCCTCTCCGGAATCGAAGAGCGGCAGGATGTGGGGATGCTGCAGGTTGGCCGTGGTCTCGATCTCGGCCAGGAACCGCTCCGCGCCCACCACGGCGGCGAGCTCGGGCTTGAGGACCTTGAGCGCG
>JBDHLC010000130.1:0-2064 GCA_039586075.1 Gemmatimonadota bacterium | reverse complement strand
GTCCACGATGACCCAGCCGTCGTCCTCCTCGAACACCAGGTCCATGACGCCCGACTCCAGCACGGGGCCGCGGGGCTTTAGCTTTTTGATCCTCGTGTACGGCACCTCCCGCAGCACCTGTTTTGCACTCCCCGCTTTCTTCCAGATGTCCGATGCTGTAACAGACTGGACAGTCCTCACGGCTTCGTCAGCGTGCTCCGCTGACAGCTCCGCGTCAAGCAGGAAGCTAACGGCGAGCTTCTTCAGGATGCCTGGATCGCCAGCGGTCTCCTTATCCCCCGCTGCTTCGAGTAGTTTGTGGATGACCGTGCCCCACTCGGTGCCGTGCTCCCCGGCGGGTGTACCGGGTGTCCCGGAAGTTTTCGCAACGAGCCTCGACGGGAACTCCTTGTCCCAGGTCTTGCCTTTCAGCGTGGTCCATTTCCCCTCGTAGGCCGCAGGGTCTCCGTCGTCATCCAGCCCAAGGGGAATTTCCAATAGTCCCGGCGGCTCGAGGTCTTCCGGGTCATCAAGAGGCGTGGCGCCTTCCAGATGATCGTTGAAATAGGTCCAGGGGTGAGAGCCGCCCATACCCTCAATGTGGGAGACGACCAGCATACTGCCCGCACGGGTGGCCGCGACATAGAGCAGCCTTGTCAGCTCCGCCTCCAGAAAGGCCTGCTCGCGCGGGGCCCAGGTGTCGCTCCACCCGGGCGCCAGGGCCACGACGGGGCCGCGGCCGTACCCGGTGTCGGGCCCGACCACCTCGGTGTAGCCAGCCACCTCACCGCCGTCAGCTTCACCGGTACGGACGATGTGAAGGGATGGGGCGGTGCTCCAGCTTCCCGCCGGCGTGGCGAGGAAGACCACAGGCGCTTCAAGCCCCTTGACCTTGTGCAGGTTCATGACCTTTACAAAGGACGCCGGCTCTGGGCGCGCTGCGATGCCGTCGTGCTCTTCCTCACCGGTGACGAGGCGATGGATGGTCTCGATAACGTGGTCCAGGATGGGCCTCTGGGCCCAGGCTCCACGGAGTATCTCCATGGTCTTGTAAAGGCTCCCGGCCCTGAGATCGCCGTCCTCAAAGGCGGCGGCCATACCGGTGAGCCCAAGGTCCTCTGTGATGCGTTCCAGCGCTGGTACCGGGGCTAAAGTGGACAGCCAGAACGAGTAGCGGCGCAGGCGGTCGCACACATCAGTAAACAGGTCAACTTGCCGCCTACTCAGTTCTTTGGGCACCGGGCGGTCCCAGCGGAATTCGCCCTGTGCCAGGCGGTAATCCAGCAGGTCGGCGTCCGCGACGCCGAAAAGCTCGCTCCTTAAAACCGCGACCATGGCCACCGGGTCGTGGGGCCTCGCGGCTGCGCGCACCACCAGGTACAGTTCGTAAAGCTGGTCTACGGCTCCAAGGGCCGACCCCCCCGTGATCTGGTGGGGGATGGAGAACCGGTCGAGGGCGCTTGCGAAGGGGGAGAGGTGCTCCCTTTTCATGGTCACGACCAGGAAATCCCCGAAGGCGCACGGCCGCGGGTTGCCGTCCTTTCCCGTAACGGTGGCGCCAGTGTCGACGAGGTTCCTGATGGTCCTGGCGATCCTCTGGGTCTCGTATTGACTGATGAGCTGCTTGTTGGTGCAGGTCGCCGGTATGGGAAGGGTGCGGATGTTGTACAGGTCGGGGGCTACCGTAAAATTCTTTCCGGAATGAAGTTCAACATAGCGAGGCGCCTCATCGGTCTCGGATGCGGGGAAGCGCGGAGCGAACACCCGGTTGACCCACTCGAGGAGCTCTGCCCGGGAACGGAAGTTGGCCGACAGCTCAAGCTTCTCACCTTTGCCGCCTCCCGTGATGATGCGCCTTACCTCGTTGTAGATCATGATGTCGGCGCGGCGGAAGCGGTAGATGGACTGCTTCGGGTCGCCCACGACGAAGAGGGATCCGGGGCGGGGGACGCACCGTTTCCAGTCCTTCTCTTCAGGGTCCGTGGCTGTGAGTAAAAGCATTACCTCGGCCTGCACGGGATCGGTGTCCTGGAACTCGTCAACGAGGAGGCGCTGGTACCTGCTCTGGAAAAACCTTCGGGCTTC
>JBDHLC010000074.1:0-8426 GCA_039586075.1 Gemmatimonadota bacterium | reverse complement strand
TGAGGACTTCCTCCGGCGTCATACCCCCGCCTCCGCGATTTCTTCCTTCTCGATGAGACCCAGGTTGTAGGACTTGATCCGTCCGTAGTTGTCCGGAAGCGGCTTGGCCGTCTCTTTGACGAACTTCCCGAAGGCCTCTGCGTCGGGCTGGGCCAGCGCCAGGTTGAACTTCTTCTCGAAGTAGATGGTAGAGCTGGCCTTCCCACTCATGTTCACGCCGCCGCAGGCCGACCCACCGTAGTGGTTCGGGAAGACCTCCACGTGGTCCGGAAGCGTGTAGAGCTTCTCCTTGATGGACTTGTACTGGGTCTGGGCGCGCTCCTCCTCGCCCATCACGTCCAGCGCCTGGTCTCCCACGAGCAGGTCCGGCCGGCCCACGTCGCCCACGAAGAGCGAGTCACCCGTGAGAACGGCCCAGGGCTCGTCGGTGCGGGCCCCGTCGATGACCAGGTAGCAGGTGTGCTCCGGGGTGTGCCCCGGCGTGTGGATGGCCTTGACCTTCACCTCGCCCACCTGCAGGACCTGTCCGTCCTCCAGCGGGGTGAACTCGTACTTGGCCGGCGCGCTCTTGTAGACGTAGTGCGGGCAGTCGTTGGCCTCGGCCAGCTCACGGGCGCACGACACGTAGTCGGCGTGGAGGTGCGTCTCCAGCACCCCGACGATGGTCTGGTTGAGGTCCGCGGCCTCCATGATGTAGAAGTCCACGCCCAGGTCGTCGATGGGATCGACGATGAAGCACTCCTTGGCCCGTGCGCACCCGATGAGGTACGACGCCTGGTTCAGCGGCTCGTAGCGGAATTGTTTGAAGATCATGATTCAGTCCTCCTCTCCCTTCTTGATGTAGAACACCAGCTTGCCGTCCTCCTCGTGCCACTCCAGGAGCTCGTTCCCCGTGTCGTCGGCCCAGGCGGGGAAGTCGGCGATGGCGCCCCGGTCGGTGGCGATGATCTTGAGGATCTGGCCTTCCTCCAGGTCCCGGATGACCTTCCCGGCCTTCACGACGGGCATGGGGCACAGCAGCCCTGACGCGTCCAGCAGCTTGTCCTCGGTATAGTTGGCCATATCTCCTCCAGTCGGTGTGAGCGTCCCGTTCCGGCCTGCGCGCCCTCGCACGCCCGGCTTCCGGTCCGAGTGTGTGTCGTCGCGGTCAGATGAAGAGGGTGATGTGCGACTTGCGGGCGTCGGAGAGGGCCGCAGCGGCCCCGCCGAACTCCACTCCCTCCAGGAAGTCGCTCTGCTCGTACCCGAACACGTCCATGGTCATCTGGCAGGCGATGAGCCTCACCTCCAGCTCCCGGGCCACGTCCAGGAGCTCTTCGATGGTGGCCACGCCCTTCTTCGAGAACATCCCTTTCATCATCCCGGTGGCGAAGCCGGTCATGCCCGGGAGCGCCGTTACGATGTCGGGCATGGGGACGGGCATGGGCATGCCCGGGTTGGCCACGGGCGACACCTTGAGCTTCTTCTTGAAGTCCTTGTGGATGATGTTCAGCCCGTAGAAGGTGAAGAAGATGGACATGTCCAGCCCCGCGGCGGCCCCGGCGGTGGCCAGGATCAGGGGAGGATACGCCCAATCCAGCGTCCCCTTGGACGCGATGAGCATCCCCCGCTTCTTCGCGGGATCCTTCTTGAAGGCCCGGGTGATCTCCTCACGGATCATCTCCCGGATCCGCTCCTCCGTGAGGTTGGCGGTGGTTCCGATGTCGGTCTCAGCCATGGTCTGTCTCTCCGTTGTTCATCCCGACCTCCACTGAGGCCAGCTCGTCCAGCAGGCGCGCCGTCGCGGTCGCCCGTTCGCTCCAGAAGGCGGTGACACCTTCGTCGAATCCCCGTTGCTTGTCGTGCCCCGCCGCCTGGCGCCGGGCTTCGTCCGCTAGCCAGGACAGCGTCGCCGACGGCTCCTGACCCAGCAGGGCCTTCAAGATGTAAAGGCGCTCCCCCATCCGGGTCCCCAGATTCAGTTCCCGGCCCGCACGGGCCAGATCGGCCCGCGTCACGATGATCCCACTCCGTACCGGGGCCAGCAACGCCTTCAGAAAGGCCTCGCCGGTGGAGGCCGCGCCGCCCGCCATGGCCACCTCCCCGTCATTCGACGGTCCCGACTCCGTCACCTCCCCCGCCGCGTTCTCCTCCCGGGGATCGGGCAGCGGCGGCACCGCCCGGAGGTGCAAGGGAAGCTCCAGCTGTAGCGCCCGCTCCGCGTCCACCGGAAGCGACGCCGCGTGGGCGGCCTCTTCCCGCAGCGCCTCGAGCAGGAGGTCGGCCCATGCGGTGTAGTACGGTCCCGCCAGCTCCCTCACTCTCCCAAGGAATGCCGGCACCCAGGGCTCCAGGTGCTCCCGCATGAGGGCGGAGCGAGCGCGCCCAAGGAGGACTCGGGCCGCCGGCTCGTCCTCTCCCTCCTCCCGCTCCACCAACTCGGCCAGCAGGCCCAGGAGGCTCCCCAGGTGGTCCGGGTCCTTCGGCGGGAGAATGCCCAACGCCTGCCAGAAGCCCGCAACCCGGTCCCGGGCCTCACCCCCGAGCATCCCCTCCAACCCCAGGTGCACGGAGGCGTACGGGTAGAGGTTCATGAGGAAGAGGTCCGTGAAGTCGGCGGCCTCTGGGCCCTCCGGCAGCTTCAGGAGGTCCGCCAGCCGACGGTGCTCAGGGCGCGGCTCCTCGGACAGGGCGCCCAACGCCCGGAAGAGGTCGGCCCTCTCCGAGGACGCGACGCTCCCGCTGGCGGCCACCTCCCCGCCGTGCGGCCCCTCGGGGCCTCCGTTCCGCGCTCCGTTCACCATGGCTCCGCTTCGCCGCTCAGTCCCCGGCCACCGGCTCGGGCGCCGGGGCGCCTTCGCCCCGCTTCGGTAGGACGTAGGCCTCCTTCTCCGGCCGCACGGGGCGCAGGAGCCAATAGGGCCGACGCGTCCCGTCCGGCGAGACCTGCAGCGCGGCCCGGGTCTTCTTCAGCCACTCCCGGTAGACGTGGTGCGACCGGGCGGTGTCCACGAAGATGTCGCCGTAGGCATCGCCCGGCTGCGCCCTGGTGACTCGCACCGCCTGGTGCCAGCAATGCATGCCCGAGATGGGGTCCGGGTGGACCGCGTGGGTCAGGTTCTGGTGCACACCGACATCCGTCCACCAGATGCGCCTCGTGTCGGGGTCCGCGGAGTGGAAAGCTTCCACCCCCTTCTTCCGCTTGAGCCCCCACTCGGTTCCCTCCTGGTCCAGCTCCACGGTGGCCATGCCGATACGCTGCCCCACCACCTCGGTGGCACCCGCGGGATCCTGCAGCTTCCACCGACCCATGTGGTGGGAGCAGGCCACGACGCCCGGCCGGATCCCCTGCGTGACCCAGGCCTTCACCACGAAGTACCCGATCTCGGTCTCCACCCGGACCAGGTCCCCGGTCCGGACGCCTCCCATTCGCGCCGCGTCGTCGGGATGGATCCAGAGCGGGTTGGTGTGGGCGATCTCGTCCAGCCACTTGGCGTTCAGCGAACGCGTGTGGATCTGCACCGGGAGGCGGAAGGTGGAGATCAGGACCATCTGGTCCTTGTCCATGTTCTGCCGGTGCACGTGGCTCTTGATGTAGGTGGGAAGCGCCAGCTCCGGCCAACCCCATTCATGGAGCGTCCGCGACCAGAACTCGAGCCTGCCCGAAGGAGTGGGGAACCCCTTCATGGTCTTCCCGTCCACCTGGATCCCCACCTGGCGCCGGCCCTCGGAGTCGGCGCCCATGGGCGGGAACGGCACCACGTTGGAGTCCGCGGGCTTCGGGGCACGGGTGAAGACCCGGCCCATCCCGTCCACGTGGACATCGTCCAGCTCTGCGGCGGGCACCTCCTGGGCAAAGACCTGGCCCACCTTCTTCCGCACCTCGTACGCGCCGTAGCGCCGCATGTACTCCAGGGGGCTGAGGCCCTCGGCGGCCGCCCTCTCCGGCAGCCCCGGCAGGGAGTTCTCGAACATCCACCCGTAGTACTCGTCCACGGTGATCTTCTCGCCCGGGTTCTTCTTGGACTCGAAGAAGGAGCGAATCCCCATGGAACCGTCGGGATCGACACGCCAGGTCAGGTCGATCCAGAATTCGTTCTCCTCCCACACCTCGCCCGGGTTCGTCTCCCGGGTGTCGGTGATCGCCTCGCCCAGGCGCTGCCGCGCGGCCCGAAGGACCGGCTGCCGGAAGGAGACGAACTGGCCGTCGTACTGCTCGTACGAGATGGTGTCGTGGCGCTCCGACGAATGCCCCATGGGCAGGATGTAGTCGGCAAAGAACGCCGACTCGTTCCACGTGGGGGTGAGCGCCACGTGGAAGCCGATCTTCTCCGGGTCGTTCAGGAGCTCGATCCAGGTGAAGCCATCCGGGTTCGTCCACACCGGGTTGTACACCCGGGAGATGTAGGTATCGATCTTCCCTCGCCCCTCCTTCACCAGGTGGGGCAGCAGGAAGGACATCTCCATCAAGCTCAGGGGGAACTCCTGCGGCCACGACAGCTCGTTCCACACCCGGGGGTGGTTCGGCAGGTGGATAGGCCGAGGGACGAACTTGTTCCAGGCGTTGGGGAAGGTCCCGCCGGGCGTGGCGATGGAGCCCATGAGGGCGTTCAAAAGGAAGAGCGAGCGGCTCACCTGCCAGCCGCCAAGGTTCCCCGCCGCCGCGCTTCGCCAGTTGTGCGTGGCCAGCTGGGTCCCGGAGGTGGCGACCATCTCCGCCAGCTCCTGCAAGGTCCCGGCGTCGACGCCGGACTCCGCGGCAGCAAAGTCGAAGGTGTACTCCTCGTAGACGCCCTTCAGCGCCCTCTCGAATTCCTCGAAGGTGGCCGGCCGGTCCGGGTGCGCGTGGCCCAGGTATTCCTCCCAGTTCCACCACTTCCGCACGAAGTCCCGGTCGTACAGGTCGTGCTGGATGAGGTGGTTGGCCACCGCCAGGAAGATGGCCGCCTCACTGCCGGGGTGCGGCGAGAGCCACAGATCGGCGTGGGTGGCCGTATTGCTCAGGCGGGTGTCCAGGACGATGAGCTTCGCCCCGTTCTTCTTCCCCTCGATGATCCGCTGGGCGTGGGGGTTGAAGTAGTGCCCCGACTCCAGGTGCGAGCTCACGAGGAGGATGACCTTCGCGTTGGCGTGGTCCGGAGAGGGGCGGTCGATCCCCATCCAGAAGTGGTAGCCCGTACGCGCTCCGGAGGAGCAGATGTTCGTATGGGAGTTGTGACCGTCGATGCCCCAGTGGGCGATCATGCGCTCCGTGAACCCATCCTCTCCGGGCCGGCCCACGTGGTACATGATCTCGCCGTGCCGGTCCTCGTTGATGGCGTTGCGAATCCGCTCCGCGAGCTGGTCCAGGGCCTCGTCCCACGAGCACCGCTCCCACTTCCCTTCGCCCCGCTCCCCCACCCGCTTGAGGGGGTGCAGGATGCGGTCGGGGTCCGTCACCTGGTTGAGGGTGGCGGGTCCCTTGGCGCAGTTCCGGCCCCGCGAGCCCGGGTGCTCCGGGTTTCCTTCGAACTTCCGCACCTGCAGCGTGTCCTTGTCCACGTAGGCCAGAAGCCCGCAGGCGGACTCACAGTTGAAGCAGGTGGTGGGCACCAGCATGTAGCGCTTCTCGACGCGCTTCGGCCACGCCTTCGAGTCCAGCTCCACCCAGTCGTTCCACCGCTCCTTGGGCGGGAACGAGGCCAGGTGGATCCGGGAGGCTCCGGGATAGAAAGTCTCGCCCCGCTCCTCGGCTTCCTTCCGGGCAGCGGAAACGCGCTTGGTCAGATCGTTCAGGCTCATGTCTCTATCTCCGCGTCAGGCTAGCGGCACGGACTGGCCAGCCTGCACATAGGCGTGCTCGAAGGCCAGAAGGCCCAGCATTCCCACTACCACGCCCACCATGGGCATGGGCACCACGGTGAAGGCCGCCAGGCCCAGGAGGACGGACACCCAGAAGTAGTTGGCGTAGCGTCCCCGGATCATCTCGCGCAGGGCCAGGTGGGCGTGGGCGGTCACGTGGGTGAGGGTCGTCTCACCCAGCACCATGAGGAGGTGCACCGCGTTGGAGACCGCGAAGACCCACGTGAGCGGCACGATCGCCGCCGGCTCCACCGCGATGGCTACCGGGATCAGGGCCCCCGCGCCCGCCATGACCGCCTGCACCAACAGGTGCGGCGGCAGGAGGGGCGACTGCCAGAGGTCCCGCGCCTTGGCCTGTGCGAAGAGGAAGGCCGTGTAGATGGCGGTCATGGCCGCCAGGGGAACCCCCAGGATCACCAGCCACCACCCGATCCCCTGCATCTCGACAAAGTTCGCCAGGAACAGGAGAGCCAGAATCCCCCCGTATCCCGTGATGATGAATCCGCCCCGCACCAGCCAGCTCCGGGGCTGGGGTTTCAGGAGCACGTACAGGAACCGCGTGGGATGCTCCAGGTCCCAGATGAGGATCAGCCCGGTGAGCGCCATGAACGCTCCGGCCAGGAGCGGCACTCCCCAGCTCCACAGGTCGCTCTGGAAGGTGAGCTGCCCCATGGCCACCAGCAGGACGGGGACCAGGAAGGCGCCCGCCGCGATGGACTTGGTGAAGGTGTACAGGCTGACCCGGTAGTCCCACGGCGCCCGGTGTGGCACGTCGTAGGAGAGGATGGCCGCCGCCGAGGAGTTCCCCCGGTTCGCGTCGGCCACCCCGCCGCCGGGGAGCCTGGCGTGGGCCCGCTTCTCCGCCGCCGCCGCGGGCGCGACGCCGGCCGGGACACCGTGGGGCACGTTGCCCTGCTCGCTCCACATGTAGAGACCGCCTTCCGGGCGCTCCGCGGCAAGGGGGTCGAGCGTCGCGCCGTGGGCGCCCTTGTAGAAGAGCTTCGGGTGCGTCTCCTTCTCCGGCCGACGCACCGTCACCGCGTCCTGGTGCACGTAGGAGGCGAGACGCGAGAGGGGATCGTTCATGTCCCCCACCACGATGGCCTCCGTTGGGCACACCACTACGCACGCCGGTTCGAGCCCCACGTCCAGGCGGTGTGCGCAGAAGTTGCACTTCTCCGCCGAGTGGTCCTCGGGATTGATGAAGATGGCGTCGTAGGGACACGCCGCGATGCACGCCTTGCAGCCGATGCAGATGGACTTGTCGAAGTCCACGATCCCGTCGGGGCGCTGGTGCATGGCCGCCGTGGGACACGCCGCCACGCAGGGCGGATTCTCGCACTGGTTGCACCGCGTCACCTGGAAGGCGCGCCGCGCCGCCGGAAAGACACCCACGTCCACGTACTTCACGTAGGTTCGGTTGACGCCGAGCGGGACCTCGTTCTCGGACTTGCACGCCGTGGAACAGGCGTGGCACCCGATGCACCGGGTATGGTCGATGACCTTCGCCCACCGGGTGGCGGAGGCACCTTCGGTCACAGCTATGGCCATGGCAGCCCGCGTCTCTCGTCAGGGGTCCACGTGGTCTCGGGGACATACTCCCCAGACTTTGGTGCCACAATCCCCAGCGGAGGTTCCCGGGACGGGATGGAGGGGCCGCCGCGCCCTCGACAGACCGGTCCCGGCCTGCCCGGAGATGCGTCTCTTCAGGAGTCCTCTGAGAGGGCTCGCAGACGCTCCCGTAATGTATCAGGCATGGTCCCCGCGCGCAGGGAGGCGCAGGCCTCCTGCGTCAGGTCCATCGATCGAAAAAGAGCGAAGCAGCGATCGCAGATTTCCCCGTGGGGAAAGGGAAAATCCGCCCCCCGATCCATGGCGTCCAACTTCGCGTTCAGCAGGTCCAGGCACACCTGGCGCGGAACGTCGGAAGACGGAAGCGGGGCGAACACCCCCTCCTCGTCCAGCGCCCGCCGTAGGTGGATGCGCCCGCGGTGGACCCGGGTCTTGGCGGTGGCGGGTTGGATCTCGAGGATCTCGGCGATCTCCTCCAGCGAGAAGTCGGCGATGTCCTTCAGTACCAACGCCACCCGGTACACCGTGGGAATGCGGCGCAGAGCCGTGTCGAGCCGGCGCCGGACCTCCTCCGTGACCGTCTTCTGCTGGGATACCTCCGACGACGACGACATGGCCGCCGCGTTGCCCGAGGTTCGCAGGGCCGACCCCTGGGTGAGACCCAGGAGCTCGTCCAGCGGGATCATGTGGTCCGGCTCCCCCACCCGCTTCCGGTGCATGCGGCGACACGTCCGCATGGCGATGCGAAAGAGCCAGGTGTAGGGGTGCGAGTCCCCCTTGAACCGTGACCAGCTGCGGAGGGCCGCCACCATGGTCTCCTGCACCAGGTCCTCCGCCTCGGAGGGAGTGGGGCAGATCCGGAGGCCCAGTCGGTACACCCGGTCTCCGTACGCGTCCACCAGCACCGGAATGGCGTCTCGGGGCGGGGTGCCGGGGCGGGGAGCCGCGCGTTCTCGGGGAGCGGGATTCGGCACGGTGGAGGGAGGGGAGTCGAGGGATCCGAATTGGCCATCCTGGACGAGGATGCTGTCACG
>JBDHLC010000035.1:0-31194 GCA_039586075.1 Gemmatimonadota bacterium | reverse complement strand
CTTCAGGATCAGGTTGTCCAGCGTCAGGTCCGACACCGCCCGGCGGAGTCGCTGATTCTCCTGCTCGAGCTCCTTGAGCCGCTTCGCCTGATCCGTCGTCATCCCACCGTACTCCCGGCGCCAACGGTAGTAGGTGTGTTCGCTGACCCCCAGTTCCTTGCACACCTCGCGCACCGTGCGGCCACCCGCCAGCTCAACCTCGGCCTTCCTCAGGTAGTTGATGATCTGGCCCGGCGTCTTGTTCTTCCTGGCTGCCATTCTCCCTCCCCTCCTGTCTCGATCTCGGTCCAGAATCCTGGACTGGACCTGGTCTCGTTTCAGGGGGGCAGGACATTCGGGCTGTTGATCGTCTCTCAGATCATCGACGTCGGTGACACCATGCTGAAAGGGGATGAATACGTGAGCGGGCTTGGTGTCGAGTACTTCGTCGCGAAGGTGGCCCGGATCTCGCCTTGCCTGGTTGCGGTCAAGACGGAGAAGGAGTGGTTCCACGCCAGCTTCGTGGTCGCCATCCTGGTATACCAGTTCTCTTTGGCGCTGAGGCTCTACGGCACGGTTGGGTAGATGAGACGGGAGAGGGCGATCCGATAACACTGGGCCTCCGGCTCGGGGCATACGCCCCTCGACGCAACCGCCCTCAGACTGGGCGGCTGGATTCAGGTTGCTGGCACAACGATCCGGTGCCGCTTAGTTGTTGGAGCAACTGATGGCCGGCTCCGGAGTCCCTGGACCGTTAGGCGAACACCGTGGTCAGCTGAAGACGACGTAGAGTAGGACGTGTCGATCCATTGGAGCCCCACTCATTCCAGGAGCGAAGAGTTGAGACCTCCGAAGCACACAGTACGATGGCTCTTCGCCGAGCTCGTCGTGGTGATAGGCGGAGTCTTCATCGCGCTCTGGCTGGAGGGGTGGATCGACGAACGGGAGGATCGTAGGCAAGAGGTAATCGTTCTCCAGTCGCTCCATCGAGAGTTCGAGGCGAACCGAGCGGAGCTTGAGTTACAGTTCTCGAACTACGAACGACGTCTCGCGGCCGCGACGGCGTTCCTCGAGCTCGGCAGCGCCGCGGCGCAGCTACCTTCGGATTCTGCCCAGGTTCTCTGGAACTGGTTTCTTCGCGGTGGGACCTTCGATCCGGTAACTGGCACCCTCGACGGGCTCCTTGCCACAGGCCGCCTCGATCTAATTCAGAATGCTGAACTCCGTGCTCGGCTGGCCGGCTGGTCGAGTCGGCTGGCGAACATGCGTCTCGTCGAGGACAGGATCGGCGACCTGTTGGCGGAACAGGTCTACCCTTGGCTGCGCGAGCAGTCAGCGCTACCGCCGGGCGGCTTCGGTAGCACAGGTAGCCCGCTCGGTCGATTCGCCTACGACGCTGAGCGTGTCCACTCCTCCTACGTGTTCGAGAACTTCGTCCGCGAACTCCTTGGTTGGGAACGGGCACTCCGAGCTGATCGTGCCGAGGTAGATCGAGTCATCAACGACGTCCTCGCCGCGATCAATGCCGAACTAGACTGACTCGCCGCCCACGGTCATCGGCGAACAGGTCCCTGGCGGCTGCGGGCCTTCGGCGGGCGTCGCCAGCTGCCGGGACGTTGGGCGACACCGAGAGGGCAGAGTCTATGGCCAAGGCCGCCGTGCTGGCGGAGGTTTGCGCCGCTCTCGCCCTGGGGGAGGTCGGGAAAGCGAGCGCAATCGCAGGGGAGAAGTGTCCATTTCTTCCGCGGCAGTCTGCCGGGCGTCGATCCACGAAGTCCCAGTCAACGGAGATCTTCACGCGAGACTGCTTTATCGACCGCTACTCGGGGGAACGTCTGGTATTCCCGGCCACTCTCCGCCTGCTTGGGAGTGCACCACCGGACTGGTTCCCCTTCCACCCAAACTGGAAGATGAGCGAGAGCCACACGGCCTACTGGGAGTTGTTTTCCACGGTGGATCACGTCGGGCCAGTCGCCCGCGGAGGTGTGGATGACGAGACCGACTGGGTCTCAACCTCGATGATCAGGAACAGCGCAAAGTCGGGCTGGCTCCTGGAAGAACTCGGGTGGCGCCTCCAGGAGCCGGACAGCTTGGATGAGTGGGACGGCCTGACCTCGTGGTTCCTGGACTACTGCGACAATCATCCCTCCGTCATGGAGCACCAATACTTGGCTTCTTGGCATCGAGTCGCCCGCCAGACGATGGGTATCGCCTAGCACTGGGCCTCCGGCTCGGGCTCTGTGGCCCTCGACCCAACCAGCCCTGTTTGGGGCAGCGGTTCTCGGATGCTGGCGCGACCGACGGGTGCGTCCTACCTAAGGAAGCAGGACGCGCCGGTTCGGAGGCCCTTGAACGTTAGGCGACAAGCCGAGTTTGTTGCAGGAGCTGTCGGCCCTTCTGACAAGCCTCTGCGGGTGCTTGTAGTGCGATAGCGGGGGGGGAGTACCGTGGCCGACACCACTTCCAACCGCCGAGCGTGATGGGAACTGAGGCCTCCGAAGTCGACCCCGCATTCTTCAGAACCCCTGCAGATTTCCGGGCGTGGCTGAAGAAGCACCACAAGACGGCGTCCGAGCTTTGGGTGGGGTATTACAAGAAGGCGACAGGCAAGCCGTCCGTGACTTGGGAAGAGACCGTCGATGAGGCACTCTGTTACGGCTGGATAGACGGCATCCGTCGATCGCTCGACGACGAAGCCTATGTGATCCGCTTCACGCCCCGGAAGCCCACGAGTGTCTGGAGCCGGCGAAATATCGACCGCGTGGAGGCGCTAATAGCCGGAGGCCTCATGAGGAAGGCCGGACTCGAGGCATACGCACATAAGGACGCGCACGCCGAGAGCGGCTACGCGGTTGGCGACCGCGAAGAGGCGTTGCCCAGGGAGATGATCGTAGAGTTCAAGAAGCACCCCGAGGCGTGGGCGTTTTACAGGTCGCAGCCGCCAGGCTACCGGAAACAGACCACGGCCTGGGTCACGAGTGCCAAACGCGAAAAGACGCGGCAACGCAGACTCGCCACGCTGATTAAAGACTCGGCAAACGGGCTTCGGATAAGGCAGCTCCGGCGGGATTAGGTGATCCCGATCCCGCAGCACGGATCGAGCGCCGCGCTGATGTCGCGGGGTCATGGCCCTGCGTCCGCTGTTGTGTGTCGCCACAGGCGATCCGGAAGCCTCCTCACGGTCCGCATCGCCCAACACTAGGCCTCCGGCTGGGGCATTCGCTCCTCGACCCAACCGGCCCGTGGGGTTGGCGCAGCCCACGCGAATCTGGCACGACCAGCGGATGCGGGTTAATCGTGCGAGCAGCAGGGCCGGTTCGGAGGCCCTGGCACGTTATGGGCAATACGCGCAGCAGCTTTGAAGCCCCGTCCACCCATCCTCAGACCGGTGATGGTCCGATGAAGGCAGCGTGGTATGAGTCTCAGGGACCGGCTGCGACGGTCTTGAGTGTGGGGGATACGCCCGAACCCACGCCCGGGGCCGGCGAGGTCCGGCTCCGCGTCGCCGCATCCGGGATCAATCCGGGTGACGTCAAGAAACGAAGCGACGAGTTCGGCGTGGGGATGCCCTACCCCCGAGTCATCCCTCACAGTGATGGGAGCGGTATCGTTGACCGGGTGGGAGATGGCGTTTCCGAGGTCAAGGTCGGGGATCGTGTCTGGTGTTTCGGTGCACAGAGCTATAGACCGTTCGGCACGGCAGCCGAATACGTGATCGTCCCCTCAGCCAATGTGGTGGAGCTTCCCAACGGGGTCAGCTTCGAGCAGGGTGCGTGCTTGGGCATACCGGGCATTACCGCGCACCGGGCCGTGCATGCCGGAGGTTCGCTCGCAGGAAGATGCGTGCTGGTTCAAGGCGGTGCCGGCGCTGTTGGCATTGCAGCTGTGGCCTTGGCGCGCCTTGCGGGAGCCGAGGTCGTCGCGACGGTCCGTAACGGCCCCCAAGAAGAGGTGGCAAAGGGAGCCGGTGCACACGCCGTTGTGCGAACGGATGGGGCCTCCGCCAGCGAAGCCGCGTCCCGAATCGCTGAAGTCGCGGCCGAGGGGGTGGATCACATAGTCGAGGTCGCCTTCCATGCAAATGTGGCGGCGGACCTACTGGTGCTGCGGCAGGGCGGCTCTATTGCCACCTACGCTACCGGAGATCCGAGTCCCGCCATTCCTTTCTGGCCACTGGTGTTCAAGAACGTCAGCATCCACTTCCTCGGTAGCGACGACTTCACGGACGCGCAGAAGCGGATGGCGGCCCAGGATATCTCCTCGGCGCTGGGGGCGGGTTGGCCAGGATACACGATCGGAAGGAGATACTCCCTCGAGGAGATCGCGGAGGCCCACGCGGCTGTGGAGAACCGATCTGTGATCGGCCGCGTGGTCTTGGACCTATTAGGACCCCCCGGAGAGGAAGTCGCGTCGATCGCGTAACGTCGCGGGGCAGATTGTCCGACCGGGCTGACGGGCGTACCTCGCATAAAGAGAGGGCTTCCGGCGCCGCTGATCGCGGCGCTCCGTCCCAAACGGCCCCTGAGCTGGTAGACCAGTCTGGCAAACACCCTGCGGGGCGGCCTACTCTGCACGCATGAGCCGTACAGACCGGGGCCGTTTCGGAAGCCCTTGAACGTTATGGGACATGGGAGTTGGGGTGTCCGCGCCGGTGAGGTATTGCGCGGGCGGGTCTGCTGAGGCAGGTCTGTGGTCAACCACCTTCAGCCCAAGCAGTCATCGAGATGATGAGGACATCACCACCGACCGCACGTGAAGTGATCGCCAAGACAGCGATCACCCACACGACTACCTACTTTCTCGTGGGATTGCTTGCGTTCTCCCTCTTGGACTACGGAGCGTGGTACGTCGAGAGCAACCTCAATCTGTTGATGCGGCCGACGAGCGACTCTTGGGTCATGGCGGGGCCACTTTTTCAGCCGATCAGAGGTGTTTTCTTCGGAATCGTCTTCTTCCTGCTCAGGGACACCCTCTTCCGGGAGAGGCGTGGTTGGCTGGTCCTGTGGAGCGTCCTGGTCGTGTTGGGAATCGTCAACACGTTTGGCCCGGCCCCCGGTTCGATCGAGGGACTTGTCTACACGACGTTGCCGATCGGTGTGCAGATGAAGGGACTTCTGGAGACCATACTACAGTCCCTTCTCCTGTCACTTGTGCTGGTCTACTGGGTCCGGCGACCTGAGAAGAGATGGGTGAGCTGGGTCATGGCAGTGGCGTTTGCGCTCGTGATGATCCTGCCTACGCTCGGATTGTTGACGAGGTAGTTCCTGAGGGCGGTGGGTCACAAGAGACACGCCGCGTAACCCGAAGCGTTAGGCGCCAGTTGAAGTCGCAACAGAAGTGCGAATCGGGCATCGGCGGAGATCTACCATGGTCACAAGCGATAGGACGCGGCCCACGCGCCGTGTAGGGCGAATGATCGCTGAGAGCGCTGTAATCGTTGCGAGCATACTCTTGGCGTTCGCCCTTGACGCATGGTGGGATACCTCGCAGCGGAGCAGAGAGACGGCTGACTTACTGACTGCCCTGGATGAAGAGTTTGCTTTGGCGGCGGCGGAGCTGGACGGAACGTTGTTTGGTCACCGCAGCGTCGTTGCGGCGGTGGACACGACCCTGCGGCGGCTGAGGGCGGGTGAGAATCGGGTTCCGGCGGGGTCCGTCGCCTGGGTGCTCGATGCCCCAACGAGCGACATACACCAGGGAACACTCACCGCGCTGATGGCTTCAGGCGGACTCGAGAGACTTCCATCTCAACAGCTCCGGACTCTCCTAGCGGGTTGGCCGGCAGCCGTAGCTGACATCCAAGAAGAAGAGCTGGAAGCTCGGTCGTTCGTCAGAGCGCAGTTGATGCCATACTTGAGCGGCGTAACGGACATTGGAGTCGCGCTCCGAGCCGGCCGGGGCAACGATACCGCTGGTGACATCGAGGTTCCCGCGGATCGGCGGCTGATCAACCTGCTCGAGGTCAGGCGATCCTATGCGCAGCGGGTCATCGATGAACGCACCCAGTCGCTGGTGGACGACGCGCTGGATGAGATCAGACGAGAACTCCGAGCACATCTGAGGTGATTGTCGCCCCGTGCTCACCTGTAGAGGTTGTTGCAGGAGTGAGGGCTCGCGCGAGCTGCTCAGCCAGTATGGGAGAACACCTGTCGCTTCAGTTGTCACCATCTGCGTGCGAGACCCTGCGACCAGCAACTTCAACCAGCGCCCAACACACGGTGAGCGCCTCCGCGGCCATGCCGCTCCGACCCTTCGGGACACCCGCGCTTGCGCGCGGCCGTCGCTCACCTAAGAACGTTATGTGCAATTCCTAGACTACAGCGGAAGAGTCTTATAGCGGCCATGATGTTGGGGCCCTGATGGAGATTGGAGTTGGCGTGCTGGAGGGAAGGATGGCGAGAGAAGAACGGTCTCGCGGATGGGAAGGGCAACGCTCTCGCAGCTAGGTGGTTTCTAAGGGGCATGAGCGGCACGAGAGCGTATTGTCGGCGGTGGAGCCCGCGCGCCTGGAGGGCGATGGGCTGGGGCTTGGCGACGGTGACGGCGGCGTGTGGGGACCTGACAGACTCCTCGGCGGGGCCAGCCTCAGTGGTGCGGGATTCGGCTGGTATCCAGTTGGTGGAAAACGTCCGCCCCCATTGGGCTGCCGGGGAGGAGTGGCTGGTCGGCGAGCCCGGGCTGACGATCGGCGGGGACCCCAACGACGACCTGTTCGCCGTGGCTGGCGCCGCGTTGCTCCTCGACGGCCGCGTCGCGGTGGCCGTAGCCGGGACCTCTGAGGTGCGAATCTACCGGCCGGACGGGGTCCTGGAGCACGCGTGGGGCCGGCCGGGGGACGGGCCGGAGGAGTTCCGGCTCCTGGCGCGCATGGGCCGGGGCGGGGGCGACACCTTGTGGGTCCACGACTATGGACATAGTCGCATTGTCTGGCTCTCGCCCGGCGACGGCTTCCTGGGCGCACTCACTCTGGCGCCACCGCTCTCGGCGGGCATGGTCACCGGGCGCCGCTCCGATGGGAGCTTCGTGTTGGGACAGCTGTGGGGCACCCCGCCTCTGGGCGCCACCGTTTCCGAGGGCCTCGCTAGGGAGGCTGCGGCCTACGTGGCGTATAGGCCCGACGGCACCCCCCAGGATACCCTCACTCTGGAGCCTGGCCGGGAGGTTATGCATCGGCGGGATGGCGAGCGGATGACCATGGGCTCCGTGCCCTTCGCCCACCACGCCAGCGACGCCCTCCTGGGCGACGCCCTGGTGGTAGGTGACCAGGTGACCCGGAGCTTCCGGATCTGGGCGCACGGGGGCGTTACGTCCGTAGTACGTTGGACTGGCCCTCCGCTCGAGCTCGAGGACGAAGAGGTGCGGGCGTGGACGAGAGAGGCGGTAGCCGACGCGCCCGAGGCTGAGCGAACTTCTCTGCGGGCCTGGTACACCGACCTCCCCACGCCTGAGACGAAGCCGGCGTACGGCCGCTTCCTGCCCGACCCGACTGGTGCCCTGTGGGTGGCTGAATACGCCGCCCGCGGCGAGCCTACGCGCTGGGACGTCTTCGACGACCAGGGTCGGTGGATGGGGCCGGTGACCATGCCCTCGGGCTTCCGACTCCTGGAGATTGGTGCGGATCATGTCGTCGGCGTCGTCCGCGACCATCTTGATGTCGAGCGGGTGGAAGTGCGCGCTATTCTTCGTGGCGGAAGTTGACGCGAGGCCCATGTCAGTTCGAACCAACTCGGAGGGGCGCGGGTCGCAGGCGCTCATGTCGAGTACGGACTGCACACCACAAACCGTTGCAGGCTCCCTTGCTGCCGCTTACTACGCAGTGCCGCGAGCTACTCAAGATCTGGACGTGGTGATCGAAGCCGAGCGCTCTGGGATCGACCGGGTCGTCCATGGCCTTCGTATTGCGGGCCTCTACGTTGAACAGGAGGCCGCACTCGAAGCCCAGATGGTGCAGGGTCAGTTCAACGCGATCGACCCATCATCAGGCTGGAAGGTTGACCCCATTGTCCGGAAGGATCGCGAGTACAGCCAGGTGGAGTTCGGACGTCGCCGACAGGTCCGACTGCTCGACGTCGACGTGAGTATCGCGAGTCTCGAAGACGTTCTCATCTCCAAGCTCGAATGGAGCGAGATTGGGGATTGGGCGCTACAGCGGGCCGACGTACTCCCGCTACTTCAGCGGCGGTGGG
Organism: Gemmatimonadota bacterium; assembly: GCA_039586075.1. GTDB lineage: Bacteria > Gemmatimonadota > Gemmatimonadetes > Longimicrobiales > Gaopeijiaceae > Gaopeijia. The sequence goes on along the minus strand of JBDHLC010000035.1, from coordinate 23,029 downwards.
GCGAGATCAACCACTCGTACGTCGCGACGTGGGTGGCCACGCTAGGTCTGCAGGATGCGTGGGATAAGGTCTGCCGCGAGGTCGCACCGGATAGGGGTGGCGGAGCCGGCTGAGGAGGGGTGGCCGGTTGGCAACATCTCATAAAGACAGTTACACGGCATTCTTGAGTGCAAACGTCGGTGAAGTCGAGGGGGACGAAGTTTGCTATCGGGACCCGGCCGTGGCATGCTGCCCCTTGTGATGGTCGCAGCACCCCTTCGACCAGGAGATGAGATCATGGCCTCCCCCATGATGAAGAAGCTGGATGGATCAGTTGTCGGAGTTGACGTTTCCGATCTCGCGAGCGCCCTCGAGGGCGCTCTTTTGCTGCCGGACTCGGAAGGATATGACGAGGCGCGTACGATCTGGAACGCGATGATCGACCGGCGCCCTGCCGCCATCGTAGAGTGTCAGAGTGCGCAGGACGCTGCCCGGGCCGTGCGATTCGCCGAGGAACACCAGCTTCTGCTCTCGATCTGCGGCGCAGGCCACAACATCGCCGGTAACGCGGTATGCGATGGGGGCCTGATGATCTCGTTCAAGGGCATGAGAGGTGTGGAGGTCGATGCCGCAGCGCGTACGGTGCGCGTACAGCCCGGGGCGACCCTGGGTGACCTGGATGCTGCTACGCAGGTGTACGGCCTCGCCGTGCCCACGGGCATCAATTCCACGACTGGCGTGGCCGGTCTGACACTGGGCGGTGGGTTCGGGTGGCTCAGCCGGAAGTACGGGATGACCATCGACAACCTCCTTTCGGCAGAGGTGGTCCTGGCTTCCGGCGAGGTAGTGCGGGCGAGCGCCGACGCGAACGCCGATCTCTTCTGGGGGATCCGGGGCGGCGGCGGCAACTTCGGTGTGGTGACGTCTTTCGAGTTCCAAGCGCACCTCGTGGGCCCTGAGATCCTGTCGGGCCTCATCGTGCATCCGTTCGCCGACGCCAGATCGGTGCTTCGCACCTACCGCGACCTCATGGCGGATGCCCCGGACGAGGTGACCGTGTGGGTGGTGATGCGGAAGGCGCCGCCCCTGCCGTTCCTCCCGGAAGAGATCCACGGAACCGAGGTCCTTGTTCTGGCCGCGATGTATGTCGGGGACATGGCCGATGGTGAGAAGGCGCTTGCGCCTCTCAGGGCCGTGGGGAATCCCATTGCTGACGTGGTCGGGCCCCACCCCTTCGTGGGATGGCAGCAGGCGTTCGATCCCCTCCTCACACCGGGGGAGCGCAACTACTGGAAGACGCACGATTTCGCCGCACTCAGTGACGACCTCATCGATACCGTTCTCGACTACGTGGGACGCCTCCCGGACCCCCAAAGCGAGGTCTTCTTCGGTCAGTTGGGTGGCGCCCAGGGCAGGGTCCCTGACGAAGCCACGGCCTACCAGGGGCGGAAGTCTGCCTTCGTCATGAACGTGCACGGGCGCTGGTCCGATCCTGCGCGGGACGACGCCTGCATCGCCTGGTGCCGAGACCTGTTCGAGGCGACCGCTCCGTTCGCCACCGGTGAGGCGTATGTGAACTTCATGACCGGCGAGGAGGCGGATCGCCTCGAAGACGCCTACGGTGACAGCTACCAGCGTCTGGTCGAACTGAAGAACAGATACGACCCGGGCAATCTATTCCGGATGAATCAGAACATCCCACCCACCGCCGAGAGATAGCCGTCTGGGGAGTAGGGGCGAACCAAGGTGGAGGGAGTCAGCCTGGGTTCGCGGCGGCTTTCGACATCTCTGTCGCATGCATATGACGCCACGGAGGTGGACACCGCCGTCTAACAAACAGTTGCCGGCTTCGTTCGCTACGCTCACTTCGGCGAGCACGGCTTCGCCTGACGGCTCAGCCGCGACGGCAACTTTGAACGTTACACGACATCGCCGGGTGTGGAGAGTGCGGCGGCTCCCCCTGGGATCGCGATTCATAGAACCCCAGCGCTATGCGACTTCGACGAGTTCTTCGCAGCCGATGGCTCAGGGTCCTGGTCGGCTTTGGCGCAGTGCTCGTCCTGGTCCTCGGCACGCTCTGGCGATCAGCGATCAAGCGAAATCGGTCGATTCCCGACGAGCCGTTCCGGATCGCTGGAGACCTGTACTACGTGGGTCACACGGGTATGCCGGCGTTTCTGCTGACCGGTCCGGAAGGTCACGTATTGATCGACGGAGGCTACCCTGAGCACGGGCCCCTTATCGAACAGAGCGTCTCCGAGCTCGGGTTCGATATCAGGGATGTGAAGGTACTCTTGAATTCCCATGCCCATTCCGATCACGCCGGGGGGTTGAAGTACCTCCAAGATGCATCGGGCGCGGAGTTGTGGGTGAGCGCTGGAGATGCCGACGTAATCGCAGCGGGAGGTGCCGGAGATCGCGCCCTGGGCTTGGCCCGTCTTGCCTGGTACCTCGGTGGCCTTCGATTCGATGCTCCCCGCGTAGACCACATCTTCGACGACGGCGAGGTCGTGAGAGTTGGGCCGCTGGAGCTCACCGCCCATGTCACCCCAGGCCACACGCGCGGATGCACGTCCTGGTCCTTCCCGGTACAGGATGGGGAGCGGGCATTGCTAGCGGTCAATATCTGCAGCCTGACGCTGTTTCCCTTTGTTTCCCTCGTTGAGCCCGAGACGTACCCAGGGGTGAGAGCGGATTTTGAGTCCAGCTTCCGAATGCTGCGCTCACTTTCCGCCGATCTCTTCCTGGCATCGCATGCAAGTTGGTTTGAGCTGTCCCGAAAGCGTCGAGCACAGGCCGAGGCCGAGAATCCTGCCGACCCGTTCATCGACCCGGAGGGATACCTGGCGTTCATCGATGGGGAGGAGGAGGACTTCCGTCGCCAGCTTGCGGATCAAGAGGGCGGCGCGTGAAGAACGGCGTGTAAAGCGGGGCCTCCGGGTCGGGGCATTCGCCCCTCGTCCCAACCGGCCCTTCGGCCTGTCGACGGGGCTGCGAGGGTAGCGCCAAGAGCGGTTGTGGATTACCTGAGAAGGCAGGACAGGGCCGGTTCGGAGGGACTTGAACGTTAGGCGAGATGCCCTGGACCGGGCTACATCAAGGGCGGGACTGGCCGACACCGGTTGCGGAATCGAAGCGTGGACGCGCAGTGTTGGCGATTCACGGGAGTCGACCTGGAGTAGGATGGTGCGTCCGACGATGTGGGGTTGACCGAGTTCCCATGTCTGTGGACGGGTGGCCGTGCGATTGAACTGCGGGAACGGATAGGCTTCTGACCGACCAAGCGTTCTACTGGACCCCTTGGGGGTTGCCCGGCCTCATCGCTGGATTGGCAGCGTGGTCTGGGGCCGTGTTCATCTTCCGAACGGCGCCGGATTCCACGGTGAGAACTCGATTCACCGCCCTCCTGTTTCTCGAGGGTGTACTCGCGCTAACGAGCTCGGCTGGACCGGTGATCTGGGTGGGCTCAGAGCGCATCGCTCGCGCCGGTTACGCACTCCATTTCGTGAACGACTGGCTGGTGCTTGCGGTGTACCTCCCGGCTGTGGCTGCAGCCGTCGATTCACCCCTGCTACGCCCCTTCCGACGCGGGCCAGCCCTGGCTCTGCCGGCCCTCGTCGGAGTTGGCGGCGCGTTGGCGGTCGTGGGCCTCCCTGATGCCTTCCTGGTGGACCTGCTCCCGTCCACGCCCCGGAGATTCGGATCACCGTTCTTTCCGGTCGCCGGCGGTGCGCAGCAGGTCGGGTGGTTCCTGCTTACCGTCAGCTACACGTATGGACTCTTGGCGACCTTGGTTTCCTGGCGACAGGCCACCACCTCGCTGTCCCGTCGGCGAGCGGGGGCCTTGTCGTTGGCCTTCGGCGCTCGAGATCTGGCATTCGGAGGGGTCTTCCTCTACGCGGCTCTCTTCTTCGACGGGACCATCAGCTCGTTCTTCATCGCGGTTCAAGTGATAGCATGGGCGCTATTGGTCTACGTCGCTCTGACGGCCTACGGCATCGCGGTGTATCACCTGTTCGACATCGAGCTGCGTCTCAAGTGGACGCTGGAGCGCGGCACGATGGCAGCCGCGTTCATCGCCGTGTTCTTTGTCGTCTCGGAAGGCGCTGCGACGATCCTATCCGACCGACTTGGCACGCTGGCAGGTCTCTTCGCCACCGGTCTACTCGTTTTCGCGCTCGCACCGCTCCAGAGATCAGCGGAGCGACTCGCCAACGCTGCCCTCCCGGCTGTTCAGGACACGCCGGAATACCGCGCGTACCGGAAGCTCCAGATCTATGGTGAGGCGTTGACCGAGGCCCGGAGTGGTGGACCCATCACACCCGTCGGTCGACTGGCGTTGGAGAAGCTCCGCGAGTCCCTCGGCCTGGACAAGGAGGTGGCGGCAGAGCTGGAAACCAAGCTGGAAGCCACCTGACGGGTGCACCATCCGACAAGGACCTGCGGCTGTCACGGGTTACCCAATCTTCACGGGCAGGCCGCGCAACTGAACCGCGCAGCCTTTACGGACCATCCGCCCCTTTCGGGATCGGTGAACCGTTTCGCGTTGATGATCGGTCAGCCGGGAGGCCGACAAGGCCGCATTGCACAACAGACAGTCAGGCGAGATGGCCGCCGACCCCCGTGGTGAGGTCGGACGAGGGATTGCCACAGTGCGGGGTCAGGGGTGCCGGAGGACCTCAAGTGGGTCCGATCTGCACTCGATTCTCGAAGAACTCCGCGAATTCCGATCCCACTACAAGCTGCGCCGACTGGGTCCAGTATTCCTCGAAGCGCTGGGTTTGGATCATGCCCCATCGCCAGCCATAGCTCTCGAAGATGGCGTCGGGCACGAGGCCTTCCCGGTGCTGAAGATAGGAGTTCTCCAGCATCTGAACGAAGGCATTGAAGAACACTATGATTCGCGTGTTCTCGGTAGGGGTGAAGTCTTCGGTGGTGTCCCCGTTATGAAACCGCCGAAATAGCTCTGCCAACTCCGGATCGAGGCCGATCGAGGTGACGTAACCGACATAGGTGTCGGAGATGGACTGCATGGTCTCGCCTCGCATCATCGCCGTGTTCTGCCGGAGTTCGTATCCAACGAACACCAGGCCGAGTACGACCGCGGCGGCGGAGATAAGCGAGGTGAGCCGTCCTTGTCTGTCCATTTCAGCCAATCCTCGGGGCTATGGGATGTGGGGCAAAGGATAGGTTGGGTGTACGACCTGAGCGAACCGGTTGGAGCCCACTATGGTGCTGGATGCGGTCCTGGCCCATGGGTCACCTCGGATACCACTGGGCCTCCGGCTCGGGCGGTTCGGCCCTCGGCCCAACCGGCTCCCACTGCCCTGCCCCAACCCCGATGCTGGCGACCAGAGCGGGTCCGGGTTACCTGAAGATGTGGGCCGCGCCGGTTCGGAGGCCCTCGAACGTTAGGGACATCGCCGCTGCAGAACGACCGTGAGAGCGGGATGGAGGGAACTAGATGCCACTGGAGATGCCGCCGGGGAGAAGGATGTCGCATCGAGCGACGGCTCGAATCGTGGGCGCTCTGTTCATTCTTGCGACCGTCCCCTTCTCGATCTCGGTCATCGTCCTCGAACCGGTGCTTGGAAGTCCGGACTTCCTCGCGCTGGCCTCCGAGGCTCCTGGCCGTATCAGGCTCGGATCGGCCTTGGAGCTGGTCAATCACATTGCCGTAGTCTCGATCGCAGTGGTGATCTCTCCCGTTCTGCGACTTTCCGGCGAACGCCTGGCATTGGGCTACGTCGCGGCCAGGAGCATCGAGTCGGTGCTCTTCATCATCGCGACCATGCACTTGCTCGCACTTCTCCATGTGAGCGGTGCGTTCGTGGAGGCGGGGGCCCCTCCCAACTCGCACTTCCAGACCTTGGGCGACCTGCTCTACGCCGGGCACGACTGGAACCGGGCTCCGCTCGCGTTCTCCGCGTTCGCGATCGGCGCGCTCCTCCTGAACTACCGCCTCTTCACCGCGCGGCTCGTTCCTCGCTGGATCTCCGGGTTCGGCCTCATTGCGGCAGGCTCCATCCTTACCGCCCGAGTGATGATGCTCGTGGGCGTCCAGGTGCCTCCAGCCACCGTGACGCAGATGGACGGCCCGATCTTCCTCCAGGAGATGATCTTCGCGGTGTGGCTCATTGCGCGTGGCTTCAACATCAGTGAGACGGCGCTCGAGGCTGAGTGCGACCTCGAGTGAGATTCGGCTTCGTTGCCGCGCGGTGCGATTTGGGCGGCACTGCGGGCGTCGCCGGATGAGCCTCCGGACCTCTTGGTCCGAAGATTGTCGGCACATGACACTGGGCCTGCGGCTGGGGCCCTTCGGCCCTCGTCACAACCGGCCCGCGACCCAGCCGCATTGGGGCCAGAGTGCTTTCCGTGTTCAAGAAGGTGGCGCCAGTGATTGGATTCGATGGCCGGTTCGGAGGCCCTCGAGCATCATCCAACACGACCAACCCATGACTCCGAAGGCGATCGCCAAGGGGCGACCCGCGCCGTAGCTTGCGATGCGACGCTCCAGTCCAGAGTCTCAAGCATTCCCATGAGCCCCTGCGCGTATGGCTGACCAGCAGTCCCCCACCACCAAGCCCGGCACGGCACCGGGGCGTGCGGTGGTGGTCTATGTGGGCTTCGCCTTCGGGGCACTCGAGGCCGTTGAGCTTCTCTCGGAGCGGCTCCGGACTCCTCGTCGATCCAGACGAATGCAGGCGCGTGGGTGCGTCCATCAAGGAAAGGCTCGGGATGATCCTCGAGGATGAGGGGACCCCGTGATTCGGACGGTCCCGTGCCGACGATCCAATCGATCAGACGGTGCACCTCGGATAAGGACCGTTGCGCGGCATCTCGGACGAGGATCCTTCGACATCCCAGGCGCACGGTCACTCGGATCGGAGTGACTCGGGGAGGGGCGTTGGACCGTCGTTGAGCAGGAGCTGATCGTGGCCGGAAGGGCGGCGTGCCGTGCGTCACATGCCGACCTTTCCGTGCGTATTAACCTATGTGCCCATGGAGTCGTGACTCACATGCCTGGAGGGAGGAAGATGAGGAGATTGGCGGCCATTTTGTGCTGCGCAGTTGCCTTTGCCTGCACTGACCCAACCGGCCCCGAGATGGACGCCGTCACCATCGAGGTCACAAGTCTGAACCGCCAAGCGAGTGGGCAGTGGCTGGTCCAATTCGAAATCACCAATCAGGGACGCTCCACGGTGTTCCTGCCGCGGTGCGATGACGTTCTCACCGGACTCGAGAGTTGGACCGGTTCTGGTTGGTTACGTGTTCCGGTGGAGTCATGCATGGCCACTCCGGATCAGTCCCTGGCTGTGGAGCCGGAGGCGGTGGTTGAAGGTGATCGTATTCTGGGGGCCCCAGGCCGTTACCGACTCCATGTTCAGTATTCGCGGGAAGCCGGTGTGGAATTCGGCCTGATCGCGACGACCGATCCGATTGAGATTGACTGAGCAAGCCAGTCGCGAGGTCTCCAGGAGGAAACGGAAGGACGGCCGCGCACCCCCCTCCGGGCCCGGTCAAAGAGGGCGCTCGAAAGCGTCGTTTTCCAACGCCGATTGAGCCATATTTTCCCTATCGGGTCGCCTCGGGCGGTTCCCTCATCGAGGTGACGTCCATCTTGTAGAGTGAGGTGTGCCTGTGTCCCACCCCGAGAAGTACGTTCCCACGCCCACCGAGCAGGCTTTTCTCGCCTCGGTGGAGAGCCCGCGCTACGACCGGCAGTCCGTCAACGGACTTCGTCCGTTTTTCGATGGCCGCGTTCCCGATGACATGCGCGGCTTCTACTCCGATCACGAGTTGACGGTGCTCGGAGAGCTGAAGAACACCGAGCGCGATGTGGAGGCCCGGATGCCGGTGAAGATGACCCGGCACTACTTCGAGATGGCGCGTCGGAGCCCCCAACTGCAAAGGCTCGTGAAGGCGAGCCCCGACGAAACGATCGACCTGGCCGGCTCCGAGGACCCCGGACACCAGATGGACTACAGCCCCGTCGAGGGGCTGCTGCACAAGTACGAGATGGGCCTTCTCTACGTCGTGTCGACGTGCTCGTCCCATTGCCGGTTCTGCTACCGCGAGGAGCTCATTGCCCGCAAGGAGGTCCTCCGTCACGACGGCGCCGTCGCCAAGAAGGGACTCGCCCAGATTCCGGACGTGACGCGCTACGTGCGGGAGTTCAACGAGCGCGTGGAGGCCAACGGCGGCAGAGACCCCGAGTCGGGCAGGGAGAAGCTGCGCGAGGTGTTGCTGTCCGGCGGCGATCCCATGGTTCTTCCCAACGAGAAGCTGGCGGCGTGGATGGCGGCCCTGGCCGAGGCGGGCGTGGAGTCGCTCCGGATCGGCACGAAGGAGATGGCCTTCTTCCCGGACCGGTTCGATCCGACGTTCTTCGCCATGCTCGACGCCTTCCACGAGCACTATCCGCACGTGGGGCTCCACGTGATGGTCCACTTCAACCATCCCGACGAGTTCCTCGTGAAGGACGAGGACGGCGGCTACGTCCTGAACCCGAACGGCTCTCCTCAGTGGAACCCCTCCGCCCGTCGGGCCATTGAAGGCCTCACCGCCCGAGGGTGGGTCACCGTCGAGAACCAGGCTCCCATCATCAAGGGGGTCAACGACGACCCGGACGCCCTGCGGATCATGCAGCGGGCCATGAAGCGGGTGGGAGCGGAGAACCACTACTTCTTCTGCGGACGCGACATCATCGCTCACGCCGCGTTCAACGTTCCCATCGAGACGGCCTGGCGCATTCTCAACGAGTCGCAGAAGGGCCTCTCCGGGGTCGAGGCCCACGCCCGGCTCTCCATCACGCACTACAAGGGGAAGACCGAGGTGGCGGCCGTCACCAACGAACCGCTCCCCGGCGTGCCCGGCGCCGAGAACGGAGTCCTGATCTTCAAGATCCTGCGGAACGCCCACTCAGCACCCGACCGGGGAAAGGTCTGCATCGTGGGGCGGAATCCCGAAGCCATCTGGTTCGACGGATATGAGGACCGTGTGATCTTCGACGAAGCGGGGCTCTACGACTACGCCCGGGTCAGGGAACCGCAGGTGGCGGAGCCCGTGGCATGATCGACAAGCTCCAACCCGACATCCACGAGGCGGTCGGGAACATCCATGACGGGGCCACCGTCATGATCGGGGGGTTCGGGGAGGCGGGAAGCCCCATCGAGTTGATCCACGCCCTCATCGACCACGGCGCCACGGGCCTGACCGTGGTGAACAACAACACCGGCACGGGGGAGGTGGGTCTGGCGGCGCTCATCGCGGCGGGCCGCGTGGCGAAGATGATCTGCTCGTACCCCCGCTCGGTGAACTCCACCGTCTTTCCCGAACAATACCGTGCGGGAAAGATCGAGCTCGAGCTCGTGCCCCAGGGAACCCTCGCCGAACGGATCCGCGCCGGCGGTGCGGGAATTCCCGCGTTCTTCACGGCCACCTCCGTGGGAACGCCCCTGGCGGAGGGCAAGGAACACCGGACCTTCGAAGGCCGCCAGTATGTGCTGGAGCACGGCCTGACGGCGGACTTCGCCCTTATCAAGGGGCGAGCCGCCGATCGATACGGCAACGTCGTCTACAACTGCACGGCGCGGAACTTCGCACCCATCATGGCCACCGCGGCGCGGACCACCATCGTCCAGGTCCATCAGGTGGTGGAGCCGGGCGGACTCGATCCCGAGTGCGTCATCACTCCGGGCATCTTCGTCGACCGCGTCGTCGAGGTGGCCCATCCCCTTCACGAGTCGGAGCTGGTCGCGGCGGGAGCCCGCTACCCATGAGCCGAAACGACGCTGCACCCGAGCGGGTGGGCCTGAGCCGAGAGGAGATGGCCCGAAGGCTCGCCCTGGATATTCCCGACGGCGCGTACGTGAACCTCGGGATCGGCATCCCGGAGCTCGTTGCGGGGTTCGTTCCTGCCGACCGCGAGGTCGTCTACCACACGGAGAACGGACTGCTGGGCATGGGGCCGGCGCCTGCGGCGGGCGAGGGTGACCCGGAGCTGATCAACGCCGGCAAGAAGCAGGTGACCGCCGTTCCGGGCGCCGCCTTCTTCCATCACGCCGACAGCTTCGTGATGATCCGGGGCGGCCACCTCGACCTGTCCGTGCTGGGCGCCCTCCAGGTGTCCGTAGGAGGCGACCTGGCCAACTGGTCCACGGGAGCGCCCGACGCCATTCCGGCGGTGGGAGGGGCCATGGACCTGGTAAACGGCGTGGGCGCCGTGTACGTGCTCACGCAGCACTGCACGCGCCACGGTGAGCCCAAGCTGGTGGAGCGGTGCACCTACCCGCTCACGGGTGTCGGGGTGGTGAACCGCATCTACACGGACCTGGCCGTGATCGACGTCACCCCCGAGGGTTTCCAACTCGTGGAGCTGAGCCCCGGGGTGAGCTTCGAGTACGTGCAGGAGCGCACGGGTGCCCCGCTGCTCCCGGTCCCCGAGCCCCATGCGCGGGAGAGCGTGGCCCATGGCTGACCGGGTGATGAGGTCGAAGAGCGCGGAGCTCTACGAGCGTGCGTGCGAGCTCCTTCCCGGAGGCGTGAGCAGGAATACCGTCCTTCGGGAGCCGCATCCGATCTACGTGGACCACGCGTCCGGATGTCGCGTCACCGACATTGACGGCGTCACGAGGGTCGACTTCGCCAACAACATGGCTTCGCTGATCCACGGTCACGCCTATCCGCCGGTGGTGGAGGCGGTGAGCGAACAGCTACGCCGGGGATCGGCTTTCTCGTTGGCCACCGCCATCGAGGTGCGTCACGCCGAGCACCTGCTCTCGCGGAACCCGAACTTCGAGAAGATCCGCTTCACGAACTCGGGGACCGAGGCCGTCATGACGTCCCTCAAGGCGGCCCGTGCGTTCACCGGCCGGGAGAAGATGGCCAAGGTCGAGGGAGCGTACCACGGCAGCTACGACTACGCCGAGGTCAGCCAGACCGCCACCCCGGCTCAATGGGGTCCCGCGGCGACGCCGACGTCGGTGCCGGTGGCCCGGGGCACGCCGAGAGGCGCGCTCGCCGACGTCGTGGTGATCCCGTTCAACGACCCCGAGCGCGCCCTGGCCCTTCTCGAGCCCCACCGGGACGAGCTGGCGTGCGTGCTGCTGGATCCCATGCCACACCGCGTCGGGCTGTCCCCCGCGGACCAGGAGTTCGTGCGGGTGCTCCGCGACTGGACGGAGCGCCACGGCGCGCTTCTGGTCTTCGACGAGGTCATCACCCTCCGGGCCACGTATGGCGGTGCTCAGCAGTGGTACGACGTCGTGCCCGATCTGACTGCTCTCGGGAAGATCATCGGGGGCGGCTTCCCGGTCGGGGCCGTCACCGGGCGAGCGGACGTCATGAACGTCATGGACCCGAGGACGAAGCCTCTCCTCCTTCCCCACTCCGGGACGTTTTCCGGCAACCCGGTATCCATGACGGCCGGCCTGGTCGCGATGGAGCATTTCGGGCCGGACGCGGTGGCTCGGCTGAACCGGTTGGCGGACCGGGCGGTGACGGGTATCCGCGAGGCGATCGACGCGACGGGAGCCCGGGCATGCGTCACCGGCGGGGGCTCCATGTTCCGGGTCCACCTCAAGGAGCAGGCACCGGCCAACTACCGGGAGGCGTACCTGGACGAAGCCGAGAAGCGGCGTCTCAATGTATTGCTCGATCACCTCTTCGGGGCCGGTATGATCATGATCAACACCTGCTCGGCCACGATCTCGACCGCCATGGGAGAGGCCGAAGTCGACGCCCTGGTCGACGCGGTGCGTACGGGATTGGAGGCGGTCGGCAGGCTCGAGTAGGCGTCCGGCCCCCTCCCGTCGCCGGCTGGACGTGACTCAGCCTTCGGGGGCGTGCTCCCGTTTGACGGGGGCGGGAGAGACGGCCCATGATTCGAACGTCATCGGCCATGGCGCTTCGCGATCGGTTCTGGCCGATGGCGCACAGTAGCCTGGACGGCGCTTCGGACGGACAAGAGTCGGACGCCGTGTGGGTGTAACCATGCGGCGACGCAGGGCGTAGTTTTCGCTAAAGGGCGACGCTGCCCGCGTGTGACTCGCAGCCAGGGGAAGAGAATCATGAAAACCCTCGTTGGCCTACCTACCGTGCCCGCCCGACTCCTTGCCCTGGCCGGAGCGCTGACCTTCGGCCTCGCTGCCTGCAGCCCACGGGGCAATCTCCAGGAAGTCCAGACGACGCCCGCGCCGGTCGATATCGGCTATGGAGAAGTGGGCAGCGACCAGGTTTCGGGAGGGGTCGCCGCAATGCACAGCGACGCCATGGACGGGGTCCAGGCGCCCACCCTGGCCACCATGCTCGCCCGGATCCCCGGCGTGAGGGTCGTCAACTCCTCCAAGGTTTTTGGAGGGCTGGAGGTCCGGATCCGTGGCTCCACCTCCTTCCAGACCAGCGAAGAGCCTCTCTTCGTCCTCGACGGTATGCCCATCCCGTCGGGCGACGGGCAGCTCTTCAGCATCGATCCGAACACCATCCAGACCATCACCGTGCTGAAGGACGCGGGCGCCACGGCGATCTACGGATCCAGGGGCGCCAACGGCGTGATCCTCATCAAGACCAAGGGCGGGGGGGGATAGGCCCTCCTTGTCGGCATGCATCCCAATCCGTGAGCCACAGGCCAAACCCATGAGAACCGCCGTCCTGATCTTCGTGATCACCGCCCTGACCGCCTGCGCCACAACTGGAGACGGGTCCTCCTATGATCCCAATCTGATCACTCTGGAGCAGATCGAGGCCAGCGTTCACGACAACCTCTATGACATCGTCCAGGAGCTCCGGCCCCGCTGGTTGGTCACCACGGCGTCGATGAGCATCCGGAGCGGTCCGGGATCGGTCCGCTTCTACGTGGACGGTGCTCCACAGGGCAGCCCGGGATCGATCCACAAGTCCATCATCCAGGAGATCCGCCATTACGGGCCCACTGAAGCCCAGGCCCGCTGGGGCGCGGGCCACCAGCAGGGGGCCATTGACGTCATCACGCGGAAGGATGAAGGCGAATAGGAGTCAGGCGGTGGCCTTGGCAGAAAGAGCCTGAATGGCGTTTCGGATGCGAAGACGGGCGATCTCGGGGGTTCTCACCGAGTTCGTGGTGATCGTCGCTGGCGTATTGGCCGCACTCGCGGTGGACCAGTGGCGCCAGTCTCGCGTGGACCTCCTTCTGGAGCGTGAGCTTCTCGAGAATCTCGCACAGGACCTGGTTACGGATTCGACCGACTTCGCACGCCTCCCGGACCGAGCGCTCGGCCGGGTGGTGGGGGCCGAGGTTCTCTTGAGAACCTTTCGACCTTCAGCATCTCGTCCGGCGCGGACTCAGATGGTGATTGATACGCTCACTCTTCCCGACCTGCCGGCGTCGGACGAGGACATCGTCACCGCGTTCTCCGACCTGGTCACTTCCTCCGACCTCGATGTCGCGGTCGGGGCGTATCAGGAGTTCTCGGAAGGCGGTGGGCAGAGGTTGATGAGGAACAGGGAGCTCCGTCGACGGCTGCACGACTACCGCTATAGACTGAACTCGAGTCTGAAGTATGACCCGGTCATGTTGGATGCGATCATGGAGGTCGAGGGGAGAGCTCACGACCTGGCCCTCTCGCCGGGCGACACGGACGCCGCGCGGATCCGTGCCCGCCTTCGAGGGCCGGAGGCCGACCCATTCTTCGCTGCCGTGAGAACCCTCCAACGCAGGTCGGTCACTCAGCACCGCAACGGCTGGTTGGCGCTGGTGGATGCCCGCGAGTTGCTCCTGGCAATCCGGGAAGAGTTGGACTAGTTACGTACGGGCCGCCACCCGCGAGTGGCGTGCCATCCCCTTCTGCCGAGGAGTGAACCCTGGCCTCTCTGGAAGCCTCAGGCGTTGGTGGCGTGATGAGCGCCGACATCGCGGTACCGGACCACGAGCGAGAGCTCCGGTTCTACTCCCGCGTCCTGGGGACAGGGGACAGTCCGCTCTGGCGTGAAGACCTCATGAACAGCGAGGGTGTTCCGGTCATCGGGCTTGGTGAGCGAGGTCCCATGTACACGGACCTCCCGCTCCAATGGATGCCGCACATTCAGGTGGCGGATGTGGCTGCTAGCGCAAAGCGGGCCCTCGGCCGGGGCGGTCGCGAGCTCATTCATCACAAGGACGATCAAGGACAGAGCCAATGGGCTGTCCTCGTCGACCCCAATGGAGCCGCGTTCGGGATCATCCCAATCGTTCCCTCTGAAGCGATTCCGCCCCTCGAGGGCGGCCGCATTGCGTGGCTGGATCTGACTGTCGCTGACGCGATTGAGACGCGCGACTTCTACCAGGACGTGGTGGGTTGGGCTTCGAAGGAAGTGGATATGGAGGACGCGTCGGGGCAGTACCCGGATTACGCCCTCTGCACGCCAGACGGCAAGGCGGTTGCCGGCGTCTGCCACGCACGTGGTGTGAACCAGGGCCTTCCGCCGGTGTGGTTGATCTGCCTACCCGTGGGAGATCTCGAACAGAGTCTCTCCCGTGCACTCGAAGAGGGGGGCCAGGTCCTGGAAGCGAGGAAGGGCCAGTCGGGCGACTGTGCATATGCGGTGGTCCGCGACCCTGTCGGGGTGTGCTTCGCGCTGGTGCCGGGCTAAGGGGAAGGGCGTCGAGCGTGCTCTGACCAAAGGGCCGGATGGTCCCGGAGCACTGCCTCATCTCAGGCGGGGGTCGCCGCGAGGTACCGTTGTTGCGCCGATTGCCCGAACTGCCGAATCTGCGACGCACCAGAATGACCAGTCAGATGGCCACGGCTCCAAGGAGGGGAGTGAGCAGACTTCGCGGTTCGTTCGTCGGCGAGTTCGTCACCATCGTCCTGGGTGTCCTCGTAGCAGTCGCAGCCGATTCGGCTCCAGAGCAGAGCCGCCTTCGTGGGGAAGCGCGGCTGGCGCTCGAGGCTCTTCGGGATGACATCGCGAGTGATGTTGTGCAGCTGACTGAGTATTGGGAGCCTGAGCTGGCTCGGCAGGAGGGCCTTCGATTGAGATTGGCCTCATTCCTGGAGGAGTCAGCTCCCATCAAAGACTCCCTCCAGTTCACAAGGGATGTTCGAGCGGGAAGCTGACCTGAGGCCGCGTGGCAACCCATGCCGCATGTGATCGCGAAGCTCTGGCCTGGAAAGTCGGAGCAGCAGAAGCAGGAGCTCGCCGCCCGGATTGCCGAGGACGTGATGAGCGTCCTCGGCTACGGGGCGGAGTCGGTGTCCGTGGCGATGGAGGAAGTGGCCGCAGTGGACTGAGCCGTCCAGGTATACCGGCCACACATCCTCGAGAACGGGGATCGGCAGTGCTAGGGCCCCGTGTCCACCTCTCGTTGGACCGCGGTTCGGAGCGAGTCGAGGGCGGCAGACGCGTCCTCCAGTTCCTCCGCGTACACCCGCTGATAGTGCGCCTTGTTCAGCAACGCTGCGACGTAGTGCTCGTCCGCTCGTAGCTCGGCCAGCAGCTCGGGACCCAGCCTCGCCGCGACCACGTGCAGCTTCCCCTCACCGTCCTGCACAGAGGGGGCAACATGCGCAGCGAGGCGGTCGGCGAGGTGGGCGCCCAGGTCCCATAGCGTGTTCTTCTCTTCTTCGAGGTCGCCCGCGATGCGGACCCAGCGCGCCAGGACGCCTCGAACCTCACGGGCATGGGGCGTGACCGGGGTCGACGAGTCCAGGAAGAGTCCCGCGGCCGAGTCATCCCCGTCGAAGGTCCACGTGATCACCATCGCCGAGAGCCACGGGAAGACGCTGTCTTGCGGCAATGCGCGGAGGTAATCCTCGCCGCCCCTCAAGAACATGCCGATGCGGGCCAGCTGCGTGTCATTGCGCGCGAGCAGGACGTCCAATTCGCGGCGGTTCCCTTCCGCTTCTTCGCGGATCGACTCGATGACCGTCGCCTCGGTTCGTCGAGCCTGGCTGGAATCCCACCAGGCGTCGATCCAGAACGCGAGCAGGATGCTGACGACGATCACCGCACCCTCCGTGGCGAATCGCTTGGCGGGATGGGAATCGGGCATGGAACTCCGGGGAAAGGGAGGTAAGGGCGTCTGCCAAGGTCACTGGGATCTGGGAGCGTGGCAACGGCGCCCGGTGCACTGTGCGACAGGGACCTGCACCGGCGGCCCACGAGAAGAGGTCCGCCCGGCACGGGACACCCCTCCCCGTGGGATCCACCACGGCGGCCAGGGGGCCTCCCCCACAAGGCCGCGGGACTGATCCCGCGAGATTCCGTCAGGCCGAGGATGTACCGAGTTGTCCGCATCCCTCCCAGGGCTCGGTCGAGGGCCCGCCCCTTTTGGCTTGGCCTCGCCGTTCTGACGATGGGCCTCGTGCCAGGGGCACTTCAGCGCAGGGGGGGAAATGACCGATCCGGACGCGACCCGTTGGGACGCAATCGTCGTGGGCTCTGGCATAGGAGGGATGGCCGCCGCCGCGGCGCTGACCAAGGTCGGGCACCACGTGCTCCTTCTGGAGCAGCATGAGACCCTGGGCGGTTTGACCCACAGCTTCTCTCGGGACGGCTTCCGATGGGAGGTCGGGATCCATTACCTGAGTGGTGTCGCCCCGGGGGAGCCCATACGGGAGCTCCTCGATTGGCTGTCGGACTCGCCCATCGAGTTCGAACCCATGGGAGCGGTCTACGACAACCTGCATATCGGGTCGGCCGAGGTGCTCTCCCTTTCGCGTCCCTACGAGGCGCAGGAAAGGGACCTGAAGGACCGGTATCCGGGGGAGGCCGAGGCCATCGAGGCCTGGACCGCCGCCCTCCGCGAGGGGAAGGAGGCCATCTACAAGGTCTTCCCGACCCGGGCCGTGCCGGCGCTGGCCGCTGAGGCGATGCAATGGTGGAACCGGAGGGACCTGGCGAAGTGGTGCGGGAGGACGACGGAGGAGGTCATCTCCGACATCACGGATCACCCGGAGCTGGCCGCGGTCTTCGGAGCGCAATGGGGAGACCACGGCGGGCGGCCCTCCAAGGCGAGCTTTGCGGCTCACGCCCTGATCGCCGGCGCCTATCTCGACTGCGGGGCATGGTACCCGGTGGGCGGGGGGGGCGCATTCGCCCAGAGCATCATCCCGACCATCACCAAGAATGGGGGCGAGGCTCGCGCGGGGGTTCGTGTCCAGGAGCTGCTCTACGACGGAGAAGCGGTGGTCGGCGTCAGGACGGAGGACGGCAGCGAGATCTATTCCGACGTCGTGATCTCGGACATTGGCGCCCGCGAGACGGTGGACTTCCTGCTTCCCGAGGGGTGTGGGGAGGAGGACTGGGTCAATGAGATCCGCGCCCTGCCCGAAAGCATCTCGCATTTCGACCTCTTCCTCGGGTTCGAGGGCGACATCGAGGCGGCCGGTGCGACGCGTTCGAACCACTGGATCTATCCCTCGGGCAACGTCGACGGGGTGTGGGAGGATGCACCCGACGGTGCGCCTCCCTGCATCTTCGTCTCCTTCGCCTCACTCAAGGACCCCGCGCACGACCCGGGGCCACGGCAGCGACACTCGGGCGAGGTGGTGGTCTGGACCGACTGGTCGGCCGTCGCGCCCTGGGCAGGCATTCCCCCGGGTGCCCGCGGCGAGGATTACCGGGAGTTCAAGCGCCGGGTCCAGGAGACGATCTTCGCGGAGTTCCGACGGGCCTTCCCGGAGCTCGCCGACCTGGTGGTCTTTCAGGATTTGTCCACGCCCCTCTCCACCGTGGCGTTCACGGGGCACCGGCACGGGGCGTTCTATGGGCTCGACGTGACGCCTGAACGGATCATGAGCGACGCCCTCCGGGCCAAGACGCCGATCAAGGGTCTCTACCTCGCCGGGCAGGACGTGGCCAGTCCGGGAATTCCCGGCGCCCTCTGGGGAGGCCTGCTCGCCGCTGCCAGTGTCGATCCGAAGCTCTGGGCCTCGATCCGGGGGTGAGGCGCGGTAAGTGGAAGAAGCCTGCTTGACGTTGGGCGTCCGGCCCGGGACTTCGGCCCTGGGCCCAGCCGGCAAGGTCTCCCAGGGTCGCGAACCATGGTTGTTGCGCAGATTACCTGCCGTGCCGAATCTGCACCGTAGAAGAAGGACTGATAGGAGCGCGAGGGGGCTGGGCATTGAGGGTCTCGATCGGGGTATTGGTGCTTGTCTTCGGGCTGGCAGGGCCCACTCGAGGTCAAGAAACCGCGGAGCGGGTCTCGGCGTGTGGGGAAGGCGTACACTTCGTGGCCGTAGGCCTTTCGGAGATGAGCTTCGTCTCGGCCGACGCAGCGCTCCCGTTCCAGAGCCTCTCGGACAACGCCGAAATCTGGGGCCAACACATCCACGTGCTCGGCTCCCTCCCCGACCACCTACCAGACACCGTGGTGGTCGTCCGGTGGCGACCCTCTCCGGACGCGCCCTTCATGTGGCTCGACGACTCGGCGCCATTGCTTGACGAGGGGCAGCCCGTGTTTCTGAGAGGTTGGCTCCGCAGGGGCGAGAGATCGGATGGTCTGCCAATTCTGGACACTTGGGGGGGGGCGATTCACCGGGGGGGCGGCGAGAATCATGCGCTCCCGGTGGACTCGCTTCTGGCCTTCTGCCGCCTGACTGTGGATGGGAATCTCGTGTCGCAGGCGGATTGGGCGGGGATGGAGGAAGTACTGGCATGGGTGCGGTCGAGTGTGGGGGCATGGACCCGAGAACCCATTGCCTCTCACCTCCGCCGGTGGGCCATCTCGATCGAAAGTCACCGAGTCCGGGCCATGCCTATCGCAGTTGCAGGAACCTGGGAAGCCGAAGTCGAGCTACCGTCGGGCGAATCGATCCGATTCTACTTCCGAACCTCGGCTCGGGCGCAGCGGTCGTGGGCTGGTTATGGCGGAAACGCTCGCCGGGAGGTCCCCGGGGTTCCCTGGGCCTCCGAAGCGGCCGGGGTGCGGTTCGGGATCTGGGCGGCCCTGGACATGGAGCATCTCCCGGGACCTTTCGCTCCGCCAGAGGTATCCTGCCGACGGGAATACCCCTTTGAGTCCTTCCAGAGATCGCTAGGACCGACCGATCCGAACTGCGTGAAGGGGTTTGCCCTGGCGATGGTCGAGCCTCTCAGTGAGGATCTGGAGGCATGGCAGGGTGTGTTCCCGGCTGGCGTGCTTGCGGCCCTTCATCCGGCTCTCGAGACCCTGGATCAGCCCGAGGATCTCAGGTCGGGGCCCGCGCCTCGCGAACGTCAGGAGTTCTGGGTGTTCTCCGAAGCGGATTCCATATCGGAATTCCTTGAGCGGGTAGAGCTGCGGAGGGGCGAGGTAGTGCTGAAGGCAAGACGAATCTCGTCGATGGCGGTCACATGGGGCTGAGCTCTTGGGGCCGCACGTCACGCACCCACTCAGCACGATTCCGCGGGTGCTGATAGGCTTGCCGGTGTTTCCATTACGGTCCTGCCCCGGAGCGACGCATCATATGTCATCAACGTCAGGCCCCTATGTGCCCTCATGGGCTTTCGGGAGTGGGCCGCAACCCTTCCGGGAGAAACGAGTCCGGCGAGGCGCCCGAGAGCGGAAGCAGATCGCGGTCCACATGGGATACGAAGTCGGGGGCGTACAGTCCGCGCCGTGCCTCCCAATAGGTCCTGAAGAAGGGGCTCCGGAACTCAGGCGCGCCGCCTGATATCACGTCGAATTCGATAATGCTCAACTCGACCTGGCGGAATCGATTCTCGGCGATTCGCAGGATGCCGTTGTAGTACCAGTTCAGCGCGATCTCCTCATCGAGCGTCAGCTCGTCGATCCTCCCTGCGGCGGCCTTCGCCCACCCCGATCTCACTTCCGGTGTCTCCATGCTCGACAGCGTGATCTCGAGGTACTGGTCTGCGATCCCCTGGATGGTGGCGCCTCGAACGGCTTCGGTGTTGGCACGGATCTCGAGAGCCACGAAGATCAGGGACAACACCACGCCAATCCCGGTCAGCGTCTCTCGCAGGACGGTCTTGTTCATGGTTCGCTCGGGCGAGGGGTCGTCTCGACGACCCAGGAATGGGGAGGAGAGGCGACACCCTAACGCGTCCGGTCGCTCCCCAACAAGGAATGGCCGAGGGCGCGGACTGGCGAAGAGGGCCCGAGCTGGCCGAGGCTCGGGCGGCCGGTGAAGCCCACCCGCTGACAAGAGAGCCCGACTCCCTTCACGGGAGCCGGGCTCTCAGGTGCCGGGGCGCTCGAGCGCCCCCTGCAGGGATCAGTAGCTGTTCTGGACCATCTGCCCAGGTGCCACGTCGATCTCACGCTGCGGGATCGGATACAGCGTGCGGATGTCCGCTTCCGTAAGTCCCGCCGCCTGCAGAGGCTCGAAGTTCGCCATCACGGTCGGGGCGACTCCGAAACGAAGGAGGTCGGCCCACCGCTTCCCTTCGGTGATGAACTCCAACTGCCGCTCGAAGAGGAGCTTCTCTTCGAAGGTCCCGGGGGTGGATGCGTCGACGGGGGTCACGCCCGCCCGGGTACGCACCTGGTTGATCAGGTCGTACGCTTCCGAAGTCTCGCCGAGGGCCTCAGCGAGCATCAGGAGAACGTCCGCATAACGGAAGACCGGGAAGTTGTTGTCGGCGTCCGCCGGACCGAAGGGGGTGCTCTCCCACTTGGCGATCCAGACGGTGGTGTCACCGGCCTCGACCTGGAAGCCCCACGTGCCTCCCCAGCCCCGCTCGTCGTTCTCTGCGATCCCATACTGCACGTCGTGGATGTACTCGATCCCGGGCGAGAGGACCTGAGGCGCGTTCCCTGCCCCGACACCGCCGGAATCCCCGAACGGAGTGTAGTAGTCGGTGAACTGGCTGCCGGTGCCGGTACCGCCGGCCTTGTACTGGATCTCGAAGACCGACTCGGGGTTGTTCTCGTTCTGCACGCCCCAGAGGTCCAGGTAGTTGTCCAGCAGCTGGTATTCCCCGGAGTTCACGACCCGGCGCAACGCGGTCGCGGCCTGCCCGTCCTGGCCGTCCGTCAGGTAGACCAACCCCAGGAGCGCGTTCGCGGCCCCACTGGTGGCGCGGCCCACGTTCGCAGCGTCGTACGAAGCCGGCAGCAGGCCCTGCGCCTCCTCGAGATCCGACGCGATCTGCTGATAGATCACGGTGGCCGAGACCTGGTTCACCTCGACATTCGGCGACTTCACGGCCTCGAGCTGGAGGGGCACGTTCCCCCAAAGGACGGCGAGCTGGTAGTAGAAGAGCGATCGGATGAAGAGCGCCTCGCCCCGGATCCGGTCCTTGAAGGCCCCATCTTCCAGAACGTCCAGCCGATCGAGGATCGTGTTGGTGCGGGCGATTCCCTGGTATGCAGTCGTCCAGGGGGTGGAAAGCTCCGACGCCGTGGCCAGCTCCGAGAAGTGGGCAATTCGGAAGAAGGCCTCCGCCAGCCCGGTGGAGCCGCCACCGTTCATGGTGTTGTCGGAGCGCATCTCGTGCAGGAGCACGTAGGAGCGGTTGTAGGCGCCGTTGCCCGCCAGCGTACTGTACGCGCCGTTGATCGCAACGTTGAAGTCGCCCTGGGTCTTGTAGAAGGACTCGACGTTCCGCTCGGAGATCGGGCTGAGGAGGGTGAAATCCTCACTGCAGCCCGTGAAGATCACGCCCATCGAGAGAGCCATGATCAGGCGGGTAATCCGCTTCTTATTCATAGTGGACCTCGATTGCATGATTTTAGAATCCGATCTCGACGCCGAGCTGGTAGGCCCGCATGAGTGGGTAGGCCCCGTAATCCTCTCCGGGAGTCAGTCCGCTCGACTGGATGTTCACCTCGGGGTTCCATCCCCAGTAGTCCGTCCAGATGAACACGTTCGTGACGGAGGCGAAGAGCCGGATGTTGTCCGGTCCTCCCCACATCCGATTCGCAACGTTGGACGGCAGGTTGTAACCCAGGGTGATGCTCTTCAAGGCCGTGTACGACCCGTCCTCGACCTGGCGGGTCGAGGGCCGAGTGCCGCCGCCGTGTGACTGGCGGTCAGGCTTCGGATGGAACCCGTCGCCGGGCTCCTCGGGCGACTTCCAATACTTCCCGACCAGGTTGCCGTAGAGGTTGAAGTTCCCCTCCGGTTCCATGTGCCGCCGGGTCAGGTTCAGGATCTCTCGGCCGACGACGCCGTTGAAGAAGATCCCCACGTCCAGTCCACGCCAGCTGAAGCGGTTCTGGATGCCCCAGGTGAAGTCGGGGTTGTAGCTGCCGATCTCGGTCCGGTCCTGGGAGTCGATGAACCCATCACCGTTGATGTCCTTGAACCGCAGGTCGCCCACCGTCGGATTCCCTTCCAGGTCCACGGGCGCGTTGTCGATCTCCTCCTGGGTCATGAAGACGCCATCGGTCACGTAGCCGTAGTAGGCCCCGATCTCGCCACCCACCTGGGTGATATGGCGGATCCCGGCGGCTCCCGCCGCGAGGATCGGATCCCCTTCGTCACCCAGCCGCAGAACTTCATTCTCGTTCGCGCCGATGCTGAAGTCGGTGGACCACTGGAAGCCACCCACGAGGTTCCGGGAGGTGATCTGCGCCTCGTAGCCCTTGTTCCGAACCTCGCCGATGTTGGTCAGGACCGTGGCGAAGCCCGTGGACGAGGGCACGTTCACGTTCAGGAGCAGGTCCTCGGTGTCACTCACGTAGTAGTCGAAGGTCCCGTACATCCGGTCGCCGAAGAGGCCGAAGTCGACCCCTACGTTGAGCTGCCGCGTGGTCTCCCACGTGAGGTCCTCGTTGCCCAGCGTGTTCTGCGTGACACCGGGCACCAGCTGGTTACCAAGGACGTAGGGATTGGCCCCGACCAGGCCGATGGACCCGTAGTTCGGGATGTTGAAGTTACCGGTTACGCCGTAGCTGACCCGGGGCTTGAGCTGGCTGAAGAGATCGACTCCCTGCATGAACGATTCTTCGAGAACCTGCCATCCCACGGAGAGGGAGGGGAAGTAACCCGTCTGGTTCCCCCAACCGAACCGCGAGGAGCGGTCCGAACGGAAGGTCAGCGTGGCCAGGTATCGGTCCATGAAGCTGTAGTTGACCCGGCCGAGCATCGAGACCAGCGACCACTCCTCCTGACTCTGGCTGCCGCCGGTAACCTCACCCCCG
>JBDHLC010000073.1:0-11336 GCA_039586075.1 Gemmatimonadota bacterium | reverse complement strand
CCACTCTGCGGAGTGACAACGGTGGAGCGGGCTTCACGGTGTTCGCTCCCACGAACGTCGCGTTCGGGGCGCTTGAGACCATCCCCACCGGGGACGTCCTCACGCAGATCCTTCTCTACCACGTGGTCGGCGCCACCGTGGAGTCTTCCAGCCTCTCGGACGGCCAGGTGGTCACCTCGGCCAATGGCGCGGGCGACACCTTCACCGTGAACATCAACGGCGATACCGGCGCGGTGACCATCACCGACGGTGCCGGCAACACGGTGAACGTGGTGCTCACCGACGTGGCGGCCAGCAATGGTGTCATCCACGTCATCGACGGCGTGAAGCTCCCCAGCTGAGTAGCGCTTCCCGTCGACGGGACAACGTCGGTGGACCCCGTCCGGCCTTCGGGCCGGGCGGGGTTTTCTGCATTCTCCCGCCGGAGGCCAAAGGAGCGCCTTCCGTTTCCCGGACCCGGTCCTTACCTTAGGACACGCTAGTTGAGAACCGTTTTCAATCTCAAGGCACCGATCCGAATCGCTCCATGAAGCTCCCCACGGTACACCCTCAGGGTTACGCCGGACCGGCCGCGGCCGTCACCGAGCTGAGCCTCGCCCAGGTGGGTCTCAGTCAGGAGGTGGAGCTGGTGCGGATCGACCTCCCCCCTGAGGAGATCGAGCCGCTTCTGGAGCGGGGTGTCCTGCCGGGGTGCCGCCTGTGCCCCGTGCGTTTCTCGCCCTCCGGGGATCCCATCGTCATGGTGGACGGCGTCCTCCTCGCGCTCCGGAAGGAGACCGCGGGCTGCCTCTGCGTGCGGCCGCCGGACGCTGAAGAAGCTGCGTAACCCCCTCTAGCTCGGTGTCTTCCCCAGTCCAGGCTGGCTCCGGGGCGTCCCCTCCAACGCCGGTCCACGACGAGTCCGAGGTTCCCCTCGTCGCACTGGTAGGACCCCCGAACGCGGGAAAGTCCACCCTGTTCAACCGCCTCACGGGGCTTCGCCAGAAGGTGGCGAACTACCCTGGAGTCACGGTGGAGAAGGTGGTGGGTCGCTTCACCTCTCCGGAGCACAGCGACGTTGATATCGTCGACCTTCCGGGGGTCAACGGGTTCTCCGCCCGAACCCTGGACGAGCAGGTGACCCGGAACGTGCTGGAGGGGCGCGCCGAGGGGCTGCGGGCTCCGGACGCCCTGGTCCTGATCGTGGACTCCACCCGGCTCGAGCCCCAGCTCATGTTGGTGGAGCCCGTCCTGGAGATCGGAGTTCCCACCCTGCTGGTCCTGAACATGGCCGACGAGTTGGCCGCCCGAGAGGGCGAGGTCAACGACGCCGCGCTATCCGAGCAGCTCGGGGTGGAGGTGGTGCGAGCCAACGCCCGGGCCGGCCAGGGAGTCGACCGGATCCGCAACTTCCTGAGCCACGTGGCGGAGCGCGGCCCCCTTCCGCCCCGCCCCTGCCCCGTCATCTCCAACGTGACCCGGGAACAGAAGGGGCTGTCGCTGCCCGTGGTGGACGCCTTCGCCGCCCGCCGGAAGCACATCCGGGAGGTTGGGGAGAAGTCGGAGTACCGTCCCCCCCAGCCGTCCAGGCTGACGCAGCGCCTGGACCGCGTCTTCCTGCATCGCTTCTGGGGGCCGGTGGTCTTCTTTGCGGTGGTGGTCCTGGTGTTCCAGGCCATCTTCACCTGGGCTACCCCCTTCATGGATGGCGTGGAGTGGCTCATCGCCTCGTCGGGCGAATGGGTGGCCACGCAGCTCCCCGAGAGCTGGTTCCGCTCTCTCCTGGTGGACGGGGTCTGGACGGGGGTGGGGTCGGTGATGGTCTTCCTCCCCCAGATCCTGATCCTCTTCCTCTTCCTGGGGATCCTCGAGGACTCCGGGTACATGGCCCGCGCCGCCGTCATCGCCGACCGATCCATGTACCGGGTGGGGCTCCAGGGGCGTGCCTTCCTTCCCCTGCTCTCGGCCTACGCGTGCGCCGTGCCCGCCATCCTGGCTGCCCGGACCGTGGAGGACGAGCGGGACCGGATGGCCACGATCTTCGTGGCACCCTTCATGACCTGCTCGGCACGCCTGCCGGTGTACGCCCTCCTCATCGCCGCGTTCATCCCGGACACCCCGGTCCTGGGTCCGTTCATGGGGGCCCGGGCAGCGACGCTCCTGGGTTTGTACCTGCTTGGTGCGGTGGCCGCCGTGGGCACCGCATTCCTCCTCAAGCGAACGCTTCTCCGGGGCCGTCCCTCTACCTTCCTGATGGAGCTCCCGCCCTACCGGATCCCATCGCTGCGGTCCCTGGCTCTGCGACTGTTTGACCGCACCAAGATCTTCCTCAAGCGAGCCGGGAAGATCATCCTGGCCGTCACCGTGGCGCTCTGGTTCATGGCGCAGTTCCCCGGTGGACCCATGGATCCGCCGGCCATCGAAGACAGCGTCCTGGGGCGGGTGGGCAAGGTCATGGAGCCGGCCATCGAGCCCTTGGGCTTCGACTGGCGCGTGGGGATCGGCCTGGTGTCCTCGCTGGCGGCCCGCGAAGTGATCGTGGGCACGCTGGGAACCATCTACGGAATCGAGGAAGCGGACGAGGGCTCCATGGAGCTCCAGGCCGCTCTGCAGCAGCAGTTGGATCTCGGTGCGGCGGTGGCGCTTCTGGTCTTCTTCGTGTTCGCGCTGCAGTGCATGTCCACGGTGGCGGTGATGCGGCGGGAGACGGCCGGCTGGAAGTGGCCCATCCTTCAGTTCTCCTACATGCTGGGGCTGGCCTACGTGGGCGCCTTCGTGGCAAACTGGCTCATCTGACCCTCCTTCCCCGCTGACAATGTCCAGACTCTCACCAGTGTTCGCTGTCCTGGCCGCCGCCGCGGCCCTCGCCATGGTTTCGAACCCCCCGGCCGCAAGCGCGGACGACCTGGCGGTCCACCTCCAGCTGGACCGCTCGGCCCCTGCTGCCGACACCACAGTGGCGAGCCCCTCCGAGATCCGTCTCTGGTTCTCACAGGTGCCGCAGGCGTCGGCCACCTCGCTGCGGCTCATCCGGAACGGGGCTCCTGTGGACGGCGTGGGTGAGCTCCAGCCCGACGCGGGGGACGCGTCCGTGTTTGCCGCCCCGGTGGAGCGGCCCCTGGAGGAGGGGGCGTACACGGTGTCCTGGCGCACCATGGCCGCGGACGGCCACGTGGTTCGAGGCGACTTCTCTTTCACCGTGAGGGCCCCCTGACGGCGGTTCTCGGACGCACCCTTCTCTTCCTGGCGCTTGCGGGGCTCGTCGGCCTCACCAGCGTCCGGTTGCTGGTAGCCCGCTCGGCTCCTGGGGACCGGTTGGCGCGCCGGGGAACGCTGCTGGCGGGTCTGGCGGTCGTGGCTCTCCTCCTGCTGGGCTGGGCCCAGATCACCGCATTTCGGGACCCCTTCGCGGCGTGGAGTGAGGACGCGGGGCTCCTGCTGGCCTCCGATTGGGGCGTCCGCTGGAGGTGGGCGGTGGCCGGCGCCTCGGCGGTTCTGGTGGCCTTCGCCGTACGACCGCTCCGGGCCCTGGCGTATGGGATCGCCCCGATCCTGGCGGCGTATCCGGCGTTCTCGGGACACGCCGCCGCCAGCGGAAGCTGGACCCCCTTGGCCATCACCGCCGACTGGCTCCACGTCGTGGCGGCGGGGACGTGGATGGGATCCCTCACCCTCCTCGTCCTGACCCGACCCCGGGCTCTCGCCGGCGCCTCGGCGTCAACCGACTCCGGGGAATCGATGCCACGCCCCCTGCTTCTCGAGCACCTCCCCCGCTTTTCCATGGTGGCGCGCTGGAGCGTGGTGGCCCTCCTCCTCACCGGAGGGCTCGCGTCCTGGCTGCACCTCCCGGACCCGATGGCCCTGTGGGTCCACCCCTACGGCCGCATCCTCGCGTTGAAGCTGCTCCTGGTGGGTGGGCTGCTGGCCATGGGCGCCTGGAACTGGAAGGTGCTGACGCCCGCGGCCCACACTCCCGAGGGCGCAGCTCGACTCCTTCGGTCCGCTCGAATGGAGGCGCTGGTCGGCGTCGGGGTGATGGTGGTCACGGGGTGGCTCACCGGCACGGCCCCACCGGCCTGAGGTGCTACGAGCTTGGCGCTACGGGTGCGGGGCGGACCGTTCCCCCGCCGCCCGGCCCATGCGCTACCGTCGCTCCCCCCCGAAAGTCACCCGCACGCCGAACTGGGCCTGCCACTGGGAGTCCGGCGTCACCACCGAGAACGGCTCCGCGGCCCGAAGTGATCCCTCCTGGGTGGGAAGCGCTCCGCCGGCCCATCGCGAGGTGAGCTCTCCGGTGCAGCCTCGCCCACACTCGATGCGGCTCACCGGCTCCAGCAGGGGCACGAGGGCCCGGACGGTCTCGACCCGGCCCCAGTCCCGGTTCAGGAAGTTGAGGATGTTGATCATGTCCCCTTCGAGCCGGATCTCCGCGTCACCCATCCGCACCGTTTGCGACAGGCGGAGGTCCAGACGGTGCTGGAAGGGGGCTCGGCAGGTGTTCCGGCGAAGGATCGTCCCCCGGTGGTCACGCAGGCATTCCTGGTTCTCGATGGCGTCCTGAACCAAGCGGAGCGTGGCGACGCCCGAGGGAATCTCCGAAGCGCGCTCGGGGATGTAGATCAGGTCGTTGTTCCGGTCGAAGGCGGGCCCGAATCCCGCGTAACCATCACCGTTCAGGTCGCCTCGGTACACGTAGGAGAACGGTGACCCGGACTGGCCGGTGTACAGGAGCGAGAGGCGCGTGTCCTCCAGGCCAGAGATGGGCGCGCCATAAACGGAGGCCACGAACTTGTGAGGCCGGTCGAAGTTGGAGGTGGTGACCCGGGCCTGGTTGGGGTGGCTGAAGGTAGGCGTGAACCCGAAGTTCGAGATCATGTCCGTGGCCACCAGGCTCATGCGGTCCCACGAGCGGGAGAAGGAGTATCCCGTCTGGAAGGCCAGGTAGTCCGTGATCTGACCCCGGAACTCCCCGGTGACCGAGAAGGTCCAGTCCTGGGACTCGTTCTTGGCCATGAGCACCTGCTCGTACCCCGGTAGCTTGCGCACCGGCCGGAAGCCGTCGTCCACCGGATTCCCCACGATACGCCGCTCCTCGCCTCCGTATCCCCGCAGGGGACCCGGGGGTTGGGTGGGGCTCCCCAGGTTCACCTCCTCCAGGACGATCTGGTTGATGGCCTTGGAGAAGAGGGCTCCCACAGAGAAGCTCAGCCGGTCGGACAGCTCCTGGTCCACCACCGCGGAGAACTTCAGGTCCTGCGGGTACTTGAAGTCCGGCGCGAAGACGGTGACGGTCCGGCTGACGATGAAGGGCGCGTTCTCGCACTGGGTGGGCGGGTTCAGTGGATCGAGCTGCGGAACCGCCGTCCCCGGCATGGGATCGTCCGTGACCCGGCCGACGCACCGGGCGCTGAAGGACCGAAGCCCGTTGTTCTGGAACGCGTTCGATAACCAGACGAAGGGCGGCTGCCCCACGAACATCCCCGCCCCACCTCGCACCTGGGTCGTCCGCTCGCCCTCGCTCTGCCAGTTGAAGCCCCAACGGGGCGAGATGAGGAGGTTTCCTGAAGGGATGGCGGACGTGCTCAGGCCGAACTCCTCGAGAATCTCCGGGTTTTCCGCCGGCTGATCCAGGACGAACGGAGCGTCTACGCGAACCCCGAAGCGCAGGGTGAGACCCTCGTCGGCGTCTAGCTGCGCCTGTGCGAAGACGCCCGCCTCCGCCACGTTGAACCCCACCTCGGGGCTCGCGCCATCAGCCAGGAAGGATCGCTGGTATCGCTGGGGCGCGTTGTTCCCAAGGTCAGCGAGGCTGGCATAGAAGTAGTCGCCGGCGGCGCCCGGGAGATACCGTTGGTTGAAGTCGTAGTAGGCGCCCGTCACCCCCAGGACGTAGTCGGTGTCCCGGTGCACCAGGGTCACGTGGTCGGTGAGCCGCAGCACCGTCTGCTCCAGGTTGTTGTCCTGGGCGAAGAACTGGGCGCCGGCCCGGATCTCCCGTCCGAAGGGCGCCCCAGCGATGGTGCTGATGGCGTCCACCTGGATCTGGGGAAAGTCCGAGGCGGCCTCCGTCTCGTCCGTGCTTCGGTGCAGGCTCAGGTTCAGCTCGTTGGCTCCCCGGTCGCCTAGCGGCGAGAAGAGTTGAACTGAGGTGGTGTTCGTGGTGGCGGTTCGAAAGACGGCGTTGGACGACAGCTCGTACGGCTCGAATGCGGCCCGGTTGGGACTCTGATCGTTCCGCGCGTAGGCTAAGATGTTTCGGACGGTGAGGCGCTGCCCGTTGTCGAAGGCCCAATCCATCCGCGCAAAGGCATTTCCCAGTTCCTGCTCCAGCGGATACGGCCCCGCATCCCCGGCCTGGAGCCCGAACTGGCCGTCCAGCTGCTCGCCGATGGCATTCACCGTCTCTTCGGAGATCCGCACCGTCAGCGGCGAGTCCCGAAACAGGTTGAACCCCGTGGGCGGCTGGCGACGGCGCTCGAATTCGCCGGACACGAAGAAGTGGGCCTTGTCCGTGATGATCGGCCCTCCCACCGAGAGACCCAGCAGCTGCCGGTCGACCCCCGAGGCCTCCACCGGACCGGTGGGGAGCGTCAGGTCCCCCATGAGGACCTCGTCCCTCACCACACCGAAGAACCGGGTGAACCACTCGTTGGTGCCGGACCGGGTGACGGCATTCATGACCCCGCCGGTGAATCCCGAGAGTCGCACGTCGAAGGGAGCCACGAGGATCTCGTACTGCGCCACCGCATCCAGGGGAATGAGCTTGCCGCCGGCCTGTCCTCCGGGCACCCCGCCGGCGGTGAGCCCGAAGACGTCCTTGTTCAGGACGCCATCGATGAGGAGGGAGTTGTACCGGTCGTTCTGCCCCGCTACGGAGAAGCCACCGCCGTCCGTGGTCTTCACCAGGGGAGAGAGAACCGCCAGCTCCATGATGTCGCGGGAGAGGATGGGGACGGACTCCACAACCCGCTCGTTCAGCAGGGTGGCGGGCCCGACCTGACTCGGATTGAAGATCTCCGCCTTGTCCGCCTCGACGCGGATCCCCTCCAGCTGGATGGCCTGGGTCTCGAGGACGAAGTCCTGGACCCGGGTCTCCCCCACCTGGAGCTGGATCGCGTCCTGCGTCGCGTCGGCGTATCCCAGGGCCTGGATCGTGAGGGTGTAGGGCCCACCGGGCTGGAGGAGCAGGACCAGGAACCGGCCGTCCTGGTTGGTACCGGTGATTCGTTCAGCACCGGTGCCCGTGTGGCGGACTCTCACGCTGGCCGACTCGATGGGGTTGCCCGCGGTATCGGTGACCCGACCTCGAATGGCCGAGGTGGTACGGGACTGACCCGCCATCGGTGCCACCGCGCCCGCCAGCAGGGACAGAACCGCGAGGAGGGGCAAGACGCCGGCCCGGCATGGGAAGGACATGGAGAATCCGATGGAGGTTCGAGTACCGGGAGGTCGCCCCATGGGACACCGGGGGGCGGCGGCGTGTTGGCTCGATAGGCCGGGTTCGCGGCGGCCGAAGGGTCGTCCCGACACCGATGAGTGCGGCCCCGGGCAGACCCGAGGTCCGCCGGGGCCGCTGGACCCTCCCCGCCGCCGGTGCGGGAAGGCTCTCTATAAGGGCCAGTCCCTCAGGATCCTCTCGGTTTCCTCGGAGTGGCCCGACTCGTCCCGCACCATGTCCTCGAGCTGGACGGCCAGGCCCTTGTCCCCGAAGTCGTCGGCCTGCTGCGCGCGGGCGGTGTAGTCCTTCACCGCCTGCAGCTCGGCCTGCAGCACCTTCTGCAACATCTCCTTGTTCCCGTGTGCCTCGGGGACCGGCCGGGGCGTGGTGGCGGGCTCACCGCCCAGCGCCACGATCTTGTTGGCCAGGTACTGGGCGTGCCCCTGCTCGTCCACCACCTCCGCCAGGAAGAAGTCCACGAGCTGAGGCCGATAGGGCCCCGTCGCCTTGGCGGCGTAGGTGATGTACTGGATTATGGCGCTGAGCTCGCCAGCAAGATCCTGGTTGAGCCCGTCGATGAGAGCCTGCTTGTCCACGTCTTCCTCCTTCGAAGAATCGCAGCCCCCCAGCACCGGGAGGCGCTCGTTTCCTAGTATCTGTACCGCGTGGATGGCGGTGTAGTGGGGAAAACCCCGTGGACGCTCGTCCATCATTCTGCCCCGGGGATCCGCCTCCGAGCACCTGCGGCCCCTTGTCGCGCAGGCGCTCCCCGGATGACCTTTCGGGGGTGCTGGCTCCACTCCCCTCGGACCGACCATGACCGACCCATCCGCCCACCCCGCCGAACCACGCCCCTGGACGGTCCAGGACTCCGCCGATCTCTACGGCCTGGAGCATTGGGGTGCCGGGTATTTCAGCGTGTCCGAGCGCGGAACCGTCCACGTGAACCCCGAAGGGACCCCGGGCCACGGAATCGACCTCCTGGAGGTGGTGCAGGGACTGGAGGTTCGCGACTTCGTGCCTCCGCTCGTCATTCCGCTTCGACGGAATCCTGGAGCACCGCATGGGACACCTTCGTCGGGCCTTCGACGACGCCATGGCAGACGGCGAGTACGACGGGCGCTACACCTGCGTCTATCCCATCAAGGTCAATCAGCAACGGCACATCTGCGAGGAGATCCGGGACCTCGGCAGCCGGCTCGGGTTCGGGATCGAGGCGGGCTCGAAGCCCGAGCTCCTGGCGGGGCTGGCCCTCACCGAAGGGCTGAACCAGATGCCCTTCATCTGCAACGGCTTCAAGGACCGTGAGTTCATCGAGACGGTGATCCTGGCCGCCAAGATGGGTCGGAACATCCTCCCGGTGGCCGAGCAGTTCCACGAGCTGGAGCTCATCGTCCAAGTGGCCAGGGACCACGCCGTCACGCCGCGTTTCGGCGTCCGGGCAAAGCTGGCGTCCGGCGGGATTGGGCGGTGGGCGAGCTCCGTGGGCGTGCGGGGGAAATTCGGGCTCTCCGTGAGCGAGATCCTGGCGGCGGTGGAGTACCTGAAGGAAGAGGGGCTCCTGGACGGTCTCCGCATGCTGCACTGCCACATCGGCTCCCAGATCTTCGATATCCGCACGCTCAAGTATGCGGTGAACGAGCTGACGCACCTCTACGTCGAGATGGTGAAGCTCGGCGCACCCTTGGGCACGCTGGACCTGGGCGGCGGCCTGGGCGTGGACTACGACGGGTCGCAATCCGCCTCCCAGTCGTCGGTGAACTACACGCTGGAGCAGTACGCCACCGACGTGGTCCACCGGGTGAAGGCCATCTGCGACGACGCCGGCGTGCCCCACCCCGATCTCATCACGGAGTCGGGGCGGGCTTTGGTGGCCCACTCCGGTGTGCTGGTCTTCCAGGTGCTCGGCGCCCGCGTCTTTCCGGATGAGCCGGATCCTGAGCTCGTGGAGCGGGCGTTGGACCTGGACGAGGACGAGATCCCCCAGCCCCTTCTGGACCTGGTGGAAGCCTACGATCGCCTGGGTGATCCCGAGGCCGATCCAGCGGAGATCTACCACGACGCCGAACACGCCCTGGCCGAGGCCATGAGCCTGTTCAATTTGGGATACACCGGAATCGTGACCCGCGCAGCCACCGAGGAGCTCTACTGGGCCATCGGGAACCAGATCCTGCGCCGGTTCGGCGACGAGCTGCCGGAAGAGCTGGGAGAGCTCCCGGACCAGCTGGGCGACATCTACTTCTGTAACTTCAGCCTCTTTCAATCGCTCATCGACGCCTGGGCCATCGAGCAGGTATTTCCGGTCATGCCCATCCACCGCCTGGGCGAGGAACCCACCCGCCGCGGGATCCTGGCGGACATCACCTGCGACTCGGACGGAAAGCTGGATCGCTTTCCCGGATCCGGGGAGCCGGAGACCACCCTGCGGCTCCACCCCCTGCGGCGGGGCGAGCCGAACGGCGGGCCTTCCGGCGACCTGGAGCCCTACTACCTGGCCGTCTTCCTCACTGGAGCGTACCAGGAGACCCTCGGGGACCTGCACAACCTCTTCGGAGACACCCACGCCGCCCACGTGGTCCTGGACGAGGACGGCCAGTGGTACCTGGACGAAGTCGTGGAAGGAGACACGGTGAGGGAGGTCCTGAAGTACGTCCAGTTCGACCCGGACACCATGCGGCGGAAGCTCCGTCGGGAAATCGAGGGCGCCGTCGCCACCAAGCAGCTCACGCTGGAGGAAGCGGTGAGCATGCGACGCTTCCTGGACCAGGGTCTCGACGGGTACACCTACCTCGAATGAGTGGACGGGCCAGGGGGCGGGTGCTGGGAAGGCGGTTGTCCTCACTCGGACTGGTGGCGGTCCTGTGGATCCCGTGGGCGCAGGGCGCGCAGGGGCAGGAAGCGGACCTGGGTCCCGAATCCTACGCCCGGCGAGGGATGTTCATTGGCGCCGCCACCGGCGGCGTGCTCGGAGGGCTCGGCCTGGGAGTCCTCGCGTCGGCGTTCTGCGAGTCCGGCCAGGAGTGTGACACTGCGTTCCGTGACGGGTTCGTCATCGGAGCGCTGGCCGGCGGCGTCACCGGAGGGCTCACCGGACTGGTCATCGGCGCGGCCATTCCCAGGGAGCGTGTCTCGTCCCGAGAGGGTGAGGCGCCCGGGCCGAGTGGACCCTGGTCCCTGCGGGTGAGCGGTGGGTAC
Organism: Gemmatimonadota bacterium; assembly: GCA_039586075.1. GTDB lineage: Bacteria > Gemmatimonadota > Gemmatimonadetes > Longimicrobiales > Gaopeijiaceae > Gaopeijia. The sequence goes on along the minus strand of JBDHLC010000073.1, from coordinate 724 downwards.
CGGTGGGCCGGAGACGGCGTGGTCGAGGGGCCGGGCGGCTGGGCCGGGGTCGCCTTCATGCGTCCTACCTCCGCCACCATCCGTTGGGGGATCGAGGCCGCCTACCTGGGCGGCGAGCGCCAGGTGAGCCTCCTCACCGTCCCCGGTCGGGACGGAACGCCGGTGGTGGCCGAGCGGCGGTGGGACAGGGACTTGTGGAGTCTCGCCCTGGTGGCCTCCCGTGTCTTCCGTCCCGGTTCGGGAGAGGGCCCGTACCTCCTGGCGAACGCAGGCCTCTACCCTGCTCTCGAGTCGGGTAGCTTCGCCCCCCTGGACGCCCCGCTGAGCCCCGACCTCGGCGCGTACTCCGAGTCCTCCGTCGAGCCGTATCCCGGGATCGGCGTGGGGGGTGGAGGAGTGTGGCGTACGGGCGACCGCACCTCGGTGGGAGTGGAGGGACGATTCCACCTCCTCCTGGGAGCCGGAGACGGGCTCGGACTCCCCATGGTGACGCTGGGAGCGGCGTTCATCCTGGGATTCTGACGCCCCCGGGCACCGGATTGCGCCCTGGGGGTTGAAGGAACGGCGCCTCGTGCGGCCGCGGGGTTCGTCACCCGGGTCCCCGGGACCCGGCACGCGATCCGCCGTTCCACCTTCGTGCCCCCTCGACCTTCGTTGCCCTCATGGAAATCGGTCTCTTCACCTTCGCCGAGACGCGCGTCGACCCCACCACGGGCCGCCAGCT
>JBDHLC010000129.1:0-2486 GCA_039586075.1 Gemmatimonadota bacterium | reverse complement strand
CGGCTTCGAGCTTCCGGTGGAGTTCGGCGTGGACACCTGCGGGGGAATCCTGCTGTGGACGCGGAGAGGGCTCGACGCCCCGCCTCCCTCGGGCGATGACGAAGGAGAGGGTGAGGGGAGAGGCACCAGTATCCTGGGGCGCCTGCTCCAGGTGGCGTTGATCGTGGTGGTGGTCGTGGCCGCGGGAGCTGGCTGATCACAGCGGAACGCGTGGACGGAGGGCACGGGAGGTCGGGTGAGGCCGATCCATCGCCCCAGGGATCACCGCGTCCTCGCGCGGAAGCCGACCCGGGCGGATCAGGACGCCTCTCGCTCCCGCGGGAACAGGGTATAGCAGAGCGCCGTCCCGTCCACCACCACGGTGCCGTCATCCCTGGTGACCCTCGTCCGTAGCCGGGTGATGGGCTTGTCGTGTCGGACCTCCAGGACCTCCGCAGCCCCGGTGATGACATCCCCGGGGCGAACCGGCGCCTTGAAGCTCCAGTCCACGTGCAGGAAGACGCTTCCAGGGCCGGGCAGGTCCTGCGCCACCAGCGCATTCAGGATGGCGGTGGTGACTCCACCCTGCACCACGATCTCACCGAACGGGGTGCGTGCGGCGAAGTCGGGGTCGAAGTGGAGCGGGTTCTCGTCGCCACTGATCTCGGTGAATCGCCGGATGTCGCCGGGCTCCACCCGCCTCGAGCGCTCGGCCCGTTGACCCACGGTGGGGGGTCCCGAGGGCCATACGGCGTCGGTGTTCTCCATGGTGTTCCTCCTTTCCGGGTCGGTTCTCCGTTTCAGGCGGGCTCGCCTCGACCTGAGAGGCGCAGGATCCGTGGGCGGCGGCTCAACACGGATGCCGTCGCGCCCCCGTGAAACCTCTTCCTGGCGCTTTCCGTCATAACTTCTAGTTTGTAGAAATACGAAATCCCCGGCCCCGATCCCTGTGGCCGGTGGGTCGATGGCCCCACGACCAGAGTTTCAGCATGGGTAAAGGCGACTTCCTTGGAGAGTTCGAACAGATGGTCCTCCTGGCGGTGGTCCAGCTCGAGGAGCACGGCTACGGCATGTCCATCCGTAGAGAGATCGAGGAGCGCACCGGACGCGACGTCTCCATCGGAGCCGTCTACTCCACGCTGGACCGGCTCGAGGCGAAGGGACTCGTGGAGTCCTGGGAGGGCGACGCCGCCCCGGTCCGCGGGGGGCGGGCGCGACGGCACTTCCGCATGAGCCGCGCCGGGGGAGAAGCCCTGCACACGTCCCGGGCCATGATGGACCGGATGTGGGAGGGCCTGGACCCGGGCACCCTGGGTGGAGGCGCCTGAAATGTCGGGCCTTCGGCCACCGCCCGGCCTGAGCCGGCGCCTGCTGGAGTGGGCTGCCGGCCACCGCGACCGGCAGGCAGTGGTTGGCGACTTGGAAGAGGAGTACCGGGACCACGCCCTCCCCCGGATGGGCGAGGCGGGGGCGCGACGCTGGTATCGGAGTCAGGTCCGGAGGTCCGTCCTCCCCCTGATGGCGCGGCGAGTGGGACGGGCCCTGGCCCACAGCACGACACGTGAACGAGGAGATGGGATGATGGGTGAGCTCGTGCAGGATCTGCGCTTCACAGTCCGGTCCCTGGCCAAGGCGCCCGGCTTCGCTTCGGTGGTGATCCTGACCCTGGCCCTGGGGATCGGGGCCAATACCACCATTTACTCCGTCGTGGACGGGCTGGTCCTGAATCCCTTCCCCTTCCCCGACGGAGACCGCCTGGTGGCGGTGGGCACCCAGTACCCCAAGCTCGGCGCCAGCGAGGTGGGGTTCATCGAGCACATGAGCCCCGCCGAGTACGTGGACATTCGGGACGAGGCTCAGTCGCTGGAGCGCGTCGTGGCCTGGGACATGGGGAACCGTCAGGTCTCCTTCGGGGAGGTCACCGAGAACGTGTTCAGCGGCTTCTGGTGGGGGAATGCCTTCGAGACGCTGGGTGTGGACGCCTTTCTAGGCCGAGGCCTCACCTGGGAGAATCCCTTGTGGGAAGCACCATCCAGATGAGCGGCAATCCCCATACCGTCATCGGCATCATGCCCCCGGGCACGGTGCTGTACGGGATGGACCTGTGGATCCCCATGGGCGTGGACCCGTCGGTCTTCCCGCGAGACCGGCGTCAGTTCCAGATCGTGGCTCGCATCGCCGAGGGATTCGGCCTCCAGGAGGTGAACGCCGAGTTGGAGACCCTGGCGTCCCGGACCGAGCAGGCCTACGGGGCGGACTTCGAGGAGTACGAGGGGTGGCGCATGGAGGCGGACACCTGGACCGGCGCCAACGTGCGGACCCTCAAGCCAGCGGCCTTCATTCTTCTGGGAGCGGTGGGGTTCGTCCTCCTGCTGGTCTGCGCCAACATCGCTTCCCTCCTGTTGGCCCGGTCCACCACACGGCGCAGGGAGATGGCGGTTCGGGTGGCGCTCGGCGCCGGGCGCGGCCGCCTCATGAGGCAGGTGCTCTCCGAGAGCGTCGCCCTG
>JBDHLC010000128.1:0-2741 GCA_039586075.1 Gemmatimonadota bacterium | reverse complement strand
AGCGGCAGGATGTGCGGGTGCGAGAGCGCCGCCGTCGTCTTGATCTCCTGCACGAAGCGCTCGGCGCCGAGCACGGCGGCCAACTCGGGCTTGAGCACCTTGATGGCCACCTTGCGGTCGTGCTTCAGGTCCTCGGCCAGGTAGACGGTGGCCATGCCGCCCGCGCCGAGCTCGCGCTCGATGCGGTAGCGGTCGGCCAGGGCAGCGGCGAGGCGGGAGGGGAGGTCGGTCATCTGCAGAGCGAGGAAGGGATGGGCGGAAGATCCGGCTCAGCAGGCCTGGTCCGCAAGTCGAATCGTTCGGGCCCCCCTGAGCCCCCAGGGTCGCAGCCGACGCGCCCCGATCTGCACATCGGATGCAGGGCGCCCCGGCATGTCCGGGCGCGCCCGACCCGGGGAACACCTGGTCCCCCCTCGGTCCAGGGACCAGGGGCGACCCTGTCCGGTCCGTCCGCTTCGGCCCCCCGCCTTCAGGGCGAGGAGGACGCCGACTCCCGGGCCCGGCTGAGGATGTAGGCCTGAATCCGTCGCACGTCCTCTTCGGTCAGCAAGTCGTCGAAGGGCGGCATGCCCAGAGGCGCCCGGACGCCCCCGAGCACGATATCCGAGAACGTCTGGTGGACCGCTTCGGTGGCCCGGCGCAGGTCCGGGGTGATGCCGCCGCTCACCGCGTCGGCCCCGTGACAGGAGATACAGAAGTTGTTGTAGAGCGTCGCCCCCTCGTCGACCTCCGCCGGTGTGGCGGCCACCGTAAAGGTCGGTACCGGGATCGGCCCCGGTTCGGGCACCGGAGGAGGCAAGGTCGCTTCCCCGTCGAGTTTGAAGACGAGGAGCCGGCCCGGTCCGGTGCGCCCGCCGCCGATGCCTTTCGGGTCATTGAAGAGGACATCCGGTCCGCCCCATCCGGCGAGGACAGCCAGGTGTTGCACGCCGTCCACCTGGAAGGTGATGGGCGGCGCGGCGATCCCGGTCTCGTTCTGGAATCCCCAGAGCAGGTGGCCGTCGGAGGCCCGGTAGGCCCTCAACTGCCCGTCGCCCCGTCCCTGGAAGACCAGGCCGCCGGCGGTGGCGAGGGTCCCCCCGCTCAGGGGGTCCGGGTGCTCGACCCGCCAGGCTTCCCGCTGGCCCACCGGATCCCAGGCAACGAGGTGTCCCGTGCTCACCGTCGGTGTTCCGGCGGTGGGTCCGTCGTATTCCCAGTCGCCGCCGATGTTCTCGGTCCGGGCATCGTAGTCCCAGGCGTCGTTCACGGCGTGGAGAATGGAGTGCTCCATGACGGGAAAGTAGACGAGCCCGGTCTCGGGGTGGAACGACATGGGGTGCCAGCTGTGCGAGCCGGCGGGCCCGGGCGCCACGTGGACGCCGCCGGTGAGGTCCCGGGCGACGGGGTTTTCGATGGGACGGCCCTCCGGGGTCAGGCCGGTGGCCCAGGTCACCTGGGCGAAGGCCTCACCCGAAATGAACTCCCCCGTCTCCCGGTCGATGACGTAGAAGAACCCGTTCTTGGGCGCCTGCATGATGACCTTCCGCCCTCGACCATCGATTTCCAGATCGGCCAGCATGAGAGGTTGGGTGGCGGTGTAGTCCCAGTTGTCTCCGGGGGTCGTCTGGTAGTGCCAGACGTACTCCCCGTCCGTGATCCGCACGGCCAGGATGGAAGAGAGGAAGAGGTTGTCCCCTCCACCGGGACTCCGGATCCGCTCGTACCAGGGCGAGCCGTTCCCCACGCCGATGTAGACGAGTTCCAGCTCCGGGTCGTAGACGATGGCATCCCAGGCGGTTCCTCCTCCACCGGCCTTCCACCACTCGCCCGACCACGTCTCGGCGGCCCACTCGAGCCACTCCGTTTCCTGCCCGTCGGCGGGGTCGCCGGGGACCGTGTAGGTACGCCAGATGAGGGCACCGGACTCGGCGTCGTAGGCGGACACGTATCCCCGGACGCCGAATTCGGCGCCGCTGTTGCCGATGAGAACCTTGCCGTCGAAGACCCGAGCGGCGCCGGTGACGGAGTACGCGGAGTTCTCGAAGACCCGAGCGGCGCCGGTGACGGAGTACGCGGAGTTCTCGGGGGTGGTCTGAACCTCCCAGGCCAGCTCTCCGGTCTCCGCGTCCACGGCCACGAGTCGGCCGTCCAACGTACCGGCATAGACGCGGCCCTTGTAGTACGCCGGACCCCGGTTGACCACGTCACAGCACACGAAGCGGGCGTGGGCACGATCGACCCCGGGGTCATACGTCCACATCGGCTCGCCCGTGGCCGCGTCGAAGGCGTGGATGAAGCTCCAGGCGCTGGTGACGTAGAGCGTGCCGTCCACCACCAGCGGCGTGGCCTCCATGCCTCGCAAGCTCCTCATGTCCGCGTACCAGCTCAGCCCCAGGCGAGCCACCGTGGCCTCGCTGATCTGGGAGAGGGGGCTGAAGCGCTGCTCGGCATAGGTCCGGCCGTAGGTGAGCCAGTTGTCCAGATCCGCGCCGGCACCCACCAGGCGGGCGTCGTCGACGACCCGTGGCACCCTCCCCGAGTCCGTCCCGGTGCAGGAGGCAAGGGTGAGGCAGAGGGCGAGAGTGACGGTCGAGACTCGCATGGCCAGCTCCGGAATGAGGGAGCCTACCTATTCGTCGTCGGGCTCCGGTCTGTCAAATCCCGATGCATCGCCCGCTCTCGGGTGGGAACCGATCCCTCAGGGCGTGGAGCCCGCCTCGAGTTCCTCGAGCCAGTCCAGGACCACGTGGATTCGGTCC
>JBDHLC010000127.1:0-2117 GCA_039586075.1 Gemmatimonadota bacterium | reverse complement strand
GTCGCCCTCACCGGCTTCTCCATCCAGGGCCGCGACACGACACTGGCCCCGACGGCTGCCGAGGGCGGCCTCCGCCTCGAGCACGACGAGAACTTCTTCGCCTTCCGCTTCACGGCGGATGACTACGCGGATCCCTCGCTGAACCGCTACAGGTACCGGCTGACGCCGCTCCAGGAGGAGTGGGTGGACGCGGGGAACGAGCCGGTGGCGAACTACACCTCGGTCCCGCCGGGGCGGTACACGTTCCAGGTGCAGGCGGCAAACAGCTTCGGAATGTGGAACGAGGCGGCCTTTGCGCTGCCGGTCACCGTGGTTCCCGCCTACTGGCAGACCAATTGGTTCAGGGGTCTGGTGGTTCTGGCCGTGCTCGGGCTCGTGGCGGGCTTCTTCACCTATCGCTACCGCCAGCTCGAGGAACGGACCCACCTGAGGCTCGCCATCGCAGGGAAGCTGCACGACGACATCGGTGCGGACCTCTCCAGCATTGCGCTCAAGACCGAGTTGGTGCGGTCGAACGCCGGCCTGGGCGACAAGCCCGACCGTCTCCTGGCCGATGCCGGACGCCTGGCTCGGGACACGGCACAGAAGGTGCGCGAGACGGTTTGGATGGTGAACACCCAGTACGACACCCTCTCCGGGTTGGTCGGAAAGATGCGGGATACCGCCGACACCATGCTGGCGGGACATGTCCCCCACGATTTCAACGCGCCGAAGAAGCTCGCCGACCGGCCCATCACCATGGAGTTCCGGCAGAACGCGCACCTCCTCTACAAGGAGGCATTGAACAACGCGCGGAAGTACTCGGGGGCGCCGCGCATCCGGATCGACGTGGAGGTCCACGGACGGGAGCTGACCTTCCGGGTCGTGGACGACGGCGTCGGATTCGATCCCGACGCCGTCGCATCGGGGAACGGGCAGCGCCTCATGCGCGAGCGCGCGAAGGAGGCCCGGGGCCGAGTCTCGGTGGTGTCAGCCCCGGGCGAGGGTACGACGGTGGAGTTCACCGGTCGGATCCACTAGGGGAGTCCTCATCCGGTCAACGCCACGGTCACTTGAACGGCGACGACCAGGCCCCCGATCATCGCGGCGACGATCAGGAGATCGATTCCGCAGGCCACGCACCACCCCTTCGCACCACTCCCCTCTGAACGAAACCACGCCGCGGTGGCCGTAACGAGGAGGCCGAATCCCAGGACGAGCGTGATGGCCTTCTGGACCCCCAGAGGCCACCCCCAGACGTCACTGAAGACGTCCATGGCCTCGAGGAGAACGAAGCCGGTGGCGGAGTAGGCAAGGCACCATTCCACCAGCATGCACCGTCGCACCCGCTCCCAGAGCGTGGCTGCCGCTTGATCCTCCTCGCCCCCCGACTCGCTCGGCCGGGCTTCGTCGTGCGAAGGCGTCACCGAGCGCCCCATTCCTTCCCCCTCCACCCCGGAGGTCATCTTCATGGGGTGCAGGCTGTTCTCTCGGAGGTTGGTGGTTCGGGCCAGGCGCGGACGTCGAGGCTCGGTGGTGAGGTCCCGGGACCTTTCGTCGGTCTCTTGGTTGAGCAGTAGCATTGCAACCTCCTTGTGCAATTCCCCGCGCGAAGCTTCTCTCGCGCGCTACACCAAGCTCATGGTTCCCGCAGTCCATCGCTTCGCGCCGAGGCGGGATTTTCGGCCCCGCGAGTACGGGATTCCCCGGCTCCTCGCCCGGGCGCAATTCGCTGCTTCGCCGCCCTCGCAAATCCCTGGTACGCCGCCGCGGCCCGGCCTTATCTTGGAGTTTCTACTCCCTCCCTCAGCCCCATCCTCTGCCGCGGCACCCGGTCGCGCGGTCGTTCGGGTTGAATCCGCTTAGGCTGGTCGCATGCGCGTCCCCTTCCACCGCTGCACCTTGGTCCTGGGGCTTCTCGCCGTCACGGCGGTCCCCACCTCCGCTCAAGAGCCCGTCGTCCTGGAGCCCGGGAGCTGGGTTGAAGGAGCCCTGGCCGCAGGGGACCGGCCCCTCCCGGGGAACGACTACGGAATGGTGGATCGCTACGTCCTCCCGGCGGATTTCTCGGGGCCGGCCGTGGTGAGCCTGGAATCCGACGACTTCGACACCCTCCTCCAGTGGGGCGTTCTCCGTAG
>JBDHLC010000126.1:0-2133 GCA_039586075.1 Gemmatimonadota bacterium | reverse complement strand
AGAACGGGATCCTGGGTGATCCCCACGGGATGAACCCCGCGCTGGGACGCCTGCTTCTGGACGCCGTGGCGGAGCATCTGGCGGACCAGTTCGGACGCGACGACTGACACCAGACGTGGAAGGGAGGCAGAGGATGGGTGGGGAGAGGAGAGGACACCGGGGTACGGTGCGGACGGCGGCGGCCCTGGCCCTGGGGGGACTGCTGGTGGCCTGCGGGGGCGGCGACCCGCCCGCGGACCCGCCCTACAGCGTCCGGGACAGCGCCGGGATCACGGTGGTGGAGAACAACTGGGGCACCATGTGGGCGCCCGAGGGGGCCTGGCTGGTGGATTCGGAGCCGGTGCTCACGCTGGGGACGCTGGACGGGCCGGAGGAGACCCAGTTCTACGACGTGGCGGAGGCCCGCCTCCGCGACGATGGCGCGGTGGTGGTGCTGGATGGGGGGAATGCCCGGGTCCTGGCCTTCGGCTCCGACGGGCGCTTCCTCTGGTCCCAGGGACGGGATGGAGAGGGGCCCGGGGAGTACCAGCGAGCCCAGAACCTCCTGGTCCTCCCGGGGGACTCCGTGCTGGTCTACGACTCCGGCGCCCGGCGGGTCACCGTGCTGGGCCCGGAGGGCGGGATGGCGCGGGACTACACTCCGGTGCCTCCGGAGGGCGCGCTCATGAACGCTCCCATGGCGCTGGTGGCCGATGGGCTTACGCTGAGCACTTCCGGGGCCATGTTCGGCGACCTGGACGGGGGGACCACGGGCCGCGCGGAGCGGCCGGCCGAGAGCTTCATACTCACCGACACCCGGGGGGCGCCGGTGGACACCCTGGGCTCGCTGCCGGGGCGGGAGATGTGGATGGTGGCCAACGAGCAGTTCGTCTCGGTCCGGAGCCTGCCGTTCGCGAAGCGGGCCGTGGCAGACGGCGCAGCGGGACGGATCGTCCTGGCCGTCACCGACCGCCCGGAGTGGCGGATCCTGGATGCGTCGGGAGCGGTGACCCGGATCGTCCGGCTGGCCGCGGAGCCCCCGGAGGTGACGCCCGCGGATTGGGACCGAGCCCGGGACGCCAGCATCCCCGAGGACGCCGATGCCGAAGTCCGGAACCGGGTCATGCTGGAGTTCGAGGAGATGTCGCGCCCCGACCGGTGGCCCGCCTTCTCAGATCTCCTCCTGGACGACCAGGGCCACCTCTGGGTCCAGCGCTTCGCTCCGCCGTGGGAGGAGGACGGACCGGCGAGCTGGTGGGTGTTCAATCCGGACGGGATTCTGCTGGGAGAGGTGGCCCTTCCCACCAGGTTCGAGGTGGACCAGATCCGGGGCGACCGGATCGTGGGACGCTGGGAGGACGACCTGGGGGTGCAGCAGGTGCGGGTCTACCGGGTGGTGGGACGCGGGGGGTAGGGAGAGGGGCTCGGACCGGCTCCAGTCGACGGGTTCCTTCGCGCACCCCCAAGCCGTCGCTCTCACCCCCGGCTCAATCCTCCCGCCGTCGCAGCTCCTCCAGCACCCGGAACGTCACCCCGCCGGGAATCCCCCGCCGGGCCATGAACCCCTGGAACCGGCGGCGCGCCTTCTCGGCTTCCGGGGCGCGTTCGTCCGAGAGGAGGTCCCGGGCCACGCCGGCGGGCTGCCGGCGCAACCACCCGTCCGCCAGGTCGCGGGCGATCTGGAGCTCCGAGGCGCCCTCCTCCCGAAACGCGTCGTCGAGCGCCGCTTCGATGAGGGCTCCCGCCACCCCCTTCTTGCGAAGCTCGGCGGCCAGGGCTCGCCGGCCCCGTGGCCGGAGCCGGAGTCGGTCCGCCACCCAGGCCCGTGCGAAGGCGGCGTCATCGAGATAGCCCAGGCGGGTGAGCTCGTCCGCCACCTCCCGGATGAGCCTCCCGGGGAAGTCCTTCCTGCGAAGGCGCGTCTCCAGCTCCCGGCGGGACCGGGCCCGGTGGGCCAGGAGCCGGAGGGCCGCTTCCCGGGTGCTCCACCGGAGTCCCGCCTCCTCCAGGACGGACCGGAGCTGGGCATCCACCGGGTCTCCGGTTCGGAGGCCCTCCCGGAGCACCGTCTCGGCGTCCAGTCGGATCTCGGCTCCGTCCTCCAGGACCAGGGTGGCCTTCTCTCCCCGGGGGTCGATCCGCATCGAGGCGATG
>JBDHLC010000125.1:0-2142 GCA_039586075.1 Gemmatimonadota bacterium | reverse complement strand
AGGTGGGGGGATCGGGATCCGAACCCGACGAGGGAGAACGGCGCCGGTACTACCGGATCACCCCCTTCGGTAGAGACGTCGCCAAGGCCGAAGCACGAAGGATGCTAGAGCTGTTGGCGGCCGCCGAGGCCGTTGCTCTCGTCGGGAGCCCGAACCCGGCTGGGGGGAGCTGACGATGCCCCAGGGCGAGGAGCAGATGACCGTGGGATCGGCGAGGGGAGAATGATCGTGGGCTCAGTGAGCTTCCTGCGAAAGGCCGCGAATCGGGTATTCGGCCTCCTGGTCTGTTTCGTCCCCAAGAGCTTTCGGACGCAGTTCGGCAGCCAGCTTCGAGAAGCATTCGACGAGGGGCTCGGGGCGGAGCTCGGGCGGAAAGGGATCCCGGGTGGTCTGACGTTCACCGCTCGGGCGTTTGCGGACGTGCTGAAAGAAGCCCCGCTGGAGCATCTGGCGGCCCGGAGGAAGGGATCGGAAGCCGCCTGGCGTGAAATCTCCGCGGCAAAAGCAAACCGATGGCGAGTGTCTGGCCGCTCCCCCGGCAGAGGCGCTGGAACTCGAGGACAAAGGAAGAAAGGGAATGCCATGGATGGGATCGTCCAGGATCTGCGTTTCGCAGCGAGAACCTTCGCCCGACGCCCGAGCTTCACGGCGGTGGCGCTGCTGACCCTGACACTGGGGATCGGATCGGCGACGGCGCTGTTCTCGGTTGTGAACGGGGTCCTCCTGAGCCCCTTCCCCTACCCCGAGTCCGACGAGCTCGTGGTCTTCTGGAACACCAATCCGGAGCGGGGCCAGGACGAATACCGCATGGCCGCCCAAGACTTCTTCGAGTTCGAACGCTCCGCCGGGTCCTTCAGCGGGATGAGCCTGGTGGCCGGGGCTACGGTGAGCCTCACTGGAGACGACCTGCCTCCACAACGCGTGGAGGGGGCTCTCGTGTCCGCCAACTTCTTCCAGGTCTTGGGGGTCCGACCCATCATGGGGCGCACTTTTTCGCCCGAGGAGAATGAGGGGAATCACGCGGTCGTGGTGCTGAGTCACGCCCTCTGGACGGGCCGCTACGGCGGGGATCCAGACATCCTCGGGAGGCTCATCACCATGGACGGGAACCAGGTTCAGGTGGTGGGGGTCATGCCCCGGATTTCCCTCCCTCTGGGGGGATCGACCCTGAGGTTGCCGGGACCGAACGCGCCCATCTACTGGGCCCCTCTGGACTACAGCCTGGATTGGGTTTCCGAGTTCGTCGCCCATGTCATGGCCGTCGTTGCCCGCAGGGATCCGACGGTGACGCTGAGCCAGGCCCAGGATGAGATGACGGCGCTGGCCCTGTCCCTGGAGGAGGCCGGAGGCCGTCCAGGGCAAGGAGTCATTGTCCGGTCCCTCCGGGAGCAGATCGTGGGGAACATCGAGCAGAACCTTCTGATCCTCATGGGGGCGGTGGCTCTCCTTTTGGTCATGGCCTGCGGCAACCTGGCCAACCTCCTCCTGGCCCGGTCCACCGACCGGGAGCGGGAGTTGGCGGTGCGGACAGCGATCGGGGCAGGACAGGGCCGCCTGGTGAGGCAGGTCCTCACCGAGGTCCTCCTCCTGGGGTCGATGGGAGGTGTCCTGGGGCTGGTTGTCGCCCACTGGGGGACCGGTGGTTTGCTGGCGCTGGTCCCGTCGAGTCTCCTGCGGCAGAGTGAAGTGGGTGTGGACGCAGCCGTCCTCCTCTTCACCCTCGGCGCGGTCTTCCTGGCGACGCTCATGGCCGGGCTGATCCCCTCCTTTCAGATGGCGGGAAAGGATCCGGAGCGAGGCCTGAGATTGGGGGGGAGGGGGCGTACGGCGGGCCGAGAGCGGAATCGCGCCAACCGGTACATCGTCGTCTTCCAGTTCGCTCTGGCGGCCATCCTGCTGGTGGGCGCGGGACTACTGATCCGGAGCTTCCAGTCCCTCAGGGACGTGAATCCAGGCTTCCAGAGCGACGGGGTCCTCACGGCCCAGCTCGTGCTTCCTCCTGCTCGCTACGAAAGAGCCGACCGGGTTCTCAACTTGCAGGAGGAACTGAGGCAGGGGCTGGAATCCGTTCCCGGCGTCGAATCTGCAGTCCTGAGCATGGACCACCCCCTGCAGAACAGCTGGTGGAACGGGATTACCCTC
>JBDHLC010000124.1:0-2160 GCA_039586075.1 Gemmatimonadota bacterium | reverse complement strand
GGCCAGCCGACCTGGAGGTTTCCTTGAGGATCGAAGGCCAGAGGCACGGGCATCTCGTCAGAGCCGGGCTCCGGGCAACTGGAAAACAGCTTGAGTTGCGTTGATGCCGGCTCGGGGAAGCCGGACATGGTTCTGGTGGAGCTCCGTCGGCGCTGAACTTCGGTTTTTTTCGATTATCTGCGCTTCGGACCTTGCCGAAGTTCGGCCGGTGCCGTATATTGATGGGGCGGGGAGGGAAACAACCCGCGCCACTCACACCGGAGATCGACATGAACCGCACCGACCGCCCCAACACTGGCCGCACCACCTACCACCGCGACGGATCCGTCACGACCTGGGACTGCATCCGTCAGAACTGGGTCCGCGGCTGTCGTCCGTCGGACGAGCTCCTGGCGACCATGGACCAGAAGGAACGCGCCCGAGTCATTCGGCACACTGGCGTGACCGCGTGACCGCGGGACAGGCCATGTACCGGGCCGCGTGCGAGTCGCTGGAGCTGGACCCGGACGCCCGGGGGACGGCCACTCGGCTCCACGCGGAGTGCTCGGACCTGTGTACGCTGGGACAGCTTAGTGAGTGGAGGCGGGGGAAGTACGACCCTCGACCCGTGACCGTGGCGGCCTTCGAGGCTCGCTTCGGCTTCGAGCTTCACCAGTCCTGGGCGTGGGTCCACGTTGACCCGGCGCCGGCCGCGCGGTAGCCTTCCCGCGGACGTTCCGTGTCCTACTCCTGTGTCTTGGGTCTTCCGACCCGCTCCACCGGCCGTACACCGGTGGAGCCCAGGAGGGGGCGGGACCATTCAGGAGAGAGCATGGAAGAAGAAGTCCGCACAAGCGGGGGCGCCGAAGTGCGTCCCGAAGATGCGTCCCAATGGCCGGTGGTTCTGTTCGCTGGAGCTCGGGACAACCGACCGAAGCCGAGGACGTGGGACGTCCGGACCATGGTTCTGGCTCTCGGCCGACATCGGGTCTGGACCGGGGAGAAGATCCAGGCTCCGGCCTGGTCTCCGGTGAAGATGCGACCGGGGACGGAGCGGAGGGCGAAGAAGAACGTGGAGTCCGTCTCCATGCTCGTCCTCGACTGTGACGCGGGGGAGGACGTGGACACGCTCGAAGCGCTCGGGGACGACTTCGTTCGGCTGGGTCACACCAGCTGGAGCCACTCGACCGGCCACCCGAAGGCCCGGCTCGTCTTCCCGTTCCGGCCGGGGAGGCCATGCCCCGCCGAGGACTGGGCGGACGTGTGGAGCTCCGCGGCACGCTGGGCCGCGGCCCAGGGCGTGACCGTTGACGCCGCTGCGAAGGACCCGTCCCGGCTCTACTTCGGGCCGTACATTCCCCCTGGCTGGGTCCCGAAGGAAGAAGCGGAGTCCTGGGTCTATGGACCGGAAGGAGAGCAGGGGACCACGCTCCCGGCCCGGGAACGGCGCTTCCTGAGCTGGGCGTGGCTGGTGACCGCGTACCCTCCCCCGGAGGAGGAGCTGGACGACTTCGGGCCGATGGTCAAGGCGACGGCCGGGTCTGTCCATGACTCGGACGACAGGCACGACAGACGGCGCCGGAGCTTCGCCGCGGGACTGGTTCGCTACCGCGCGGAGAAGCTGGCCCAGTCTGGACAGGGCGGCCGGAACGCCAGTCTCTTCGGAGCGGCCCGTCTGGTTCGCCAGCTCGAGGCCGCGGGGGCACTGGACGGGGCGTCCGCGCTCGGGGAGCTCCAGGCCGCCGCGCTCCAGGCCGGACTCCCGGCCCAGGAAGTCCGGCGGACGATCGCGAGCGGCTACGCGGCTGGGTCCTCGGATCCGGCCTTCGACATCGAACGGGAAATGGGGGACTGAGCAATGACGACCGACAACGTGAGACGAGCTCCACCGGCGGAAGTGGAACGCGAGCCGACCCGGGACGAGAGAGCCGAGCAGATTCGGAAGGTGCTGTCCAGCTTGGAACAGCGCTTCGACCGGCAAGGGAACCCGCTCGGGCCGCTCCGGTGCATGGCCAACCTGGACACGATCGTGAAGGACGACCCGTGGTTCTGTCGGAAGATCCGGCTGAACGGACTGTCCGAGGCCGTGGAGTGGGAAGGGCGAAGGATGCGGGACGAGGACATCACGCGGATCCAGCTGGCCATCTACCGGACCTATCGGGTGGAGTTCACCGCTCAGGC
>JBDHLC010000034.1:0-33013 GCA_039586075.1 Gemmatimonadota bacterium | reverse complement strand
ATCGACGGCGGCCTCCATGCCACGGAGGTCCTGGGTGCCCAGCAGCTCATGCAACTGGTCTACGACATGGTCTCCCTGGAGGACCCGGAGACGCTGCGGTTCCTGGACGACGTGGTCCTTCTGGCCACCCACGCGAACCCGGACGGCCATGTTCTGGTGGCGGACTGGTACATGCGGAACCCGGATCCCATGAACCGCTCCAGCGGTGACATCCCGGTTCTCTACAACCACTACGCCGGGCACGACAACAACCGGGACTTCTACATGGCCAACCTGGCCGAGACCCGGAACATGAACCGAGTCATGTACACCGAGTGGTATCCCAGATCGTGTACAACCACCACCAGACGGGGCCGGCGGGGACCATCATGTTCGCGCCGCCCTTCCGGGATCCCATGAACCACTTCCTGGATCCCCTCCTGAAGACGTCTTTGGATCAGGTGGGCTCGGCCATGCACCAGCGCTTCGTGGTGGAAGGGAAGGGCGGAACCACCATGAGGTCCGGAGCTTCGTATTCCACCTGGTGGAATGGCGGGCTCCGCACGGCGCCGTACTTCAAGAACCAGATCGGGCTCCTGACGGAGACCATCGGGCACCCGAACCCCATGGAGGTCCCCTTCCTGCCCCGGAAGCAGATCTCCTCGGCAGATCTCCCCCTCCCGGTGGAGCCCGGCGACTGGCACTTCAAGCAGTCCATCGACTACTCCCAGACGGCGAACCGGGCGGTGCTGGACTACGCGGCCCGGAACAAGGATCACCTGCTGTTCAACATGTGGCGGATGGGGATGAACTCCGTCCAGCGTGGGAGCGCGGACTCGTGGACGGTCCTGCCCTTCGAGATCGATGCGGCGGCGGAGCGGATGGACCGGGGAAGCCGCGACGACTATGAGCGGATCCTGAAAGATCGGGCGGACCGTGACCCCCGTGGGTTCATCCTTCCCTCGAACCAGCCGGACTTCGAGACGGCCCGGAAGTTCGTCAATACGCTGCTCATGAATGGGGTGGAGGTCCACCGGGCTACCGCCGGCTTCCGGGTGATGGGGACCGACTACCCCGCAGGATCGTTCGTCGTGAAGACGGACCAGGCGTTCCGGCCCCAGGTGCTGGACATGTTCGAGCCCCAACAGCACCCCAACGACTTCGCGTACCCCGGGGCGCCCCCCACAGCGCCCTACGACAACGCGGGCTGGACGCTGGCGTTCCAGATGGGGGTGGAGTTCGACCGGGTCGTGGACGGATTCGATGGGCCCTTCGAGCCGGTGGACGCCTTCATGCTCCAGGCTCAGCCCGCGCGCATCGCGGGTGCCGCTCCGGCGGCTGGGTTCGTGGTGGACCATCGGGCGAATGACGCCTTCGTCCTCGTGAACCGGGCGCTCAAGGCGGGGCACGAGGTTTACTGGATGGAGGAGCCGGTACAGGCCGGGGGCGTCACCCTTCCCGAAGGGGCCTTCTTCTTCCAGGGGGAGGCGCAGAGAGACGTGCTGGCGGCTGCCGCGGAGGCCACCGGGGTCGCAGTGATCGGAGTGGAAGCCCGTCCGTCCGGCAACGCCATGAGGTTGAGGCCCCTCCGCATCGGTCTGTGGGACCGGTACGGGGGTTCCATGCCCTCCGGATGGACTCGATACGTCCTGGAGCAGTTCGAGTTCGATTACGAGCTGGTCTTCGCCCAGGAGTTGGACGCTGGGGACCTGGACGACTACGACGTTCTCCTGTTCCCCGATGGGGCCATTCCCGGGATGGAAGGAGAGGGCGGCGGCCGGCGGGGGGGACGGGGCCCCGAGCCCTCGGAGATTCCGGCCCAGTGGCGCGACCGCCTGGGGAGCGTGACGGCGGAGAGCACGGTCCCGCAGATCCTGGAGTTCGCCCGGAACGGCGGAACCGTGGTGACGGTGGGAAGCTCCACGGCCCTGGGCTTCCACGCCGGGCTTCCCATCACGAACTACATGATGGACGACGATGGGCGTCCCGTTTCCCGCGAGGAGTACTTCACCCCGGGCTCGGTTCACGACGTGAAGGTGGAGCATGTCTCCCCGGTGACCCATGGGCTGGGGGAGCGTGTGGACGTCCTGCACTCCCACTCTCCCGTCTTCGGGGTCGAGGACGGAGCGGACGGCGTCCGGGTTCTGGCTTGGTACGACACCGATTCACCGCTGAAGAGCGGGTGGGCGTGGGGCCAGGAGCGGCTCGAAGGCGGCGCCTCCATGCTGGAGGCGGACTACGGGGCAGGGAAGCTCTTCCTCTTCGGTCCCAAGATCACCTTCCGGGGCCAGTCGCACGGCACGTTCAAGCTCCTCTTCAACGGGATGTACTACGGGTCGGCGCACGATCGCCCGGTGAGCTGACGCGCCCGGGGCGGGCCTTCCCCCGCTCCGGCGGCGAGCACGAACGGAAAGCGGCCCCGGGGGAGCATCCCCCGGGGCCGCTTCTCCTAACCGCCCGTCGGGTGGCGTCCGGGACCGGCGAGTCAGCTCCCCAGCGTCCGGTCCAGATAGGCCTTCAGGCGCTGCCACGCGTCCAAGGCCGGTGCGGCTCGGACCTCCGGCTCCTGATCGACCCGAAGCCAGAACCCGTGTCCGACGTCGTCGTAGATGTGCAAGTCGTTCTCGATTCCGGCGGCCCGCAGGGCTTCCTCGAAACGCTGAACCGACTCTGGCGCGGGGCCGGGGTCCAGTCGGGCGAAGGTGCCGTACACCTCGTGGTCCATGGCCTCCAGCAGCTCTGGATCCTCCACCAGCCGCCCGTAGAAGATGGCGGTGGCCTCGTGGTTCTCCCCGTCCAGCCCGAACGAGAGGGCCACGCCACCACCGTAGCACCAGCCCATGGCTCCCACGCGGCCGGTCACGTCGTCCCGGCCCTTCAGGTATCGGACGGCGGCATTCAGGTTGGGGATGACGTTGGCCTCCGCTTCCGCCATGAGGGCCCGGTTCTCATCGGGATTCTGACCCACCCGACCCTGGAACAGGTCCGCGGCCAGCGTGACGTATCCCTCGCGGGCGAAGTCGTCGGCCACCTGCCGCACCCGGTCCGTCAGGCCGTTCCACTCGTGGATGATCACCAGGGCGGGGAAGGGTCCATCTCCCTCGGGCACGGCGAGGTACCCCGTGGTTCGGGTGTCGCCTTCGACGTACTGGAGGTCCTGCCCGCCCAGCGCACCGCCCTCACCCACGATGGCGGACGGAAGCTGACCGTCGGTGGTCGGGGCCAGGGCAATGCGGCGCTCGGCGGCGGTCTCCGGCTCGGAAGCGGACTCTTCCCGGGGCGGAGCATCCGTGGCGGGCGCGCATGCGGCCACGGCCAGCAGGAGCAGGGCGGAGAAGGTTCCGGGAGAGGGATTCATGATGAGTCACCTTTCTTTGGAGGGTGGGATGGTTCCACGGACCCCGGCGGGCGCATGGATGTTCCCTCTCCCTTGTGGCGGAAAGCCCCGTGGAAGCTGAACAAAACGGACGACGCAAACGGTTGATTTCCCGGGGCGATTCGTCGATGCTCATACGCTTGCCGTGCAACCTCTCCCGACCCCATCCCCACGCAGCCGTTGAAGCCGGACGCCACCGGGCAGACCGCCACCCCGAACCCCGCCATCCGCGCCCTCGCCAAGTTTGGCCGCGGCTCGGAGATCGTGCTGGATCACGCCGGCGCGCTGGGGACGCTGGCGTGGCAGGTCCTGGTCTCCACGGTCCGTCTTCGGTTCCCCCGGCGGGAGCTCCTTCGACAGATCTATGTCATGGGGATCGAGAGCCTCCCCATCGTCTTCGTCACCGGCGCGCTGGCGGGGATCGTCACCAGTCAGCAGGGTGGCTACCAGATGACGGGGGCGGTGCCCATCTACATCCTCGGGAGCCTCGTGGTGGAGACCGTGGTGCTGGAGATGGGACCGGTGCTCACGGCCATCGTCCTGGTGGGCCGGATCGGCGCGCGCATCACCGCGGAGCTGGGCACAATGAAGGTGTCGGAGCAGATCGACGCCTACCACTCCCTGGGTCGCGACCCGGTGCACCTGCTGGCCACGCCGCGGATTCTGGCGGGAGTCATCGCCTTGCCGGTCCTGGTTGGATTCGCCGACATCGTGGGGATCCTGGCCGGGATGGTGGCGGCCCGCATCGACGTGGGTCTCGGGTACGAGAGCTTCCTCTACGGCGCGCGTCTCTTCTGGCATTCCTATGACCTCTTCTATTCCCTCCTCAAGGCGCTCGTCTTCGGGCTGGCCATTCCGCTCATTTCCATCCACATGGGGCTCCGGACCCGGGGCGGAGCGGAGGGCGTGGGTCGGACCACCACGGATGCGGTGATGTTCATGACGCTCACCATCCTCATCCTGGATGCCATCTTCCCGCCCCTCCTCCTGAACTGAGGACGCCGTGATCGAGTACCGCCACGTCTACAAGGCCTTCGATCAGCCGGTGCTCGCCGGGGTCGACCTGCGGGTGGAGACGGGGGAGATGTTCGCCCTCTTCGGTCCGTCGGGCACGGGCAAGAGCGTCCTGCTCAAGACCACCATCGACCTCATCACCCCGGATGCCGGCGACGTCTGCGTCGACGGCGAGTCGGTCTATCACGGACCGCCGGGAGCGCTCGAGCGGGCTCGGCGCCAGGTGGGGTACGTCTTCCAGAACGCGGCGCTCTTCGACTCCATGAACGTGTTCGAGAACGTGGCCATGGGGATTCCCGAAGCCGTGCTGGAGCGGGAAGATCGCCTCACTACCGCCCGGAAGGTCTGGTCGGCTCTGGAGCTGGTGAACCTCGAGCCGCGGCAGATCCTGGAAAAGATCCCTGCGGAGCTTTCCGGCGGCATGAAGAAGCGAGTGGGGATCGCACGGGCCATCGTGGGACGGCCCCGGATCCTTCTTTGGGACGAACCCACCACCGGGCTGGACCCGGTAAACACCGCGGCGGTGGAGCGGCTGATCGCCAGGCTTTCGCGGGAGCTGGAGACCACATCGCTGGTGGTGACGCACGACATCGAGGGCGGGCTCGAGATGTGTGACCGGGTGGCCATGCTGGAAGGTGGACGCCTGCGATTCTGCGGAACTCCAGAAGCATTCCGTGCCAGCGACGACCCCATGGTCCAGGCGTTCGTGGACCGCGCGGCGGCGGAGCGGGCGCTCGATATGGCGGAGATGGAGACGATATGACACCTGTAGAAACCGGCCGCGGTCCCGACGACCGAGAGATCCAGGCGAACCTCCCTCGGGACACCGGGGTGAGGCACCTTCGGCTGGGCCTCTTCGTGATCCTGGGATTCATATCCTTCTTCGTGGTGCTGTTCCTGCTCACCGATCCGGGGACCTTCCGCGGGCGGTACGACGTGGTCACCCGCCTGAGCGACGCCGGCGGCGTGCGGCGAGGGGATCCCATCCAGATGCGGGGCGTCATCATCGGTCGGGTGTCCGGCTTCGAGATGGCGCAGGACGGCTCGGTGACCATCACGCTGGAGATCGAGGGCGAGTGGGGCATTCCCCAGGGGTCCACGGTGCAGCTTGCGGAGGCCGGTCTCTTCGGTGGCCGCACGGTGGAGGTCCTCCCCGGTGTGGGGCCTGGCGACCTCCAGCCCGGGGACACCATCTCCGGGCAGGACGGAGGCGGCGGCCTCATGGACCAGGCCGGGGGCCTGGCGGAGCGGGCCGGCGACGTGCTCGAACGCCTGACGACCCTGCTGGACACCACCACCATTTCGTCCGTGCAGGGCACCACCCAGGAGGTGTTGGGGGTAGCCCGGGAGTTCCGCGCCGTCATCGCCGACCAGCGAGACGAGATCGCTCGGTTGACCACCAGCCTTAACCGCACCGCGACCGGGCTGGAAGCGGTGGCGGGCGCGGCCCCGGACGTGGCCAGCGCCGCGGCCCACGCCGACTCCCTCCTGGCGGAGCTCAACGTCACCGCCGAACGGTTGGATACGGTCCTCGAGGGCCTGGATACCGTCATCGGTCGCATGGCCCGGGGCGAGGGCACGCTGGGTCGTCTCTCCCAGGACTCGAGCCTGTACGAGAACATGGACCAGGCGATTCTCAGCCTGAACGAGCTCCTGGTGGATCTGCGGGAGAACCCGAAGCGCTACCTGACCGTCGAGATCTTCTGACGGCTGGGCCCCGCCGAGGGGAGCGTCACGGTCTTCCGAGCCCGACGGGACGAGCAACGGCCCGGCCACCAGATTCGGTGGCCGGGCCGTTGCCAATCAGGCCGGAAGGGCGGCGGGGCCGGTCCGCGCCGCCTCCGGCTCCCGACTCGCCCCGGTTACCAGCCGGGCGCCAGGTTGAACCCCCAGTGCCAGCCCTTGTCGGGCCGCTGGAAGGGATAGGCGTAATAGGTCTCCAGGATCAGGAATCCCAGGATGTTGACGCGGGCTGAAACCCCGGCGCTGAAGACCGGCACGCGCTCGAAGCTCGAGGTGCTCCACTCCAGCGTGGGCTCCCGCTGGTCGTCCCATGCCAGCCCTCCGTCCAGGAAGAACGAGAGCTCCGTGGGAAGGAAGGCGAAGTCGATGATCCCAAACTGCTCGGTTCCGATCAGGGGAAGTCGGGCCTCGAGGTTCACCACCCCGATGCGATTACCGAACAAGCGGTCGAAGGCGGGGCAGGAGGAGATCTCGCCGGTCCCGAAGACCGCCTCGCCGGCCTCGAACTGCGAGATGGCGCACTCCTGGTTTTCGAACGACTCCCAGGCGTAGCCACGGATGAAGGTCTCGTACCCGAGGAATATGGGACGGATGGCCGTGCTCTCGATGGTACCGTACCGGCCGTAGTGCAGCCCACGGATGCCCAGTGTCAGGTTCCGGTGCGGGGCCCAGTACCGTCGCCAGTCGACGATTCCGGTAAAGAAGTTCTCGGTTCCCACCGTGGCCTCGACCTCGTACCGGTACCGTCCGCCCCGGATGGGGGAGACGAACCCGAAGAAGGAGTTGTCCCCCACCAGCGCCAGCGAGGCCTGGCCCAGGTTCAGCGCGTCCAGCTCAAGGTCGGGTCGGTCCCTCCGCTCCACGTCGTAGATGCGGCCCAGGGGATCCAGGAAGTAGAGGTCCTCCTCCACGTCGTAGCCATACCGGGTGAACCCCAGCCCGGCCTCGACCCGGCGAGTCATGGTGAAGGGGTAGGCCACCTGCGCCGAGGCGGACGTCTGGAAGATCCGATACCGTCGCTGAACGATGTACGGATCCGACGTGGGGATGAACTCACCCGGGTTGTCCGGATCCTCCTCCACGTCTTGCCCGAATCCCTGGAGCAGGTACTGGTACGGGAACCGGGAGGCACCCACCGCCCAGTTCCAACGGTCGCCCAGGTCGGCGTAGGTGAGGGCGCCACCCACGTCCTTCAGCGTGCCCTGTGCGAGGATCCCCACCCCCAGGACCTTGTTTCCCAGCATGTCGCTGAAGAACGCGGAGGCTGACCCGCCCACGTAGGTCCCGAAGGCATCCACCCCGGCACCCAACGAGGGCTGCCCCACGTAGTCCAGGGCCAGCGAGCTGTGGTACTGCTTCGCGTCCTCCGCCTGGTAGGTCCCGGGCAGGTCCAGCCCCGTCATGGGGTCGTCCAGGTAACTGGCCACCAGGTTGAAGCGGGCGGGCGGGCCCGGCGGAAGCACGCGCCCGGGACCGGGGCCCGGCTCGCCGGCCTGGGCCACCAGGGTCAGGGGACGCCCGGGGGTGTTGGCGGGGAGCCTGTGGATGGTGAAGCCGAACTCACTGAAGATGGACACCGCGATGTCCCCGGTCTCCGCCGCCACGGAAAGGGCGGGGGACATGGGCACGATTCCGCTGACCCCCGTGGCGACGCGGGTCACGCGGTAGACGGTGCCCGTGGACAGGTCGGTACGGTAGACGTCCGAGAATCCGTCCGAGTCCGACAGGAAGTACAGGCTGCCGCCGTCGGGGCTGAACTGCGGATTGGAGTGCCGGACGTTCCCCAACAGGGGAAGGACCCGGATGCTGCGATCCCGCAGGTCGATGGTGGCAATCCGGAACTTGGAGAAGGTCAGCTCGTCGAAGTCGGTCTCCGGGCCGCGATCGCTGGCGAACGCCAGCATGGTCCCATCGGGAGACCAGGTGGGGTGGAGCTCCCCGTACTTGTCGTCCGTGAGCTGCGTGAGCTCCCCGCTCTCCAGATCGTAGACGTAGAGGTCCGACATCCCCCCGGTCATTCCGGAGAACGCGATCTGGCGTCCGTCCGGAGACCACGCGGGGTTGTTGATGGAGCCGATGCCGTCGAAGGAGATGCGGTCGGTGACCTTTCCGTTGTCGGAGCTCACGACGACCAGCTCGTTGTCCCCTCCGGCGAACACGACGTACGCGAACGATGCGCCGTCCGGGGACCACGTGCCCGACGAGTCGATGTACCTCAGGGCGTCGGAGTGGGGGTCGGAGATGCTGTTGGACAGCTTCCGGATGATCCGGCCGGTCTCGAAGTCCGCCAGGTACAGGTCCACCGAGAAGAGGTCCTTCTCCGACAGGAAGGCCACCCGCCGACCGTCCGGGCTCAGGGAGGGAGACACGTTCTGGTTGCCCGCGTTCTCGGAGTCGAGGATCACCGCACCCACCGACCCGGGGTCCTCACGACCCGCCATGAGGGGGCCGTACGCCGCCGACACGGCCTCGGCCCACTGCGCCGAGAGGGTGTCGGGAGTGACCCCCAGGACCTGCTGGATGGAGCCGGCGAACCCGATCCGGAGCGACCGGCGGAAGACGTTGACCACGGCGTCGTCCCCGTAGGTTCCACCGATGTAGGCCCAGAGCGCCTGCCCGAACCGGTAGGGGAAGAAGCGCGACTCCCGGGTCATCTGTCGGATGGTGGGGAAGTCGTCCCGCCGGATCGCGTCGCGCATCCACATGGCGGTTAGCGGGTCGTCCCGACCCACCGACAGGTACTCGGCCATCCCCTCGATGAGCCACAGGGGCAGGCTGTATAGTCCCTGAAGCCCGCCGCCGCGGCGGGACTGGGCGATGTTGTACTGGAAGGCGTGGACCAGCTCGTGCCCCAGCACGTGGTCCGTGTCCCAGTAGGAGCCGGTGAGGGGCATGATGACCCGGTTCTTCAACGACTCGGTCACTCCGCCTGTGCCTTCCCCGATGAACCCCTGCAGGGTGTTGGTCTGCTGAAAGTCCGGGTGGTCGGCGTAGAAGATGAGGGGCTTCGAGGCCTCGAATTCGTGCTGGAAGGTCCGGGCGAAGCGCTCGTACCAGCGCTCGCTCATCCGGGACACGTCCTCGATGGCCTCGGCCATCACCGGGTAGTAGTGGATGTCGAAATGGGGCGTCTCCAACACCCGGAAGTCGAAGTCGTCGTACTGGACCTTGTTGCGTCCGAAGTACTGGGCTTCGGCGTCCTGTGGCAGAGCAGCCAGGACGGCAAGGAACAGCACAAGCGTCGCTCCGAGCCTCTTCATCACCATTGTCCTCCCCATTCGGTCGGAACCGCCGCCCTCCGGCGTAGGCCTCGCCCGTTCATGTCGTGAATGTTGTGCCACTGTGCAATCCCGCCATCCAGTCCCAGGTTCCCGGGGACGATTGCCAACCGTCGCCCGCGAACCGACAATGGGGCCGACCCACTCCTGGAATTACGATGCAAGAATCTTACCCGCCTGAGCCTCCCATGACCCACCTCCCCGCTCCATCTCCCCTACGCGCTGCCCGGAAGGTGCTTTCTGGCGTGGTGTTTTTTGGGGCATCTCTGACTGCGTCCGCGTGCGCTCCTGCAGGTGAACCGACCATCGACTGGCGTTCGGAGCCCCTGGACGGGTCCTTCCTGGACCCGGGAGGGATGCCCCACCTGTCCGCGGCAGGGGACGGCGCCGTCCTCTCCTGGTGGACGCCGGTGGAGGCCGGGTACGCTCTGCGGACGGTGGCGTGGGACCCGGATACCGGGTTCGGACCGCTGCGCACGGTCGCGGAGGGCGCCGACTTCTTCGTCAACTGGGCGGATTTCCCGTCGGTGGTGGAGGTGGCGCCGGACAAGTGGGTGGCACACTGGCTGCAGCGCAATGGGGAGGGGACCTTTGCCTACGGGGTGCGGGTCGCCGTTTCGCAGGACGCCGGAGAGACATGGTCGGACCCCTGGACTCCGCACGAAGACCTCACCCCCACCGAGCACGGGTTCGTGACGGTCTGGCCGGAGGGGGAGGGAGCCTGGGCCCTGGTCTGGCTCGATGGGCGGAAGTACGCCGACGGTCCCCACGGAGCCGCCACGAACGAGATGACGATCCGGGCGCGCTCGGTGGCCGCAGACGGCACACCCCAACCGGAGTCGGTCCTGGACCACCGCGGGTGCGACTGCTGCCAAACCGATGTGGCCGCAACGGACCGGGGGCCGGTGGTGGTCTACCGGGATCGGACGGAGGACGAGGTGCGGGACATCTACCTCGCACGGAAGGACCCCAGCGGATGGACTCCCGGGCGCGCGGTGCACGATGACGGCTGGGTCATCGGCGGTTGTCCCGTGAACGGGCCCGCCGCCGACGCCCTGGGAAGCGACGTGGTGGTGGCCTGGTTCACAGGGGCGCAGGACTCTCCCCGGGTGTACGTGGCGTTCTCCGAGGACGCCGGGGACACCTTCCGGGCTCCCGCGCGGGTGGATGACGGCCGGCCGGTGGGGCGGGTGGATGTCACTCGGCTTGCCGACGGCTCGGCCCTGGTGACCTGGCTGGAGGCCGCGGGCGAGACCGGCGCCGAGATCCGGGTCCGTCGGGTCCAGCCGGACGGAGCCCTGGGTGACGCCTGGGCACTGGCGAGCACCAGCGCCGCGCGCTCCTCGGGCTTCCCGCAGTTCGTTCCGGTGGCGGGGGGACGGTTCCTGGCGGCGTGGACGGAAGTTCTCGGGGACGGGGGCTCCAGGGTCCGGCTTGCCGTGGTGACCGGGCCATGAGGGGCGGGTCCGTGGGAACCGCGCGGACTCTCCGGTCGGCCGCCGCGGGCCTCGCGCTCCTGGTGGCGGCTGGATGCGTGCCCTCGGAGGGACTGTCCGGTCCACCGCGGTCCGGTGATGCCCTCCCGCAGATGGCGGCGGTGGACCTCGCCGGAGACACGGTCTCGCTGCAGGCGTACCGGGGCGAGGGCGTTCTCCTGAATCTCTGGGCCACCTGGTGCCCACCGTGCCGGGCCGAGATGCCCTACCTCCAGGAGTTGGCGGACGAATACGCACCCCGAGGCCTGCGAGTGGTGGGCGTGTCGGTAGACGATCGGGGCGCCCACGACCAGGTCCTCGCATTCCTCGAGGAATCCGGCGTCCGATATGAGATCCTCCTGGACCCGGCCATGACGAGCATGGACCAGTTGGGGGTGCTGGGTCTGCCGGCCACATTCCTGGTGGACCCGGACGGGGTGATCCAGCATGTGCTGACGGGACCGATCCCGGAGGGCAACGAGGCTTTCCTGGCGCGACTGGAGGGAATCCTCCCCGCGCGGGCGACGGAAGGCGAATGAGCGCGGCGCTCCCGGGCGGCCTCGAGGGGGTCGAGACCCCCGTGGCCGTCGTGGACCTGGACCAGGCCCGCGCGAACGCCCGGAGAGTCGTGGCTTACGCGCGCTCGAGGGGATTGAACTGGCGTCCCCACATCAAGACCCACAAGTCCCGCCGGATGGCGAGCCTCCAGATCCAGGAGGGCGCCACAGGGCTCACGGTGGCCACCCCGCGTGAGGCGGAGGTCATGAGCACCGTGACCTCGGACATCCTCCTCGCCTACCCACCGGTGGGGGAGTCGAAACTTGACCGGGTGGTCTCGCTCCCGGAACCGGTCCGCCTCAAGGTGGCCCTCGACTCGGCGGAGGTCCTGGAACCTCTGGCGGCCGCGGCGCGAGGCGCGGGCCGGAGTGTCGAGATCCTGGTGGAGCTGGACGTTGGGCTCCGCCGTGTGGGGATCCCCGATCCGGCGGGCGCCGCGGCCTTGGCGTCGAGGGTGGCCGAGTCGGAAGGGGTCACATTTGGGGGCGTCCTCTTCTACGCCGGCCACATTCGGGCGCCCGGGCCTCAGCAGGATCAGGACATGCAGTCGCTCGGAGATCAGCTACGGCGAGTCTACGAGGCACTGGAGAAGGAAGGCCTCTACCCCCCCGTGGTGAGCGGAGGAACCACCCCCACCCTGTGGCGGAGCCATGAGATCCCCGGCCTTACCGAGATCCGTCCTGGCACGTGCATCTACAACGACCGCGACGCCGTGGCCCAGGGGGCGGCGGAGCTGGACCACCTGGCCTACACGGTCCTGGCCACCGTGGTGAGCACGGCGGTCCCAGGCCGGGCGGCGGTGGACGCCGGATCCAAGGCGTTGGCCAAGGAGGCTCGTGGTGGGGCGGGGTTCGGGGTGCTCCTGGATCGGCCCGAGGTTCCGCTAGTTGCCCTGTCGGAGGAGCACGGAATGCTGGACCTCTCCCAGACCGACTGGCAGCCGCAGGTGGGCGAGCGGGTTCGCATCGTGCCGAACCACGTCTGTGTGTCCGTGAACCTGCAGGACCGGGTCCTGGTGGTCCGGGAGGGTGCCGAACCTGAGAGCTGGCCGCTGGAAGGACGGGGAAGGGGGCCATTCCCCTGACGATCCGCCTTTGGAAGACCATCGCGGACGAGACTCATCGGTGCCGTCGGGCACCGGACATCGAACAGACCCTTCAACGAGATCCACCATGAGCGACATGAAGTTTACCCAGACCGACGACGCACCGGCCGCCATCGGGCCCTATTCCCAGGCCGTGGTGGTGGGCGGTTTCGTCTTCTGTTCCGGTCAGATCCCCCTGGATCCCAAGACCATGGAGCTTCGGGACGGCGACGTCTCCGAGCAAACGGACCTGGTTCTGCGAAACCTGTCGGCGGTCCTCGAGGCGTCCGGCGCCTCCATGGCCAGCGTGGTGAAGACCACGGTGTTCCTGAAGGACATGGGCGACTTCGCCGCCATGAACGAAGTGTACGCCCGACACTTCGGCGGGCACCGGCCCGCACGGGCGGCGGTGCAGGCGGCGCGTCTCCCCAAGGACGTCTCGGTGGAGATCGAGTGCATCGCCCGGGTGGGCTGAGGTAGGGCCCGGGGGGGCAGGTCAGGAAGGCGTCGGGGCCCCGGGATCTCTCGTTTGAGACCGAGCCGTTACAGGGTGGAGCCTCCGCAAATCCTAAAGACAAGTTGTTCCGGCGATTTGTTGAGCGCCGCTTGACTTGTTCGCGTCCCCCCGCGTATTCTGCCGCCCGTCGTGAACGATCCGGTGGCGTGAGCCGCCACGGAGAGCGCTTACCGTCCCCCCCCCCGGACGGAGGCGCTCTCCGTTATTCCGGACCTCGGGTCCGGCGGGATCTTCCGTCTGGTGGGGTGGAGGTTGGGGTTGGGCTGGGGAGGGAATCTGGGTAGCGCCCTTTCCGGAGCGTGAGACGCTCCGGTTTTCGATAGGCAGTAAAAGGGTGGTTCATTTCCATCTCCAGACGGGAGGACCGAAATGAGTGGTTCAATGTCCGCTCGCCTCGGGTCCGTGGTGCGCAAGGGAGGCCTGATTGCCGGCCTCGCCTTCGCCTTCGGGCTCATGGCCTTCCCCGCGGCGGCCCAGACGGGTCAGATCGTGGGACAGGTGCGGGACGCTGCGACGCAACGTCCCCTGGAGGCGGTCCAGGTCTTCATTCCAGGCTCCGGAATCGGGGCTCTGACGAATGCGGCTGGCCGCTTTCTTCTCCTCAACGTGCCCGTGGGTGAGACCACGGTCCAGGCAGAGATCGTGGGGTATCGTCAGTCGACCCGCACCGTCACCGTGACGGCGGGCGGTGCCACGACCCTCGACTTCAACCTGGAACAGACGGCGATTCAGCTGGACCAGATCGTCGTCACGGGTGCCGGTGTGGCCACCGAGAAGAAGAAGCTCGGGAACACCATCGCCACCATCGACGCCTCGTCGTTGGACAACGCTCCCATCACGGACTTCTCGCAGATGATCGCCGGTCGTGAGCCCGGCGTCGTGGCGCTTCCCTCGTCCGGGTACACCGGAGAGGGAGCCCGCATCCGGATCCGTGGCTCATCTTCCCTCTCCCAGCTCAACGAGCCCATCATCTACGTGGACGGAATCCGCATGGACCGGTCCGCTGTGGCCATCGGTGCGGGAGGGCAGGGGAGCGCGTCCCGCCTGGACGACATCCCCCCCGAGTCCATCGAGCGGGTGGAGATCCTCAAAGGCGCCGCGGCGGCCACCCTCTACGGGACCGAGGCGTCCAACGGCGTGATCCAGATCTTCACCAAGAAGGGACGCGCTGGTGCGCCCAACTTCACCCTCCAGGGTGACTGGACCGCAATCAGCACCCCGACCGGCCGCATCGACCCCCTGGCGGACTTCGCGGGGAACGCCACGTTCCTTGGGTGCGAGGAGGTCGGGTGCACCTTCCCCGGCGATGCCGAGACGATCAGTGACGCACAGTTCCTCTCGAACAAGCTCGACCAGATCGAGCAGCGGTTCGGTTTCCGGCCCCAGCCCTTCGAGTCGTTCGAGCGGGACCTGATCCCCGAGCTGCTGACCACGGGCTTCGGCCAGGTCTACTCGGGGTCCGTCTCCGGCGGGTCCGACGTCTTCCAGTACTTCATCTCCGGGCGGTTCGCCGACGAGAACGGTCCATACGACGCGGCCCAGAACTTCGACGCTATCCCCGGACTGGATCCGGCCGAGGACACCAACCGCCGCCTGAACAGCACCGCCAGCTTCACCATCATCCCGAACAGCAAGGTCCGGATCGGGCTGAGCACGCTGTACGCGGAGACGAACCAGTCCACCCCGGACAACTCCAACAACATCTACGGGGTGTTCTCGTCCTCGCTCATGTCGCAGCTTCGGCTGGCCGACCAGACCAACTACTACGGTCAGCCGGCCTTCGCGACGCTCCGCGAGAACATGTACCAGCAGAACTTCTCCGAGTCGTCGCACTTCGCGGGAAGCGTGAACATCGGCTTCACCCCCACCGACGAGCTCCGCCTGGACGGGACCTTCGGACTGGACTTCTCCTCGGACGACGTGGTGAACTTCCGTCCGTATCGTTGGAACGTGGACGGCTTCTCCGGTTCCACGCCGGAAGGAAACCGGTCCGTGGCGGAACGGCGGAACCGTGAGCTCACCGCCGACATCAAGGGCTCCTGGATCAAGGAGTTCGAGATGGGCGAGTCCTTCTTCGAGAACACCCTGCTCTTCGGTGGACAGGGTTTCGTGAGCCAGCGCGAGTCCGCTGGTGGTAGCGGATCCGAGTTCCCGGGCCCCGGCCTGGAGACGCTGAGCGCCATCAACAACCAGTCCGCCTTCGAGACCTTCATCCGTATCGGTCAGATCGGTGGATACATCCAGGATCAGCTGGGCTGGAACGATTGGGTGTTCATGACCGTGGGCGGCCGGTGGGACGCGAACTCCGCCTTCGGTGAAGACTTCAACTCCCAGTTCTACCCGAAGGCCTCGATCTCCGTCGTCCCGTCGCAGGGGCTGGGGTGGCAGAACGAGACGTTCTCGACCTTCCGGGTCCGCGCGGCTCTGGGTAAGTCGGGCCTTCAGCCCGGCGCCTTCGACGCGCTGACCACCTACGCGCCACTTCCGGGTCCGTCGGGCCCTGGCGTGCAGCCGGACAACCTCGGGAACCCTGATCTGAAGCCCGAGGTCTCCACCGAGTGGGAAGTTGGAACGGAGATCGGTCTCTTCAACGACCGCGCCTCCGTGGACATCACCTACTGGGACCGGACCGTGTCCGAGGCGCTGGTGAACCTGCAGTACCCGGTGACGGGTGGATTCACCTCCTCCCAGCTCACCAACATCGGTGAAGTGGTGGCCAACGGACTCGAGCTCAACGTCCGCGGCGCCGCCATCCAGGGCGAGAACGTGACCCTGAACCTCTTCGCCAACGCCGCGTACATCTCGGAAGAGGTGAAGGACATGGGAGGCGCGCCGCCCATCAAGACGGGTGGCTCGTACCCGCGGTACCGGAACTACATCGTGCAGGGCTTCGCTCCGGGCGCCTTCTTCGGCGCCGAGACGGCCCGGAATCTCCAGTATCCCATCAACATCGACGGCTCCTGCACCGAGCCGACGCTGGCCGAGCTCCAGGCGTTCTTCGCCGGGCCCGTGGATCCCAGCAGCTTCAAGCCGCTGGCCATCGGGAACACCAGTGGTAACAGCGTCTTCGGTGATGCCAACGGCCAGCTCGCCTCCCACAACTGTGGTGACGGTCTCCTGGAGACCTACCTGGGCAAGCCCACCCCGGACTGGCAGGGTTCCTTCGGGTTCAACCTCGCCTTCATGGGGAACTGGGAACTCGCGGGGATGGCGGAGTTCAAGGCCGGAAACTTCTACGTGCAGGACCTCTCCAACATGTTCCGCCGCGCCAACGCGGTCATCGGCCGGAACACGCCGCAGGCGGCACGCCTGAACGCCATCATGCAGAACCCGGCCTCGTCGCCGGACGAGCGGATCGCGGCGGCGAACGAGTGGGTCCGCGAGGTGGAGGGTCTCTCTCCCATGTCCGGGCTCAACGGCATCAAGCCGGCGGACTTCATCAAGTTCCGGGAGCTGTCTCTGACCTACCGCGTCCCGTCGGACATGGTGGCCGGATGGGGGCTGAACACCGCTACCATCTCGCTGGGAGCACGGAACTTCGGGCAGTATGTGAACAGCCAGTACCGCGGGATGGATCCGGAAGGGAATGTCCTCGGTCGATGCAACGGCGGGACCGACTGCAACTTCCTGAACTCCACCGAGGGATGGGGGCTTCCGATCCCGAAGCGGTTCACGCTCTCCACCCGAATCACCTTCTGAGGGGAGGAGACGACCAATGAAGATCATGATCAAGAACAAGGTCGCCGGCGCCCTCCTGGTCGCGTTCGCGCTGACCGGGTGCGACATCCTCGATGTCGAGAACCCCAATAACCTGGGTGAGGAAAGCATCCGTGCCACCTCCGCGGCCTCCGCGGTGGTGAACGGGGCGGAGGCGCTGGTCTACCGGTCCATCTCCCTGATCTGGCAGCCCTACCTGGTGGCCTCCGACGAGTTGTATTGGATCGGCTCCCGGGACGCCTGGCTGGGACTCGACCAGGGGAACCTCTCCAACACGGACAACGAGTTCACCGACGCGGCCTTCCCGTCCCTGGGCGAGGCGCGTTGGATGGCGGACGAGGCCGTCAAGATCATCGAGGGGCACATTGCCGACGGGGAGACCCTGGGGGGAGACGCCCAGCTCCTACTGGCCCGTGCCAACCTCTACGCCGGACTGATCTATACCATCATCGGAGAGGTGCAGGAGGATTTTGCCTTCTCCAACAAGACCGAGTCGGCCCCGCCGGTGGGGCCGTCCAACATGGGCACCGTGCTCGACGCGGCGGTGACCTCCCTGGGGGCCGCCATTACGGCCGCCCAGGCCGCGGGTGGTGACGACGGCGCCGAGGTGGAGTTCCAGGCCACCATGATGCGGGCTCGCGCCCGTCATTCCCGGGCCATCTGGGGCAAGGTGAATCCCAGTGTCGCGGCCGATCCGCTCGTGTCGGATGCCGCGGCGTCCGCGGACGCACTGGCGGCCATCGTCCTCGCGGGCGGCATCACGGCCGACGAGACCTATCAGGCCACCTACAGTTCGTCCACCATCACCAACGACATGGCGAACTGGATCAACGACCGGAAGGAGAACAACATCGATCCCCAGTACGCGACCTCGGCTTCGAACGCGGACATTACGGGAATCGCTCTCCAGGACCCGATCGACAACATCGCCGACCCGGCCGTGACGGCGCGGGTGAACGAGTTCCGGATCAACGGCGCGAACTACACGCCGTTGAACCTGGCCACGACCCGGATGATGCACCTGATCCTGGCGGAGGATGCGCTGGCGAGCGGGAACAGCGCCGGGTTCGCGACCCACATCAACCACGTGCGGGCCATGGACGGGCTGACCGACTTCAGCGGTCAGATTCCGGAGATGGATATGCTGAAGCATGCCCGCCGCGCCAACCTCATGATCATGGGGCTCCGCCTCAACGACATGTACCGGTTCGGCGTGCAGGATCCGCGGTGGCTTCCCGGATCGGTGGCAGCGACGTCGCCGGGTACGCTCCTCCCGATCACGGTGGTGGAGCTCCGGGCCAACTGCTACCTGAACGGGACCTGCTCGTCGTAGAACCGGATTGGCAGCGACGGTAGTCGTTTCAAAGGTGGGGCGCACCCGCACAGGCTGCGGGTGCGCCTTCGCCGTTGTGGGAACCTCCGGCCAGGGTCGGAGTTTGTAGTACATCCGTCGTATCGCTCCAGGAAGACCATGACCCGCATTCTGATCCTTCTCGTTGCCACCGTGGCCCTGACGGGGTGTGACGCCCTTCTGGGTGACGATCCCACGCCGGAGACCATCCGCTACCAGGTTCAGGGGGACGCGGGCGCGCCCGTCCAGGTCCTCCTGTCCAAGGAGTTCGTCTCGGGGGTCACCGAGGCGGGGGTCACCGAGGTTTCCCTCTTCGTGGTGGACACGCTCGATACGGTGCTCCCCGTTGAAGGGGACTACGACATCTCCCTGCAGCGCCGGTTCTTCCTTCAGGTCCTTCCCCTGGACACTCTCTCGACGGTGAACGGTCGTGTCATCGTGGACGTGGATGGCCGGAACCTCTTCAACCGGCAGGGAACACTGCCGGTGGATCCGCCGTTCCGGTACGTCTACGTCTTCAACCAGGCCACCACCCGGGTCATCGAGCTCTTCTGATGCGTGCTTCGTCTTCCCCTCCCGTCCGGGCCATCGCCCTCCTGGGGGCTTTCGTCCTCTCCGGGTGCTACACCTACATCCCCGCCACCTCCGTCGCTCCGGGCAGCGACGTGCGGGTCCTTCTCCCGGTGGAGAGCCGGCGGGCCGGCGGAACCGTGATCCGCGAGACCCTGGCCGTGGAGGGCACCCTGGTGTCGTGGGACGATACGCTTCGAGTGGCCACCGAGACGACGCAGCAGGTAGGGAACTTCCGGCAGGTTCGGCAGATGGACACCCTGCGCGTTCCCGCCGGCGAGGTGGACGCCGTGGAGCTGAGGGAGTTCTCCCGTGGGCGGACGTTGGGGCTGACCGCCGCCATCGTGGGCGGGGCGGCGCTTCTGGTCACCGGGATCTCGCAGGCTGCGGGTGGTTCCGACGACGGCGGCGGGAACGGGAACGGAACCTCGGCCTCCATCACGGTGGGTCGCTTCCTGGACCTCCTGCGGGCCATCGGGGGACGCGAGTAGCGGGCCGCGGACGCGGTCATTCGCTGCGTGCACCCGGGCGGATTCGTCCACGTTCCCCACACCCCGCCGTTCACTTGCGTCGGGCCCCTCCCATCCCTAGGCTCCCGGGCACCTCAGACCCGGGGTGTTTCCCTGCGTTACAGCCGTATCCTTCAGGAGCTTGATACCATGCGCGCTCTCGTTCGCATTCCGTCCTGGCTCGGCCTCGGCCTGGCGGTCCTGGCCTCCGGTGCCATTCCCGTCCAGGGCCAGCAGGTCGATCCGGATTTCTACGACCACCTGCGTTGGACCAGTGTGGGGATCAACCGGGGTGGGCGGTCCATCGGGGTCGCCGGGAGCGACGCTCGCCCGTACGAGTACTACTTCGGTGCCACGGGCGGGGGTCTCTGGAAGACCACCGATGGCGGGCTGAATTGGGCGCCCGTCACCGACGGGAAGATCAACTCCGCGTCCGTGGGCGCCGTGGCGGTCTGTGAGGCCGACCCCGACGTGGTCTGGATCGGCACCGGTGAGACGCAGCTCCGCGGGAATATCCAACAGGGGGACGGCGTCTACCGATCCGAGGACGGCGGCAGGACGTGGGAGCACATGGGGCTCGAGGAGACCCAGAACGTCTCCCGGATCCGCGTGCACCCCACCGACTGCAACACGGTGTGGGTCGGTGGCTTCGGCGTTCACTCCATGGACAACCCCGAGCGGGGTGTCTACAAGACCACCGACGGGGGCGACAGCTGGGACCTGGTGCTCCACGAGAGCCCGCGTGCCGGAGCCGCGGACATCTCGGTCCACCCCGGCAACCCGGACATCGTCTTCGCCTCCATCTGGGAGGCCTGGCGGAAGTCGTGGGGGATGAGCTCCGGCGGGCCCGATTCCGGGTTGTGGCGAAGCACCGATGGCGGGGAGACGTGGGAAGACATCACCCGCAACCCGGGCCTCCCGCAGGAGGGTCTGGTGGGGAAGATCGGCGTGGCCGTCTCGCCGGTGAACCAGGACCGGGTCTTCGCCATCATCGAGCACTCTGAAGCCGGTGGCGTCTACATGTCCGAGGATGGGGGCGATACCTGGACGCATCAGAACGACGAGCGGCGCCTCCGGCAAAGGGCCTTCTACTACACCCGCATCTACGCCGACCCGCAGGAGGAGATGAAGGTCTTCGTCCTGAACACCGGGATGTACAGCTCCACCGATGGTGGGGAGACCTTCGACCGGCAGTACCGGGTTCCGCACGGCGACAACCACGACCTGTGGATCGCCCCGTCGGACAACCAGCGGATGATCAACTCCAACGACGGTGGTGGAAACGTCTCGGTGAACGGTGGAGACACCTGGACCGATCAGGAATTCCCCACGGCCCAGTTCTACCGGACCATCACCACCGCCCACGAGCCCTACTGGATCTGCGGGGCGCAGCAGGACAACAGCACCGCGTGCATGCCCTCCGCAGGGTGGAACCACCTCGGCGCGCGCGGCGCCGGGGACTACTTCACCGCCGTGGGGGGGTGCGAGTCGGGTTACATCGCTCCCCATCCCGTGAACACGGACATCTTCTACGCGGGGTGCTACGGCGGGTCCCTCTCCCGGTACGACCACTCCACCGGGCTGACCCGGGCGGTGAACGTTTGGCCCGAGAATCCCATGGGGCAGTCGTCCGAGGACCTGGTGGAGCGGGTGCAGTGGACCTTCCCCATCGTGTTCAGCCACCAGGATCCGAACACCCTGTACACGGGAACGCAGAAGGTCTGGCGGACCACCACCGAGGGGGACAGCTGGGAGCAGATCAGCCCAGATCTCACCCGGTCGGACCCGTCCACCATCGGTCCGTCCGGCGGGCCCATCACCAGGGACCAGACCGGCGTCGAGACCTACGCCACGATCTTCGCCATCGCCCCGTCCTACCACGATCCCAACGTGATCTGGGTCGGATCCGACGACGGATACGTGCACGTCACCCGGAACGCGCAGGATTCGGAGCCCACCTGGGCCAACGTGACCCCTGCGGACGCTCCCGACTTCGTGCGCATCAACACCATCGAGGCCTCGCCCCACACCCCTGGAAAGGCCTACGTGGCGGGAATCCGATACCTGGTGGACGATGATCGGGCGCCCTACGTCTGGGTTACCGAGGACTACGGGCAGAGCTGGGAGAAGCGCGTAGACGGCATTCCGTATGGCGACTTCGTGCGCGCTGTCCGGGAAGACCCCGTCCGTGCGGGTCTCCTGTACGCGGCCACCGAGCGCACCGTCTTCGTGTCGTTTGATGACGGAGACAACTGGCAGCCGCTCACGCAGAACCTTCCCACGGTCCAGGTGGCGGACCTGATCGTGGAGGACCACGACATCGTTCTGGGCACCCACGGGCGTTCCTTCTGGGTCATGTCGGACATGGACATCCTCCGCCAGCTCACGCCGGCCGTCGTGGCGTCGGACTTCCACCTGTTCGAGCCGAAGGACCCGGTGCGCGGGTTCGACAACACGCTCCAGCTGGAGTACTGGCTCGCCGACGATGCCCAGTCCGCGACCCTCGAGATCCTGGACGAGGGCGGGAACGTGATCCAGACCTACGCCGCTTCCTCCGGCGACGAAGAGGAGGAGGAGGAGGAACCGCAGGGCGGCTTCGGCCGCTTCGGCGGTGGTGGAAGCCAGGCCCCGTCGCTCCGGCAGGGCGTGAATCGATTCCGCTGGAACATGCGCACGGAGGGTTGGACGGACTTCGAGGGTCGGATCTTCTGGGCCGCCGGCAACCTCGGTCCCGCGGTCATCCCCGGAGCCTACACCGTTCGGCTCACCGTGGACGGGACCAGCCAGGAGCAGCAGTTCGAGATCAAGATGAACCCCCGTGCGGTGGCCTCGGGAGCCACCCGGGCGGATCTGATCGCCCGGTTCGAGTTCGCTCAGGAGCTGCGCGACCGGGTCACCGAGGCCAATGAGGCGGTCATCCGGATCCGGAACATCAAGGGTCAGGTGGACGACCGCATGGAGGCTTCGACGAACGACGAGCTCGAAGCCATGGGCACCGAGGTGAACGGAAAGCTCACCGACGTGGAGGGGGAGATCTATCAGTATCGTTCGCAGTCCAACCAGGATCCGCTGAACTTCCCCATCAAGCTCAACAACAAGCTGGCCGCTCTCCTGAACCTCGTGGAGGGGTCTGAGAACCGGCCGACGGAGCAGTCCTACGACGTGTACCAGAAGCTGTCCGGCGAGCTCGACGTCGAGCTCGGCCGCCTGCAGATCGTCATCAACCAGGACGTTCAGCGCCTCAACGACCTCCTTCGGGAGCTAGGCATGGACCCCATCGACCTGGAGCGTTTGATTACCTGACGGATCCAGGATCCAGGAGGACCGGGTGGCTTGACGCCGAGGACCGGTCCCCCGAACCGGTGGGGCAATCGGCGGCCACGCCGCCGGAGCCCCACCGACCTTGAATGTCTACAGTTGAGCAGCGGCCCCGGTACCGAGTGGGCAATGAGCGGCTGCGCCGCTCGAGCCCCCCCGACCCGGACCGCCGAAGGACGAGGCGGCCGCAGGGGTAGGCGCGGCGGCGAAGACGTGGCGAGAGCCGCGTCGAAGCCGCCAGCAACGACCCCCTGCGGGATGCCCCGGCCTTCGAGGGGGCGGAGGGGGCCTGGTGGCTCCACCAGTCTTCAAAACTGGCTGGCCCGGCTGAAACCCGGGTTGGTGGGTTCGATTCCCACACGCTCCCGCCATTCTTCCGTCCACCGCACCGATTCCCACTCTCCGCGCAGCCCATGCGAGCCGCCCTATACGTGATCCTGGCCCTCCTGATGGCGGGTGCCCCGCTCCGGGCCCAGGCCGCGGCGCAGCGGGAGGGTCCCGTCAGGCCGGAGCCCATGCAAGAGGCCCGGGTAGACTCGGTGGCGGTGGAGGGGATCAGCCCCCTGGGGGCCTTCTTGAGGGCTCTCGCGCTCCCCACCTGGGGACACAGCGCAATCGGCTCCCACCGGCGTGGAGCCTTCTATCTCGCGGCTGAGGGCGGCACG
Organism: Gemmatimonadota bacterium; assembly: GCA_039586075.1. Taxonomy (GTDB): domain Bacteria; phylum Gemmatimonadota; class Gemmatimonadetes; order Longimicrobiales; family Gaopeijiaceae; genus Gaopeijia. The sequence goes on along the minus strand of JBDHLC010000034.1, from coordinate 9,859 downwards.
GCCTGGATGATCCTGCGCACCATCAGCCGCCGGAACTCGGCCGAGAACGTCCTGGAGGTGCGGGAGGCGGCGGTCCGCGCCCGGGTCGCGCTGGAGCCTCCGGTGGATCCCGAGGAGACGCCCGAGGCGTACGAGGCCCGGGTCGAAGCGGCCCTGGAGGAGGACGGTCTGGTGGCGGACGCCCGGGCTCGAGTGGAGGCACGGGAGGGTCAGTTCGAGGATTGGGTGGCCATGGGGATCTTCCTCACCTTCCTGAGCGGAGCCGATGCGTTCGTCACGGCCCACCTGAGGGACTTCCCGGATCCGGTGGACGTGGTGGTCGCCCCGACTCCGGGTGGTGGCGGCGTGGAGGTGGCGGCGAAGCTCTATCTGGGGAACGTGTTCCGCTGACCCGTCACGCGCCGGTCCACGGGCGGTGATCGCCGGTGTCCGACCACTCCAGGAGGCGGGGAGCTTCTCCCTCGGCGAGGATGGAGAAGGTCCGATGGTAGACCCAGTCTCCGCAGTTCAGGTAGTGACGACCCGGGGATACCTCGTCGAGGACGGGGATGTGCGTGTGTCCAAGCACGACCAGGTCGAGAGAGGGATCCGATGCCAGGGTTCCGTGGGCCCACTCCTTGAGGACGCGGGAGCGGTGCTTCTCCCCTTCGGTGGGCGCGCCCCGGTGGGCCGTCATGGAGGCGCGATTCGCGATCCTCGAGCCCAGGTCCGGATGCAGCCATCGATACATCCAGTTGAAGGGTCGGCTCCGGAGAAGCGCCTTGAGCACCTTGTATCCCCGGTCTCCGGGGCCCAGGCCATCCCCGTGGGCCACCAGGACGGCCCGCCCCGCGAGCTCCATTCGCACCGGGTCCTGGTGGAATCGGAGCCCCACCTCCTCCTGCAGGTATCGCCCGCCCCACCAATCGTGATTTCCACCGAGGAGGTGTACCGGCACTCCCGAGTCGGTCACGCGGGCGAGCAGACCCAGGGCCCGCGTATAGCCCTGGGGTATCGCCGTCCGATACTCGAACCAGTAGTCGAACAGGTCGCCGTTCAGCACGATCTGCGAGGCGGAGGCGGCCGCTTCCTCCATCCATCGGAGAAACGCGCGCTCGTTCTCCGCGGGAATCGCTCCCAGGTGGATGTCGCTGGCCAGGTAGACGGGTGATCTTTCCATGGGTGCGGAAGGTAGAGAAGGGAGTCCCCTACCACCACACTTCGCCGGGAAGGGAATGAACCCTAGATTGCGACGCTTCAGATCCAGTCCCTCCAGCCGCGCTTCCGGAGCCGTGAACGGACCCACGCATACTCTCGATAGCCGACGCCGGGGATGTGGCCGACGCCGGGGACGGGTCCTCTTGGCATCCGTGGTTCCCGCGGGGATGGCGGTGCTCATCACGGCCGGGTGTGCCGGTACCGGGACCCCCGGAGTCGTGGCTCCCGTGCAGGACGCCGGCGCCTGGACGGTGGGACTGGCGGAGGCGACGGAGGTGGAACGCCCAACGCTCATCCTCTTCGAGTGGACCCTCACCGAAGAGGGAATCCGTGTGGGGGGCCGTGGAGTGGCTCGGGTGGCGCCTCCGTATCGGGCTCGTCTGGACCTCTTCCTGAAGAACGGGGAAGCCGTGGCGAAAGCGGTGATGATCGAAGACGACCTCCGCCTCCCCATGACTCTTCCCGGCGGGATCCTCCCGCCTGCGCACCTCCTCTGGGGAACGCTGGGGGTCTTCCGAAGCTGGCCGGGGACGGACATTCTGGGCGCGGAGGACCTGATGGACGGGAGTCGTCTCCTGCGGACTCGGCTCGCCAGCGGCGACCAGGTCCACTACAGTTTCGTGGATGGACTCATGCGATCCGCGGCCCTCCTGGACGACGGGACGGAGGTGAAGCGGGTGTTCCTGGAGCACGATGGCGAGAGAGTCCCATCCAGGGCCGTCTATCGGGACATGGGGGCCTTCAGAGAGCTGATCATCACCCGTGAGAGTGTCGAGTATGTGGCGTCGTTTCCGCCGGAGATCTGGAATCCGTAGGCTGCTGGCCTTGGGCCTGCTGGTGCCCGGCCTGAGCGGGTGCGTCTACGGGTTCAACGCCGGGACCGGCTTCGCACTCGACACCATTGCCATTCTCCCTTTCGAGAACAGCACGACCCGCCTCGAGCTGACGCAGGAGATCCACGAGCAACTCCTTCGGGAGCTCCCCAGCGCGTTGGGACTCCGTCTGGCCGGTGAGGAGGTTGCCGATGCCGTGGTCAGCGGAGTGATCCGGGACTACACGCTCCGGGCTCCGAACTACCGGGCGGGTGCGCAACAGGGCGATCGTCCCCAGGTTCTGCAGCGTCAGGTGACTTTGTCGGTCTCGGTCCAGGTGCTGGACGTTCAGGAGAACCTGATTCTCTGGGAGAGCACTTCTCTCCGGGCCGAGGGCCAGTACCTTGAAGCCTCGGAGGACGAGGAGGTGGGTAAGCTCGAGGCGCTGGAGGTCCTGGTGCAGCAGATCGTCGACGGACTTCAATCGAACTGGTGAGGCCGGACGGCGGACCTCACCCCGCCCAATAATCGATCCTTGATGGAGAGTGACGTTGAGTTCTGAGAAGAAGGGGTTCCTTCGCCTTGGGATGCCGGTGAAGCTCGTGTTGCTGGTGGCACTGGCTGGTGCCTGGTATTTCAGCGCGCCCGGGGCGAGCGCGGACGCCGCGCCGGCTTCGGTGGCGGCAGTCGAGGGGAGTATGTCCTCTCTCGCACCGCTTCCGGATGCGGGCGGCGCCATCCAGGAGGCCGAGGCCCCAGCCTCGGATGAGGAGCACGCGGCGGCGGAGGACCACGACGACGACCATCTCGGCGCCTCGGACTTCTTCCTGATCCTCATCTCCATCCTGATCTTCGCGAAAGTCTTCGGAGAGCTCGCGGAACGGATCGGGCAGCCATCCGTGCTCGGCGAGCTCATCGCCGGACTGATCCTGGGTGGGAGCGTGCTCGGGATCGTTCCCACGGGAACCGAGGTCGGCGCCGAGTTGATCCACATCCTCGCCGAGGTCGGGGTGGCGATCCTCCTCTTCGAGATCGGCCTGGAGACGGACCTGAAGGAGATGTTCCGTGTGGGAGCCGAGTCGGCGTCCGTGGCTGCGGTGGGGGTCGCGCTGCCCTTCTTTCTGGGATTCGCGTATTGGTTTTACGCCGACCCGAGCATCGGGGCCCACCTGGACGGGGTGAGCCTCACCATGATCGCCGTCTTCGTGGGCGCGACGCTCACGGCCACCTCGGTGGGAATCACGGCCCGGGTCCTTACGGACCTGAAGCTGATGCATCGCCCGGAGTCCCGGATCATCATCGGGGCGGCGGTCATCGACGATGTGCTGGGCCTGGTGATCCTGGCCGTGGTGAGCGGCCTGGCCTCTGGGGCCACGCTTTCCATCGTGGGCGTCGCCACGACCTTCGCCGTGGCCGTTGGATTCCTGGTGGTGGCGGTGATCGTGGGGAACGCCCTGGCGCCGACGCTGTTCACGCTCGTGGACCGGATGCGCGTCCGGGGCGTTCTCCTGGTGAGCGCCTTCTCCTGCGCCCTCCTCTTCGCGGCCGTGGCCGACAAGGCGGGCTCCGCCATGATCATCGGGTCGTTTGCCGCAGGTATCGTGCTCTCGTCCACGAACCAGTTCGACCTGATCGTGGAACGGATCGAGCCCGTCGCGGACATCTTCACCCCGATCTTCTTCGTGAGCGTCGGGGCGGCGGTCAACGTGCAGCTCTTCGTGCCGGGATCCGAAGTCTTCAACTTCCAGGTCATCGTCGTGGGATCCATCCTCGTGGCGGTGGCCGTCCTCGGAAAGCTGCTGGCTGGTTTCGTGGTGGGGTGGGGCAAGGAGAAGCTCAACCGGGTCGCCATCGGTGTGGGGATGGTCCCGCGGGGAGAGGTGGGCCTCATCTTCGCCGACATCGGCCGACGGGCGGGGCTCCTGTCCGCGGAGACATTCTCGGCCATCCTCATCATGGTGATCGTCACCACCTTCATCGCGCCGCCGCTGCTGAAGGTCGTGTTCAAGCCCCGGGCGGAAGACTACGACATGCCGCAGCCGGTGGCGTCGGACGGAGGGGGGCATCACTGAGGGTAACGCGCCGCTCCGGACGTTCCCGCTGAGCGGACTGGACTCCCACACCGCGCGCGATCTGAGGGGCCTCGTGGCACCTGGGACGGACGGGGTGGCGTCACTCGAATGGCTCCTGTCCGGCCAGGTGTCGCACCTGCTCTGTGTCGCGGAGGACGTCCCCAACCCGGTCCCCCCCGGGGTGACGATGGTGGCTGTGGGAATCGGTGACCGCCGGGAGGTCCTGGTGGGCGGCACCGGGGCGCTGGCGGACCTCGCGGAGGGGGCGCGGGTGGCGGTGGCTACGCCTCGGCAGCGCGCGCTGCTCCTGGCGCATCACCCTGGGCTCGAGCCCGTGGACCCCGAGACTCCGGGGGCGCCGGCCATTCGCCCTCTCTGGACGGACCCCACCCTGGAAGGCCAGCGGGAGCTCCTCGAGTGGGAGAGCTGGGTTCCGGCACCAGGGCAGGGGATTCCCGTGCTCCTGCACACGGGGCCCGGGTCGTCGCCGCTGATCTCGCGGGAGGCCCAGGACGTGCTTGCGGCCGAGCGAGGGCTGGCGCGCGCCTTTCCAGGCTCCCTGACGTGTGCTCGTGGGCAGACGTTCGGAGACGGAATCAGGCTCCGTGCCCTCCTCCTCTCGCCGGACGGACGTCAGGCGGTGCGGGGGGAGGAACAGGGCTCGCGCGGCGAGATCGAGGAGGTGGTCGCCCGTCTCGCCGCCACCCTCAGGGCCCGAGGGGCCGACCGCATCCCTGGCTTCCTGCCGAGTTGACCCGCCCCGGACCCCTTGGGGGTCACGGGGTTACCCTACTGCCACCCGCCTCACCCATCTCGAGGGACGGATGACCGAACGACGCCGCGACCAGAACCGATCCCTGCACCTGGAGCTGGACCCCTCACCGTACGCCGAGGGATCCTGCCTCATCGCCACGGGCCACACCCGGGTGCTTTGCACCGCGTCGGTGGAGGAGGGCGTGCCGCCTTGGATGGAGGGCCGCAGGACCGGCTGGGTCACCGCGGAATACGGGATGCTCCCGCGCTCGACCCACACCCGCACTTCCCGAGAGCGGGGGAAGGTGAAGGGCCGGACGCAGGAGATTCAGCGCCTGATCGGGCGTTCCCTCCGCTCCGTCACCGACCTGGCGCTGCTGGGACCGCGGACCGTGACGTTGGACTGTGACGTGCTGCAGGCGGACGGGGGGACGCGGACCGCCAGCATCACTGGCGCGTGCGTGGCCCTGCACCGCGCCCTCTCGCGCCTCGTCAGCCAAGGCGAGGTGGACCGCCATCCCATGCGAGACCTGGTGGCCGCGGTGAGCGTGGGCCTGGTGGCGGGAGCGCCCACTCTGGACCTGGATTACCGGCAGGACTTCGAGGCCCAGGTCGACATGAACGTGGTGGGGACCGGCGACGGTCGGCTCATCGAGGTCCAGGGGACCGCGGAGGGCGACCCGTTTCGGCGCGAGGAGCTGGACGAGCTCCTGGATCTGGCCACGGCAGGGATCCGAATCCTCGTGGCGGCACAGCGCGAGGCGCTGGGGAGGGAGCTGTGAAGCTCCTGGTGGCCACCCGCAGCGCGCACAAGATGCGGGAGATCCGGGAGATCCTCTCGGAAGTGCCGGACCTGGAGCTCGTAGACCTTGTCCAGGCCGGGATTTCCCCCGCGCCGGAGGAGGATGACCTCGAGCCCTACGACACCTTCGAGGCCAACGCCCGATCCAAGGCACGATATTTCCACGCCCGCAGCGGTCTCCCAACCGTGGCGGACGATTCGGGCCTGGAGGTGGACGCACTGGAGGGGGCGCCGGGGGTGCGCTCCAAGCGGTTCGCCCCCGGTGACAGCACCGGAATCGAGCGTGACCTTGCGAACAATCAGCACCTCCTGGACCGTCTCGCAGGGACTCCCGATGCCCAGCGCACTGCGCGCTACGTCTGCGTGGCCGCGTTGGAGGACGGGACTGGGCAGGGTCCGGTGGTGCGGGGGACGGTGGAGGGTCGGATCGCCCGGGAGCCTCGAGGCAGCGGGGGCTTCGGATACGACCCGCTGTTCCATATCCCCGAGCTCGGCCGCACCTTCGGCGAGGCAACCCCGCAGGAGAAGCACGCCAGGAGCCACCGGGGCGCCGCATTCCGGGAGCTCGCGGCTCTGCTGGAGAAGCGGCCGTGAGCGATCCGCGCTTCACGCCGTCTCAGATCGGCCCCAACCACGACGGAACGCGCTTGCGGATCGTCTGGGAGGATGGGGAGTTCTCGGAGTACGAGCCCCGAGACCTTCGCATCCGATGCCCGTGTGCCGGCTGCGTGGACGAGATGACGGGCCGGCAGATCCTCCGACCGGAGACCGTGCGCGGTGACATCCATCCCACGGCCATCCACTACGTGGGCCGCTACGCCCTCCAGTTCATCTGGAGCGATGGGCACGACACCGGTATCTATCCCTACGACTTCCTCCGCCGGATCTGGGACGATCAGTCCTCCGAAGGTGGTGTCAGCGAAGGCTGAGGCACACCCGTCCTGGGGGAGCACCCCGGCTACCACCGGGACCGCGGCCTGACTATTTTCACCGCTTCGGGGTGTGGCGCAGTCCGGTAGCGCGCCTGCTTTGGGAGCAGGAGGTCCCGGGTTCGAATCCCGGCGCCCCGACTCGATCTCGAGCTACTCCAAGACCCTGTGCGACTCCCAAGATCGCAGGCAGGGGAGCGAGCCGTGATGCCCGACACTCACGCCGCCCATTCCATCTTTCCCGTCCGGGTGGCGGCCATCGACGTGGGATCGAACGCCATCCGGTTTCTGGCGGTGGAGTTCGTGGACCACCGCAATTGGGTCGAGCTGGAGTTTCAGCGCGTACCGGTCCGGCTGGGGCATCAGGTCTTCCTCACCGGGGTGCTGGACGAGACCGCCATCAAGGGCGCGGTGGAGAGCATGGCGGCATTCCGGAGGTATCTGGACACCCTGGGCGTCGCCCGGTATCGGGCGGTGGCCACCAGCGCGGTGCGGGACTCCAGAAACGGCGCGGAGCTGGTGGATATGATCCGCCGGGAGACCGGCATTCAGGTCGAGACCATCACCGGCACCGAGGAGGCCCGACTCGTCTGGACGGCCCTCCGGAGCCGGGTGGAACTGGGCGACCGAACATGGGTGTCCGGAGATCTGGGTGGGGGCAGCCTCGAGGTCTCGCTGGTCTCGGCGGAAGGAATCCTGTGGACCGAGTCCCACACCATGGGTACGGTGCGGCTGTTGGAGTACCTAGGGGAAGGGGAGACCGACCCCAAGCGCCTGCGCCGGCTGCTGTCCGAATATGCCCGCACCCTCCGCTTCCCAGCGCGCGTGGACCCCTCGGAAATCGCCGGACTCCTGGCCAGCGGCGGGAACATGGAGGCGCTGGCGGACCTGGCGGCAGTGGAAACCGACGCACGGGGAGTCAGCCGGGTGTCCCTGTCGAAGCTGAACGAGCTGGTGCGACGGCTGGCCCGGATGACCGTCCAGGAGCGGATCGACCAGTTGGGCCTTCGGCACGATCGGGCCGATGTCATTCTTCCGGCGGCGCTGATCTACGCCCACCTGGCGAAGCTGGCCGAGGTGGACGAGATCATCGTGCCGCGGGTCGGCGTCAAGGAAGGCGTCGTCCTGGACCTCCTGGAGGACATGGTTGGTCCGGCGGTGCATGCGTCGCGCCTGGAGCAGCAGGCATTCAATGGATCTCTCGCGCTCGGGCGCCGATTCCAGTTCGACGAGCTGCACGCGCGCCACGTCACTCGACTCTCGTTGGCGCTGTTCGACCAGCTTCAGGACCTGCACGAGCTCACAGAGCAGGATCGCCGAATCCTCGTGGTGGCGGCGGTCCTTCACGACGTGGGGCAGTTCATCTCGTTCCGGAAGCACCACAAGCACAGCCTCTACCTGATCCACAACTCGGAGGTGCCGGGGATCTCCCGGGAGGACCGCGTGATCGCCGCGCTGGTGGCGCGCTACCATCGCCGAGCGGAGCCGAAGCAGGAACACTTCCTGTATCAAACCCTGTCTGCCGAGGACCGGGTCCGGGTGAACCGGATGGCTGGGATCCTCCGCCTGGCGGATGCCATGGACCGGGAGCACCTGCAGCGGGTCCCGAGGGTGAACACCCGGGTGGAGGGCCGGACCCTCTTCCTGGAGATGGAGGGTCGCGGAGACCTTCTGCTGGAACACTGGGCCTTGCGGAAGAAGGGACGAATGTTCACTTCCGTCTTCGGGCTCGAAGTGCAACCAGTGCGCGCCACGCCGCAGCGTGGGCCCACCGTGATCTGACAAGAGTCTTACGACCGGAGGTGAGCAAGGCCATGAGAGAGGGAATGACAGACCGACGACGTCTCATCGGGGTGGCGCTTGGATCTGCGGCGCTCATCAGCCTGGGGGCGTGTGCCACCTTCTTGGGTGGGCCGTCCTACCCCGCGGTGGAGGGGAGCTACCGGGGTGGGGTCTCGGTGGAGGGGCAGGGAATCGACGGGACGCTGGAGATCGTTCAGGACGGTGCGGAGCTGAACGTGGTGTTCGACTCTCCATCGTTCGGGCTCACTGCCGACGGAGACGGGACCGTGGCAGAGGACGGAACGGCCCGCGTCTTCCTCGACTACGACCTCCAGTGCCCGGGTCGGGCCGAGCTGGTGGGTGAGTTCACCGATGATGGGACCCGGTTCTCGGGCCGAGTGGTGGCCGTGGACTGCACGGGGGAGATCTCGGGGACCTTCTCCTTTCGTCGCTGAAGCCCGATCTTGGGGTCCGGCGGCCCCTCGGGCCGCACTCCCCCGGGATGCCGACTCCCGGGCGGGCGCCTGTAGCTCAGTTGGATAGAGCAACGGACTTCTAATCCGTAGGTCGCAGGTTCGAATCCTGCCAGGCGCGTCAGGACGTGGTCCGCGGCAGCTTACCCGGAGCCCCACCTGGAGGTTTACGGTGGATGTCCATTGCGCTAGCTTCTTCTGCTTGCCGGGAGATCCCGGCGCTTTCTGGTGGGCGTAGCTCAGTCGGTTAGAGCGCCAGGTTGTGGCCCTGGAGGTCGCCGGTTCAAATCCGGTCGCTCACCCTGGCGGAGCGGGGAGACCACCCGTCCGCAGGAAAGTTGCGAGAGGGTGTTGACACCCTCAGGGCCCGGGGGTATTGTTAGGGCCTTCGCAGCGAGCCGCGCAGGACGGCGGCCGCTGCGATTTGCTCGAAAGGCAACGCAGTAAAAGCCTCGAGGGCACGCAGATACAGTTGTTTGAAAATCAGGGTTTCGAGAGGAAGAGCGGGCCCATTTCCGCTGAGCACTACGTCTCGGCGGGCGTCCACTTCGGTGGGCAATGGGTTTTAAACGTAGATTCCGAACGAAGATCGTGAGATCGCGTTCACTAGAGCTAATCAAGCATTCTTTAACGGAGAGTTTGATCCTGGCTCAGGACGAACGCTGGCGGCGTGCTTAACACATGCAAGTCGAACGAGGACCAGGAGGTGCTTGCACCACCTGTAACCGAGTGGCGAACGGGTGAGTAACACGTGACCAACCTGCCTTCAGGTGGGGGACAACCCGGGGAAACCTGGGCTAATACCGCATAACGCTTCGGTGTCGCCTGACACTGAAAACAAAGAGGGCCTCTACTTGTAAGCTCTCGCCTGAAGAGGGGGTCGCGGCGTATCAGCTAGTTGGTAGGGTAACGGCCTACCAAGGCTACGACGCGTAGCGGGTCTGAGAGGACGACCCGTCACATTGGGACTGAGATACGGCCCAGACTCCTACGGGAGGCAGCAGTGGGGAATATTGCGCAATGGTCGAAAGACTGACGC
>JBDHLC010000033.1:0-37804 GCA_039586075.1 Gemmatimonadota bacterium | reverse complement strand
AAAGGCCGCCAAGAAGGCCGTGAAGAAGGTCGCCAAGAAGGCCGCGGCCAAGAAGAAGGCCGCCAAGAAGGCCGTGAAGAAGGTCGCCAAGAAGGCCGCGGCCAAGAAAAAGGCCGCCAAGAAGGCCGTGAAGAAGGTCGCCAAGAAGGCCGCGGCCAAGAAGAAGGCCGCCAAGAAGGCCGTGAAGAAGGTCGCCAAGAAGGCCGCGGCCAAGAAGAAGGCCGCCAAGAAGGCCGTGAAGAAGGTCGCCAAGAAGGCCGCGGCAAAGAAGAAGGCCGCCAAGAAGCCGGCGAAGAAGGCCACCAAGAAGGCGGCGGCAAAGAAGAAGACCGCCAAGAAGCCGGCGAAGAAGGCGGCGGCAAAGAAGAAGGCCGCCCGCAAGAAGTAGAGGTGACGGCCCGCCCTCCTCAGCGGAGGGCGGATACGAGTCCCGGGGGTGGGTCCGCGTGGGCCCACCCCCGTCGTGTCTGCCGATGGAAGGACTGGATTGCCCGCTCGGTACGAGCCGACCGGAGGTCAGTGGCTGCGACCAGCGCCCATCTGGGTTGAGACCCGTCTTCAGGGCGCGCCGCCCCCAGCCCCATGCGTTGCCGAATCCGGCCCGAGTGCGTAGGAATCTCTCACGCTACCGGCCCCTTCGCCTCTCCCCCCCCTGTGTCTCGTGCTGACATTGTATCTGCTGCGCCACGCCAAGTCGTCGTGGGACGACCCCCGTCTCGCGGACCACGATCGGCCGCTGGCCCCCAGGGGAATAAGAGCCGCCAGAGCGATGGCCCAGTACCTCCACCGTGAGAGCGTTGCACTCGACACGGTCCTCTGCTCATCCGCAGTCAGGGCAAGGCAGACGTGCGAGTTGGTCCTATCTCACGCAGGCCCCGCTCCGGTGGTCACGCCGGAGCTCTATCTGGCGACACCCTCCGAGATGCTCATGATTCTGCGAGACCTGGGCGACGGGGCCTCCTCGGTGGCTATGGTAGGCCACAATCCGGGTACGGAGGCGTTCGCTCAGATCATGAGCGGAAGAGGAGAATCCCGGTTGCTCGATCGGATGGCGCGAAGGTACCCCACCGGAGCTCTCGCCCAGATCGACTTCGACGCGACGTCCTGGGCCGAAGTCACGCCGGGCCTGGGAACGCTCCACCGCTTCGTGCGTCCGAAGGACCTGCCCGAATCCGAGGCGGAACGACTCTAGGAACCGTGACCCGCGGTCCGTGCCCACGTAGGTGGGCTCTTGCGCTGAATGTGCATCTCGGGGCGGGGCCCAAACGCACGAACGCCCTCTCAGCCATGGACTGGAGGGCGCTTGCAGGGTCATCGGAATCGAGAAACGGAGGGGGAGGGATTCGAACCCTCGTGTGCTTTCGCACGCACCGCTTTCGAGGCGGGCCCGTTAGGCCATCTCCGGCACCCCTCCTCCCATCCAAGCCCACCACCGTGGGCAACCTCTCACCCGGCGAAAGGAAACAACCGGGGTGCCCGGATGTGCCTGCGGTCGCTTCGCGATCCTCAGCAGCGTCGGCGGTACGAATGCCGATTCCGGTCACGATCCCCCGTCGCCTCGGCTCGAACCTCCGGTTCTCATCCGGGCGTACACATCGCTGGTCCCGCTTTCGCGGGGTATTCAATCGGGGTGCCCGGATTCGAACCGGGGACCTCTCCGACCCGAACGGAGCGCTCTACCGGGCTGAGCCACACCCCGTGCCCGTGCCTTCTGGACACGAAAATCTCCACACCCACTCCGGAAGGGTGGGATTCGAATCCTGCCGCAGGAGCGGCAGGATCACCGAAGGTGAGCCCACGCTCGCGGTTTCGCGCAGGAGCGCGAAATCGCGGTGGGTTCGAATCCACCGGCACCGTGGAGAAGCGGACGGGGTGGGATTCGAACCCACGCGGGCTTTCGCCCACACGATTTCCAATCGTGCGCCTTAAGCCGCTCGGCCACCCGTCCCGAGATACACCAAGCCGGATCGAACGAGTGCTTGGCTGCAGCGGAGGGAGTGGGATTCGAACCCACGTGGGCCTTTCGACCCAACGCCTTAGCAGGGCGCCGCTTTTAGCCACTCAGCCATCCCTCCAAAGTGCGCTGTCAAACATCCTGCAAGTTGCCCCGCTAGGGCTCGAACCTAGACTCTCCGGAGCCAGAATCCGGCGTGTTGCCAGTTACACCACGGGGCAAAGAACCAGGTCTCGAGAGACCCTGGCAGAGCCACCAGTCGGACTCGAACCGACGACCCCGTCATTACGAGTGACGTGCTCTACCAGCTGAGCTATGGTGGCCTGGATCAGTGGAGCCGAGGGGAGTCGAACCCCTGACCTCTGCAGTGCGATTGCAGCGCTCTCCCAACTGAGCTACGGCCCCAGACATGGGCGCGAGAGGACTCGAACCTCTGACCTCTACGATGTCAACGTAGCGCTCTAACCACCTGAGCTACGCGCCCGAGTGTTCGGCAGAAGGCCGACTCCGGTGAATCATGCGCCCGGGAGGACTCGAACCCCCAACCTCCTGATCCGTAGTCAGACGCTCTATCCAATTGAGCTACGGGCGCAAACAACAGTGCTCGAGGAGGGACTCGAACCCTCACGGGGTCTCCCCCACAGGATCCTTAATCCTGCGCGTCTACCAGTTCCGCCACCCGAGCATGGCTGCGTCTTCATGCCGACGACGATTCAGCCAGATCGGTCCGTCGGATTCGGTTGGCGCCCCGCGGAGGGCATACCATGCTGCTCGAGTCAAGCAGTGCTCGGGGAGGGACTCGAACCCTCACGGGGTTGCCCCCACAGGATCCTGAATCCTGCGCGTCTACCAATTCCGCCACCCGAGCCCGAATCCCGATCTCGAAGACCGGAGATCTCGGACCAATGGAGCCGAGGGGAATCGAACCCCTGACCTCCTGAATGCCATTCAGGCGCTCTCCCAACTGAGCTACGGCCCCGACACATTCCGATGACCCAGAAGGTCGGGTTCCCACCGAACCAACTCGAACCCGACCCGATTTTCAATCAACTCCAGCGGGGCTGACGGGACTCGAACCCGCGGCCTCCGGTGTGACAGACCGGCACTCTAACCGACTGAGCTACAGCCCCTCGCTTTGTCCTTCTTCTTTCTATGGGACCTCACGGTCCAGCGCCCTCACGGGGAATCGAACCCCGATCGCCACCTTGAAAGAGTGGTGTCCTAGCCGTTAGACGATGAGGGCCAAGCAGGCCCGGAGGGACTTGAACCCCCAACCCCCGGTTTTGGAGACCGGTGCTCTACCAGTTGAGCTACGGACCTTCAGCCGCATCAATCGCGGTACAACCGCGCTTCCATGGCCAGGGGCGGAATCGAACCGCCGACACCACGATTTTCAGTCGTGTGCTCTACCAACTGAGCTACCTGGCCCAAAAACAAAACCGCCCGGACCTGTTCGGCGCGGGCGGGAGTCGTGAAGGGCGGCGTCAGAAGCTTATCTGTCGCGCCTTCCTCCCGCCCGGGGACTCGGGCTAGACCACGTGTCGGACGTCGTGAGGCCCCAATCTCGCCAGCCGCGGAGCACCGCGACTTCAACCGAACGAGACTGGAAGACCTTCTTCATTCTGACCCGAACTCCTGACCAAGCTGCTCTCACGCACCGAACGCCGCCTTTCGGCGGCGCTCGAATTCAGTAGCGGGGGCGGGATTCGAACCCGCGACCTTCGGGTTATGAGCCCGACGAGCTACCAGACTGCTCCACCCCGCAGCAAGAAATGAACTTTATACGAGCTTCGGCAGGTCGTCAACCCTCCCCACGCACCCCCCGACTCCCGCCGCAAGTCGCCTGAAATCGCCATTGGGACCACGTCTCGCTTCACGGTACGAGCGCGGCATCACGGCGCTCGACGGAGGTCCCGGGTCCTCCTCCGGCCGAACGCGCCCCGCAGGGGGTCGATTCACCGGTCGGGGTTGAGACTCCGGTACCGTGGGGTTTAAGTTTGCCATCTCCTTTCGGGACGTGGCGCAGCCCGGTAGCGCACTGCAATGGGGTTGCAGGGGTCGCCGGTTCGAATCCGGCCGTCCCGACTGGCGGCCCCCGTGGCGTTTCCGCCGCGGGGGCCTTTTTTTGTTGCACACCGCTCTGGTGGGACCTGTCCGTCGAGGACCCGACCCCACCCATCGTGATTTAGTGGATCCTGCCAATCCCTCGAACCGCGGAACCGTGACCGAGCTCCGGACGACCCTGGGTCGCGCGCGAGTGCCTGCGCGGCTCGGGTACGCCGCCGTGTTGCTCGCAGCCACGCTTACGGATCTGCGTTTGGGGCCGGGCTCGGGTTCCGTCGCCCAGAGGGTCTCCCGGGCCATCAGCCAGGAGGTCTCACCCCGCGACATCGTGGACGCCGCACGGAACGTCCTCCTCTTCGCAGGTTGGGGTCTCACCTGGATGGCCACCGCGCCCGCCGGCCGGACCGTGCGGTCCATCGCGTTCGCGGTGGGATCCGGAACGCTGATCAGTGTCTCGGTGGAGGCGGCTCAACTCCTGTCGTCGAGCCGTTACGCCAGCATCCTGGACGTCGCCACGAATGCCTTCGGAAGCCTCGTGGGAGCCATCGCCCTGGTGGGGCTGGTCATGGCTGCGAGCAACCTCCGCCATCGCAGATCCGCCTCCTTTCGTGCCGTCTTCGTCGCCCTCCCCTACGGCCTGGCTGTGCTGGGCGAAGTCGCTGTGCCGCTCTTTCGGCATGAGCCGGTGGCGGGGGCCTGGGGCTGGCCCTGGCGACGGGCAGCCGTCGTCCTGTCCGAGGTCGACTGGAGCTCGCTCGGTTCGGTCCCCCTGGGAAGCGTTCTCCTGGTGGCGCCGGCAGCGATTCTCGCCGCCTGGTGGTTATCGGGTTCGCGGTCGTCCACCCTCACCACACCGGCCTTGGCGCTCCTGGGGTGCTCCGTAATCCCGGTGGTCGAGTTGCTGCACGCCCCGCTGGGCCTCGCGGTAATCCCCGGAGCCGCGCTGGTTCAGGCCATCGCCTGGGGCCTGGGCGCAGCCCTCGGTCACGTACTGGTCCGCCAGGGGTGGCTCGCCGACAGGAATTCGCGCCAGATCATGGGCGCCTATCTGGTTCTGCTGGGGCTGTGGACCCTCCGCCCCTACCAGCCGGGAGTGGGCGATCTGGCGCTGTTTCAGGACCGGGGATGGTGGATTCCCCTGGAGTTGCTGAGACAACGAGGGGACATCTTCAGCGTCGTCGATGTCGCCAACACCTTCCTGTTGCTGATCCCCGTGGGCGCGTGGTTGGCGATTCACCCGCTGAGAACCCGTGGTCCCCTCGCGCACCTCCTTCCAGCGATCTATCTCGCTATCGTTCTGGAGGCGCTCCAGCTCGGTGTCGCGGGGCGCACTCCGGACACCACCGACGTCCTGGTGCAGATCGCCGGGGCCATGGTGGGCTGGGTCATCGTGCGCCGCGCTGGATTTTCCCCCAGGCCTTACCGGGCTTCCCAGCGCGTCTGACCCAGCGGCTCAAGCTGGGCGAGGGTGGCGATGCGGCGTTCTCCGACCACGGCGGTTCCGTTCGCCACAGCCTAGACGTTGGAGTCACGGGGAATCCCCAGCATCAACGCCCCGATCGCGAGCACAACGGTGATCTCGACGATGGTGAAACCAACTCTGCGCATGGTAGGACACGCCGCCTCTGGGGCATAATCGCTCGTCCTTGGATCCCCATGATACGGCCGACTCGCCGAACTGCTGCACGCCGACCAATCCCGCACCACGCTCCTGACCCACTACCAGGTCGCAGCGGACCCACAAACAGCCGTTCTATCTTCGGCGATTATCGGAGAGTATCATCGACAGTCCCGGACGTGATATGCACCGAACGAGGAGGACCTGTGGCCCAGGCCGATGACCAGTTGATGCAATTCGTCGAGGCCGAGATGAAGAAAGACCCCGACATCTCGAGCAAAGCGCTGTTCGAAATGGCCAAGGAGGCCATCCCCTCGTCCAGGGACCTGACCATTCGCGAGTTCCACGCGCGGTACCCGCTCCAGGTGAAGCGGAAGGCCAGCTTGGCAGCCGGCGGCGGAAGGCGGCGGCGGCGGAAGACGCGTTCCACGGCGCCGCGGCCGCGCGGAGACCGGTCCACCGCCCGGCGGGATGCGGTGCGCGCCGCCCTGCTCAAGTTCGCTACCGACCTGAGCGCGGCAGAAGAACGGAAGGACCTGGTCCGGGTGCTCGCCCAGGTCGACGACTACGTGGACGAAGTCCTGAAAGCCGCCGCCGGCTGAATCCGCGGGATCAGGAGTCCATGCGGCCGGCCAGCACCGCAAGCTCCCGGACGGCCACCGACACCCCGGCCAACGACAACTCCTCCTCCGCCCGCACCTCGTCCAGCAACTTCCGAATCCGTTCCACGTCCCGGGATCGTTCCTGCATGACGGACTCGGCGGCCGTGGACGGCTCGTCGGCCGACGCTGCCTTTCGCATCACGGTGCTCACGATCCGGTGGTGTGCCCGACCGAGATCGTCGCCCAGGGCCAGGGCGGCACGCTGCTCCCAGCGGTCCTCCGAGGCGGATTGGGCGACCTGGTCACGGATCCACGGTACGCCGAGCATCTCCGAGACCTTGTAGTAGGCCTGACTCACCGCCACTGGATCCGTTTCGGTCTCGTCTGCGATGCGAAGGATGTCCAGGAGTTGATCCAAGAACCGCAGCGTGATCAGGCGCTGAGCGAGCGAATGGTCGGCTCCCAGTCCAACGAGTTGATCCACTCGCGCGATGAAGGCCTCCCGGTCTGGGCCCGCGACCACGTCGGGGAACCGGTCGCGCAAGCGGGCCAGCCCCGCTCCGCGTTGTGCCACGAACTCTCCGGGACTCGCCTCGAGTTCGGCGTTCGCCAGAACCCAGCGAGTCGTCCGCTCCAGCACCCGGGTGAGCCCCAGGAGCCAACGGTATGCGTCGCCAGTCCTCAACTCCCGGCCCTGGCCCGCCAGCTCCCGGAACACCTCGTGGTGGTTCGCCAGTCGCGCAGCCACCAGCCATGCACGCACGACCTCTGCAGTCGTGCTGCCGGTATCCCGCACCAGGCGGTGCACGAACGTCGCTCCCATGAGGTCCACCACATCATTGGTGAGCTGGCTCGTGATCACCTCACGGCGCAGGCGATGTCCGTCCAGGGCACCGACCCCGGCCTTCCGGATGGCCTCATTCGGGAAGTACGCCAGGAGGTAGTCCCGTAGCGCTGGATCGTCGGGCAGGCCGCTCGCCACCACGTCGGGCTTCACCGACATCTTGGCGTACGCCAACAGGACGCACAGCTCCGGCCGGGTCAGTCCGTGGTCGCTCTCGGCTCGCTCCACCAACATCTCGAGGGAGGGCAGCCGCTCCCCGACCCGATCCAGCATCCCCTCCCTCTCAAGCGCAGTCATGAGATCCTGGAACTCGTCCAGCGTCTCCACCTGCCGGATCTCGTCCAGGGAAATCGCCAGGCTCTGGGACCAGTTGTCCCGGAGGACGAGGTCCGCCACCTCGTCGGTCAGGCCCTCCAGGAGCTCGTTACGCTCGTCGTCCGACAGTTCTCCCGACGCTACCGCGGGGCCGAGGAGGATCTTCAGGTTCACCTCCCGATCCGACAGGTCGACGCCGCCCGAGTTGTCCATGGCATCGGTGTTGATCCGCCCGCCGGCCAGGGCGAACTCCACCCGGGCGCTCTGGGTAAGGCCCAGGTTCCCACCCTCCCCCACCACCTGGCAGCGAAGGTCCGGAGCCGAAACCCGCACCGAGTCGTTGGTGGGGTCGCCCGCGTCGGCATCCGTCTCGTACGAGGCCTTCACGTACGTCCCGATTCCTCCATTCCAGAGCAACTCCACCGGTGCGCGGAGGATGGCTCGGATGAGGGACTCCCCGTCCATGGGGCCCACATCGTCGGGGAGTCCGAGCGCTGCGGCCACCCGGGGGTGCAGGACCACTTCCTTGGCACCCCGAGGGACGACCTCGCCCCCCTCGCTGAGCAGCGTCGCATCGTAATCAGCCCACGACGAGGCTCCCAGCGCGAACAGGCGTTCTCGCTCGCGATAGCTCGTCTCCGGATCCGGAGTCGGATCCAGGAAGATATGCCGGTGGTCGAAGGCCGCGACGAGCCGGATCATCCGCGAAAGGAGCATCCCATTCCCGAAGACGTCCCCGCTCATGTCGCCGATACCCACCACCGTGAACGGCTCTTCCTGGATGTCCTTCCCAAGCTCGCGGAAGTGGCGCTTGACGGACTCCCATCCACCCCGGGCGGTGATCCCCACCACCTTGTGGTCGTAACCGTGGGAGCCCCCCGACGCGAAGGCGTCGTCCAACCAGAAACCGTATTCACGGGCTACGCCATTCGCGACATCGGAGAACTTCGCCGTTCCCTTGTCCGCCGCCACCACCAGGTAGGGATCCGGTTCGTCCCAGCAAACCACCCGCTCGGGAGCCAGGGTGTTCCCGGTCGCGTCCAGGTTGTCCGTAAGGTCGAGCAGACCCCGAATGAGCGTCTGGTATTGGGCCTTGGCCTCCTCGCCACGAGTCCGTGGGTCGTGCGGGAGTCTGGTGGGCACGAAGCCGCCCTTCGAGCCTCCGGGTACGATTACCGCGTTCTTCACCATCTGTGTGTTCACCAGCCCCAGGACCTCGGTACGGAAGTCGTCGGGACGGTCGCTCCACCGGATTCCTCCGCGCGCCACGGAAGCTCCACGGAGGTGGACGCCTTCCATGCGGGCAGACCGGACGTACACCTCGAATCGGAGCCGCGACTTTCGGATGGACTCCAAGCCCGGGGCATCGAACTTGAGCGAGATGTACGGCACGCCCCCGGACCGGCGAATCGGATTCCGGCCACCGTGCCGGAAGTAGTTGGTGCGCACGGTGCTGTCGAGAAGCACTCCCAGCCTTCGGAGCACACGGTCCTCCGAGAGGCTCTCCACCTGCGTGAGTTCCTGCGTGTAGAGGGCCCGCGCCCGCGCCACCTCCGGCCCGCGCTCCTCAGGGCTCCCGCCGAGATCCGGATCGAATTTTGCCTGGAACCACTCCACGAAGCGCTGGGCGATGGTGGGGTACTTCACCAGCGCTGCGGGGCCGGAGGCTCGGCTGGGGATGGCGCGTAGCTGGAACGCATACCCGACGTAGGTGCGAAGCAGGTCCACCTCCCTCCAGTGGAGCCCAGCCTTGAGGACCAACGCATTGAGCGAGTCGTTGCTAACGTCTCCCGCGCGAGTGGCCAGGATCGTCTGCGACAGCAGTGACCCGAGTTCGAGATCCAACGGATTGCCGTCCCCGTCCTGAACCTCGAAGTCGTAGATGCCCGCCACCCCCACGTCCGGGCCGCTGAGCCGGAACGGACTGACCTCCAGCACCTGCAGGCCCACAGCCTCGAGGATGGGCATGAACTCCGACAGGATCAGGTGCTCGTCTCGCAGGAACAGGTTCAGCGAGGAGGTCGTTCCCGCGAAGGGAGAATCTCCGGCATCCAGACGGTCCGCCAGGGCCACCGCGACGTTGCGCCCGTCCGCACGCATGGCCTCCAGCACCAGGATGTCACGCACCGCGGTCTCCGGCCGTGTGGCGGCCTGGTACTCCGGCCCCACCGCGTCGGCGTAGCGGCGAGCGAGCCTTCGCGCCTCGTCCCCGGGCCGCACGTGCTCCAACGACTCCCGAACGCGGTCCTGCCAGGTCCTGGTGAGTTCGCGGAGGTCCACCTCCAACTGCTCCGCCGTGACGCTCTCCAGGCGCGCTTCGTCTGCGCCCATGTAAAAATGGAGTCGGGCCTGCTCCCCTTCCCCAAGGGCCAGGTGGTAGTTCAGCACCTCCCCTTTGAAGGCCTCCACCAATGCACGCTCGATGCTCTTTCTGACCTCTCCGGAGAACCGCTCCTTGGGGAGGATCACCATGACCGCCACACCCCGCTGGAGAGGATCCGGCCTCAGCGAGACCCGCACCCCCTCCTGCAGGTACGACGTCAGGACGGTCCGCACGTCCACGCCGATCTGCTCCGCCGAAGCCAGGAACAGCTCCTCCTTCGGCATGGAGTTGAAGATCGTGTTGATCTCCTTGTAGTCGTGCGATCCCTCCTGGGCGCCGGCCTCGTCCAGGATCGTGTGGAGCTTCTCCCGGAGGATCGGGATGACATCCGCGGCCTCGGAGAAGGCTCGGGACGTGAACAACCCGACAAAGCGGTGTTCCCCACAGATCTCCCCGGCTTCGTCCAGGCGCTTGACCCCGATGTAGTCCATCCGAACCCGCCGGTGGACGGTGGACTCCGCGTTGGTCTTGCTGATGACGAGGAGCGGCCCGCCCTCCGCGATGACGCGGACCGGAGCCGGCAGGTCCTTCAGAGGCGTGGGTTCGGTGTAGGTCGACTGGCCTTCCTTCCGGAGGATCCCCAGCCCCGAACCCGGCGTCACGCTGACGCAGCGGTTCCCACCCACGTCGCCGATGTCATAGGCCCGGTAGCCAAGGAAGACGAAGGCCCCGTCCCTCAGCCAGCGCAGGAATGCCTGCACTTCCTCGAGCTCCTCCCGTCGGCCATCCGCCACGGCCCCGGCTCGGTTCGAGAGCTCTGCCACCGTGTCGTTCACGGCGTCCAGCATGTTCCCGAAGTCGTCGGTGGCCAGGACCACGTCTTCGAGCCTCTCCCGCACCTCGCGCCGGATCTCATCGAGGAAGGCTTGGTCCGTGACCCGCCCGATCTCGCAGTGAACCAGGGATTCCCGCCGTTCACCATGCCGCGACGGCCGGATCTCACTGATGGATCCCTTTCCGTCCCGCTCCAAGTGAATCACGGGGTAGACGTTGTGCTCGATGGGGAGGTCCTTGCCGTTCAGGTACTCCCTCAACGAGTCGACCACGAAGGGTCGCTCCCCCACATTCGTCCGGATGACCGTGACCGGAGCGTACCAGCCCTCGTTGTCCACGTCGGGATTCACGACCTGGACATCGACCCGGCCGGCCTCGGTCTCCTTGAGGAAGTCGAAGGTGCCCTTCACGAGGTGCGCCAGCGTGTCGGGGCTGCGGCCCTTCATGAAGGACGGAGGCGCCTTGGAGAAGAAGATTTCGGCGAACGAGACCAACGCATCGGCCTCGGCTCCCGCGGCGAAGTGGGGGAGCTGCCGGCAGACGGCATCGACGATGGCCGACTCCTGTCGGATTCGCTTGGCCGCTGCTTCTGTCGTATCGCTCATGGAGGGCTGCGACGGTGCGCAGTCGGTAGGAAGAAGGCAATCGGTACAAGGTATGCCATCATGGCCCTTACCGGAACGTCCCGCTGTCGTCCTCCACGCGCCCCGGCATTCCCACTAGTTTCCCATCTGTCATGCGCATCTTGCACCTCGCCGACGCTCACCTGGACACCCCCTTCCAGGGACGGTCTTCCCGCATCCGGACGCGCTTGCGCGGCGCCACCAGGGAGGCCTTCCGGAACGCGGTGGAGCTGGCCCTGGACGCAGAAGTGCACGCCGTGGTCATCGCCGGGGACCTCTTCGACGGAGTGAGGCTCTCGTTCGAGACCGAACGATTCCTCCTGGAGCAGCTCCGGCGGCTCACGCAGGCGGGGATAGGTGTGGTGTACGCCACCGGAAACCACGACCCCGGGTCGACCCGGCAGGCGCGGAGGGAGATCCCCTGGCCGGCCGAAGTCGCGGTGGTGCCCGACGCCACGCCCCGGCGCATGGCCATTCGGGACCGACACGGCCAGGAAGTGGGTTGGGTGACGGCCGCCGGCCACGCCACGCCCCAGGAGACGGGTGACCTCGCAGCCGGCTTCCCGAGGCCCGACGGTGTGCTTCCGGAAGTCGCCGTCCTGCACACCCAGGTCGTCGGGTCTCGTCAAGCGGAGGCCCACGAGCCCTACGCTCCGTCCACGCTCGAGACCCTGGTCGCATCCGGGTACGACTACTGGGCGCTGGGGCACGTGCACGTCCGGCAGGAGCTGGAGGACTTCCCGGGCATTCACTACTCCGGAAACATCCAGGGTCGGACCCCCCGCGAGACAGGTCCCAAGGGGGCGCTTCTGGTGGAGTTGGCACGGGGGTTCGCGCCGCAGGTGGAGTTTCGGGCCCTGGCTCCCGTGCGATGGGAATCGGTGCTCCTGGACCATCCGGTGGAGGCTGGATCGGTGGATGGCCTGATCCGCATGGTCCGGGACCGTTGGAGAGAGGCGCGACGCCAGGACCCCGACCCGGGAGCCGAGTGGATGGTCCGGGTGTCCATCCGTGGCGCCACTCCACTCTGGCGGGAGCTGGACGACGACGACAACCGGACTCACCTCGCTTCGGAGTTGGAGGGCGTGCTCGGAGCCCTGGAGGTCCAACTCGAGGTGGAAGGCCTCCATGCCCCCGTCGTGGTGGACGAGCACCGAGGCCGCGAAGACGTCCTGGGCGCGGCCCTCACGCTGGTGGAGGGGCTCCGGCTTGGCGCGGCGGAGCTGCCTGGCCTGGACGACGAGCTGGCAGGGCTCGGTGAGATCGGTGAGCGGCAGGCCTATCTGGAGCGACTGCTGGACGGGGCCGAGGGGGAGATCGTCTCACGTTTGGTGAAGGAGAAGGAGTAGCGTGCGGTTCCTGCGGATCTCCACGACATCCTTCGGGGCTCTCCAGGAGCTGGATACGGGCCCGGACGCCCTTCCCCGGCTCGTGGTGGTGGAAGGTCGAAACGAGGCTGGGAAGAGCACCTTCTTCGAGTTGCTGGCCACGATCCTCTACGGCTTCTATCCCGCCTCGCGGGAGAGCCACCCCTACGCACCGTGGAGCGGCGCGGTGGCCGACACGCGCGCCACCCTGGAGCTCCGGGACGGTTCTGAACGGGAGGTGCACCGGCGTCTGCTGGCCACGCCGCAGGGAACCCTGGTCATGGGCGAGGTCGAGGAGGATCTCCGCAACCGCACCCTGCCCTTCGTGGAACACGTGCCCCGAAAGGTCTTCCGCCATGTGTTCGCGCTCACGCTCGGGGAGCTCGCGGGCCTCGAGGGAGAGAGCTGGGAGCGGGTACAGGACCGCCTCATGGGGGCCATGGGGGCCACCGACCTCCGTTCCGCTCGGGACGTGGTGGAGGAGCTCGAAGCGGACGCGGGCCGGCTCTGGCGTACTACCCGCCGCGGGTCCCAGGAAGTCCGCGATCTCGAAGAACGAATGAGACAACTCCGTACTCGGCGTCGTGAGGCGGTCACCCAGGAGGACGCGATCCGACGGATCTCGGACGAGCTCTCGCAGGCCCGAGACGAGCTGGATCGAGCGCGGGAGGAGCGGGAGGCATGCCGGCTCTACATCGAGCGGTACCGGGGGCTCCTCCCCATCCGGGAGCAGCTCCTCCGGGTGGAGGGCCTCCAGAAAGACGCCGGCGACCCGACCCTGCTCGAGGGGCTGCCCCCGGACCCGGAGGCGCGCCTGGCCGAGTTGCGTGAGCAGCTGGACGAGCTCGGGGAGCGCCTCCGGGAAACGGAGCGTGCCGCGGACGCGTCGCGGGAGACGCTGGATGCCTTCAGAGAGCAGGATCTGCGGCTGCTGGAGCGGGAGCGCGAGGTCGAGACCCTGGTCACCCGCCACGCCGCGCTCGAGCCGACCCGCGTGCGCGTCGCGCACCTGGAGCAGGAGCTCCGGGACTTCCGCCGCCGCATCGACACCTTGGGCCGCCGACTGCTGGGGAGGGAGATCGACACCAAGCTCAATGGGCCGTTGATGGACGTCCCGGTGACACGGCTCGAGGAGCTGGTCCGGGAGGTGGAGGCGGCCCGGCAGAGCCTGGACGGCCTGTCTCAATCCCGCCGGCAGGACCCCTCGCCCCCGACCGTCCCGGCGCCCCTATGGCTGCCCGTGTCGGCGCTGGCCGTGGGTGTCCTGGGCCTGCTGGGGGGCTCCATGGTGGAGAGCATAGCCCTGTCCCTGGTGGGTGCCATCGCCGTGGGGGTGGCCACGGTTCTTCTCTACCTCTGGTCCCGATCCCGTGCGCAGCTCGCCGCACACCACCGGGACCGCGAGGCCAGGGCGGCGGACCTGGCACGGCTCCGAACGGAGCGGGAGGGGGAGCTCGAGACGGCGAGGCGCAAGCTGACGGCACTCCTCGGCCCGCTGGAGCCGGGGCCCGACGCGCCCAGCCCGGGCTCCGACTTTCCCGCGCAGTTCGAGCGCCTCCAGGATCTGGTCCGTGACGAGGGCGACCGGCGCCGATCGATGGAATCAGGCCGCCGCGAGATCGATGCAACTCAGGCGGAGGCGGAGGCCCTGCGCAGGTTTCTTCCACAGGACGACCGGGACGTGGACGCCGCGGCGCTCGCGCAGGTCCTCTCCCGTTCCCTTCGGGCCGCGGGGGCCCGGCGCGAAGCCGCGTCCGGCGCCGAGCGCGAGCTGGCCCGGCTCGCGAAGGAGATGGAGCGGACCCGGGAGCTGGAGGCCTCCGCGCGCTCGGAGCTGTCCACCCTGACCGACCGTCTCACGCGCCTGGGTGGCGGAGATCTCGAGGGAGGGATCCGGAGCGCGGAGGCCCGGCTCTTCGCGGTCCACCGTTCGCGTCAGATCCTGGACGAGCTGGAGTTGGCCCATCCCCGCCTCGATGAGATCCGTGCCAGGATCCGAGAGGCCGAAGAGGCGGGCGAGGACTGGGCGGTGGATCCGGAGGCTCTAGCCCAGCGAAGAGCGAGGGAGGAGGCGGTTTCCGGTCAGATCGAGGAACTTCTGCGGTCCATTCAGGCCATGGAGAAGGACCTGGAGCACCTGAGCGGGCGAACCACCCTGGACGACCTGGACGGCGAGATCCTGGAGTTGGAGGAGCGCATCGAGCGGGTCACCGCCCAGCGGGATCGGCTGTGGATCCTGGGGCGCATCGTCCGCGAAGCGGAGCGGCGCATCCGGGAGGAACACCAACCCGAGATCCTCCGACTGGCTGGAGACCGCCTCGCGCGGCTCACCGGCGGCCGCTACGACCGCCTTCTCCTGGCGGGCCGGGATGGGCGGGACTTCCGCGTAAGTGGACCCGCCACCCCGTCCTCACTTCCCATCGACTCCCCACTGTCCGCGGGCACGCGGGAGCAGATCTACCTCGCGCTCCGACTCTCGACCCTCGACCAACTGGACCGGGCCGGGGAGCGGCTCCCGGTCCTCCTCGACGAGGTGCTGGTCAACTGGGACCCGGTGCGGAGGGAGGCGGGACTGGAGCTGCTGGCGGAGGTGGCCCGCGAGCGCCAGTGCTTCTTCTTCACCTGCCACCCGCCCCTGGCCGAGAGGTTGGAACAGCTGGGAGGAAGCCGCATCCAACTGGACGCACCCTGAGCGCTCGGGCTACCGTGCCGGGGCGTTGGCTCCACCTCCGGCTCACACCTCCTGGATGTCCGCCTCCCAGGTGATCTCCACGGCCCCGCGAAGCGTCGCCGCGGTCGGGCACTTCTCCACGTGCCGAGCGAGAGCCCGATCCACCGTCTCTCTGCTCCCCGAGGGGATCTCGAGGGCGTACCGGACGTGGATCCGGGTCAGGACCGGGAGGCGGTCCCGCAGTTCATTGAAGCCCTCCCCTCGAGCGAGGATGGAGTCGGAGTCGAGCGAGATCCCGCGCACCTCCAGTGCGCCATTGAGCGTCCCGAGTAGTCAGCCAACGGCGGCCGCCACCACGTAATCCACCGGTAGAGGGAGGTCGGGTTCTTCGTGGAGGCGGTACTGTTCCTTGATGGCGCCGTGCACCCCGAAGACGGCTTCGGTGCCGTCCTCCAGCACTGCCCGGCGAGTCACGCCCCGCAGCTTGTGCACCGTACTCCTGGACACGTAGACCACTTCGGTCGTGGTCCCGGACTCTTCTCCGCTCATGGACTTTTCCTTGGTCATGGTCTCCGGTTTCCTTTGGACCCTCTCGCCGGGCGGGCTCTCCGCTTAGCGCGAGCCACGTCGGTTCGGCTCTGTGCCGGGCCCGGCACTTTGGGGCTCGAAGCCTTCGCACGCCAGCTTGGGAAGGCCGGGATAGCGACGGAACGAGGCATCGTGCCGTGAGCGTTCGCACAGGTAGAACGCGGACCCGCGCCGGTTCCGCACCACCCGGGCGTGGACACAGACGCTGCACAGTCCAACCCCCGGATCGGGACCCTCCCTCACGGCGTCACCCGGGGCGCACTCGTGGCTGGTCCCTCCGACTCAACGCGCCACCCCGAGGTATGCCACCTGGCGCTCGGGATTCCCGCCCCTGTGACTGTACAGAGGGGCTCCACTGCACAGCGTGCACAGCGCAGACCATGAGATTCGGTCCGGTCGAACGCCGAGCCCCAGTGCGCGTTTCGTCAGGATCGCCCGCAAATCCACGGGCAGCGCAGAGTCCGGCATCGGTTCTCCCAGCGCGGTGTGCACCTCCGGTCCGACCTCGTAGCAGTCTCCACAGATGCTGGGTCCGAGGTGGAGGTGCAGGGCGTCGGCTTGTGCTCCCATTCGATCCCGGAAGGACCCCACGGCGACCTCGAGAATCCCCGCGGCGACGCCCCGCCATCCAGCGTGGACCATGGCCACCGCCCGGCCCCGGGGGTCCACCAGGTATACCGGAACGCAGTCGGCCACGGAGACCGCCAGAAGCACACCGGCCACCCTCGTCAGGTGACCGTCCGCGGGGGGTGCCAGGTGCAGACCGTGCACTGGCCTCGGGTGGAGTCGGATGGCCGCACCATGCACCTGGCGGGCGTGGACCGCACCCGCGACTGGAAGCGCCCCGATCAAGCGGTTCCACCGCTCCAGGACGAGTCCCGCCGGCGTCTGCCCGAAGAGGGCAAAGTCGCCGCCGCCAGGCTCGGAGCCGGTGATCCCCTGAACCAGCCAGGGCCACCGATCCGCCCAGTCCGGGTGGACCAGCGTCCCCGGTATGGCTCCGGCACGCTCCTCGATCTCGTGTGTTCCGCCGTTCATGGGCGGGAGGTTACCGAAATCCGGCAACCGTGACCACCAGTCCGGCAACCCGCCTCGGATGGATCCTGCGCGGGCCAAGGTGTAGGCCGTGTTGATGGACCGCTCTTCTTCGTACTTTTACGACTCGCGAGTGATGCCCCTCCGCCCCGCTCCTTCCGGCGGGTCGATGCCCCCATGAGTGACACCTTCTTCGACCAGCAGAACGCTGCCTACGCCCAGTTGCTCTACGAGGAGTACGCCCGGAATCCCGAGGCCGTCCCCGAGGAGTGGCGCAAGTTCTTCTCACAGGGACCCGCTGCCGCCCAGGCATCGGGACTCCTGCTGCCCGAAGGGATTGCCGGAAACGGTGCCCCGATACCGGCCACCCCGGCCGGCGAAGCACCGGCTGCCCCCTCGGCTGCGGTATCTCCCGAGGCTCAGCAGGAACTCCGGCACCTGAAGTCTCTGCTTCCCGTGGTGGCTCGGGCGGCGTCGTTCGTTCAGGCGTATCGAGATCACGGGCACATGCTGGCGGAGATCGATCCACTGGACTCCCCACCCCCCGGACATCCGCAGCTGGACCCGGCGTTCTTCGGTACCAGCATGGAGGAGCTCGCACACGTCCCTGGGTCGGTCGTGATGAACAGCGCCCAGGAAGGTGAGACACTCGCCGAGGTCCTGGATCGGCTACGCGAGACCTACGCGGGCCACATCGGCTTCGAGTTCGAGCATATCGAGGACCCGCAGCGCGTTCGGTGGCTCTGGGCGCAAGTGGAATCCGGTGAGCACACCCGGGCACTGGACCGGGACGAGAAGGTCTGGCTGCTCAAGAGGCTCTCGGAGGTCGAGGGCTTCGAGCAGTTCCTGCATCGGGCCTACCTGGGTCAGAAACGCTTCTCTTTGGAAGGCACCGACATGATGGTGCCCATGCTGGATCTGGCGCTGGAAGAGGTGGCCAATCGCGGGGGACGCCGGGTCGTCCTGGGAATGGCGCACAGGGGCCGCCTCAACGTTCTCGCCCACACGTTGGGCGTCCCGTACGAGGACATGCTGGCCGAGTTCGAGGGGCAGAGCGGTGGCGCCCTGCACGTGGCCGGGACCGGGGACGTGAAGTACCACCACGGAGCGGAGGCGGACTACCCTCTTCGAGACGGTGGCAGCATTGCCGTGACCCTCGCACCCAATCCCAGCCACCTCGAATTCGTGAACCCGGTGGTCATGGGTGAGGCCCGGGCCCTCCAATACGCCGAGCATCCCGCGGGCACTCAGCCGGCCCACGATGCCGTGGTGCCGATCCTGATCCACGGGGATGCGGCCTTCGCCGCCGAAGGCATTGTGGCGGAGTCCCTGAACATGGCCCGGTTGAAGGGCTACAGCGTCGGGGGGACGATCCACATCATCGCCAACAACCAGATCGGGTTCACCACGACCCCTGGTGAGGGACGCTCCACGCGCTACGCCTCCGACCTGGCGAAGGGATTCGACGTCCCCATCCTCCACGTGAACGCGGACCATCCCGAAGCCTGTGTCGCCGCGGTTCGATTGGCCATGGCGTACCGCGACGAGTACCACGACGATGTGGTCATCGACCTCGTGGGGTATCGGCGGCACGGACACAACGAGGGGGACGAGCCGGCCTACACCCAACCCGGGTTGTACCAGATCATCGCGGACCACCCCACCGTCCGTACGCTGTGGGCACGACAACTCGTGGAGGAGGGCGTCCTGACGGAGGGTGAGGCCGAGGCCTTCAGCGAGGCCGCCCTTGAGGAACTCCGCGAGGCACAGGACCGCGTGAAGGGTGGAGACTGGAGGGCGTCCGCGCCCGAGGAGGAGGCCGGCGAGGAGGTCCCCACCGCCTCCGATGCACGCTCCAACCCGGACACTCGCGTGGGTCTCGAGATCCTCAGACGGGTCAATGAGGCCTCCATCACCGTGCCGGAAGGCTTCACCGTCCACCCCAAGCTCCTGCGCCAGCTCAAGAAGCGGACCGAGGAGTTCGGGCCAGAGACCACCCTGGATTGGGCCTACGCGGAAGCCCTTTCCCTCGGGTCTCTTCTCCTGGACGACTACGCCGTTCGCCTTTCGGGCCAGGACTCGCAGCGGGGGACCTTCAGCCAGAGGCATCTCGTGCTGCACGACGCGGTGACCTCCGACACCTTCACGCCACTGTCCATGCTGGAGAGCGGACGACTGGAGGTCTTCAACTCGCCACTCACCGAGTCGGCGGTGGTGGGCTTCGAGTACGGGTACTCCGTGGCGGCGGAGCGCGACCTGATCCTGTGGGAGGGTCAGTTCGGCGACTTCGTGAACGTCGCCCAGGTCGCCATCGATCAGTTCATCGCCGCCGGTCGGGTGAAGTGGGAGCAGGAGAGCAACCTGACCCTTCTGCTTCCGCACGGGATGGAGGGTCAGGGGCCGGAGCACTCGTCCGCACGTTTGGAGCGGTTCCTGCAGCTCTGCGCCGAGGACAACATGCAGGTGGCCTACCCCACGACGCCGGCCCAGTACTTCCACCTCCTGCGGCGGCAGGCGGTGGCTCGGCCGGAGCGGCCCCTCATCGTCCTGACGCCCAAGAGCCTCCTGCGTTTGCCCGCCGCCGCGTCCACCGTCGGAGAGCTGGCGGATGGGGGGTTCTTCCCGGTGCTGGACGACCCCACCATGACGGACCGTCGCGAGGAGATCCGCCGCCTGGTTCTCTGCTCCGGCAAGGTCTACTACGACCTCCAGGGTACCGAGCGCCGCGCCGAGGCCAGCGCCACCGCGGTGGCTCGGGTAGAGGAGCTTTATCCGTTCCCCAGCGAGGAGCTCACGGAGCTGGTGGCCCGGTATCCCAACCTCGAAGACGTCGTCTGGGCTCAGGAGGAGCCTCGGAACATGGGTGCCCTCACCTATGTCGGGCAGCGGCTTCGCTCGGTGGTACCGCGGACGATTCCGCTTCGCCAGGTGTCACGCCCGGAGCGGGCCAGCCCGGCCGAGGGGAAGCCCAAAGACCACGCCCGGGAGCAGTCCCGCATCGTCCACGAGGCCCTGGGACTGGAGGGAGAGGGCTAGGCCTCCGTCCGTGGCGGCCGGATCTTCCGGCCGCCTCCTGCACGGGGTCCCGCGGCGTCTATCTCGACGGGATCAGCCCTCGTGTCCCTCATCGCCGTCCCGGCCCTCGTGGTCTTCCCAACCCGCCCCTTCAACGTCGCCGCGCAGCCGGTTGGCCCAGTCGATCAGGAGTTGCCGCTCCTCGTCCGTGATCCGCGCCTCCGGGTGCCCGAGCTGGTAGCTCTTGAGCGGCATCTCTCCGTCCTCCACGTACTCCACGACTTCCTCGAGCTTGTGGTCCTGCCGATCGGGCGTCAGGGTCCCCCAGGTCGACAGGTTCAGGTGCTCACGGCCTTCCTCCACATGGGCCACGAGCCACCAGGAGAGGGGCGCCACGCGCGAATACCACGGCCACTCCGTGGAGTGCGAATGGCAATCCGCGCAGGCGCGGTCGACGATGTCGGCGATCTGGACGTCCTCGATCACCAGGGGTCCTTCTTCGGGGGGATTTCCACGATCCACGGGAAGGAGCTGCATGACCACCAGGGCGAGGGCCGCGAAGCCCAGCACTTTCATTCCGTTACCCATGATTCCTTCTTCCATCCTGCGGAGTGATTGTTCTCCCGCCCGGCGCTACAGTCCGCGGGCGCCGGGGGATCCGGATCGAATCGGCCGTACGCAACGGGCCGGCCAGCTGCACGTGGAATCATGGGGAGGATCCGCCGGGCCGCACTATCCGTCATTTGTGGGATGATGCTGCACATGCATGACACGCAACGAGATAGCGGCGGCGTGCGCCTCGCCATCTGGCTCCTGAGCGCCGTGGCGCTGCTGGTGGCCACCGACCTCGTCATGGACGACCAGGCGGGTGCCGACCCCACGCACCTCCTCATGGAGGGCCTCTTGATGGCCGTATCCGTTGGCGGTGCCCTCTGGCTCTGGCTCACCCTCCGCCGGGCGAGAATCGAGGTGGTCACGCTCGAACGAGACGTGGCCTCAGCCCGGGAGGAGGCCCTCCGCTGGCGAGACGAGGCCCGGGACGCGCTTCGTGGGCTGGGCGTGAGCATCGGGAAGCAGTTCGAGCGCTGGGACCTGACCCCCGCCGAGCGGGAGGTCGCTCTCCTCCTTCTCAAGGGATTGAGCCACAAGGAAGCCGCGCGTGTCCGCAAGGTATCCGAGCGAACGGTCCGTCAGCAGGCCCGCGAGGTGTATCGCAAGGCTGGGCTCGCGGGGCGCTCGGAGCTGTCGGCGTTCTTCCTCGAGGACCTGCTGGTTCCCTCCGCGGGGGAGGCGGCTGGAGACCGAGGCGGAGGCCCCTCCTAGGGCCGGATCTGCCGGGTGGGAAACGCCACCACCGACTCGTTCCCGTCCATTCCCACCGCGGCGACTCCGAAGAGGTAGTTGTCGATCACCATGTTCTCCAGGGTGAAGCGCGTCTCCCTACCGACCCACCGGGAGTGCTCCCACTGGGGGGCCGTGGTGTCTCGCCAGTAGAGCTTGTAGCCGGCCAGCCCGGGATGCTCGACGGCATCCCACGAGAGCGTGGTGGACGGCCGTACCGCACCACCGATTCCCACGTTCGCCGGCGCCGGTGGCGCCCACGCCAGGGTAGCCAGGACGGCGGCGTTGACGGCCGTCAGCCGGGCTGCGTAGTCGAAGTCCACGTGCTCGAGCGCGTCTCCGTACGCGATCCCGTCCTCGGTGCGGATGTCCTGGTGCTGCCAGATGTAGTTCTCGTGGGTCTCCATGATCCGCACCCCCGGGAATCCCGCATTGTTGAAGGGGGTATGGTGCCCGCCCCGGCCGAACCGATCGAGTCGGTAGACCATCTTGGCGTCCAGGTTGGTGAAATACATGTCGGTGATACGGGCCACGTACCGCGCCACCTGCCTGGACGGCCCGTCGACCTCGCCACCGTATCGGCGGTAGTCCCACCGCTCGGGCCGGTAGTCCTCCAGGGGCACCGCCTGAGAAAAGACGCGGAACGTGGAGTTGTCGATCACCCCGTCGATGCCCCGAATGTTGCCGATCATGTCGTTGTTGAGGACGGCCGTGATCTCCCATCCCTCCTGGCGCGCCATCTCCGCCATGTGCTGTCCACCGAAGAGCCCCTGCTCCTCACCGGACAGGCCGGCGAAGACCACCGACGCGGAAAAGGGACGCTGCTGCGTCAGGAGCCGGGCGGCCTCCAGCACCCCGGCCATTCCAGAGGCGTTGTCGTTCGCCCCCGGCGCGTCCACCTCGCCGTCAGAACCGTCCGAGGCCCGGGAGTCGATGTCCCCACTCATGATCACGTAGCGCTCGGGCTCCACGGTCCCCCGGAGGATCGCATACACGTTCACCACCCAGGTGTCCTCCCGGATCCGGCTTCGAGAGTCGCCTTCCACCAGCGTGCGCTGGTAGTGGACCTCCAGGCAGCCGCCGCACGCTTCGGAGATCCGGTCGAACTCCGACTTGATCCAGCGTCGGGCGGCGCCGATCCCCCGGACCTCCGAGAGCGTGTCCGACAGGGTGCTGCGGGTTCCGAACCCCACCAGCGTGGTGATGTCCGCCTCCACCCGCTCCGGCGAGGAGGATTGGATGATCTCGTGGACGCGCGGATCCACGGCGGGGGGCACGGTGCCGTCCTGGGCGAATGCGGGAACGAACCCCAGGGCCAGTAGCAGGAGCGGAAGCAGTCGGTACACGGTCTTCAAGGTTCCTCCGTGCAGCTTGTCGGAATGAAGCGAAGGGGAGTTCTGGCGGCGTTTCGGTCTACCAGACAATCAAGAGCTTCCCAAAGTTGAGGTTGGCCTCCATCCGCCGGTGCGCGTCGGGAGCCTCCTCGGGGGTGAACGTCCGGTCGATGATGGGTTTCAGCCGGCCATCCGTCAGTCCGGGAAGGGCTACACGCCCGAACCGCTGGGCCAGAGCCGCCTTCTCTTCCAGCGGCCGAGCCCGGAGTACCGTCCCCGTCAGGGAGCCTCGCTTGGCCATGAGCCCCCGCAGGTTCAGTGAAGCGTCCGCGCCTCCTGTCACCCCCACGGTGACGATCCGCCCGCCCGTAGCCAGGCACCGGATGTTCTCACCCAGGTAGGGCCCTCCCACCAGGTCGAGGACTACGTCCACCCCTCGGCCACTGGTGAGGTCCAGCACGGCGTCACTCCATCCGGCCTCCCCACCCTGGACGCCGTGCTCCAGCCCGAGATCCCGAGCCTGCTTGAGCTTGTCGAGCGTCCGCGACGTTCCGAAGGTCTCGGCGCCGGCCCACCGCGCGAGCTGCAGGGCTGCGGTGCCGACGCCGCTCCCCACCGCGTGGATGAGAACGGACTCCCCGGCCTGAAGACCCATCTGCGCCACCAGGGCATCAAAGGCCGTCAGGTACGCCTCGGGGACTCCCCCTGCCTGCACCACCTCCATCCCCCGGGGAACGGCAATGGCCTCCCGCTCGTGGACCACCACGTAGCGGGCGTAGGCTCCCCCGCCGGTGATCCCCATGACGGAGTCCCCGGGCTGCCACGACGAGACCCCCTCCCCCACCTGGACGACCCGCCCCGAGTATTCGAGCCCCAGGATGTTCTCAGGATACCCGGGCGGGACCGGATATCGACCCCGCCGCTGGAGAATATCGGCACGATTCACCCCGGCCGCCGCGACCTCCACCAGGATCTGTCCTGGACCGGGCACGGGGCGCGGGGCATCCGCCGTGACCAGCACGTCCGGCTCGCCTCGGCCGATCATGAGAACGGCACGCATGGTCGATTGCGTCATCGGTGGATCGAATCCCCTTTCTGGCGGGTTGCAGAGTCGTACCTTGAGCGCATCCGCGCCCACTTCCCCTGCCGAGGCTCCAGTGCTCTACCAGATCCTGTCACTGACGGGCGCCGCACTCATCCTGGGTGCGTACGTGGCCAACCAGCGTGGGCTGCTGGGACCGCGCAATGCAACGTACAACCTCATGAACCTCCTTGGAGCCCTGCTCCTTCTCTGGGTTGCCGTCGTGGATTGGCGATGGGGGTTCATCCTTCTCGAAGCCGTGTGGGCGCTCGTCTCCATTCCGCCTCTCCTTCGCCGCTCCAGCGCAGCGGCCGGCTGACATGCAGCTTCCTCTCGAACTCGACTGCCCCCTGGTCTTCTTCGACCTCGAGACCACCGGACTCCGGGTGGGGGAGGACCGGATCGTGGAGATGGCGCTCATCCGGGTGACGCCCCAGGGCGACGTCATGGAGCGCGTCCGCCGATTCAACCCCGGGATCCCGATCCCCGCGGAGGCCACGGCGGTGCACGGGATCACCGACGAGGACGTGGCCGACGAAGCGCCGTTCGCCCATCGGGCCCGGGCCCTGGCCCGTCTCCTGGAGGGGTGTGACCTGGCGGGCTTCAACATCCGGCGGTTCGACCTTCCCATGCTGGAGGCCGAGTTCGCCCGGGCCGGGGTGGAGTTCGATGTGCGGGACCGGCGGATCCTGGACATGCAGACCATCTTCCACCGGGAGGAGCGACGCGACCTGACCGCCGCAGCCCGCTTCTATCTCGGTCGAGAGCATCCCGAGGCGCACACGGCGCTGGGGGACATCCGCACCACGGCGGCGGTCCTGTCGGCTCAGCTGCAGCGGTACGAGCACCTCCCCAGCGACCTGGACGGACTCCACCGCTATTGCGACGAGCACGCGCCGTACGATGGCCCGCTGGGCCAGTGGTTCCGAGTGACCGACGAGGGCCTGATCTTCCGGAAAGGCAAGTACGAGGGCCGGTTCCTGGAAGAGGTCGCCCGGGAGGACGCCGGGTACCTGGAGTGGATCCTTCGCCTGGACGATACCCGTCCCCAGGTCCGGCTGGCCCTCCGGAACGCGCTGGAGGATCTCGGGCGCTGACCGGGGCGAGCCCGTGTGATCAGGACCATGGTCCTGGCCCTGCGGGTGTGCATAGCTTCCAGAGACCCCTCCCGACCTCTTCCGGAGCGATCCATGAAGCGACTCGCGATGTTCCTCGTCCTGCTGGTCTTCGCGGTTCCTGCGCACCTTTCGGCGCAGACCATGCTCGGATTCCACGCCGGGGCGAATCGCTCCAACCTCGGTGGCGACGTGGAGGACGCGGACTCCCGTACAGGACTGAACCTCGGCACCTCCCTGACCTTCTCCATCGGCGAGAACCTGGGGCTCCAGACGGGAGCCTCGTACGCTCAAAAGGGCGCGACGGAGTCCGAGCAGGGCGTGGACGTAACCTTCGGTCTGGACTATCTGGAAATCCCCGTTCTGCTTCGATACGCCTTCCCCACCACCGGATCCGTGGGGGTCCACGTCTTCGGTGGCGGCGCGGTAGGCATCGAGGTGGGCTGCGAGCTCGAGGTCACGGACGGTAGCGCCACAATCACCGTGGACTGTGACGAGGGGGAGA
Organism: Gemmatimonadota bacterium; assembly: GCA_039586075.1. Taxonomy (GTDB): domain Bacteria; phylum Gemmatimonadota; class Gemmatimonadetes; order Longimicrobiales; family Gaopeijiaceae; genus Gaopeijia. The sequence goes on along the minus strand of JBDHLC010000033.1, from coordinate 12,575 downwards.
TCGAAACGAAGACGTTCGACTTCGGTCTCGTGGGTGGGGCAGGGCTGAGCTTCGATATCTCGGAGAGCCTCGAGCTGTTCGTCGACCTGCTCTACAACCTCGGTCTCACTTCGGTGGACGACTCCACGGACCCGGACTCCGTGAAGAACCGGGCACTCACCGTGCGCGCCGGGCTGGGTCTTCCCCTGGGCTGACCCCCACAGGCGGGAGCAATAAACGAGCTCCGGGGCGGCGAGCCCCGGAGCCCCGGGGCCTCCGACCTCCGGGTTCTCCAGCGTGGGTTGCCGATGCAGTCGGCCGCGTCTACGGTATCGGCCTCCCATCGCAACCTACACTGGAGGACCTATGAACTGGCGTCCCACGGGGCCCCGGCTCTCCCTCTCTCGGAGCCTCACGCTCCCGCTTTCTCTCACACTCCTCCTTCCCTCGATCCTTGCTGGCCAGCAGGCCATGACCACCGCGGACATGGCGGCCTTCCACCCGCGCGAGATCGGTCCTGCGGTTACCGGCGGCCGGGTCCATGACATCGAGGCCGTTCCAGACAACCCGTCCACCATCTACGTGGCGGCAGCCTCCGGCGGGCTCTGGCGGTCCACTACCCAGGGGCACACCTGGACGAACCTTACGGACCACCTTCCGGTGAGCACCTTCGGCGACGTGGCGCTGGCTCCTTCGGACCCGTCCGTCGTGTACGCCGGCACCGGTGAGCAGAACAACCGTCAGAGCACCTCGTGGGGGAACGGCGTATACCGGTCCGACGACCGTGGAGACACCTGGAGACACCTGGGACTCGAGGAGACCCGTCACATCGGGAAGGTGGAGGTGGACCCCCGAGACCCCGACGTGGTCTTCGTGGCGGCCCTCGGGAACCTCTGGGCCCCTTCCGAAGAGCGCGGGGTGTACCGGTCCACCGACGGAGGCGGCACCTGGGAGAGGGTCCTCTTCGTGGACCAGTTCACCGGGGCCGTGGACATGGTGATGGATCCCCGGAATCCGGACGTACTCTATGCGGCAACGTACCAGAGGCTCCGAAGAGCCTGGGGATTCAACGGTGGCGGGCCCGGCAGCGGGATCTACAAGACCACCGACGGCGGTGACACCTGGTCGGAGCTCACCAACGGCATTCCCGCCGAAGACAAGGGTCGCATCGGACTGGCCATCGCCCCCTCGAGCCCGAACGTCCTCAATGCGCTGATTCAGACCGGGGCGGATGCCACCACCGGTACGTACCGCTCCGAAGACGGAGGGCAGTCCTGGACCCGGGTGAACGAGCTGAACATCCGGCCCATGTACTACTCGGAGATCTTCATCGATCCGACCGATCCGAGCCGCGTCTACACCATGGCCACCAACTCCCACCGGAGTGACGACGGCGGCCGCACCTTCATGGAGATCGCCGTCCGGCCTACCTACGACGTGGGGGTGCACGCGGACCAGCACGCGCTCTGGATCGACCCCAACGACTCCGACCACATCTACATGGGAGGCGACGCCGGCTTGCACGAGAGCTTCGACGCGGGGGTCACCTTCCGGAAGCTCAACAACTTCTCGGTGTCCCAGTTCTACGCCATCGGGGTGGACATGGCGGAGCCCTACAACGTGTACGGTGGCCTCCAGGACAACCACTCCTTCGTGGGCCCCTCCCAGACCCGTCGGTGGATCGGCATCGTCAACGACGACTGGCAGCAGGTAGGATTCGGTGATGGGATGTACTGGCAGCCCAACCCCTTCGACGTCACCCAGGCCTACGGAACGTCCAACGACGGCAGCTACTTCCGGCTGGACACCCGCACGGGCGACATGCTCGATATCTCTCCGGAGGCACCTCCCGGAGAGGACGAGTACCGATTCGACTGGACCTCGCCCATCTCCGCCTCCATACACGACCCCAACACGGTGTACGCCGCCGGGAACCGCCTCTTCATCTCCCGGAACCGCGGAAGCTCCTGGTCCCGCACCATGGACCTGAGCAAGCAGGTGGACCGGGACACGGTGGCCCTCATGGGGGTCCGGGGGGCGGACATGACCATCTCGCCCAACGACGGGACCGGCAGCTACGGTGAGGCCGTCACCCTCTCCGAGTCCCCCCTGGATCCCATGGTCCTCTGGGTGGGGATGGACGACGGAAACCTGCAGGTGACCCGGGACGGAGGGGATTCCTGGCGCGAGGTGAGCGGAAACGTTCCCGGCCTTCCGCAGGGCACCTATGTGAGCCGGGTGGCCGCGTCCAGCACCGGTGTGGGCGTCGCTTACGTCACCTTCGACGCGCACAGGGACGGAGACTTCGCGCCGTACGTCTACCGGACGGAGGACTTCGGGCAGAGCTGGGAGCCGCTGCACGCTGGGCTCCCGTCCGGCTCGGTGAACGTCATCGTGGAGCACCCCGACAACGCCCGGATGCTCTTCCTGGGCACGGAGCACGCCGCTTTCGCCAGCTCGGACGCCGGGGCCACCTGGGCCAAGCTCCCGAACCTGCCCACCACCGCCTACGACGACATGGTGGTCCACCCCAGGGACAAGGACCTGGTCCTCGGCACGCACGGCCGGGGGATCTGGATCCTCGACGACACCCGTCCCTTCGCCGAATGGACCGCGGGAGCGCTCAACTCCCCGGTGCACCTCTTCTCCATGGCTCCCACCCCCATCTTCCTCTACTGGAAGGACACCTCGTACAGGGGGAACGCGGAGTACGCCGGGGAAAACCCGCCGGACGGCGCCCTCATCACCTACCGCATCGCCTCGGGGAGTGGTGACGCCACCCTGCGAATCGTGAACGAGCGAGGCGCGGTGGTCCGGGAGATGCGGGTCCCGGGGGACGCGGGCGTCCATCGCGTCAACTGGGATCTCCGCTGGGGAACTCCCGGACAGATGGACCGCTGGCAGCGGTTCGAGCACCCGACGCTCGCCCGCTCCGTGGCGCCCAAGGGGCCCTGGGTCTCGCCCGGTCACTACACCGTCACCGTCGAGTCCGGCGGCCGCACAGCCAGCCGGATCCTCATGGTGGAGCCCGATCCCATGATCGACCTTACCGCGCGGGACTATCGCGTGCGTGAGGAGTTCATGCTCAATCTCATGGAGGTGATGCAGGAGCTGGATGCCGCGGCAACCGCCGCCTCCGGTGAGCGCGCCCAGGAGCTCAGAGGACACGCTCGCTCCATCGGCCGCCTCATGTTCGGCATGAACGGGTCCGGGGTCCGGCCTGGCACCCTGCATCCGCCCACGGAGTCGCAGAGGGAGCTGCTCCGGAGGGCCCGCGCGGCGCTCGGCGGCTAGCGGTCCGAAGCCGCCCGTCCTCTGAGGGACGAAAAGAGAGGGGTGGAGTCGACGGCTCCACCCCTCTCTCCCTTCTCATCCTGGGTGCGGCGCCCTGAGCGCCTGCACCGCACCTCCCCTGCACGAAACCGGGGCCCCGGGAGGTGGTTGGGCGCCTCGTGAAGATCAGCGAATCGGGAGGCTGAACAGGATGACCCGCTGGTTGTCCACCTCGCCCCGATCGCCATCGCCCGGCTTCGCGGTCTCCGCCTTGAACGCGTCGTAGATCACGTATCCGGCGGCCACCCCGACCACACCCAGAAGCGCACCGGTCTTCCAGCGGGAAAACTGTCGCCGTTCCACCTGGATGATGTCTTCGATAGGGAGACGGACACGATTGCGCAGCGGAGCGCTGGACACCCCTGCCTGCCCCGTCCGAAGAGGGACCTCGAGCAGGATCTGCCCGTTCGCTGCCGGCTCAACGAGGGTGCCCGAGAAGCTCCGGATCTCCCCTCGCAGGACCGTCTGAAGCTCCTGGGCCTGGTCGGCCGAGACCGTCACGCGAACACGTTCCTGCGGCGCGACATCCTCCACCCGGGCTGGATAGTAGGAATGGCAACCACTCAGGACGATGCACAGTCCCACCAGCGCCAGCCGGCTGCTCACACCCATACGACACCTCGCTCCAATTCGATGATTCTGCACGCACCCGATCCCGCGCCCCGGGGCGCGAAACACCGGGCCTCCATTCCAGCTACACCGAAATGGGGGAAAATACCCTCCAAAGTCGAGCAGGGGCGGCCCGAAGGCCGCCCCCGCAAGATACATCCGAAACCAGTCCCTCCCGATTACGGAGGAGTCAGGTTCGGGTTGGTGTTGTATTCCCGCTCAGAGATGGGATAGCAGCTCTGGCGGCCCTCCATGAAGGGATGGTACTCCGCCGCACCGGAACCAGCCGTGTACCACCGGTGCAGGTCCCAGAGGCGACGTCCTTCGATCCACAGGGTGGCGCCCCGCTCGAACTGCAGGTCGTCCCATGCGCCGTTGATGTCGGCTGCCGGCGTGAGCGCGTCCATGCCGTACACCGCGCGGGCCTGGTTCATGAGGGTGTAGGCCCCGCCGATGTCGTTGCTGCGCAGAGCGGCCTCGGCCCGGAGCAGGAGGGCTTCCGTCCCCTTGGCCAGCGCGATGTCGTCATCGTTGCTGGTGTACTTCTGCTGCTGGTAGTGCGGCGTCGAACCGTTCGCGCCATTGGCGATGGAGCCGTCGGCGTTGAACACCGTGTCCCAGGGAGCCCGGGGATCGCCCACGTGGTTCTCGAATTCGGTTCCCCAGACCGTGTACTCGTACCGGTCGAAGGTCTCGTACGCGATCTCGTTCCGCATCTCGATGTCCACCGGGGCGTACCAGACGAAGTCGTCCGGCACCTGCTGGGCATCGGCGGTGGCACCGGCCCAGTCACCCTGCCAGGCCTTCGCCGCGGCACGCCCGATGTACGAGGCGGTCACGATGTCGCTCCGGTTGGCCGCCTGCGCCACGGTGATGGCGTTGGTGAACGCGGTCTCCGCACGGGAGAAGTGCTCCGTGCGCTGGATGAGCGGACCTCCGTCGATGACGCTCTCGCAGAAGATCTCGCCCAGGATCCGGTTGGCGAATCCGGCGGACATGTACGCTTCCGCCACCAGCCCGCTCCGGTTGAACTCCTCCTGGGGGATGAGCTCCTGAATGCGGAGGACACCCTGTTCGGCGACCCAGCGGGCCTGATGGGGGCTGTTCCACTCCCCGCCCACGTCGTCGATGCTGATGATGCCTCGCGGAATGTCGGCCCAGTCGTAGGATCCCCCATGCCAGAGCTCTCCCGCGGCCAGCGTGAACGACTCGAGAGTCGTCTCCACGGCCTGCGACAGGTCGTACCGCATTCCGACGACCAGCCCCGGAACCGCCGAAGCGTCTCCGAGATCCGAATCGGCGATCCGGCCCGGGCTCTCCACGTCCAGCAGGTCCCCGCAGGCGGCCAGAGGCGCCAGAGCTGCGAGAGCCAGGATCCGGAAGCTCGTTGTTCGCTTTGTCATGTATGCCTCCTTACCAGCTCACGCGGAACGAAAGGGTGTAGGTCCGCGGGTTCGGGATGTTGTAGTAATCCCGGCGACCGTAGTCGCCCGCGCCGTCGTACACGTTCTCACTCGAGTCCGCGAAGTCCATGACTTCCGGATCCGTTCCGGTGTAGTCCGTCCAGGTGAACAAATTCCGGGCCGCGAAGGTCACGGTGGCGCTGCGTCCCCAGTTGACGAAGCGCGCCGGCACGTTCCAGCTCAGCGCCACCGAGCGGAGCTTCCAGAAGTCCGCCTTCTCGACCCAGAAGTCCGAGTTGTAGTTGTAGCCGAGGCTGGACCGGATCCCACACTGACCGCGCTCGAGAGCCGAGTAGCCGTCCATGGCACCGGCGTTGCCGTTGTAGGCGTCGATGATCGCCCCCTGAACGTCGAAGCAGGGATGCCAGGCGCCACGACGGGCGTTCTGGTACCCGGTGTAGTTCGGCAGCATGTGGCCACCCTGGTGCTCCGCCAGGACGTCCAGCGTCAGGGAGTTGCCCACCGAGAAGGTGGTTCCCACGCCGATGAGGCGGGTGGGCGTGGCGTTCCCGAGCACCGTGTCGGCCACCAGGACCGGATCCGCGGCCTCACCCGGGTTCATCATCCGGGTCCCCCAGTACACGGGCACCGGGTAGCCTTCTTCGATGCGCGCCTTGTTGTCGACGCTGAATCCGGTATGGGTGTCCGGATCGCCATCCAGGTCGACGGCCTCCGAGTCCATGAAGGTCATGTTGACCCGGCCCCGCCAGTCGATGCTCTCGGTGCGGAGGAAGGCACCGGTGAGCTGGAACTCCCAACCGGAGTTGGCGAGCTCACCGACGTTCTCGGTGCGGCTCGCGAGGAAGCCCTCGGACGCCGGGTACGGCACGGCGATGAGCGCGTCGTAGGTGTGGGCGTTGAAGTACGTCATCTCGGCGCCGAACCGACCATCGAAGAGCGAGGCGTCGAAACCGATCTCGTACTCGCGGGTCCGCTCCGGACCCACCTCGTCGTTTCCGATGTCGTTCGGGGTGAAACCGGGCTCCCCGTCGATCCCCACGCCCGTCCAGGTGCGGAGCTTGTCGAAGGCGCCAGGTGCCTTACCAGACTCACCCATGGCGGCCCGGAACTTGAAGGTGTCGAACCAGTCCGTGGGCCAGAAGTCGTAGTCGGAGAGGATGTAGGCCACGGAGACCTTGGGGTAGAACTGCAACCCGTAGTCGTCACCGAAGGCCGAGTTCCCGTCGACACGGAGGCCGGCGGTGATGAAGAGCTGGTCGTCGATCCCGAAGAGCTCCTGCAGGAAGAATCCGGCGGACGTCTGCTGCAGCGAGTTCTCGTCCCGGTAGGTGAGCTCCGCACCGGACGTCAGCGTCGGGCGACCCGGACCGGCAAAGGTCTCCACGTCGATTTCGGTCCAGCGGCGCTTGTCCCGGAAGACCTGACCACCCCACGAGAAGGTGGAGGCGAACCGGTCGCCGAAGCTGTTCTGGAACGAACCCGCATAGTCTAGGGACAGCTTCGTGAGCTTGGTGTTTTCGTCCCAGAAGTACCCGTCGGGGCTCCGGAGGGAACCGAAAGGCCGCGTGGTCTCGTTGTTGATGTCGGTGTAGTCCCACCCCACCGCCAGGCGGTTGGAGAGCCCCTCCATGGGGTTCCACTGCGTGGTGAAACCGGTGATGAAGTGGTTGTTCGTGGTGTAGAGCTCGGTGTCGAACAGGTATCCGTTCGTCACGCACACGACGTCGACGTTCAGGCAGTCCTCGCCCTTACCACCCTTCAGGTAGTTCTGGGCGCCACGGCCGACGTTCAGCAGGAACCCGTTGGAGTTGTTTCCATCGGGTACCCACCGGGTGTTCCGGCGGGTGTAGGAGGTGTTCAGCGCGAAAGTCAGGTCCTCCATGGGGGAGAAGCTGAAGTTCCCGCGGAAGCCGCCGTCCCGGGACTGCGACGTGGGCAGCACGCCCTTCACGTCGTTGTAGTTCCCGGAGATGTAGTAGGTCACGTCTCCCATCCCGCCGCGCACGGAAAGCGAGTAGTTCTGGATGGGGCCGAGCTCCTGCCAGTCCCCGTCGGAGGGGCAGGTGGGATCCTCGATGTAGACCCGGTTGCCCAGCTCCGGATCGGAGTTGGAGGCCTGGACGTTCAGCGAGTACAGGTTCTCCAGGTCCCCACACTTGGTGTACAGGTCGGTGGGATGCCCGTCCGAGTTGGTCAGGAAGGACGACTGGTGATTGACGCCGAAGGACGTCTCGGCGTTCCAGATGGCCTCACCGGAGATCCCCTTCTTGGTGAAGATCTGGATCACCCCGGAGGCGGCCTCGGTTCCGTACAGCGTCGTGGCCGCGGCACCCTTGATGACCTCGATCCGCTCAATGTCCTCCGCCGCGATATCCTGAAGCGGGCTCGAGGAGGTCCGGGCTCCCCACCCATTTCGCACGGGCAGGTTCTGGATCCGGACCGCGGATGCGGATCGATCCGCCCGCACCAGGCTGACCATTGTTGGTCTGGACCGTCACGCCGGGGGCGCGGCCTGCCAGGATGTCCTCGGTGTTCCGGACCGGAACGTTCTCGATCTCGCGGGAGGTCACGGCGTCGAGGGAGTTCCCTACCTCCTTCGCCCGAACCTCGGCGGCCGTCCCGGTGACCACCAGCTCTTCGAGGGCCAGCGCCGTCTCGGTGAGCTGGAAGTCGGCCGTGGCCGTTCCGCCGGCCGTGACGGTGACTTCCTGCTGAGTGGTCGCAAACCCGATCATGGTGACCCGTACCGTGTACGTCCCAGCCGGGACGTTCAGGACCAGGTAACGCCCCTGGGCGTTTGCGAGGGCGCCCATGCCAGTCCCCTCGATGGAGACCTGGGCGCCGTCGAGAGGCCGCATATTTGCGGCAGAGACTACCGTCCCCGTGATGCGCCCGGTCTCCTGGGCGTCCAGCGGCATGCCGAACGCGGTCAGGGCAACGAACGCAAGGAGGGACAGCAGCCCGTGGACTGTCGCACGTGAGTGCATAGGTCTGCCTCCGTTCTGCGGAGTGGAAGGCGGGGTTTTCAGGCCCCGTGCGAACACGAGTATTGTGAGGGAGGTGGTCGGTGCCTGGGAGGGGACTCGCATCGTCATCACCGTCCTCCCGTCACTTCGGTCCCCTCTGCACCAGCTCTACGAGCCCTACTGTAAACCATGACGAGTAGGGTCCGGCCCAGGGAAAGTCAAGCATCCCGGGGAACCCCATTTCTTGCGGTGAGAACGATTGTTTACCCGCAGTTCTTGGCCGAGACGTCAGCGCCGCGACCGCAGCTGTGCGGACGGTGGAGCCTCCGTCAGCTCGATGAGCCGCGGGTCACCCGGACCCCCCAGGCCGATGGGGTTTCGGTAGGGGCGAATGATGAAGGGGCGGGCCGCGTACATGGGCTCGCCCTCGTCGAACGCCGGCTCGATGGTGATGACGTGATGCCAGAGGGCTTCGCCGGTTACCGCATCCACCGAATCGAGGTTGAGCGGGGTCTGCAGGCCACCAGGGAGCTCCAGGCCCAGCTCGTCGGCCACCCGGGCGTCGGCCCACTCCTCGCCCGGCACGTCCTCCACGCCGGCGTTCAGGTAGTCCTCGTCGCCGGAGAACGGGCCGGATCCCGTATCGTCCCGGGAGCTCAGCAGGCCCAGCTCATCCGGGCGGAACTTCCCGTACGGCACCCAGATCTCCGAGGGCGTGCCCCAGCGGTGGACGGCCCATCCTGCATAGGTCCAGGTGCGCCGCACGGGCGTGACCTTCACCTCTCGGCTTCCGTGCTTGTTCCGCTTGGGGGTGAGGGTGAAGAGCCACAGGCCGGCATCCTCGAAGGAGGGATAGTAGAGCCAGGCGTTGTTGGAGGTGGTGAAGAGGGAGTGGGAGCCGGGATCCGTTTCCAGAATCCGACCGTCGGTGACCACCCCCAGGATCGTGAGCTCCGCCCCGCGTCCCCGGACCGTTCCCGCGAGCATGACGTAGGGACTCGGCCCTGGATCCTGGTCTCCGGGCGGTTCCACGGTGACCAGGATGCCCGTGGGCGAAGCCACCGGGAGGGTGAACTGATACACCGTGTTCCCATCGCCGGCGAAGCTGACGATGGTGCCGGCGGCCACCGTATCCCCGAGCTGGGACACCACCCAGACGGCCAACGTGCCGTCCTGGAGGGGCAGTGGCCGGAGCCCCTGGAAGGCGAGCTCCACCTCGGCGCCTTCCTGGAGACCCGCCGGGTTCTCGCAGGCGGCCAAGCCCAGCCCGACGGCCAGCAGGAGGGCAATACGGTGGACTCGGCGCGGGGTCATCGGGGAACCTCCAGGCCACTGGGAACGGAATCGGGCGCCTGGAACAGGGGGCCCCGCGTGGTGAGGGTGTCCGTGAGGGACTCCAGGAAGGCCACGAGCGCCTGAAGCTCTGCCGCGCTCAGGTCCAGCGGCTCCACCAGCGTATCCAGGTCCGCGTCGGCTACGGCAGAATGTTCGCTTCGGCCGCGGTTCTTGAACTCCAGGACGTCCAGGAGGGTGGCCTCGGTACCGGCGTGGAAGTACGGCCCGGTGAGGGCCACCTGCCGCAAGGGTGGGGTCCGGAACGAGTAGGGTGTACCCCCGTGCTCTCCCCAACCCAGGTCGTCTCCAGGCGTGGTGTCTCGTCCCACTCCGGCCTGGCCGGTTCCCAGCACGTGCATGCTGAAGTCGCTCAGCAGCGGTCCGGAGTGACAATCCACGCACCGCGCGTCCAGGAAGATCTGCAGCCCCGCCTTCTGCTGCGCGGATAGCGCGGCATCGTCTCCCTGCAGGTACGCGTCGAGCGGAGTCGCGGGCAGGAAGAGCTCTCTGATATAGGCGGCCAGAGCCCTCCGCAGCGTCTGGGAGGTGACGAGGCGATGAGGGTCCATCCCGAAGGCCGCTTCCAACTCCGGATTCGCATCGGCGAAACGCTGCAGGTACTCCCCGTTTCTCCTGAGGCGCATCAGCACCGAGTCCAGGGCCACGACCTTGGAGTAGGTGAGCCCCCGCAGCTCGTTGTCCGCGGTGATGGGGTTCAGGGTCTGGTCCTCGAGCCCGAACGCGCTCCCGCTCCAGAACATGGTGCCGTTGGAGGTGGGCGTGGTCCCACCCCGTCCGAAGAACCCCACGTTGAAGAGGGGCGGTGAGTTCCGGGGCATGAGCCGCAGGGGGGCCGGGGAGGGATTCGTGCGCTCGGGCCCCAGCCCCGTTCCTCCGGCGCCGGATGGAAACTGCCGGCCGTCGGTGAACGCGAATCGCGGTAGGTGACAGGTAGAGCACGCCACGTCGCGTGGGCCGGAGAGGATGGGATCGAAGAAGAGCAGGCGGCCCAGGGCCACCGTCTCCCCGTCGTACGGGTTGTCCACCGGGCGAACCGGCTCGGCAGGAAGGCTCGAGAGCCCCGCCGCCAACGCCTGCGCCCGCAGATCCGGTCCGTCGGTACCGGGCCCGGTACCGGAGCTCCCTCCGGAGCACGCCGCGGAAAGGAGCGCTGCCAGGGTGAGAGCCGCGGCGCTCCACCGGGCTCGCTCAGTCACTGAAGTCCGCCTCCCCGGCCTGCCCGGGTCCCACGTACAGTGTGTGGAACGCCGGGCTCACCTCACATCCCACCACCTCGGGGATCACGGCGTAGTACCCGGTGGCCAGGTCGTTGGCCCCGTATTTCCCCTCCGAGTTGGTAATGACGGATAGGTTCGTTTCGGCGCCCACCACGCGCACCGATGCTCCCTCCTGCGGCGTGCCGCCACAGTACACCTCTCCCAGGATCCGGGCCGGGATCACTCCCACGGCCGCGAAGACGAGGTCCCGAGGCTCGCCCGAGACCGTCACCTCCTGCTCCACGGGATCGAACACGGTGTGGAGCAGGCTCACCCCGGTGAGCTCGAATCCCGTGAGGCGGGCGACGTAGAGGCCCTCGGGAAGAGCCGTGAAGGAGAAGGAGCCGCCGGCATCGGTGTGGGACGTGGCCACGACACGATCGTCCTGCATCAAAGCCACCACCACGTTCGCCACGCCCGCTCCGGTCTTGACGCGCTTCACGACCCCGGAGACGACTCCCTCACCGGCGTGGGGTCCGGTGGCGCCGGACCCACCGTCGTCCAGACACCCCGTGAGAACCGGGAGCGCAAGGAAGGGGAGGGTCCTGCGAAGCCACCGGATTGTCGAAACCATGCTCTAAGGAATGGCGCTTTCTCCCTCTAGTTCAACCGTCGGCGGTTCCACCCTCGAAATCGGGGACCTCGCACCGGTCCGGATGAAGGAGGCCGGCCCCCCGGTCACCCTGCCGTGTGGTGAGGCGGATCACCCCTCCCGAGGCTCCCGTCCCGTACGCCCAGCCACCGGAGGCGCCCCGAAGGATCTCCATGGTGGCCACATCCACCGGACGGAGATCCCTGAGCAACCGCGCGCCGTCCCCGGTCTGAATGCCGTCCAGGATCACGACGGGCGCCGCCACTCCCCGTGCGGAGCGGGTGCGGCTCGTGAGCTGATTCGCTCCGCCGGGAAGGCCGGAAGTCGCCGCACCCACCATCTCCGGCGCCTCACGGCGAAGGACGTCTACGAGGGTCCGAACGTTGTGCTCGTCCAGGTCCGCCGTGGTGAGGAAGATCCCCTCGGACTTCCTCTTCTGCTGCTCCTGAATCACCGAAGGGAGGTCCGTCTCGGAAGGAATGGCGCTCGGAAGGAATGGCGAAGGCCACCTGGCGAATCTCCCCCTCGGCGAGCTCCAGAGCCGCGAAGGTCACGTTGCAGCGTCCGGTCACCAGCGCCACCCGATGGACCCCGGGAGCGATCCCCTCGAAGTGGTAGAGACCGTCCTCGTTACTGGTCTGTCGCTGTCCGGTATCGAACCGCACCTGGACATTCGGCACCGGGAGCCCGGTGGCTTTATCCACGACGATCCCTTCCACCACCGTGGAGGAGGTGGACTGCGACGTCAGTGGCCCGGCGGCCAGGAGGGCCAGACCCGGGAGGACCCACAGGGTCCTCGGGGTTGTGCGCGCTGCCATCTCGAATCCCTCGCTCCCGGGACTGATCCGCCGCCGACCGTCTCCCGGGCGAACCCGGCCGGCACCATCGAGCTTCCACTCAGGGCTACGGAGCCTGAAAGCTGGGCTTACCCGGGTGGAAATGCCGTTACCCCCGCGGTAGACTCCTGCTCCAGCGTTCATCCAACCCGCCCCGCCATGAGCAGACTGCTTCGTCATCTTAGGGTCTCGATCCTCCTCCTGGGAACTCCAGCCCCGGGACT
>JBDHLC010000072.1:0-9517 GCA_039586075.1 Gemmatimonadota bacterium | reverse complement strand
GCGGCAACCGGAACGGAGTCCGGGGCGGAGACGATCGCGGGCGGACCGACCGTCCGGGTCAGCGGAACGGCCGGGGCCGCGGTTCGGTCAACGGTCGCGGGCCGGGAGGCTGAATCGGTCCTCGGGTCGGGTGGGGTGGGGAGCGCGGGGCGGGTCCTTCGGGGCCCGCCCCGCTGGCGTTGGGGGCCTGGTTGCGGAGGGGCCTACGGGCCCTGCGGTCCAGAAGACGCGGGCGGCGCGGGCGCCCGTCCGGCCAGGATCCACTCCAGCTGTTCACCGATCCGGGCCCGCCACGAGGTCTCGTTGTGGTCGGCCCCGGGGTACTCCCGGATCAAGAAGTCCTCCCCGTCCACCAGGCCCTGCCCCGCCAGCCACTCCCGGACCCGTTCGTGCGTGGGCCCATAGGCCGTGAAGAAGCGGGCCCCGGCGGGCACCGTGGCCCCGGCTTCGATGTCCCGCACCACGTAGGGCGTGTCGTCCAGCGACGGATCGTCCTCGCCGGTGATGGACGCCACCACGTCCGCCGCCAGAGGGAAGTGGGTGGAGACACACCCGCAGGCGCCGAAGACGTCCGGGTGCTCCTTCACCAGGTAGTAGGAGAGGAGCCCTCCCATGGACGAGCCCATGTGGGAGGTGTTCTCCGGCCCCCCGAGGGTGCGGAATTCCGCTTCGATCCGGGGCATCAGCTCGCCCACGAGGAAGTCGGCGTACGCCGGGGCCTCGTGCCACGGCGAGTACTCCTGGAGCCGCCGGGAGGAATTCCACACCCCCACCACGATGGCGGGCCCGTGCCGGCCCTCCTCGACCCCCTCCATCATGGCCTCGTCCACGCCCCAGTCCGTGCCGGTGTTGGCGATGCGGGGATCGAACAGGTTCTGCCCGTCGGACATGTAGATGACCGGATACCGGCGCTGGTCGTCCACGTCGTAGCCCGGGGGAAGCCAGATCTCCACGTGGCGGCTCTCCTGCAGGTGGGCCGACTCCACGTCCTGCCAGTAGACCAGGGTGCCCAGGACCCCGGAGCCCTCCCAATCCGCCATGTACTCCACCGGATCCCTCTTGAAGTCCACGATCTCCTGGGTGACCGCGGTATCGGTGCCCGGGGTGAGCTGGAAGTTCGGCATGACCGTCCCCGACGGACCCAGCCCCTCTCGATCCCAGCTCCCCAGGGTGAACTTGTACTCGAAGAGCTCACCGGCGGACACCGTGAGGGTGGCGGTCCGTTCCGGTCCGTCGCCTTCCATGGCGAGCCCCGCGGGATCCCACGGGCCCAGGGACTCCACGCTCCCGGTGAGATAGACGGTGGGGGCGTCCGCTGGGACGACGGCCGTGATGGTCACGTGGACGGCGTCCGGTCCATCGCGCCCGCACGCGGCCAGCGCCAGGACGGCGCCCAGCGCCACGATCCGCACCGCCCGGGACGCCCTCATCCTTCCTCCCGAATCCAGATGGCCGCGGTCTGGGCCGGGAGCCGCACCCCGAGCGCACCGTCGGCCACGTCCACCGGGCTCCCCGGCTCCGCCCCCCCGCTCACGAAGGCCGGGATCCAGGCGCCGTCCGTCACGGGAATCTCGACCTCCACCTCGGCGCCGGAGAGGTTGAAGACGATCACGGCGCGTTGGGCGTCGGGGCCGTCGCCCAGCACCCGCTCGTACGCCAGGATCCCCCGGGCGTCGTCGGTGACCAGCTCGCGCACTGCGCCGTCCACGAAGAGCTCGAGGTGGGCCTTACGCAGGGCGATGAGGCGCCGGTAGACCTCCCTGAGATCCAGGTCGGGACGGACCGCGTCAGGCTCCCGTGGGAGGCCCAGCGGGTGTCCCGCCTCGTCCTGGAAGTCCAAGTCGGACCACAACATGGGCTTCCGGGGGTCCGGATCGTCCGCCCCCCACATCCCCACCTCGTCGCCGTACCAGATGTGGGGCGCGCCCACCCAGGTGAACTGTTGCGCCAGGATCATCTCCTGGATGGGCCGGACCTCCGGCCCCGGCCGATCGATGCGGTAGTCGGGATTGCGGCCCGATGCCTCGTACTTGTAGCGCCCCGGGTTGTACAGGGAGGTGGCGAAGCGGGATGCGTCGTGGCTCGCCGTGAGGTTCATCTGGGCCTTCACGTGCTCCGGCGGGATCCCGGCCTCCACCGCCGCCAGCGTGTCCAGATAGTCCGTCGGCCGGATCTCCGGGGGTGCCGCGGAGAAGAAGCCCCGGGTGGGGGCATACCATCGGTAGTTCATCACTGCGTCGAAGACGTCGCCCTGCAGCCAGGGCGCAGGGTCGTACATCCGCTCCGGCCACTGCTCCCACCAGACCTCTCCCACCAGGTACGCCTCGGGGTTGATGCTCCGGACGAACTCCCGGTACTCCCGCCAGAAGCCCAGGGGCACCATCTCCGCCACGTCCAGGCGGAATCCGTCGATGCCGTCGGAGGGGTCCCCGTCTCCATTGGGATCGAGCCACCGCCGGGTGACGTGGAAGACGTGGTCCCGGACCTCCGGAACCAGCGTTCCCTCGATGGCGCCGTGAGTCTCGCCCTCGGGGCGGCCCTGCTTCCGCAGCTCGGGAAGCTCGGGGACGCCGGCCCACCCGCGGTACGCGAACTCGCTGGTGTCCGGGGTGGCGGGGTCGTCAAAGGATTGGATCTCGTACCAGCCGGCGAAACGGGAATCCGCCTGGTTCTCCAGGACGTCCATCCACGCCCAGAAGGTCATCCCCGTGTGGTTCCACGAGTAGTCGAGGATGATCCGCATGCCCCGGCGGTGCACCTCGTCCACCAGGGCCAGGAAGAGGGAGTCGGCGGCGGTCCACACCCAGGTGTCGGGATCCAGCGGATCTTCCGCCGCCATGAGGGCCTCGTCGCCCACCGGGTCCGGACCGAAGTTCCGGTCCACGTGCCGGTAATTCCGGGCGTCGTACTTGTGCAGGGACGGGGCGTCGTTGATGGGGTTCAGGTACAGCGCCGTGACGCCGAGATCCTGGAGATAGTCCAGCCGGTCCAGGATCCCCTGAAGATCGCCGCCGAAACGCCGTAGCTGGACGGTGAAGTAGAAGTCCTCACCGGTGGCTTCGGCCCAGGGCTCCTGGGCGTACCAGTTCCACCCCCACGGCGTGGGCTGCCACCCCTCCGGCGCCACGTGGGGCCACGAACCGTCGATGTCCTTGAGCGTGGGGTCGTTGGAGGGATCTCCGTTGGCGAACCGCTCCACGAAGATCTGGTACCAGACGACCTCCTGGGACCAGCGGGGGACGTCCAGATCCGGCGCCCCGGCGCCCGGCCCGTCCACGCCCCGTTCTCCGGTGCACGCGGTCGCGGCCACGAGGACCGCCATCAGTGCTCTCTTCATATCGACCTCGTCATCGCCGGACCGTACCGGTCCTTCGGGTGGGAGGGCGCTGCTCGAGGGAGGGACTGCTGGGACCCGGGACAATCGACCGTCTCGCCACCGAAATCAAACCCTCGCCGCGCCCGATGGACCATGGGGAGCCCGCGCTCAAGCCGGGAGATCCCGCCACCGGCACCCGGCTCGGTCCGCCGCGCCCTGCCGACGAATGCCCCCCGCCGCGGGAATGGCCGCCATTGCCCCGGACCCGGGCCGCTGGCGAACTTGGCCCGTCCCGAAATTCCCGCCACCGCCATGACCATCCGCTTTCGTATCCGATACCGCGTCGCCGTCCTCCTCGGAGCCCTTGTGGCCTCCCCGGGCGCCGGCGCGCAGGAGACCGAGTTGCAGCCACGACTCCGGGCCGAGATCCACGGCCCCACCGCGATCCGATTCACTCTCACCGGCGCGAACCGCCCCCTGGACCCCACAGCCTACCGACTTGTGAACGGAGCGGGCCGGACGGTGCCGATTACGGCGATCATCCCGAACACGGCCAGCGAGACGCTCCTGGTCCCGGGCACGCCCCTGGATCCCATGCGCGTCCACTACCTGGAGGTCCCGGGACCCGGGCTCCGCACCCTGGTCCGCAGGGATCCTTTTTTCCGAAACCTCTATTCCGACAAGGAGTTGGGGGCGAGGGTCGCCGAGGACGGGTCTCACACCACATTCCGGGTCTTCTCGCCCCGGGCCACCGGGGTTCGTCTGTACCTTTACTACGGGAAGGACGACACGGCGGACCAGGCCCGGGAGGTGGTGGACATGACCCGGGACCCGGACGGCGTCTGGGAGTCCCGGCTCCCGGGCGATCATCACGGGACGTGGTACGACTTCACGGTCCACGGACCGGAGGATCCGGGCAACTACTTCTACGAGACGCACCCCACGCACATCTCGGACCCCTACGCGCTGGTGAACGACGACGCCCTGGGGAAGTCCCGGGTCTGGCGGGACGGGCCCCCACCGCCTCCGGTGGCCGGCGGACGGCCCCCCATGGAGGACGTGGTGGCGTACGAGGTCCACGTCCAGGACTTCACCGACCTCCTCCCGGTGCCGGAGGGGGAGAAGGGGACCCTGGCAGGGATGACGCGCACCGGCCTGACCAACGGCCGGGGAGAGCCCATCGGGTTCGACTACCTGGTGGACCTGGGGGTGAACGTGGTCCACCTCATGCCGGTGCAGGAGTACTTCCACTACCCGGACGAGGCGTGGCGGGAGGCCTTCGGGGACGACCCGTTCGCCCGGGCAATGGCCATCGACCGCGAGAGCTACCAGTGGGGGTACCGCACCACCCACGCCTTCGCCGTGGAGAGTCGCTTCCGTCGGAAGGACGACGAGCCCGGCACGGAGCGGGACCAGTTTCGCGAGCTCGTGCGCGCGTTCCACGAACGGGGAATCGCCGTCATCATCGACGTGGTGCCCAACCACACCGGCGAGAACATGGACGGCCGTCACGACCTCCTCAACTTCAACGTCCTGGACCTTCCCTACCACTACCGGACCGACGACGCCCTCGAGCACATCGGTCCCTTCGGAAACGAGGTGAAGTCCGAGGACCGGCCCATGGTCCAGCGGTGGATCGTGGACCAGCTCCGCCACTGGGTGGACGCCCTGGGAGTGGACGGCTTCCGCATCGACCTGGCGGGCCAGATCGACAAGCAGACACTGCTTCGGGTCCGGGAAGAGCTTCCGGACGACCTCATCATCTACGGGGAGCCGTGGATCGCGCCCAGCGATCCGGACGTTGTGGCAAATCCCGCCTGGTCGTGGTACAAGGCCGACGCGCCTATCACCTTCTTCCAGGACGACGCACGCAACGCCTTCAAGGGCAGTCCCTTCGACATCAACGAGCGGGGCTGGGCCGGGGGAGACGCCGCTGCCCGTGATGCCACCGCGCGGGCGCTAGAGAATCGCTACGCGGAGGAACCCAGCAGCACAGCGGGCATCTCGTACCTCGACATCCACGACAATTGGACCTTGGCCGACCGTTACGCCACCAACGCCGACCACAACGGCCTACTCGGCGTGGACCTGGCAGCCCTCCGCATCGCCGGTGGGCTGCTCTTCACCTCCGCGGGTCCCGTGGTCATCAACGGGGGCACCGAGATGCTCCGCTCGAAGGGGCTCGCGCCGCACGAGGAATTCGAGCGTGAAGTCGCCGGGAACGTGGTCCACTTCAAGGGACGCGACGACACCTACAACCTGCGCGCTCCAAATCGCTTTCTCTGGGACTCTCTGGGACCGGATTCGGATCAGACCGCGGTGCGGGACTACTGGAGGGGCCTTATCGCCCTGCGGATGTCGGACTACGGCCGGGTCTTCCGAGTCGCGGAGGTCCCGGAGGGGCATTACCGGTTCATCACGCCCCGCGATCCCCGCCTGCTGGGCTACGTGGTCGGCGATCGGGTCCTGGTCCTGGCCAACAATGGCACGGAGGACGGAACGGTCCGGTTCGACCTTCCGGACGGCCCGTGGCGGCAGGTCGCGAACCGCGACCGTGTGGACCTCGGTGGCGTCGAAGGCCGTTCAGCCCACCTGGGAGGCGGTCACCACGAGCTCCGGGTCCCGGCGGGATCGCTCCTGGTCTGGGTGCGGGACTGAGCTAGGCCCTGCCCCACGAGGGATGACCCGGACCGCCGTCATGCGGCCGGGGCGTGGACCGTCGAGATGGCTTCGCCATCCCATCCCTCGATGAGGTCCGTGCCGGCGTTCATGGCCCTGCTCAGGCGATGGTGGAGCGCCTTCACCTCGTCGGTCGTCCAGTCCAGCGAGGCGATGCGATCCGTCACGGCCATCAGCTCGCGGGCGACGCCGTCTCTCGTGTCCTGGTACTCCCGCATGGCGTCGTCCCCGCCCCGGACGACGGCCCGGGCGAGGAGCTCGGCGTCGCGCAGGGCATCGGAGATCCCGTGGGCGGTGAGAGGGTCGCGGAAGTAGCCGGCGTCGCCCGCGAGGGCCCAACCCGCTCCCCACGACTGGCGGAGGAACCCCTGCACGCCTCCGAAGGCCCTCAGGCCACCGGCTTGCAGCTCGGGGCTCAGGCGCCCGGCGAGCTCCGGATCCACACGCTGGACGGCCCCGTGGAACACGCCATCCAGGGCGTCTCCCCGTAGCGCCTTCAGCGAGTCGGGAGGAACGCTCACGAAGATGCACGCCGCGTCCCCGTTGGTGGGAATCACGCCGGCCCCCGTGGCCTCCCGGAAGTACCACCGGTACTCGTCCGCGGGCAGACCCCGCCAGTAGCCGTAGATGGACGCGGTGGCGTGCTCCGCGCGGTGCAACAGGGGAGCGCCGACCATGCGGGCCACCGGAGAACGAAGTCCGTCGGCCCCGATGACCAGGTCCGCTTGCACTCGGTAGCGCCCCTCCGGGTCCTGGAGCCAGGCGCCGGTGACCCGGCCGCTGGCGTCCCCGGTCAGGGCGTCCACGCGCAGTCCGTGCACGACCTCCGCCCCGGCGGCTTCCGCGGCGTCCACCAGGATGGGGTCCAACACCGTGCGACGCGGGGCGTACAGGGCGTCGACCCCGGAGCGAGCCTTGATGGGCACGGAGATCGTCTCGTCGGCGTAGTCGAAGGTGGTGACCCGGAGGGCCGGGGTCCCCGCCTTCTGGATCTGGTCCAGGAGCCCCCAACGGTGCAGCTGCAGCACCGCGCCCCGCATGAGGGCGTGGGTCGAGAGGGTGTCCCTCCCGCGCGGGAGCGGGTCCACCACCAGGACCCGAAGCCCGGCTCGGGCCAGGAGAAGCGCGGTGGAAGCGCCGGCGCACCGGGCTCCCGCGATCACCACGTCGTACCGTTCGTGCTGGACCGGGTGCGTCATGACTCGTCTCCTCATGCCACGGCGCGGGCCGGCAACGCGGCTCCACCGTCATGGGTCATGTGATGGGCGAGCTCCTCCGCGTCCCGGCCGACGCCGGCCAGGAAGCTGGAGGAGCGCCGTCTCAGGAAGTTCAATCCCAGGACGTACAGCCCCGGAACGGCGGTGACGCCGTCGACGTGACGGATCTCACCGCGGGCGTCGAGGACGGGGACCTCGAGCCACGGATAGTCCCGGCGGAAGCCAGTGGCCCACAGCACGGTTCCGATGCCATCGGCGCGCAGGTCGAGAGACTCGCGGGACGACGGGAGCGGTACCGGGACGAACTCCTCCGGAGGCTCCACTTCGCTCTCGAGCCCCGCGTCGCGCACGTACCGGTCGATCCGGAGCCGCAGGCTCGCCAGCTTGAGGTCCGACGCCGCCAGGTTCTCTACCAGGTCGTCGTGGAAGTCTACCCGGCGGCCGCACGCGGTTCGGGCCCGGCCCATCAGCCGAACGCCCTGGTGGGCCAGGATCCCCAGGTCCAGTGTCCGGTGATCCGGCGACCCCACCAGCTGCATGGAAGGCTGATCCATGGAGGCGTTGAGGTTCCGGACGGATCCGCTCCGCTGGTCCAGGAGGCCCATGTCGTGCAGCCAGGCCAGGATGTCCCGGCCGCGGTAGCGTCGAGGAAGGCGGGTGTGCCGGCCCACCGCCAGGGTCACCGGGCGGCCGGACGCGTGGATCTCGTCCGCCAGCTGGATTCCGGTAGCGGAGGCGCCCACCACCAGCACCCCTCCCTCCGGAAGCTGCGACGGGTTCCGGTAGGTGGTGGGTACGACCTGGTGGATCGAGCCGGCCAGGTCCTGGGCCATGGACGGCACAAAGGCGTCCTGGCTCTGGCCCGTGGCCACCACCACGCGGCCTGCGCGCCACGAGCCCCGGTCGGTCTCGACGTGGAAGCCCGCCGGCACCTGCCACACCCGCAGCACAGTCACCTCCTCCTGCACGGGCGCCTCGAAGTGCGATGCGAAACGCTCCAGGTAGCGCACCACCTCCAGTCGCTCCATGAACTCCTGGGGATCGGTCCCTTCGGCGTCCGACCAGCCGGACACCCGGCTGAGCCAGCGAGGGGTGAGGAGGCGGAGGGAATCCCAACGCTCGTTCCGCCAGCGCTCTCCCACACGCCCGCGCTCCAGCACCACGTGCTCGACGCCTCGCTCACTCAGCGCCTTGCTCATGGCGAGGCCGGCCTGCCCTCCCCCGATGATGACCGTGTCGATGCGTTCCATGGATCCGTCCCCCTGTCCCCTTCCCCTCACCGGCCGGGTCCGTGCGGACCCGGCCGGACGGAGGGGGCGCTGGTTACTTCTCGTTGACCGTGATCTCGATGGGCGTCGGGTTGGCGATGCTGCAGAAGACCGCCGAACGGTTCCGCGACTGCTCCACCAGCTTGCGAATGGTCTCCTCGTCGGCGTCCGCCTTCACGTCGAAGTCCACGCGGATCTTGCTGAAGCCCCGGCGCATGCTGTTGTCCAGGCCGAGGATTCCCTGCAGGTCCAGGTCACCCTCCACGTGGGACTCCACCGAGTGGAGCGTGATGCCCCGGGCGGCCGCGATGTTGCCGATCCCCGCCGTCAGGCAGGAGGCGAGGCCCATGAGGAGGAACTCCACCGGAACGGCGCCCTTGTCCGCGCCAACCAGCACCGGCGGATGGTCGGCGTCCACCACGATGGTGTTCTCGTGCTCGTGCTCGGAGCCTGCACCGTAGTAGGTGGTCAGGGTGTTCTGGCTGTGCGTGCCGGCCACCCACTTGTTCGTGGCACGGAAGCGGAACTGGGCGAGCTCCCGGTTGGCGTCCACCGCATCCAGGGTGGCGAAGAGGGTGGGGACGTCGACCCCGTTCAGGGGACCGCGGGCGGGCTTGTCGATGGTAGCCTGGGACATGTCTGCATCCTCCGTTCGTCTTGGTAGTCGAGTGGAGGGAGAACCGTCGCCTCCCTCTCCGACAGCATGAGGCGCAGGGGTCCGGTCGAACCGCTCACCAGGGCGGAAGCCGGGGAGGGTCACAAGACCTGACGGGGCTCGTCGAGGCCGGCAGAATGCCCCGGTCCAGCCGGTGTCCATCGCCGCGAGTGGGTCCGTGCGGGCGCCGGGCGGCCGCGTCGGTTCGGCCGGTGGAGTCAGCCGAGGGGTACGGAGTCGGCCTCCAGGCCGACCCGCGGATTCAGTCCAACCCCAGCTCGGCGTCGAGCTCGGCGAGGAGCCGCCGCACGAAGTCCAGGGCCTCCCGGTACTCGTCGAGGCTCAGGAGGGAGTAGCGGTGGGCCACGTGGCCTCCGAAGGC
>JBDHLC010000123.1:0-2254 GCA_039586075.1 Gemmatimonadota bacterium | reverse complement strand
CCTGTCCCCTCACGGAGAACGGCTTCGTGCGGGTCCTGTCCAATCCCGCCTATCCCGGCCGCAGGACCACGGCCGCGGACGCCGCTGGAAAGCTCGGCCAGCTCACCGGTCGCCCGGACCACACCTTCTGGGAGGACGGGGTCTCGATCCTGGATCCCACCCGGTTCGTGGTGGGGGCGCTGACGGGCTACCGCGAGATCACCGACGCGTATCTCCTGGCCCTGGCCGTTTCACGCTCCGGTGCCCTGGCCACCCTGGACGGCGGGATCCGCGTGGCGGCGGTGGTCGGTGCGGAGCCCCGTCACGTGGCCTTGCTGGGGCGGTAGGACGCGGGAGACCGGATCGAGCCGCTACTCCCGCCCCCTCACCTCCTGCACCCAGTTGCGGACCAGGATCAACTCGTCCTCCTCCTCCGTCCCTTCCGAGAGGGCGGCGAGGAACCGGCCGTCGGGGCCCATGGCGAACTGGTTTCCGGAGTACTCGAAGAGTCGCTCGCGCCCGTCGACGCGCAGGCGGTCCCCGTCGGGTGTCACGTCGACCTGCCACATGTACCCGTCACTCCCGTCGAAATAGACCGCGTCACCGTCGGGGGCCCACACAGCTCTCGACGCGCCAATGCTGGAGAGCTGGGTCACCGCGCCCCCGTCCGGCCACGGCCTGGCGTAGATCTCCTGCCGGCCGGTCCGGCCCGACGTGTACAGGAGCCAGGCCCCGTCCGGAGACGGCACCGGGATCTGCGTAGAGAACTCGTTGTCGAGCCAGGGCGTGAGCGTGGCCTCATCCCCGAGGACGAGCCGGAAGATCGACCGGATCGACGTCTCCCCTGACATGCGCACCACCAGGTCGTCCCGTCCCGGAATCCAGCGAACCTCGGCCAACCCGGGTACGAGATCGGCCAAGTGGCCCTCCCTTCCCGAGCCGTCGGCGGCGATCCATCGCGCGGTGGGAGGCCCGTCGCCATGGCGGATGAAGGCGAGGCGTTCTTCCGACGGGTGCCAGTCCGGGCGCACGCTCGAGCCGTCGGTGGTGAGCGGGTACCCGGCCCCGGCGTCCAGGTCGATGATCCAGATGTCGCCTTCGAAGAAGTCTCTCCCGTCACGAATGGCGACGGCGGCCCGGGTGCCCGACGGGTCCAACGAGATTCCGTCGTACACGGCGCTCCCGGGAGCGGGCCACTGGACCGGCTCCACCTGGCCCGATGGTTCGATCCGGACCAGTCGCTCGCCCGCACCACCGCCCAGCGCGGGCCGATACACCAGCGTTCCCTCGTCCCCGATGCTGAACTCGGCGACTCGGCCCCTTCGGACCCGCACGACCGCGCCCGTGGTCACCGCCGGACCGGTCACGGTCAGCGAGCGGGGCGAGAAGGGCTGGATCAGCAGGGCGCCGTCCTCCTCGCGGGCGAACACGAGATGTCCCGTGTCGAGATACCGCGCGCTCACCCCCGGGCCGATCTCGGACAGGGTCCCCGAGGCCAACTCCAAGGCGTGAACCCCTCCCGGGCCGGTGAGGAGGACCACGCGACTCCCGGGCAGGACGTCGCTCACGCCCCCCGGAGGCAGGGAGTCGACCACCGTCTCGGCCAACGCCGCCCCGGGCAGCCAGCGGCGCAGCGACCACCGGGAACCCCGCTCCTCCGAACCGATCCAGTAGATGGCGCCGTCGTCCCCCCAGGCGGTCCCGAACGCGAACGCGGGCTCCTGGAGCCACACCGGCACGCCCCCGCCGGTGGGAACGACCCCCAATCGGTCGTCCTCGTCCGCCTGGAACGACAGCGAGGCCCCGTCGTCGGAGAATCGGGGGTGGACGACCCCTTCGGTCCCGGGAATCGGGGTCGCCGCGAGGTCATCCAGGCGCCGCGTCCAGAGCCGGGTGTCGGCACCGCGATACGCCACGACGCCTCCGTCGGGGCTGACGGCCACGATGCTCACCGCCCCGGGGGTGTCCCCGAGCTCCTGCCCCGGGGCGGAGGTCAGGACGACCCGCGTCACCGGTCCCGGGGCCCGAGCGTCACCCCCCACGAGCGACCAGCCCGCGGCCCCGGCGAAGAGAACGGCCAGCGCCGTCATCGAGACGGAGAGTCGGTTCCAGACCGGAGCCGTCCCCACGGTGGCTCCGGCCACCTCACCGAAGCGGAAGCCGGGGTCGGCCAGCGCCCGCGCGAACGCTCGCGCGCTTCCGAACCGATCGGCGGGCAGACGCTGAAGCGCCTGGGCCACGGCCCCCGCGACGTGGGGCGGGACGGTGCGGCGGG
>JBDHLC010000122.1:0-5606 GCA_039586075.1 Gemmatimonadota bacterium | reverse complement strand
TGCTGACGGCACCGTACGATGAAGCGGTGCCGGCGCTCTCGCCCGACGACCGCTGGCTGGCCTACGAGTCAGGCGAGACGGGCCGGCGGGAGATCTTCGTGCGGCCGTTTCCCGACGTGGAGTCGGGGAAGTGGCAGGTCTCGACGGCCGGGGGCACGAGCCCGGTGTGGGCCCACAGCGGACGAGAGCTGTTCTTCATCAACGGCAGCCGGGAGCTGGTGTCGCAGGCGGTGCGGCCGGGCCCTGCCTTCCAGCTGGGCGAACAGCGGGTGCTGTTCAGCATCGATGCCTCCTACGAACTGGCCGCCGACTACACCTCTTTCGACGTCGGCCCGGACGACCGACGCTTCCTCATGGTTCGGCAGACGGCGGAAGCCGCCGCGGAGGCACCACAGTTGGTCGTGGTGGAGAACTGGCTGGAGGAAGTGGACCGGATCATGAGGAGCGGTATCCGATGAGCGACGTATCCTCCCGCGTCACCACGGCCCTGGCCGACCGCTACCGCATCGAGCGTGAGTTCGGCGAGGGGGGGCGGTAGAACTACCGCCCCTCCCCCATGCGCTCCCGGAGCTCGGTGAACCAGTTGGTGACGACGTACAGGGTCACGTCGGGATTGAAGTCCGGATCCAGCTGGCCCCTGAAGAAGATGAACCGATCGCCGTCCGGGTGGACGTCGTACGACGCGGAATACCCCTGCTGCGGCATCTGGCTGAGATCCGTCAGAACCGGCTCACGCCCCAGGACACGAAATTCGGGCTCGGTGGCCACGGAGGCCGCCACCAACTCGTCGCCGCGCCGGTAATAGAGAGTCTCCCCATCCGGCGACCACACCGGCTCCTCTCCACCGCCACTGGAGATCTGAAACCGGGCGCCGGGCTCGGGGAACGACCGCACGTAGATCTCGGCCTCGCCGGACTCGTCGGAGGCATATGCCAACCACCGTCCCCCCTCGCTGCCAACTCGTCCCATTCCCCCAGGAGATACGGGGTCAGCGTCGAGGTGGCCGCGTCGAACACGTGGAGGTCGCCGGTGGCGCCGCCGAGGGCGCCCCGCACGACCAGGAGGCCCGCGTCGGATGACCAGGCATGAGGAAAGACCGATCCCAGGCTTCCGGCCTCCAACAGGACCTCGGGAGTCCCGCTGGCGTCCGCCGACACCACCTCGATCCACCCCGACTTGCTGTAGGTGACGGATGTGCCGTCGGGGTTCCAGACGGGATAGATCTCGGCCCCTTCGAAGGTGAGCGGGGCGTTGGCCCCCAGCTCCTGGTCGAAGACACGGATCTGTCCCCCGTCGTCGAAGGCGATGAAGCGCCCGTCGGGAGAGAAGCGGGGCGTCCGGCGCTCCGGCGTCGCAAGGACGGGAAGATCCTGCACCCCACCTTCCAGGTCCACCACTGCGAGCCGCAGAGTACCCGACTCCGAGCCACCCGGCAGATACACCGCCGTCCCGTTGGCAGACACCGCGAACTGGGTGGCGCCACCGCTGAACACCGCCACCCCGGGAAGCACGGGACCCTCGGGGCCCGTGACCTCACGGGCCTCCACGTCGAAGGGTGCCGCCATCAACGTCTGTGAACCGTGGCCGTACACGATGTACCCAGGCTCTACGTAGTTGGCGTTGGCGCCCGGCATGAGCAGCGTGGTCATCTCATCCGAGGCCAGGTCCACCAGGCGGATCTCGGCGGTGGTCAGGCCCAGGAAATGGGTGTAGAGCACCGCCGAACCGTCGGGGAGGACCGATGCATACCGGGCGGCTGGGTCGTCCACCAGGAGCTCGGGCGTGCCGCCGGACTCGGGGACCCGGAACACGCCGCTGCCGTTGGGCCCGTCCCCGGTGAAGTAGATGAAGCCGTCGGATCCCCAGTGGGGATTCGCAGCGCTCCCCTCGAACAGGATCAGGACCGGGCCGCCCTCCACGGGAGTCTTTCGGAGGCCATCCCTGAAGCTGAAGGCGAGCCAATCCCCTGTAGGAGAGAAGGACGGCTGCAGAGCCGTCTGGGTACCCGGGAGAGTCCTCCAGCCGTCCTGGTCCGAGCGACGCACTCTGAGCCCTTCACCACTGCCGGACGAGTAGGCCAGCCACCGGCCGTCCTGGGAGACGGCCACGCGGCGGCCGTTGCCTGCGCTGGCTTCCTCCAGTGACTCCGCCACCCGAACCGCCGGCGCCGAGGGAGCTTCGGCCGCCGGTCGGAGCCATCCCCAGGCCGCCGCCAGGACCGCCACCACCGCCACCGCCCAGGCGATTCGAGATTCCGGACCGCCCGTCTCGGCGCCGCCGGTGGACGCCTCCGCCGTCGCGCGCGTGACCTGACTGGCGGCCAGCGTGGGGGAGTAGGTGAAGTTCAGGTCGTCCAACGCGGCGGCGAAGGCTGCGGCGCTCCCGAAGCGGTCCGCCGGCACCTTGGACAGCGCCCGCCCCACCGCGGCCGCCACGTGACCCGGCACCGTATCACGGAGCTCCGTGAGGTCCCGGGGCCGGTCGGTGAGGATGCGCGCAAGCACCGCCTGGGCGGAACTCCCGGTGTGGGGCGGATCCCCGGGGCGATCATCTCGTACAGCACGCACGCCAGCGAGTACACGTCGCTCTGGGGCCCCGGGTCCCGGTCCGCCGTGGCCTGCTCCGGGCTCATGTAGAACGGGGTCCCCAGGCTCAACCCCGTCTCGGTGAGACGCCCGCCGCCTGCCGCCGACACCGCCAGGGCGATGCCGAAGTCCGCCACCATGGGCTGGCCGTCCTGGAGGAGGATGTTGGCCGGCTTGATGTCCCGGTGGATGACGCCCTGGCGGTGAGCGTGGTCCAGGGCACCGGCCACGGCCTTGGCGATGCGCACCGCATCGTCGACCGAGAGCTGCTTGTCCCGATCCAGCTTGGCTCGGAGGGACTCCCCCTTCACGAAGGGCATCACGTAGAAGAGGACGCCGTCGGCCTCGCCGGAGTCGAAGAGCGGCAGGATGTGGGGATGCTGGAGGTTGGCGGTGGTACGGATCTCCGTCAGAAAGCGCTCGCCGCCCATGACCGCCGCCAGCTCGGGCTTCAGGACCTTCAGCGCCACCTTCCGGTCGTGGCGCTCGTCGTGGGCCAGATAGACCGTGGCCATGCCGCCTTCCCCCAGCTCCCGCTCCACCCGATAGCGGCCGCTGAGGGCCTCGTTGATGCGTTCCATGGCCTGGAACTCCGCGCCGGCGCTCACTGGCTACACCCCGGGGTCCGGGCCAGCGCCGGGCGAAGCGCCCCTGACGCCACCCTGCGATCGTGCTTCAGGCCGTGGGCCAGGTAGAGGGTGGCCATGCCGCCTTCGCACACGTGCTTTTCGATCCCGTAGCGGTCGGCATGAGCCATGTTGAGCGGAGCTGTGAGTCCTGACATCACTCAGTTCTCGCGGTCAGGACCGGAGGTTCGGGCCTGGGGAGGGGTACGACATGACGACGAAGAAGAGGCCACGGGGACCGGGATGGCAAGGTTCTCACGCGGGGCGAACTCGTGGTGCGTCGCTCGGGCAGGCCCGGTGCCCCGCGGTGGCTGGCATCCTTCGACTTGCGGACCTCCCCTGGCGAGGCGGATGTTGCGCAGACTCTGAAACCCCTCCCGCGATGACCCACCTCCCCTCCCGCCTCACCACCGCCCTCTCCGACCGCTACCGCATCGAGCGCGAGCTCGGCGCGGGAGGCATGGCCACCGTCTACCTGGCCGAGGACCTCAAGCACGACCGCCGCGTGGCCATCAAGGTGCTGAAGCCCGAGCTGGCCGCCGTAATCGGGGGGGAGCGCTTCCTGGCCGAGATCAAGACCACGGCCAACCTCCAGCACCCCCATATCCTGCCGCTCTTCGACTCGGGAGAGGCCGACGGTTTCCTCTACTACGTCATGCCCTACGTGGACGGGGAATCGCTCCGGGATCGCCTCGATCGGGAAAAACAGCTCCCCGTGGACGCGGCGGTGGGAATTGCTGCCGCCGTCGCCAGCGCCCTGCACTACGCCCACCAACGCGGCGTGGTACACCGGGACATCAAGCCGGCGAACATCCTGCTGCACGCCGGGCAGCCGGTGGTGGCGGATTTCGGGATCGCCCTGGCCATCAGCACGGCGGGAGGCGACCGGCTCACGGATACGGGGATGAGCGTCGGCACGCCGCACTACATGAGCCCGGAGCAGGCCTCGGCGGACCGGGGGATGGACGCTCGATCGGACCTCTACTCGCTGGCATGCGTGCTGTACGAGATGCTCGCCGGCGACCCACCCCACGCGGGGTCCACCGCCCGGGCCGTGCTCATGCGGATCCTCACCGAAGAGCCCCGGGACGTGACGGACGCCCGATCCTCGGTTCCCGCTCACGTCCGGGATGCGCTGCGCAAGGCCATGGAGAAGCTCCCCGCGGACCGCTTCACCACGGCTGCGGAGTTCGGCGAGGCGCTCCAGAATCCGACCTTCCGACATGGACCCGACTCCGGTTCGGACGGAGATTCCGCGGACCGTCGTGAACGGCCGACCGGTCGGTGGGTCGGAAGCTCGGTGGCGGCCGCGCTCTTCATCGGGGGAGTGGCGCTCGGTGCCTGGCGCCCCTGGCAGGGCCCACCCGTGACCCGTCTCACCATCGGTCTTCCGCCCGGTCAGGCGGTAACGTCGGCTCCCGCCGTAAGCCCGGACGGGAGGACGGTAGCGTACACCGCTGGTCTGGCCTCCGAGGCCCCTCGCCTCTTTCTGAGGGACCTGAACGACTTCGAGCCGGAGGAGGTGCCGGACGACTTCGAGCCGGAGGAGGTGCCGGACTCGGAGGGGGCGGAGTACCCCTTCTTCTCGCCGGACGGCCGGTCCGTCGCCTTCTTCGCCCGGGGCCGACTCTTCCGCTGGGACCGCGGCGGGGGACCTCCGCGACCCCTCGCCGAGGCGCCTACCCAGGGTGGCACCTGGGGTGAGGACGGCACGATCGTCTTCGTTCCGATCTGGAACGGTGGACTCATGCGGGTCTCCGCCAGTGGCGGCCCCGGCGACGCCGAGCGGCTCCTCCTCCCGCAGGCCGACAGCGCATATGCGCTGAGCTTCCCGCGCTGGGTCCCGGGAACGAGGGAGATCGTGTACAGCTCGGTGGGACAGGGGGGCTTGGCGGTGCGGAGCCTCGATATGGACACCGGCGAGCGTACGCTCCTCGAGGCCGGAGCATCGTCCGGATGGGTCACGAAATCCGGCCGCCTGCTCTTCGCCACCGGCGACCTTACGAACCTGCAGTATCGGCCTGGTGCCAACGGCGGCGATGCAGAGACGACGGCGACCAGCCTCCTGACCGGGGTGCACCGCCGGGTGTGGTTCACGGAGGCCTGGATCGGGCTCTCGCCCACCGGTACGCTCGCGTACGTGCCTGCGGACATGAATCAGCGGACGCTGGTGCGCGTGGATCAGGAGGGTCGAGCGACCCCGCTCTCCGAGATCCGAGACCAGTACGGGAGCGTGCGCGTGTCGCCGGGCGGGGACAGCCTCGTGGCGAATGCTTTCGTGTACCTCTGGCTGTACGGGCCCGACGGAGGCCGGGCACCACTGGCCCCGGAGACCGGGGACTGGCAGCACTCGGCGGCGGTGTGGGACGAGACCGGCTCCCGTGTGGTCTTCAGC
>JBDHLC010000071.1:1939-11350 GCA_039586075.1 Gemmatimonadota bacterium | reverse complement strand
CGCCGGAACCTCGCTTCCCGAGTTGGTCACGTCCCTGGTCGCCGCTCTGCGGGGGGAGCGAGACCTGGCCGTAGGAAATGTGGTGGGGAGCAATATCTTCAACATCCTGGCGGTGCTGGGGATCTCCGCCATGACCACGCCGAACGGGCTCGCGGTGCCTGCCGCTGCAATAGGAGTCGATATCCCCGTGATGCTCGCCGCTGCCCTGTTCTGTCTGATCGTCTCCTTCACGGACGGACTGGTGACCCGGGGTGAAGGGGCGGTCCTCGTCCTGGCGTACCTCGCGTACGCCACGCGTGTGCGTCTCGGGGTGGAGTCGCTGGGGCTGCTTCCCAGTCTGACGGAAGCGGGGCTGTTCTTCTCGTTGGCCGTGATTGCCCTGGTAGCGGCTCGCATCCTGGGGAGAGGGGCTTGGTGGGTGGGCGAGGCCGCGGAGGAGAGGCTTGATGATGCGACACCGTCGCAGGGGGGGACACCTGAAACGCCTCCCGAGGACGTGGGGCCATCCGAGGACCGGTCTTCTCTGTAGCCCTGACGATGAGGCGAAGGCGCGCCTGCCGGGCTCGAATCCGTCCCGGCGTCCATTTGGGCCCGATGTTGGGCCTTTTTGCCCCGGCGGATTCCGGCATCGATGTCGGACCAGAACGGCAGGTCGTGCGCTCTACCAGTGAGTTAGCCGTGTTCTCGCCGTGATTCGGCTTCACCGAGGATCGATTTGCCAGGAGGGGGTCGCCGGTTCAAGGCCGGCTGGCTCTACTGGGATTGGACACCTGGTTACTACCATCACACTACTCTCGCGTGTGATGGCGGCGTCCACGGGACATCATTTCAAGGCTCCCCAGCGGCTCGCCCGTTACGATTCGTAAGTCGGGGCTGTCGCGAGATTCGCCTGAAGCTCCAACGAGAAGTCCCCTTCGACTGTTCTAACGGGCATGGGGCCATGCTTTTGGATGCCCGGCTTCTCGTGTCCAACTCCGTCTCGGCGGACGCCAACAGGCGACTTCGTCAGATGGACGGGTCGAGCCGAGGAAGCCCCCGAGGCGTCGGCGTCGGAGGCCCGGGTGCCTGAATCGGGCACGGTGATCCCAGGTGGGGATAGCCTTCGCGCCGGGGCTGGCAGTCCTCTCGGAGGGTCGGGCCGCCTTGCTTCCGACGGCGGCCATCTTACGCCCTCGACGTTCCTTGACATCCGGGGCCACCGGGCTTCATGGTACGGCCTTCGCTGAAGGTCGCGCCCTCGCTCTTCCTGGCCTCAAGCTCATGGACGCCCCTGCCGCATTGGTCGCCGCGCTCGAGGGGGCCTACGCCCTGGATCAGATGCTCGGGGAGGGCGCCACGGCCAAGGTGTACCGCGCCCGCGATCTCAAGCACGACCGGACGGTGGCCCTCAAGGTTCTCCGGCCCGAGCTGGGGGCGGCGGTGGGTGCGGAGCGGTTCATTCGGGAGATCCGCATCGCGGGTCGGATGACCCATCCTCACATCCTTCCCGTTTTCGACTCGGGTGAAGCTGGGGGCTTCCTCTACTACAGCATGCCCCTGGTCCGTGGCGAGTCTCTGGACGAACGGCTCGCCCGGGATGGCGCGCTGCCCCTGTCGGAGGCCCTGGCCATCACGGCGCAGGTCGCGTCGGCGCTGCATTACGCGCACCAGGAGGGGGTGATCCACAGGGACATCAAGCCCGGCAACATCCTCCTGTCCGACGGACACGCGTACGTGGCAGACTTCGGAATCGCGCGAGCCGTGCAGAGGGCCGGCGGTGAGAGGCTCACCCGTACGGGAATAGCGGTCGGGACTCCCACCTACATGAGTCCGGAGCAAGCGTTCGGACAGGACCAGGTAGATGGCCGAACCGATATCTATGCCCTCGGGTGCGTGACCTTCGAGATGCTCAAGGGCCGCCCTCCGTTCCAGGCCCGGACCGG
Source organism: Gemmatimonadota bacterium (assembly GCA_039586075.1). Taxonomy (GTDB): domain Bacteria; phylum Gemmatimonadota; class Gemmatimonadetes; order Longimicrobiales; family Gaopeijiaceae; genus Gaopeijia. The sequence continues at coordinate 9,428 of JBDHLC010000071.1, read as the reverse complement.
GCCCGCCCTGATGGCCAAGCATGCCACCGAGGCTGTGCCCAGCCTGCGCATGGACGACGCCTCGATCCCTCTCTTCGTCGACCGGGCGGTGAAGCGAGCCTTGGCGAAGGAACCGGCGGATCGCTTCTCCTCGCCCCGAGCCTTCGCCCGGACTCTCGAGGCGGAGGAGGTTGTCGAGGTCGTGGGTCGGCGTCGACTCGCCGTCCTTCCCCCCGTCAACGTCACCGGAGATCCGGAGCAGGAGTTCCTTACCCTCGGACTCCATGAGGCCCTCATCTCGCGCCTCTCCAAGGGCAACGTGGCAGTGCTCGCCCGGTCGTCGGTCGTCCAGTACGCCGGGACAGAGAAGGCGACCGGTGAGATCGCCCGGGAACTGGGCGTCGACACGATGTTGGAGTCCTCTCTCTTTCGATCCGGGGAGCGGGTCGGCATCGAGGCGCGCCTCGTCGACGGGGCCAATGAGGAGGGCGTGTGGTCGGACTCCTTCGAGGGTGACGTGCCGGAGATCCTGCGTCTGTACCGCGACGTCGCCTCCGCGGCGGCAGAGGCCGTGCTCGGCGCCGCGGCGCCGCGGCGTCCCAGGACGTCGGAGCTGCAGGTGGTGGACCCAGCGGCCTATGAGAACTACATGCGTGGGCGAGTACACCAGCAGCGGTTCATGCCCGCCGATCTCCAGAGGGGCCTGCGCTACTATGAGTCGGCCATCGAGATCCAGCCGGACTACGCGGCGGCCCATGCCGGGATGGCGCTCATCTGGGGGTCGATGACGGTGCTCGGGATGCTCCCCCCGTCCGAGTCGGGCCCCCGGTGGCTGCGGTCCGCGCAGCGCGCCGTCGAGCTGGGGCCGCACCTCGGTGAGGCCCACCAAGCCATGGCCCAGGTCCTGACTTGGTACGAATGGGACTTTTCGGCTGCGGAGCGGGCGTGGCGTCGGGCGATCGAATTGGATCCGCACAATCCGGAGGCCCACGCCTTCTACTCCCACTTCTTCGCCATGATGAACCGCATTCCCGAGAGTGATGCGGCCATCGCCCAGGCGCGTGCCGTGGATCCGTTCAATCCCTTCACGGCGACGCTGGGAGCCGCCCAGACCATGCTGACGGGCCGGTTCGAAGAGGCGCTCGCGCTGTATGCCGAGCTCCCCCCTAGCCCGTTGTCGTATGAGGGTGTCGCCTTCACGTCGGCGATCCTCGGGCGGGAAGACGACGCCCTCCGGGCCCTGGCGGATCATTTCGACACGCTTGGGCAGGGGAGCTGTGCCGCGGTCATCCGGGCGGCGACCTCGGTCCGGGAGGGATTCACCGCGGCGGCGGAGCATCTGATCGAGCTGTCACGCGACATCTTCATCCGGCCCGTGGCCATCGGGATGTTGTTCGGACGGGCGGGTAGCGTGGAACTGGCCCTCGACTGGATCGAGCGCGGTGAGCAGATGCGGGACTTCCAGGTGGCGTACCTGGCCACCGTTCCGCTCCCGGAGGAGATAAAGGCCCATCCTCGATATCGGGCAATCCTGGACCGTGTCGGGCTGCGGAGCCCGTGGGGCGCGGCCCCGAGGGTCGATCCACGACCGTAGGAGGAGACTGCGGGTGACTCCGCCACGCTCTCGAACTCCTCGGTCGTCATCGGCGCACGGAGCCCGGCGGACCGGACGCCTGACGCGTGCTCCGACGTCTACTCCCTGGGCTGTGTCCACTATGAGATGCTCGCCGGGGAGCCGCCCTTCACGGGCTCGTCCGCGCAGGCGGTGCTCGGGCGCATTCTGACCCAGGAGGCGCCCTCGGTCACAGCGGAGCGGGGCTCGGTGCCGGCGCACGTGGACGCGGTCATCCGCCACGCGCTGCAGAAGCTACCCGCAGACCGGATCGAGAGCCCCCGGAGTTCGCCAAGGCGCTGCGCGACCCGAACTGCCTCTCCGGCGGCTTCGCCTCGGGGCCCCACGCCGGATCCCTGTCGACCGCTCGCGCCGCCTCTCGCCGGGTCTCGGTCTTCGCCGGGATCGCGGCAATCTCGATGCTTGTTGCAATCTGGGCGGTGGCGACGCGTGGTTCGGCGGGGTCGGGGACCGATCGGGTGCCCTCGCGCTTCATCCTGGAGGATCGTGCGGAGCTGAGTTTGGAGCGCGGATCCTGGAACGTGCAGATCTCGGCGGACGGGCGCACAATCGTCTATCGGGGCCTGAGCGAGGGCCGGAACGTCCTCTTCCGCCGCTCGATCGACTCCACCGGCGCCCGCCCCATCCCCGGCACCGAGGAGGTGGAGTTCCACGCGATCTCTTCCGACTCCCGCTGGCTCGCCTACACCTCGGCCGAATCGGGCCGCCCCCACGTCTACGCCCGGCCCCTCCCCGGGCAGGGAGCCAGGGTCCAGATCTCCACCGAGCCGTCGGGCTCGCCCGTCTGGAATCCTGGTGGGGACAGGCTCTACTTCAGAACCCAGCGCGGCATGCGGGCGGCCAACCTGAACGTCCGAGAGGATGCGATCGGCGTCACCCCTCTCGACCGCCTCATCGACCTCGACTTCTACGGCAGCGTCGCCAGCCTCCACGCGACGTCCGAGGTCCATCCCGAGGGCTTCAGCGTGGCGATCGACGAGACCGACACAAACGGACAGCTGGTCCTGTGGACCCACTGGCTCCACGAGGTGCAGGCCCTCTTGGCGGAGGAGAACGGGGGCTGAGCCGTCGCGGCCTCGCTACGGAGGCCAGATCAGATCGGCTCCAGGCGCAGTGCGAGGCGACCCGTGAAGTTGCGCTGTGCACGTACCGGAAGCGGGTGGAAGTGGCTTGCCCGCACGTCGCGTACCATCCGCTCGATCGGATGGCCGCGATAGAACCCGGAGCCGCCCACGATTTCCGCGGCGAGTTCGACCGTGTCCTTCACGGCCTCGGTGGCGAGCGCCTTCCGGACGAAGATCGTGTCCGTCTGCTCGAGCGAAGGGGTGAAGGAGTGGTCCGCGTTCCGTGCCACCATGTCGTCGAGCGCCATCTGCGCGACGGCGAGTCGGCTGCGCATCTCGCCGATCAGTTCGGCCGGGGGTGCCTTCTTGCTTCGGGCGACCTCCACGGCGACCTCGGCGGCGGCCTCGGCCAGGCCGACGTACGCGGCGGTGATGAGCGGCAGCGCCGTGGGGATGATCACGTCCCACATGGGGTGCCATCCGCCCGCCGGGCGCCGCATCACGATGGCCTCCTCGGGCACGAAGACGTCATCGAGCACGACGTCGCCGGAACCGGTGCCACGCATGCCGAGCGCGTTCCAGTTGGTGAGGAGGGTCACGCCTTTGGTCGAGAACGGGATCGCGAAGTGCAGGACCTCGGAAGCCTCCTCCGTCTGGTAGGCGGCGCTGGTGACGAAGAGATCCGCCCCGGGGGACCCGCTCACGAACCGCTTGTGCGCGGTGACCCGGTAGCCGCCCTCCACTGCTACGGCGCTCCCGGAGGAACGCAGCCAGTCGTTGGCACCGGTGCCGGCGATGACGAGCTCTCCCGCCGCGATCTTCCTGAGCGCGGCCGACGAGCGCTCGTCGCCGTGCAGGTGCTTGTAGACGTTGGCCGCCACGGGGTGGGTATGCATGGCATAGGAGAGCGCGGTCGATCCATCGTAGCGCGCGAGCTCCCCGATCACCGCCGCGACCTCCGCATAGGAGGCCCCACCCCCACCCAGATCGGAGGGGATGATTGCGGAGAACACCTTCGCCTCGCGGAGGTCCTGGTAGTTGTCGGCGACGAACGAGCCCTCCGAGTCGTGCCTGGGCGCCCGCTCGGCGAACGCGGGGCCGAGCGCCCTCACGCGGGCCACGAAGTCGACCGGGCCGTCCGCCCCGTTCGAACCCCCGCTTGCACGCTCCTCAGTGGTCGTACCCCCACTCTCGGTCCGCATCATTTTCCCCCTCGCAATAGAAGTGCTCGTCTAGTGGAGAGGCGCACCCGAGCCCGAAGAGCGCTCATCCGTTCACGGAGCGACACGGGTCGGCCGAGTCGGGCGGGGTGGTCCTCCCACCCTGCCATCCGCAACCGCGGCGTGGTGGCCCCCGGGGTGTGGGTCGACCTGTTGCTGTTCGATCCCGCTACCGTGGCCGACCAGGCCACCTTCGACGAGCCCCACGTGCTGTCGACGGGCATCGAGGCCGTCTGGGTAAGCGGGGTCCGGGTCTGGGGCGGGGGCGCCCGGACCGATCCGCCGTAACGGGGCCACGCCAGCCGGGGACGAGGCCCTGACAAATGAGTTCGCTGAGTGGTTCGGGCTAGTTCGCCACTGGACGTCAGGCATCGATGTCGGACAAGAACGGCAGATCGTGCACTCCACCAGGGAGTAATACGTGTTCCTGCCGTGATTCGGCTTTACCGATCATCGATTGGCAGGCAGGGGGTCGCCGGTTCGAGCCCGGCTGGCTCCACTCACGGATCGTGTGCCACCTGAGGCCCTTTACGTGCTCAAGCCCAGCCGCGGCCTCCCCCGGTGCCTTAGCTCATCTGTCCGCTAAGACCAGGTAGACCCCGTAGCTACGAGGATTGTGAAGGGGGTGCAGGTCCGGCCCGCCTCACTTCCGAATTGAGTACACCCCCACCGACTGAATCCCCAGTTCGTCCTCTTCCGTGACCACGAACCTACCGTCCGCCAGGAAGGCGTCAGGGAAGGGGAAGCCTGCAGGGAGCGTCCCGATGTAGTTGCCCTCCACCGAGAAGACGTCGATGGGGGGCGCCTCGTCGGGCAGGGCCCAGCGCGAGACAAAGAGCTCCCCCGTGGGCGACGCGATCAGGTCGGCGATGGGGGGGACGGTGGGCGCGAAGCCCTGCTGCTCCACGACCTCCTGGGAGTCGCACGTGCGCGTGCCTGCTGACGTCATCATCCGCATGCCATCCCCAACCGTGGCGAGCGCCAGGTCGGCATTCGCCGCCTGGACCGGTACGTGGCGGCGGATGCGCCGCACCAGATCAAAGTCGGGCGCCCGGTAGACGTCGATCTCAAATCGGTCGGTATCGGACACGAAGACCTCACCATCGGGTCCGGCGGCCCACAGCGTCCGGGGGCTGAAGATCGGACGCATGCTGCCCAGCTGCATGCCGCAGCTCGCCAGGGTGACCGTGGCGCCGTCCGCTCGAACCGACCTCACGATCTCCACCGTGTCGGCGGCACTCACGGCGAGGATCCTCTCCGTGGCCGAACCCCCTGGATTGCGGCCGCTCACAACCCGGACGGTGCCCAGGTCCGCCACCGGTCCTCCGAAGAAGGCGGTTCCGCCCAAGGTTTCCGACTCCGTGTACTCCAGCGATGCGTCGAACGTCTCCAGGCGCGCGTTCATCAGGTCGAACACCGACACTCCGCCGTCGGCCCGGGCGAACATGCTGAAGGGATACTGAAACTCTCCGGGGCCGCCACCCTGTTCCCCGGCCTGGGCCAGGTGATTGCCTTCGCCGTCGAAGAGGACGACCCGATGGCCGTCGCGGTCCAGGACGGCGATCCGGTCGCCGCCGGCAACGACCAGGTCCGACACGCTGAAGAACCCATCGCCGTCGTCTTCGAGGGACGGGATGGTGAAGACCCGCTCGGCGACCCACGGCAGAGCCCGTTGCTGGGCGGACGCCTCCACGAGGGCGACCCCGGCGGAATCGGACACGGTGGTCGCGGAGGCCTCCGGCCCGCTGCCACCACAACTGGCGGTTACGAACACACAGGTTGCTGCGAAGAGCGATCCGGCGATGGAGGTGCAGGGACGTCCGGTCATGAACTAGGGTCGCGTCGAAGGGCGAACAGCACGTCACATTCCTTTGGCGTGGAAGCGGCCCACGCGGTTGCTCATGGGCTCACCGGCTGGGGGGCGCGCCCGCCGCGACATGCCATCCTCCAGCGACACCCGAACCTCGTTGCGCACCCCTCTAGGCGACCCTACGAGGCCTTGATGGCCCGGCAGGGCGACCAGGCGATCCCCAAAATCCTCGAACTCCCGGTCGGCGAAGTCCTCCGCCTGAGCGGCTATCAATAGGGAAGGTGAGGGGGACGGCCCAGTACCGCCCGGAGGGTCAGCCTGCGGAGGGGCGCAGGTGGTCAGAGGCGCGCGCCATCCCCGTCTGGCGAGGGTCCCCGGTAGCAGCCTTGCGGTGCGGAGCGGTTGCACACACCAGATTTGCTGAGTGCGCGGTTGCCAACCCGGTGTCCATTTGGGCCCGATACTGGGCCTCTTTGCCCCGGCAGCTTCCGGTATCGATGTCGGCCAAGAACGGCAGATCGTGCGCTCCACCAGTGAGTCAGCCGTGTTCTTGCCTTGATTCGGCTTCACCGAGGATCGGGTTGCCAAGAGGGGGTCGCCGGTTCGAGCCCAGCTGGCTCCACTGACGTAATGGGGCCCCGCTGGACCTTCTGGTCCGGCGGGGCTTCGGGGCATCCGTCGGTAGGGGCAGGCGCGTGCACGTCGCGGGCACGAGTCGAGGCTCTTGCAGGATACCCGTTTCCCCGGTGCCACACCCAGATTCCGGAGTATTCCCCCCGTTACGATTCGTCGCTAGCGTGCCGGATCTCTTCCCCTGATCGGAGGCGGTCCATGAACTGGATGTCGCGCTTGGTGGTTCCATCCCTGATAGCCACGTCACTCCTGACGGTGCCGGACCTGGCTGCAGCCCAGCAGGGCGAAATCTCACGCGCCGACATGCGCGGTGTCGGACTGGCCTTCGTTCAGGATGCCTACGTCACCCGGACCGAAGAGGACCTGGATCGCTGGCTGGCCCGGGACCTCCGCAATCGGGATGGGATGATCCGCGCGATCTCCGACCGCAGCCAGGACTTCTACGTGCACGCCGTGCGGTTCGCCGACGCGGACAGCGACACGGACGCCGTGGCACGAGATGTGGCCGTCCAGCTCGACATTTGGTGGGGGTCCGAGCAGGAGGCCGTGGAGGCCGTCCAGGATGAGATCCTGGGTCCGTTGATGAAGGCGTTTCAGCCCGGGGACCTGATCGTGATCGTGATCTTGGGTGGCTTGGAAGACCTCCCCTTCTTTCCGGGAGGTCATCTCATGCGTTCGCGGGACGGGGTGTGGGAGGTCATTCGATACATCGACTTCTAGGAATCCGGGCGGCCTGTAGCGGTCGGTCCGACTGACCGTGACCGGTCGCCGGTTCGAGCCCGGCTGGGTCGCGACGTATCGCCGGAGTGCGAGGCTGCGATGTCTTGTGTCTTTGGTGCATCCTGAGCAGCTGCGGGGCGCGAGGTAGGTTGCACGGGCCGCAACCGACGCTCCAGAATGGGTGCAACCAAACGGAGAGTCAGGCAGGCCCGGCCTGGGAGCACGATGGCAGACTTACGGAACGGCCGCTGGGCGGCAAAGCTGCTCGAGGGAGTCACGATCGTCGTCTCCATTCTCTTGGCCTTCTCAATCGATGTCGGTCGAGTCTCGACGGCTTCTACCTTGCCATCGGAACGAGCGGCAACCAGTTCAAGACCGCACCCATGGTGGGCAAGCTCATGGCGGAGCTCGTCGTGGCGTGCGAATCAGG
>JBDHLC010000071.1:0-1915 GCA_039586075.1 Gemmatimonadota bacterium | reverse complement strand
CCCTTCACCGGGCACGAGCTGAACGTCGGGTTCTACTCCCGCGACCGGGAGATCTACCAGGAGAGCAGCTTCACGGTACTCGGATGAGGATGAATGGGGAGCACGGGGGCAGTCGCTTCGGCTTCATCAGGGCCAGGGCGGGATTCGCCATCGGGCTGGGCAACATCCGCCGGTTCCCGGAGGTGGTGGGTGAGAACGACGGAGGGGCGGTAGGCATTCGCTGGCGGCGCCCCTGCCGAAAGACCATTCTGCCCCCTCGATCGCACCGCACATTTTCGGCGAAGGGGGCGCAATGAGACATTCACCCGAGTCTTTCATCTTCCACCAGGAGGGGTTGGGGGAAGCCAAGATGTGGTCCAGGCGCGAGGCGCTGGGCGCATTGGGGGCCGCGGCGGCCCTGGCCTCCTCCCTTAGCGGCTGCGAGTCCACCGCTCCACCGGCCTCCACTTCGGAACTGGCCGATCCGATCCACTTCTCCGGGGTTCGGGCTCTGCGCGATGCCATAAAGGCTGGGGAGGTCTCGTCGGTGGAGGTGGTGGGTGCATGCCTGGACCGGATCGAGGCGGTGAACGGCCAGCTGAATGCAGTCTTCCAGATCCAGAGAGAAGCGGCGCTGGCCCGGGCCAGGGAAGCGGACGACGCCCTGGCCCGGGGCGAGGTCTGGGGAGAGCTGCATGGGATTCCCATGACCATCAAGGACTCCCTGGACACCGAGGGTGTCATCACCACCGGTGGGACCCTGGGCCGGGCCTCGTTCGTGCCGGAACGCGACGCCACCGTCGTGGCACGGCTCCGGGAACAGGGCGCCATCCTGATGGGGAAGACCAATACGCCGGAATTCACCCTCTCGTTCGAGACGGACAATCGGGTCTACGGCATGACAAACAACCCGTACGATCTGGACCGGTCGCCGGGGGGAAGTAGCGGTGGTGCGGCTGCGATCATCGCGGCGGGTGGAAGCCCCTTCGATATCGGCAGTGACTACGGAGGCAGCATTCGCCTACCGTCCCACTTCTGTGGGATCGCGGGCATCAAGCCCACCTCGGGGCGGGTTCCCCGGACGGGACACGTCTACCCCTTCGGCGGGATCCAGGACTCCTTCCAGCAGATCGGACCGCTGGCCCGCTCGGTGGAAGACCTCACCCTGCTGCTCTGATCTCGGGACCCGACTTCGTGGATCCCGCCGTGGTGCCCCTGCCGTGGCGCGATCCGGAGGCCGTGGACCTGGGCACGCTGGCCGTGTCCTTCCACACGGACAACGGGATCGCCTCGCCCACCGCCGAGACCGTCGACACCATTGGACGGGTGGCGCGGGCGCTGGCGTCGGAGGTGCAGTCGGTGGAGGAGGTGCGTCCCACCGGCATCGAGCAGGCCTGGGAGTTGACCGCCCTCTACTCCTGGGATGGAGACGCGGCCGTCAACCGGCTTCTACGGGCCGCGGGCACGACGGAACGGGCCCTCACGCCGGACCCCGCGGTCCTGGGTGCCGTCGAGCTCGACGCGCTCCTGGACCGCTGGTACACGTGGCGGAGCACCATGCTGGGCTTCTTCGCCGACTACGACGTGATCCTCTGCCCGGTGAACGCTACGCCCGCCCGACGCCACGGCCCGGAGATGGAGGACCTGGTGGGGTTCAGCTACACCTTCACGTACAACCTCACCGGATGGCCCGGGGCGGTGGTCCGAGCGGGCACGTCTCCCGAGGGTCTGCCCATCGGGGTCCAGATCGTGGCCAGGCCGGGTCGGGAGGACGTCGCCCTGGCGGTGGCCCGATGGGTGGAAGGCGAGTTCGGAGGATTCCAGCGACCGGCCCTCTAGGCCTCGGTGCTCTGCCGGGTCGGGTAGCGCGGATCCAGAGGTCCGAACCTGCCGGGCTGGACGGTGGGGATCGGTCGGAGTGTCCATCTGGGCCCGT
>JBDHLC010000032.1:0-55783 GCA_039586075.1 Gemmatimonadota bacterium | reverse complement strand
GGCGACGCGGAAGTAGACCACCGCGTTCACCGTCACCGACACGTTGTCCTTGGTGATGGTCTCCTGCGGGGGGATGTCCAGGGCGATGATGCGCAAGTCCATCTTCCGCATCCGGTCCACGCCTAAGGGGACCAGGAAGACCACGCCGGGCCCTTTCGCGCGAACCAGCTTCCCGAGCCGGAAGATCACACCGCGCTGGTACTCGTACAGGACGCGGATCGAAGTCACCAGCGTGATGGCGCCTGCCGCGGCCAGGGGGATCAGGATGGTGGCGGGATCCATTCGGTTGCTCCGTGGTTGAAATCGGAGGAGGGTCCTGCTCTTGATACGCGTCCGAGGAGGGCTTCGTTCACCCGGACGGCACCCTCACCCTCGCCCGGTAGGGCGCCCCTGCGCAACCCCGCCGTGCTGCCAGTGGGGTGCCCGGTGGCGCGTCTTGACAGTGCCGGAACGTAGGATGAGATTTTTCGTCTCCCTGCCGGAGTAGCTCAGTTGGTTAGAGCAGCGGAATCATAATCCGCGTGTCGGGGGTTCAAGTCCCTCCTCCGGCACTGACCTGATGGTCCGCGAAACGGCCCCCCGGAACAGCCTCCGGGCGGCCGTTTCGCGTCTCCTGGACGGGGCCCTTCCGCCCGCTCCTCCTGCGTCGCTCCCCCCCGGCGATCCAATCCGCGGGGCCCATAGGGGGATACTATACATTCGATTGATAATTCATACTTCAACCAATGACGTGTCGTCGTTATCCTTGAGCGTCAACCCACCAACAGGCCCGCCCACAGGGGGATTCCATGATTTCGATGACACACACCAACACCGTCACCCGCAGAGATCTGCTGCGCGCCGCCGCCATGGGATCGGCGGGCCTGGCGGCCACGGCGCTTCCCCTCCCAGCGGCTGCTTCAATACGGCCGGTTCCCACGAGTCCCCAGGAAGCTCTGGCCCGACTCATGGAGGGGAACCGGCGGTTCGTTTCAGGAGACGCGGACGAACCTCGGCGTGGCCTGGACCGGGTCCGCGAGCTCCAGGAGGGGCAGCAGCCCTACGCCGCCATCCTCGGATGCGCGGACTCCCGGGTTCCGGTGGAGATTCTCTTCGACGAGGGCTTCGGTGACCTCTTCACGGTCCGGGTCGCCGGAAACGTGGCCACTCCCGAAGAGGTCGCCAGCCTGGAGTACGCGGTGGGGGTCCTGGGCTCCCAGCTGGTGCTGGTCCTGGGCCACAGCGCCTGCGGTGCGGTGACCGCGGCGGTGGAGGGGAAGGCGGTTCCAGGACAAATCTCGACCCTGTTCCAGCACATCACTCCGGCGGTTGCCGCCGGTGCGGGAATCGATGCCGCCATCGAGGCCAACGTGAGGCACCAGGTCGACGTCATCGCCCGCTCCAGCACCGTGGTTGCGGATGCGCTGCAGGCCGGCCGAGTGGAGGTCCGGGGGGCCGTCTACAGCCTCGAGGACGGAAAGGTGCGACTGCTGGATTGATCGGAGCGGTTCTTGCGCAGCGGAGGATGTGCCGGGATTCTTCGGTAGGCAGCACCCTCCCCTCGACGAGCGCGATCACGTGGGCGAATACGACCCCACCCGGATCATCGCGGCCCTGGACTACCAGGACTACGCGGCGGCCGAGACGCGCCGCTCCCTCTTTCGCGTGCTGGCGCGGAGCATCATTCGCGAGCTGAAGACCGCCGGACACGACGGGAGCGACCTGATCGGATTCGTGAGCGAGGTGATGAAGGCGGTCACGGACGCCGGATTCGAGCGGGAGGAACGGCCACCCCAGCCCAGGGGCGAGCCGCTGGAGGGGCTGATGCGCGATTCCCGGGGCCGTCCGACGTTCGTAGGGGAACGGCTGACCCTCAGGCCGGCCCAGGAAGCGGACCGGGTGCAGGTGCAGGCGTGGGTAGAGGATTCGGTGGTGCGTGACAGCCTGGCTCCAGCGCTGATCGCCGGCATTCTGGGCAACCTGGGAGTCGAGTCCGCTTTCGGCCGGCTCGATCTTCTACTGTGTGAACCGACCACGGATCGACCCTTTGGCGCCGTCTCCCTTCACCGAATCGACCAGGTCACGCGCCAGGCGGAGATCGCCAAGGTCATCGGAGTGCCGGAGTACCGTGGACGAGGACTGGCCCGCCAGGCGACTCTTCGGCTACTCCAGTATGGCTTCCGTGTCCTGGATCTGAACCGGGTGTACTTGCGGACGCTGGGCGGCAACCTCGCGAACATCCGCCTCAACGAGCGCATGGGATTCCGGTTCGAGGGTGTCTTGAAGGAGGCGCATTTCCGCGGCGGCCAACTCTCGGACGTGGTCCTCATGGCGCTCCTGCGGAGCGAGTTCTTCGAGCGCCAGGGGGGCGACGATTCTACGGCGGTCGGCCCCGAGGGGCCGGTCGACGGCGGCGTTGGCCGCTGACCGGCCACTGAGCGAGCCGCCACCAACCGGTCTCGCCTCTGCCCCGGGCCGTGCCCGACCAGGATCAGAAGATCGCGCCGACTCCCCAGTTTAGAATGGCCAGCAGGAGACTCCCCAGGAGCGCGGACCCAAAGCCGCGCACGTGGACTCCGGGTGCCACGGCGGCCACCAGCATCAGGATCACCGCGTTCAGGACCCAGAGGAAGAGGCCCAGCGTCAACAGGGTGATGGGCAGGGTCAGGAAGACCAGGATCGGCCTCACGAAGGTGTTGGCGAGCCCCAGCATGATGGCGCCGAACACGGCCGCGCCGCCGCTCTCTACCTCGATGCCGTCCACGAGCTTGCCCACGACGAACAGGAGCGCCGCGCTCACGAGGATGTGCAGGATCAGTTGCATGTGTCTTTCCCGTGCTTCGGACCGGTGTGACGCCACCTTTGGCACCACGGGAGGAATACGCTGCGGGGGAACGGGCCATTCAACGATACCAGGCACCCGTCCCGTCCTTCACGACGGGACACGCCCCGGGAACGTTTCAAACCCTCCGCGACGGCGGGAACACCCCACCGATGACGGCTCAGCGCGAATAGACCACCTCACCTCCCTTCAGCACCATCCGTACGGCCCGGAGCCGAGAGATGTCCTGCGCCGGATCCCCCTCCACCACAAGGAGGTCAGCGAGGAGTCCCGGGGCGATCCGACCGCGGTCCTCCAATTCCAGGATCCGGGCGTTTCCGGCCGTCGCGGCACGAAGGGCGGCCCGCGCATCCATTCCAAGGTCGGCGCCCCAATCCACCATGAGCTCCAGCTCCCGCACATTGTCGCCGTGGGGATAGACCCCCACGTCGCCTCCGAAGCAGATGTCCACGCCGGCCTCCAGGGCAGCCCGGTAGCTACGGCGCTTCCGCACGACGCGGTCTGGGTTCGGACCCTGACCCGGGACCCATCCGCCGTACTGGGAGATGGCGTGGCCCGCGGCGAGGGTGGGACACAAGGCCACCTGGTGCTCCCGCATGAGGGCCCAGGTCTCCACGGTCCCCCCGTCTCCATGCTCAACGGTCCGGACTCCGGAGAGGACCGAACGCTTCATCCCCTCGGGCGACGAGGCGTGGGCGACCACGCGGCGACCGGAGCTCTCCACCACTTCCACCAACCGACGAAGCTCTTCCTGGGTGAAGGAGGGTGCAGTGGCTCCGTCGGGCCCCCACCGGTAATCCGCGTACACCTTTATGACATCGGCTCCTCGCCCCATCTGGTCCCGGGCCACGCGAATCAGGGAGTCCACGCCGTCCGCCTCCTCCGCGCCCTTGGGGAGGTGGTGCTCCGGTGCCCCCTTCGGGTTGTAGCTTCCCGTCGCCACGATGGCCGGGCCCGCCACCACCATGCGAGGCCCCGGCACCACACCCTTCGCGATGGCGTCACGGAGCCCGACGTCCCCGTAGCCGGCGCCTTCGGCACCCAGGTCGCGGGTCGTGGTCACCCCGGCCTCCAGGGTGGCGCGCGCATGGGCCACCCCCCGTGCCACCCGCTCCCCCAGAGACTCCAGGAGAACCTGGTCCGTCCAGGGCGTCTCGTCGTAGGGATGCAGCAGGAGATGGGAGTGGCCTTCGATCAGGCCGGGTAGGAGCGTGGTGCCGGGGAGGTTCAACTCCCGCATCGGTCCCGAGAGCCGCAGGTCGCCCTCCGTCCCCGCGGCTACGATCCGTTCGCCCTCGACGAGCACCACCCAGCCGCTGTGACTCCGCTCACCGTCGAAGACCCGGTCGGGTCGGAGGAGGAGCCGCTCCTGGGCGTGGAGGGCACCGGTGGTCAGGAGCGCGAGGAGGGTGAGCAGGAGGGGAGCGTACCGAATGGGGCGGGAAGAGACCATGACGCGAGGCCGGAGAAGTGAGGGAGGTCGAGGACGCGAAGATGGCTCGTGGTGGGCGCCTCCGCCACGGGGCTTTCCCGCGCTTTGCGGCCGGGCCATGTTGTCCGCTCTCTATCGATTCTTCCAACTGACCCTGACGTCATGAGCGATCGCATCGCCACTCTCCTGCAGGGCCGGCGGGAGCGCATGTCCCGACTTCTCGGCCGGGCGCTACCCGAACCCGAGTCCGACGACTCCCCCCTCTCGCCTGAGAAGAGGGCGCACCTTCTCGAGGACGGGCAGGACCTGTACTGGAATGAGCTCGAGTGGGAACACCTCACCGACGAGGAGGCGGTGGATGAAGGGGAGCCCCTCATCGAGCTCATGTTTCCCGGACTCCTGGCCTATGTCCGCGGCCTGCTCCTCACCCAGGTGAATCCCGACGCGTTGGCGCCGGCGGAGCCGAGACCTCAGGTGGTGGAGGATCTCCTTTCCTTCCTGGCCGGACGCGTTCTGGAGCTGGAGGAGGCGTTGGCGGGCCAGGACGCAGAGGAACAGGGTAGGATCCGCGGCGAGTTGCGGGTTACGGACCGGCTCATCGAGCTCATCCTCTACCTGTACCACGGGCTGACCCCGAACGACATCCACCTGCTGGAGACAGCGGGAACGGGCTGAGATGGGCGTCCGCCCCGCCGCTCGTCCCGGGCATCCCTATCTCGCCGGGGCGCCCATGCTGGTGGCGCACCGAGGCGGAGCCGGGCTGGCGCCGGAGAACACCCTGGAGGCTTTCCGGCTCGCTGTGCAGGGCTACGATGCCGACATCCTGGAACTGGACTGCCGCCTCACCCGGGATGGAGAGGTCGTGGTGATCCACGACGAGACGGTGGACCGCACCACCGACGGGTCCGGAGCCGTCCGGGAGATGACGGTTGGAGAGATCCAGGACCTCGATGCGGGGTTCCGCTTCCAGGATCCCGCCGGGGAAGGCTCGTTCCGTCACAAGGGAGTTCGCGTCCCACGGTTCGAGGAGTTGCTCACGGCCTTGCCGGGGGTGCGCCTGAACGTGGAATGCAAGTGCGACCGTGTGGCGGGGCCGCTGGCGGATCTCATCCGGGAGCACGGGGCGGAACCGCGAGTCCTGGTGACTGCGGAGCACGAGGCGAATCGTCAGGCCATCAAGGGGTATCCCGGACCATGGGGCGCCTCTCGTTCGCAGCTCCGAGCCTTCTACGTTCTTCATCGGATGCCCTTCGGAGTAGTCTATACGCCCCACGCCGACGTCTTTCAGATCCCGGAGCGATGGGAGGGGCGCACGATTCTCACCCCCCGCTTCCTGAACGAGGCCCACCGGCGCAACATCCCGGTGCAGATCTGGACCGTGGACGACGAGGACGAGATGCGTCGGTTGCTGGCGATGGGGGTCGACGGAATCCAGACCGACCGGCCCGACCGGCTTGCCCGGGTGCTCCACGAGGAGTACGGGCGGCCCCTCCCGCCGGCCCTGCTTTCCGGGGGAGCGCCGCCGTCGTGACGCGACCGGCTCTCTTCAGCCCGGCCTCCCTCCCCGCGGGTCCCCTGGTGGTCGCCGTTTCGGGCGGGCTCGACTCCATGGTCCTGCTGCACTACCTCCGCTTCGGGACCGGCCGGATTGGGGAGCTGCAGGTGGCGCATCTGGATCACGCCATGCGAGCGGGAAGCCGGGGGGACGCCGACTGGGTTGCCGGCGTGTGCCGCGCCTGGGAGTTGCCTCTCCACATGGAGCGGCTGGAGGTCGCGCCGTCGGGAGAGGAGGAGGCACGGGTGCAACGGCACCGGTTCCTGGCCGGAATCCGATCCCGGACGAAGGCCACCGCGGTGGTCACGGCTCACCATGCGGACGACCAGGCCGAAACGGTCCTCTTCCGCGTGCTCCGTGGGACCGGCGTCGACGGGCTCGGAGGGATGGCATCGGCCAGCGGCCGTCTGGTGAGACCGCTCCTGGGGCGCTGGCGGACTGACTTGGAGGCCTATGCGGAACGACACGCCGTGCCCCACCGTCGGGACGCCACCAACGAGGACCTGCGGTACGCCCGGAACGCCCTTCGGAACCTGATCCTGCCGGCCGCCGAGGCGCGGGTGGCCGCCGGAAGCCGGCGCTCGCTGGTGCGGCTGGCCGAGAACGCGGCGCGACACCGCGAGGAGCTACGAGCGCTGGAGGCGTGGGTCTTCCGGGATGCGGTCGAGGAGGTGGGCCCCGGCCGGGTGGAGGTGCCCGTGGCGCTGATCGCGGAACTTCCCGTCCCCCTGCGCCGACGGGTGCTGCGCCGGGCAGCCGAGAGCGTGGGAGTGGTTCTCTCGCACACGGGCACGCGCCAAGCCACGCGGGCATTGGACGAGCTGCAGGTCGGGAAGGGCCTGGACCTCACCGGCGGGATGCGACTCGTGCGGGCGCGGGATCGATGGATCTTCCTGGGCCCGCCCGGCGCCGGGGCGGCGGCCCATGGGGAGACCCGAGGCTGGGGCGGGGGAAGCCCTCCCTCTCAAGTGGTCCTCACCCGGGTGGGGGAGGGAAGCCGGCTCCTCCAGCTCGGTGCGGTATCGTGGCGGGTGGAGTGGAGCCCCGTTCCGCTGGAGACGGACTCGCAGGTCGCGCTTCCCGCGTCCCTCGACCGCCCGCTGACCCTGCGCGGTTGGTTCGCCGGGGACCGCATCCGGCTTCCCTACGGAAGCAAGTCGGTGGCGCGCCTCCTCGGCGAGGCGGGTGTGCCCGTTCCGGACCGACCCGGCTCGGCCTTGGCGGTGGATGCAGCCGACCGGATTCTGTGGGTTCCGGGGGTGGCCGTCTCCTCCATCCTCGGCGAGGGATCGGAATCGAATCCCGGGGGTGAAAGGACCTATCTGGCCTGCGCGAGGATCCACCATGGCTGAGCGCCCGGACCCCCGTTTGGGAGGCCGGCGCCTGGCTCGGATCCTCCATTCCGCGGATGCGGTGCAGGAACGGGTGACGGAGATGGCCCTGGCCATCCATCGCTTCATCGGGATGGACGAGGACCTGCTGGTACTGGGGCTCCTCAAGGGGTCGTTCGTCTTCATGGCGGACCTCGTCCGCGCCATTCCAAGGCCCCTGGAGGTGGATTTCATCCGGGTGGCCAGCTATGGCACGGAGACCGTTTCCCGGGGTGAAGTGGAGTTGCTGTACGACCCCGAAACGTCCCTGAAGGGGCGTTCGGTGGTTATCGTAGAGGACATCATCGACAGTGGCACCACCCTGCAGTGGCTGGTTCCGCACCTCGAGGAACGGGAGCCGCGGCGACTGGAGGTTTGTGCGCTGCTGCACAAACGGATTGTTTCATTAGACCCTCATCCGCGTTGGGTGGGGTTCGACGCACCAACGGAATTCCTCGTGGGGTACGGACTGGATTGCGCCGAGCAGTTCAGGCACCTCCCCTACATTGGGGCTCTGGAGACTTCGGGTCTCCCCCTCCGTGACGGGTAATCAGGAACAGGCATGACAGATCAGACGCCCAACAAGGCGCCGCAGGAAGGCCGACGGAACAACGGATCCAAGACGCTCGCGTTCTGGATCCTCATGGCCCTCATGACGGTGGTGGCCCTTCAGGTGCTCCGGGCCCAGGACCCGAACCAGGTGGAGTTGGACTACACCGAGTTCCGGCAGGAGCTGAGTGGAGGGAACATCCACTCGGTGACGTTCGTGGGCTCGCACCAGGTGGAAGGGGAGTTCAACACCCCCCTCGCGCGGGAAGGGCAGGACTTCACTGCCTTCACCACGCGCTTCCCCAACGCCGTCGAGGCCGAGCAGATCGCCGATCTCGAGCAGCAGGACGTGGTCATCTCCTCCGAGGCGGAGCGCACCAGCTTCCTGACCGTCCTGTTCACCATCCTGCCCTGGGTGGTGCTCGGAGTCTTCTGGATCTGGATCTTCCGGTCCATGCAGGGTGGGGGGAACCGGGCCTTCCAGTTCGGCCGATCCAAGGCCAAGCTGATCTCGCCGGACACACCGAAGGTCACGTTCTCCGACGTGGCAGGCGCCGACGAGGCCAAGGAAGAGCTGCACGAGATCATCGAGTTCCTCAAGGATCCGCAGAAGTTCGCCCGCCTCGGTGGACGGCTCCCGAAAGGCGTGCTCCTGGTGGGGCCTCCCGGTACGGGGAAGACCCTCCTGGCCAAGGCCGTGGCGGGAGAGGCCGGCCGCCCGTTCTTCCAGATGTCCGGATCGGACTTCGTGGAAATGTTCGTGGGTGTGGGAGCGTCTCGCGTCCGGGACCTCTTCGAGCAAGGAAAGGCGAACGCGCCCTGCATCATCTTCATCGATGAGATCGACGCCGTGGGGCGGCATCGTGGTGCTGGCCTTGGGGGCGGACACGATGAGCGAGAGCAGACGCTGAACGCCCTGTTGGTGGAAATGGACGGATTCGAGGCCAACGAGGGTGTGATCCTCCTGGCGGCCACCAACCGGCCCGACGTGCTGGATCCGGCCCTTCTACGCCCCGGTCGGTTCGACCGACAGGTGGTGGTGGACTCGCCGGACGTGAAGGGCCGGGAGGCCATCCTTCGCGTGCACGCCCGGAAGCTCCCCCTCGCCGATGACGTGGAGCTGGGGATCGTGGCCCGCGGGACACCGGGACTCAGCGGTGCGGATCTCGCCAACATCTGCAACGAGGCGGCCCTCCTCGCGGCCCGGCGGAACGCCGATCGGGTCTCCATGGAGGACTTCGAGCAGGCGAAGGACAAAGTCATGCTCGGCTCCGAGCGAAAGAGCCTGGTCCTGACGGAGCGGGAGCGGGTGCTCACGGCCTACCACGAGGCCGGCCATGCCGTAGTGGGTCTGCGGGTGGAGGGGCTCGATCCCGTGCACAAGGTGACCATCGTGCCCCGGGGACGCGCGTTGGGGATCACGGCCTCGCTTCCCACGGAGGATCGGCACTCCTACACGAAGGATTGGCTGGAAGGCCAGCTGGTCATGCTCTTCGGAGGGCGTGTGGCGGAGGAGATGATCTTCGGACCAGAAAAGGTGACCACGGGCGCCGGGAACGACATCGAGCGGGCCACCCGGATGGCCCGCCGCATGGTCACGTCCTTCGGGATGAGTGACATGATCGGGCTCATGGCGGTGGGGGATTCCGAGCAGGAGGTCTTCCTGGGTCGTGAGATCGGTCACCGGCAGCAGGTGTCCGAACACACCGCTCAGCAGGTGGACCAGGAGGTCAAGCGGATCCTGGACGAGGCTCACACCGAGGCCCGCAAGGTCCTGGAGGAGCACCAGGACCTGCTGGAGAGCATCGCTCAGGCTCTCCTGGAGCGCGAGACCATTGGGCAGGAAGAGCTCGCCGTGCTGGAAAGGGGGGACACGCTCCCGCCCATGGAGGGAGTTCCCGAGCCGCTCCCGGGCGGTGCGGCGGTGGTGGAGCGACTGACCGCGGGTGTGAGTGCTTCCGAGGAATCCGAGGCCGAGGAGCCCACACCCGTGGAGGAGACCGGGGACTGATGCGGGAACGGGGCCGGCCGCGATGAGCCCGCTGGACGAACTCCTGGTCCTCCGCCCCGGGTTGACGGACCTCGTTCAAATCGTCCTGGTGGCGGCGGTCCTGTACCGCCTCCTCCTGCTGGTGCAGCGCACGCGGGCCATGCAGATGCTGTTGGGGCTCGTCCTGGTGGCCAGCGTGTACCTGGCGTCGGTGCTCCTGGGCCTGGACCTCATCCGATACCTGCTCGCCCAGCTTTTCCAGTACGGCGCCATCGCCGCCCTGGTGGTCTTCCAGCCCGAACTGCGCTCTGCCCTGGCCCGCCTCGGGCAGAGCCGGATGATGCGAGTCTTCGCCCGGATGGAGGAGAGCCAGGTGGTGGAAGAGATCGTGGAGGCGGTGGAACGCCTGACACGGTCCAAGGTCGGCGGCATCATCGCGCTGGAGCAGAACGTCGGGCTCGACGAGTACGCGGAGACGGGGAGCGCAGTGGAGGCCCGGGTGTCGGCGGAGATGCTCACCACCATCTTTACCCCCTATTCGCCCCTCCACGACGGGGCGGTGCTGATTGCGGGTGACCAGATCCAGGCGGCGGGGGCGATCCTCCCGCTGACGCAGTACTCGTTGTCGGACCGGTCCCTCGGCACCAGACATCGGGCCGCGCTGGGGCTCAGTGAGGAGACCGACGCCGTGGTCATCGTAGTGTCCGAGGAGACGTCCCGGGTCAGTGTGGCCCGTGGAGGCCGGCTGGAGCGGGACGTCTCTTCGGAGCGGCTCCGAGAGATTCTCGAGGGGGCCGTCCCGGATACGGCAGCCGGCATGGTGGTGCGGGCGGTGCGAAGCGGCTGACCCCAGGTGGTTTACGCGGTTCGGGCCGGCGAACGGACCCCTGGGGACGCCGCGCTCGCGCTGCGGAGGCCCTTCGTCCGTAATATCCCGGCCAGGCGGGCGTAGGCACGCATGCTGAACCGCGTTGACACGTCCGCGCGACTCCGGATACATTGCCGCGGTCTGTACCCCTCGTTCTTCAAACCGCACCCAATGGGGCGGCTCCACAAGGAGTGAAGCTTGGCTCAGTACGAACTCCTGACGCTGTTCGCCGACGGCGGCTTGATGATGTACCCGCTGGTCCTCTGCTCGCTGGTCGCGCTGGGCGTCATCATCGCCAAGGCGTGGACCTTGTGGGTGGCGCACAAAGGGACTCAAGAGCTTCTCTCCGAGGTGGAGGCCGCCGCCCGGCAGGGCGACCTGGATGGCGCCATGGACATCGCCGCCCAGACCCCCGGGCCCACGGCCGCGATCCTCATCGCCGGTCTTCGGCGGATCCGGCAGGGAACGGTCCGCAAGGGCGAGGTGAACCAGGCCATCAACACGACCGGTACCATCGAGCTGGGCTTCCTCGAGCGCGGTCTGGTCATTCTGGCCACCATCGCCAACGTGGCGCCCCTCATGGGCTTCCTGGGTACGGTGGCCGGGATGATCCTGGCCTTCGACGCCATCGCTCGCGCGGGTGACGTGGACCCCAGCCTGGTGGCGGGAGGGATCAAGGTGGCCCTCCTCACCACAGCGGCGGGTCTGGTCATCGCGGTCCCCGTCAACATCGGGTACAACTTCTTCGTGACCCGGATCGACACGCTGATCCTGGACATGGAGCAGGGTGCTCAAAAGATCCTCGCCATGGCGTGGGACTTCGAGAAGGACGGAACGCTCAAGGTGGTGGAGGAGCGTTTCCAGATGCAGCCTCTTCCGGCTCGTCGCCCCAAGAGCGCGCCGCAGTCCTCCCCCCCTGCGCAGGAGGGCGGGGACGCGGGTGGCGGATCGCCCGCCGGCGCCTGACGGGAACCCTGCCCGAGCTTTGCCAGTATCTCCTCTTAGACGATCCCCGAGGATTCCATGGCCGTTCTGAACAACAAGAAGTCGAAGGTCAGCGACGAGGTCCCCACCTCGTCCATGGCTGATATCGCCTTCCTGCTTCTGATCTTCTTCCTGGTCACCACCGTGTTCCCCAAGGACAAGGGGCTCGCCATCGTCCTACCCGAGGAGTCGGAGACGGTGGAGGTGAACCAGAAGAACATCCTCCACATCGTGATCCAGCCCAGCGGCGTGGTGGAGGTCCGGCGTGGTGAGTCCCAGCAGGTGCAGACCGTCTCGCCCTCGGACATCGAGGGGATCTGGCGCCAGGACGTGGCGAGCAACCCGAATCTGATCGCGGGTGTAAAGACCCACCCCGACACGCCGTACAGATTTATGATCGACGTGCTGGATGCCCTGCAGACCGCCGGGGCCGACAAGATTTCTCTTCAGTTGCTGGAGGGCTGACGGATGGCGATCAAGCAGGGCGGGTTTTCCCGGAAGTCGAAGACGTCGGACGAGATCCCTTCCTCGTCGCTGGCGGACATCGCCTTCCTGCTCCTCATCTTCTTCATGGTGACGACGGTGTTCCGGACGGACTCGGAGCGCGACATCATCTGGCCGCAGGCCGAGGCCACTGAGAAGATCGACGAGAAGAAGAAGAACATCCTGAACATCTGGGTCGAGCGGAACGGCTCGATCTTCATGAATGATCAGCCGTACACCATGGAACAGGTTTCCGAGGTGGTCGGCCCCCTGTACGCGCAGTCGGATCGGCGCCTGGTGATCTCCGTGCGCGGAGACCGTGAGGTGCCGTACATGACGATGGATCAGCTCCAGAAGGAGCTGGTGTCCGCCGGCGTGGTCCGCGTGGTGTTCGCCACCGAGTTGGAACAGCGCATGACGAGGCAGAGACGATGACAGCGCAAGCCCTCCCCTCAGTTGGGGCCGAGACGGCCAATGACCGGCTCAAGCGGAGCTGGGACAATTGGTTCTGGGGGTCGATGATCGTAGCGACCCTGCTCCACTTCGGGACCTTCCAGTTCTGGCCGTCCATGACCGCCGAGGACGTGTCCTTCACGGCCGACGAGCTGGAGGCCATCGAGCTTCCTCCCGAGATTGAGATCCCGCCGCCACCGGAGGCGATCTCGCGTCCCGCCACGCCCGTGATCGCCGAGGCGGAGATCTCCGAGGACATCACGATTGCCCCGACGACCTTCGAGGACAATCCGGTGGAGGACCTGCCGCCGCCACCCGAGTCCACGGGTGAGGGCGACATCGCCTCGAATCCCACCTTCACGCCGTACACCGTGGCGCCGGACATTACGAACCGGAACGAGGTGGTGAGGGCGCTGGAGCGGGAGTACCCGCCCCTGCTCAGGGATGCCGGGATCGGCGGAACCGCCAACATCTGGTTCTTCATCGACGAGAATGGCCGGGTCCAGGACACGCGGATCCAGGAGTCGTCGGGTCACCAGCAGCTGGACGAGGCGGCGCTCCGCGTTGCGGACATCATGCGGTTTACGGCGGCGCTGAACCGGGACAAGAAGGTCCCGGTCTGGGTGGCCTTCCCCATTACCTTCCAGGTGCGCTGACGCCGCTGGGAGTCTGATGGATGAACGGCCCCGCCGGCAGCCGCCGGCGGGGCCGTCGTCATTATTCCGATGGATTCTGCCTCCATGTACACTCGGCGCCTGCAGGAGACGCTCCCCGGGACCCTCGCGCGGATCCGCGAGGCCTCGCTACGCGCGGGGCGGGACCCCGGTGAGGTCCGGCTGATCGCGGTGACCAAGGGCCACCCGGTTGAGGCCGTGCAAGCGGCGCTGGCCGCGGGGCTGACGGACCTGGGGGAGAACCGGGTGCAGGAACTCGAGGAGAAGGTGGCGGCGGTGGGCCGTGAAGGCATCCGCTGGCACATGATCGGCCACGTGCAGAGCCGGAAGGCGGCCTCCCTCGTGGGGCTGGCCGACCTGATCCATTCGGTGGACCGCTCGTCACTGGTGCGCAGGCTGAGCCGGTTATCGGTGCAGAGGGCCGCGACCACGGACGTGCTCGTGCAGGTGAATACGTCGGGCGAGGGCTCCAAGGGGGGGTACCCGCTGGATGGCGCCGTGGAGCGAATCCTGGAGGTGGCGGAGACGGATGGGCTGCGGGTGCGCGGTCTGATGACCATGGCCCCATTCGTCGACGAGGAAGGTATCTTACGCGGGGCCTTCCAGGGGCTTCGGAAGGTTCTGGAAGAGGTGCGGCGTCACAGCGACGCCGTGGGTGCCGAGCTGTCCATGGGAATGTCCAACGACCTCGCGTACGCGGTGGAGGAGGGGAGCACCATGGTACGGATCGGCACGGCCCTGTTCGGGCCCCGTCAGCCCCAGGGCTGAGGATCTCAATTCAACCAGGGAAGAGGACCAGATGATCGATCTCACTCCGTTGGATGTCCGGAAGAAGCGGGGCGATTTCGCGAAGGGTGTACGAGGATACAGCGTCCCGGAGGTGGATTCCTTCCTGGAGCTCGTGGCCGAGCGCCTCGAGGAGCTGGTGAAGGAGAACCTCACCCTTCGCGAACGAGCGGATCGCCTGGCGGAGCAGGTCACGGCGCAGACGGGCCGCGAGCGGGCGGTCCACGAGGCCCTGGTTACGGCCCAGCAGCTGCGCGAGGAGATCCAGTCCTCCGCCCACAAGGAGGCTGAGCTCATCCTCAAGGAAGCCCGCGGCGAGGCTCGCGAGATCGTCGCGGAGGCGGAGCGCCGCACCTCGTCTCAGGCCGACGCGCTGCACGAGTTGGAGCGGAGACGGAAGCGCCTGCTCGCGTCCCTCCGCCAGTTCCTGGAGCGCGAGTTGGACGCCGTCACGGTGGAGAACGGGAGGCAGCCCCTGGAAGAGGGGCCGGTCATCGAATTGGATCTCGGCGGGGGACGGCCCGTGGGACTGGATCCCCGCCCCTCGGACGACGTCCACTCGCTGGCGGCGGATGCGGCCGCTCTCGTGGGGGGCGAAGATGAGGCCGTTCTCGTGGGAGACGAGGACGAGGCCGTCGAACAGGAAGCCGAGGTATCCGGAAGCATGCCCGGTGTGACCTCCTCTCAGGAGGACGTGTGGAACCTGAATCTGCCGGATGAGTCCGACAGGGGCGGAGGCGGGTCCTGACCCATGGCGTATCCCGAGTATCCCGCGACGCTGAACGACCTCGAAGAGGAGGTCCTTGCCCGGTGGCGTGAGGAGGACCTCTTCGCCCGGGTCGAGGAGGCCACGGCCGACGGCGAGCCGTTCGTCTTCTTCGAGGGCCCGCCGACGGCGAACGGTCGCCCGGGCCTGCACCACATCATCTCGCGGACCATCAAGGACCTGATCTGCCGTTTCCGCACCATGCAGGGGCGGCAGGTCACCCGGATCGCGGGATGGGACACGCACGGTCTCCCAGTGGAGATCGAGGCGGAAAGGAAGCTCGGGATCAGCGGGAAGCCGGAGATCGAGGCGCTGGGCATCGCCCACTTCAATCAGGCCTGCCGGGATTCCGTCTTCACCTACAAGGAGGACTGGGAGGCCCTCTCCGAGCGGATCGGGTACTGGCTGGACTATTCGAAGCCCTACGTCACGTTCCACAACGACTATGTCGAGTCGGTCTGGGCCATTCTGAAGGAACTCTCGGATCGCGGCCTGCTCTACCGTGGACACAAGAGCGTACCGTACTGCCCCCGGTGCGGTACGGCCCTCTCCTCCCATGAGGTGGCCCAGGGCTACCGCGACGTGGAGGATCCGTCGCTGTACTTCCTCGTGCCGCTCCTCGGAGAGGACGGGGCTCCGGACGGAAGGCACCTGCTGGTATGGACCACCACCCCGTGGACGGTTCCCTCGAACGTGGGCGTGGCGGTGCACCCGGAGCTCACCTACGCCGAGGTGGAGGCCGACGGCCACCGGTACGTTCTGGCTCGGGAGCGAGTGGAGCCGGTGCTGGGAGAGGCCGCGTCCATCACGGCGGAGTATCCGGGCCGCGATCTGGTGGGGCTCCGCTATGGGCGACCCGTCGAGTTGGTTCCCGTCCCGGAGGATCCCGGGAATGCTTGGACCGTGGTGGCGGAGGACTTCGTCTCGGCGGACGACGGGACCGGGATCGTGCATATGGCGCCCGCGTTCGGTGCGGACGACTACGCGGCGGGGCAGCGTCATGGGCTTCCCATGCTCCGACCCATCGACGACGCCGGCGTCTTCCTGCCGGAGGTCGAGGTCATCGGCGGGAAGTTCGTGAAGGACGCGGATCCGCTGGTGGTGGAGAATCTCCGGGAGCGGGGACTGCTCCTTCGTGCCGAGTCGGAGGTTCACTCCTATCCCCACTGCTGGCGCTGTTCTTCGCCGCTGATCTACCTGGCCCGTGATTCCTGGTTCGCCGCCACCTCGTCATTGAAGGAGGAGATGCTGGCGAACAACGACCAGGTGGCGTGGCACCCCCCGGAGGTGGGGGAGAAGCGCTTCGCGGAGTGGCTCCGTGGCAACGTGGACTGGGCTCTTTCCCGGGACCGGTATTGGGGCACGCCCCTCCCGGTCTGGGTGTGCGACCAGCACGCGGATCACCTGCAGTGGATGGGGAGCTTCGCCGACCTGGCGGAGCGTGCCGGGCCGCTTCCGGAGGACTTCGACCCGCACCGCCCCTTCATCGACGACTACACCTGGTCGTGCGATTGCGGAGGGACCATGCGTCGCGACCCCGCGGTCATCGACGTCTGGTTCGACTCCGGGTCCATGCCCTACGCGCAGTGGCACTACCCCTTCGAGAACCAGGCGGAGTTCGAGGCCCACTTCCCGGCCGATTTCATCTGCGAGGGCCTGGACCAGACCCGGGGATGGTTCTACTCCCTCATGGCCATCGGGACCATGCTCGGACGCGGGCCGGTGTACCGGAACGTCGTGGTGAACGACCTGGTGCTCGACGCCGAGGGCCAGAAGATGTCGAAGTCCAAGGGCAATACGGTGAACCCCTGGGACGCCATTGCCGACCATGGCGCCGACGCCGTGCGCTGGTACTTCATTCACCATTCGAACCCGTGGGTGCCCAAGCGATTCGACCCGGACGGCGTTCGAGAGGCGACACGGAAGTATTTCGACACCCTGGCCAACACCTATCGCTTCTTCGCGCTGTACGCGGCCACGGAGTCGTGGGCGCCCGGGGACGAGGATCCCTCGCCGGAGGATCGCCCGGTGCTGGACCGGTGGCTCCTGTCTCGTCTCGCCACCGTCACGCGGGAGGTCCGGGACGAGCTCGAGACCTACCAGGTCACCCGGGCCTACCGGGCCCTGGGCGATTTCGTGGACGAGCTCTCCAACTGGTACGTGCGCCGGAGCCGCGCTCGGTTCTGGGGGAACGGCGACGAAGGGGACGCCCGAGCGGCGTTCCGCACGCTGTACGACGCTCTTCGGACCGTGGCGGTCCTGAGCGCGCCCGTCACTCCCTTCGTGGCGGACTGGCTGCACGTGGCCCTCACGGGCCGGAGCGTGCACCTCGGGGGCTTCGCGGAGGTGGACGACCAGGTGATGGACGCGCAGCTGGAAGAGGAGATGGAGGCTTGCCGGCGCCTGGTTTCGCTGGGCCGGGCAGCGCGGGAGGAGGTCCAGATCCGGGTCCGACAGCCCTTGCGGTGCCTTCACGCCGTGGTCCCGGGCCGTCCGATTCGGGATGAGGTGCTGGAGCTCGTACGGGACGAGCTGAATGTGAAGGAAGTGGATTTCCTCTCCTCCGCCGAGGGCCTGGTCTCCCTCACGGCGCGGCCCAACTACCGGACCCTCGGCCCTCGGTTCGGGAAGTCCACGAACGACGCGGCGAGCGCTCTGCGCACGCTGCCCGAGGAGTCGTTGCGGCGGTTCCGCGACGGCCAGGAGGTCACCTTCGAGCTGGATGGCCAGGCGCACGTGATCCAGCCCGAGGAGCTGGAGGTGCTGGAGGAGGCCGAGGGCGACCTGGTGGTACGATCGGAAGCCGGTTTTACGGCCGCCTTGGAGCCGACTCTGGACGCGGAGCTGGTGGAGGAGGGCAGGGCCCGGGAGTTGGTGAACCGGATCCAGCGGCTTCGGAAGGACTCGGGGCTGGAGATCACCGACCGGATCGATCTCGGGATCTTCGGGCCGCCCGAGGTGCAGGGCGCCGCTCGCGAATGGCTCCACTTCATCGCGGGCGAGACGCTGGCGGTGGGAGTCTCGGTGGAGGCCTCCGGGAGTGCCGAGGGGTGGGAAGCGTTTCGGGAGGTCGACCTGGACGGCGTCCCGGGCGCCGTGGCGCTGCGGCGGTCCGCGGGTTGAGAGGGGCGCGTGGGTCCGCGCGGGGGCTGAGGCGGCCCCGACACCACCCACGCAGGCCGTGAGCACCGCCGCCGGGGGATCCGTGCGCCAGGTGGTGGTCCCCGACGGCGCGGCGGGGACCCGGACCGACGCCTTCCTGTCGGAGGCTCTGGGGCTTTCCCGCACCAGGATCCAGCGCCTCCTCCAGCAGGGGGAGGTGATGCTGGCGATCCCGGGCAGGGAGTCCAGACCCCCGCGCAAGTCCGAAGCGGTGGAATCGGGGTGGGCGTTCCAGGTCCACGTCCCGCCTCCGGAGGAGACCCGCATCGTGGCGGAGGACCTCCCACTGGATATCGTCTACGAGGACGGCGAGCTGGCGGTGGTGAACAAGGCGCCGGGTGTGGTGGTCCATCCCGCGCCTGGGCACCCCTCGGGAACGCTGGTGAATGCCCTTCTGTTCCACCTCCGGGACCTGTCCGGCGTGGGAGGGCGGCTGCGGCCGGGAGTCGTGCATCGACTGGACCGGGATACGTCTGGGCTCCTGGTGGTCGCCAAGACGGATCGCGCGCACGTGGGTCTCGCCGACGCGCTCCGGCGGCGCCGGGTCAAGCGATTGTACCGTACCGCCGTGTGGGGCCACCTGGATGAGAGCCCGGTGACCGTGGATGCGCCCATGGCCCGGGACCCTTCGAACCGGAAGCGAATGGCCGTGGTGGAGGGAGGGCGCCGAGCGGTCACGCGTGCTCGGGTCCGCGAGGATTGGCCCGCGGCACAGCTCCTGGATGTGGCTCTCCAGACAGGGCGGACCCACCAGATCCGCGTGCACATGGCCCACCTGGGTCATCCCGTCGTGGGGGACCGGCTCTACGGCAGTGGCGGATCCAGGGGTGTCTCGGGGCGGTACCGAAGGTGGGCGGAGGAACTGGACCGCCGGACGCCCCGGCAGTTCCTGCACGCCGCCGAGCTCGTATTCCACCATCCCGTCACCGGGGAGCCGATGCACTTCCGCGCGCCGCTTCCTCCGGACCTGGCGGCCGTGGCACGGTGGGCGCGGGAGACCGCGTAACCGCCGGTCTTCGGGGTTTTGTTCTCCCGCGGGCGGGACGATACTAGAAGGCTGGCTGTTTCCCCTTCCGAACACGCATGTCGGAACTCGATCCCAAATACACGTTCGACAGTTTCGTGGTGGGGCCCGCGAATCGGCTGGCCTCCGCCGCGGCGCGCCGAGCCGCCGAGTCCCCCGGGACCAGCTACAACCCCCTCTTCCTGTACTCGCCCTCAGGACTGGGGAAGTCGCACATCCTCGGGGCCATCGCCCACCAGGTGGAGCAGGTGGAAGTGGTGCTCAATGTCCGCTACCAGACGCTGGAAGGCTACCTGGTCGAGCTGGAGTCCGCGCTGGCCACCGGCGACGGGGACCGCCTGCGGGCTGAATACCAGGCGGTGGATCTTCTCCTCCTGGACGATGTGCAGTTTCTCGCGGGCCAGCCGGAAGCCCAGGAGATGATCCTGGCCACCCTGGATGCGCTGACCACTGCCGGCTCCCAGATCGTCCTCGCCAGTGACCGGCCGCCGGTGGAGATCAATGGCCTGGATGCCCGGCTGGTGACGAGATTCTCCGAGGGGCTCATCGTCGACATCGCCCCCCCGGAATTCGAGACGCGGGTCGCCATCATCCGCAAGAAGGTGGAGGCGCTCGGACAGACCCTGGAGCCCGGGGTGGCCGAGGCCTTGGCCAAGGTGCCCTTCAAGAACGTCCGAGAGCTCGGTGGAGCCCTGAATCGCATCCTGGCGGTCCAGGAGCTCGAGGGACGCCGCCTGGAGGCCACGGACGTCCCGGGGCTGGTGGAGACCGGACGGGTGGAGGAAGCGCCCCCGAGGGCCCGGGACGAGGCCCTGGACAGCTTCCTGAGTGAGGTCTCGGGGGCGCTGTCCGAGGTGGTCGAAGCACACGAGGAACCGTGGCGCCGTGGGCTTCGAGAGGCCGCCGAGGCGGCGGAGCGAGAGGGGTTCGTCGCCCGAAAGCTCCGGGGCCTCATCGCCTCCGACCACGCCCCCGCGGACTGGACGGAGCAGCTGGATGCCTTCCGGCGGAGCCTGGAGCGCCTTCGCGAGATCGACGCGGAGCTGGATCGGCTCCGGAATCCCTGGCCCGAGGCGGCGGCGACACTCGTGAAGGACCCGGAGCGGTTGGCGGAGGCGGAGTCCTTCCTGCTTTCCGTCCGGGAGCGGGTCCGCCCCTTCCCGAGCCTCGCACCCGGTCCCTCGCTGGCGGAGCTGGCCGACGCGTTCCCCACGCTGGCTCTCAAAGCCGCGGAGCAGCTCGTCTCCGCGGAGCGGCCCCAGTACAACCCGCTCTTCTTCTGGAGCTCTCAGGCCGGCTCCACGCGGGCCCTGCTGGCGGCGACGGGCCGGACCTTCAGGGAGGGCTTCGAGCAGGGCACCCTGGCGGTGACCTCCGTGGAGGCGTTCTCGGAGGACTTCATTCGCGCGCTCTCCGAAGGCGTGGCAGGTGCGTGGCGCGAGCGATGGTGGACGGTGGACCTCCTCATGGTGGATGGGGTGCAGGCCCTCGCGGAGACGGAGCGGGCCCAGGACGAGTTCTTCCATCTCTTCGAAGCGCTGAAGCGGCGGGGAGCCCGGGTGCTCCTCACCGCCGACCGGCCTCCCTCCGCCATTCGAGGAATCGACGACCGTCTGCGCTCGCGTTTCGAGGGCGGGCTCGTCCTGGAGGTCGAGTCGGGGGTCCTGCCCGTGGGAGCCGAGGCCCTGGTGATGGAGGAGCCCGCGGCGGTGACTGCCCCGTCGGCGGGTTCGGGCTGGGAGGGGCTGGCCCGGGACATGGAGGCTCACGCGGAGGGGCCGTCGGTGTCCGCCGGCGCCCACGAGGGTCGCGCGGAGCGCCCCCCGGTGGCCGAGGGAGCGGATGCCACGTGGGTACCGTCCCGGGAGAACGTGGTGTGGGCCTGGCCCCGCATGGAAAACCGACTGGTGGAGGATCTCGGCTAGATGGCCATCGAAGGGGCCCTCCAGGACGTCGGGCTGGCGGACATCTGCCAGCTGCTCGCCATGGGGCGCAAGACCGGCTGCCTCACCGTCACCGACCGGTCGAACTTCGGGTACGTGTATTTTCGGGGTGGCCGGGTCATCTACGCCTCGGTGCTCAACCGGCCGGACCGGCTCGGAGAGCTCCTGGTGCGGAACCAGGTGATCTCCCGGTCGGACCTCTCTGCCGCCATGAAGGAGCAGGCCGAGGACCGCGGGAGCCGCCTCGGCGAGATCCTGGTGAAGAACGAAGCGCTGTCCGAGGAGGAGCTGCGACGGTTCGTGTCGCTGCAGATCGAGGAGGCCGTGTATCACCTCTTCACCTGGTCCCAGGGATCGTTCCACTTCGACCCCGATCAGAGACCGGAGGAGGAAGGGATCTTCCTGGTGGACATCCCGGCGGAGAACCTCCTCCTGGAGGGGGCTCGCCGGGTGGACGAGTGGAGCCTCATCGAGAAGAAGATCCCCTCCCTGGATCTCGTCTTCGAGGTGGTGAAAGACCCGGAGCAGTCCGAGGAGGAGGTGGAGCTCACGCGGCATCAGGTCCGGGTCCTTCCCCTGGTGGACGGCTCCCGCACGGTGAACGAGATCGTGACGGAGTCCGGGCTGGTGGAGTTCGACGTGGGAAAGTCCCTGTACGGGCTCCTCCAGGCCGGGTTCCTGCAGCGGGCCGGGCGCCGGGCTCAGGGCACCGGGACCGCTCCGGTGGACGAGCTGATCCAGCAGCGGTTGAATCTCGCGGGGGCCTTCTATCGATCCGGAATGCTGGAGGACGCGACCCGGGAGGCCCAGGCGGTGCTGGAGAAGGAGCCGCGAAACGCTGGCGCCCTTTTCCGTCTGGGGCTCATCGCGTTCCGGTCGAAGCGTCCGGAGGAGGCCCTGCGGATCTGGGACCGCATGCCGGAGGACTCCCGCGAGAGCTACGCCGTCCTCCGCAATCGGGCTCTGGCTCTGGAGGCCCTTCGTCGGTTCGAAGAGGCCGTGGCGGTTCTGGACCGGGCTGAGGCCGTCTTCCCCGGGGACCCGGAGATCCAGCTCGCCAAGGGGATCGCACTCCTGCGGGACGGCGAGGTCGGCGGCGCGCTGGCCTGCCTCCGGGCGTATCGAACGTCGCCCGACCTCCGGACGCCGTCGGAGTTCTACTACGCCTATACCGTGCTGGCTGCGGGGATCACCGGACAGTTCGACTACGCCATTGCCGTCGGGCGAGAGGGGTTGGTCCACTACCCCGGATCCGGCCCCCTGCTGGTCAACACCGGAGCGGTCCTGGAACAGCGCGGGGAACTGCAGGCGGCCGGTGCGCTCTATGCGCGAGCGGTGGGGCGCTCCCCTGTTCCGGCGCAGGCGCACAAGTCCCTGGGGGATCAGGCGTTCAACCGGGGAGACAAGGACCAGGCCCGGGTCCACTACGAGAAAGCGCTCAAGATCGACCCTCGGCTGGGAGACGACGTCTACCTGAAGCTCGGGACGTTGGCCTTCGAAGGGCGGGACCAGGACGTGGCCCGCCTCCTGTGGCGCCGGGCCCTGGAGCTCAACCCGGACAACCAGGAGGTCCGGTCCCGCCTGAAGGGGCTGGAACCCGCACCGTGAGCTCGCGCGGCGGGAGCCGTGGATCCCGCCTCGCGGGGTCGACTCTGCTGCTCGCCCTCGCCCTTTCCCTTCCATCGGGGACGGCTGCCCAGGCCGAGTACCAGCGACTGGATACGGCGTCCATCGCCGTCGTCCATGGATCCTCCGACTCGCAGCTGGCACGGGAGGTGGTCCGCGCCCTGCTGGAGATGCCACCCCTCCCGGGACTCGAGGGTGTATCGCCACAGCGGTTGGAGATCGTCCTGGCGGGCGATACGACCCGGTTCCGGGAGGCGTCGGGGGGGCGCCCCCCCGACTGGAGTGCGGGTGTCGCCATCCCTCGGGAAGGCCGGATCGTCCTTCCGGCGTGGAGCGGGTCCGAGCTCCATCGTGGCGGCGCGATCCGGCTCCTCCGCCACGAATGGGCGCACGTGGCCCTGTACCGCGGTTCCGGTGGCCTGCGGGCGCCCCGGTGGTTCTCCGAGGGCTACGCGGAGTGGGCCGGCGGGTGGGATCGCTCGAGAGCCTGGAGGTTGCGCCTGTTGCTGGCCACCGGCGACGCGCCGCCGCTGGACTCCCTCTCACTGGTCTGGCCTGCCGGCCGCGCGTCGGCTGAGACCGCGTACCTGCTGTCGGCGTCGGTGGTGGAGTACCTGGTGGAGGCGTCCGGCGAGAGGGGCCTGACGGCCCTCTTCCGGAACTGGCGGGGGCAGGGGGACTTCGAGACGGCGCTGCGTACCACGTACGGTCTGACGTCGGGCCAACTCGAGGAGGATTGGAGAGGGTGGGCTCGCAAGCGCTACGGCTGGCTCTTCGTTCTTACCCATTCCAGCCTGGCCTGGGGGATGCTGGCGATCCTGCTGGCGGGGACGGCCGTCCTGCGCCGACGGTACAACCGGGACCGGATGGCTCGGCTCCGGGCCCGGGAGCTGCCCGAGGCCCCGGCCTTCTGGGATTCTCCAGCCACCGAAGGGGAGGGTGCGAGCCCCCAGGACACGCGGGACCTCCGGAGGCCCAGCGCGGTACCTCAGAAGGGGCGTGAATTGGCCAATCTGGATGAAGAAGGCGAGGAATGAGCGGACGCATTCTGGTGGTGGACGACGAGCGAGGCCTGCGAGAGGCGCTGGCGGACAAGCTCCGCCACGTGGGGTACACCGTGGAGGTTGCGGACTCGGCGGAGTCTGCCCTGGCCTGCCTGTCCAGCGTGGATCCGCAGGTCGTGCTCACGGACCTCCGGATGCCGGGCCTTTCCGGGCTGGAGTTGACCCAGCGGATCCGCTCCAACCGCCCCGAGACCGACGTGGTGGTCATGACCGGTCATGAGGACATGGAGAGCGCCGTGGGGGCCATGAAGGCGGGGGCGGTGGACTACCTGGTCAAGCCGGTCCGCCTGACGGACGTGCACGCCCTGGTGGAGCGCGTCCTCAAGGAGCAGGCCCTCAACCGCCAGGCGCCGGCGCTCCGCGACGACGGCGACCCGCGCCCCGCTCCGGGCCCGGACGCCATCGTCGGTCGCGACCCACGGATGATCGAGCTTTACAAGTTCATCGGGACCCTCTCCCGAAACCGCGCCACGGTCCTGATCCGTGGGGAGACGGGGACGGGAAAGGAGCGCATCGCCCGGGCGATCCACGCCCACTCGGCCCATAGCGAGGAGCCGTTCATCGCGGTGAACTGCACGGCCCTCACCGAGTCGCTCCTGGAATCGGAGCTCTTCGGCCACGTGAAGGGCGCCTTCACCGGCGCCACCTCCGGACGAAGGGGTTACTTCGAGCTGGCCGGGAGCGGGACCATCTTCCTGGACGAGATCGGCGACACCTCTCCCGAATTCCAGTCGAAGCTGCTCCGGGTCCTCCAGGAACGGACGTTCTATCCGGTGGGGGGGGAGCGGCCCCACACCACCGAGGCCCGAGTCGTGGCCGCGACCCACCAGCCCCTGGAGGCGTTGGTGGAGGAGGGAAGCTTCCGCGAGGATCTCTACTTCCGGCTCCGGGTGGTGGAGCTCACGGTCCCGCCGCTACGGGAGCGGATGGGGGATCTGCCCCTCCTGGTGGAGGCGCTGCTGGCTCGGATCCGCGGCCAGACCAATACCGACGTGGATCGGGTGGACCCAGAGGCCATGGCGCTCCTTCACGGCTACGACTGGCCCGGGAACGTTCGGGAGCTCGAGAACGCCCTGACCCGCGGGGCCTTGATGGCCCGGGGACGGACGCTTTCGGCCGATCACCTGCGACTGGGCGTGGACCGCCTGGACGACGGCGGCGGGGTCAGCGCCATCCAGCGTATGGGGGAGCCGGAGCTCCCGGAGCAGTCGGCCAGCTTCCCGCCCGACGACCTGTCCCTGGACCGGGCCATTGCCGTCCACGTACAGGCCGTTCTGCAAAAGACCGACGGAAACAAGAGCGAAGCCTCGCGTGTGCTGGGCATCTCGCGGTCCCGTCTCCAGCGGTACGTGGACCGCTTTGACTTGGACGTTCCCGACTGACGCACGGGAGCCGCCCCTTGAACGACGCCGTCCAACAACCTAGCCTTCCCGCACCATGAAGAACCGTAATGCCAACGCCTCTGGAGAGGACGCCTCCCTCCGCTTCACGCCCGTGAACCTGGTCTTGGGCCTCTTGGGACTTCTCTCGCTGGTAGTGGGATACTGGCTTCTGGGAGCGGGCTCCATCACGGCGGCCCCCCTCCTCCTGGTCCTGGGCTACGTGGTGCTCCTTCCCCTCGCCATCATCCGGTAGACCCCGGGGGCAATCCCCCGAGCGGCCATCTCTCAAGTAGGCCCGGGCTACTCCCCTCCCGCGGCCTCTCGCAGTCGGCGTGCGGCGTCCGCCTGGCCCCGGTCGTGGAACAGGCGGGCCAGCGCCTGGAGAACCGCGGGTTCTCGGGGGAGGGGAGCGCCCAGCGGATCCCGAAACAGCGCAGCGTGCTCCTGCACCAGGCGGTCCACGGCCTGTTGACGCGTGGCAGCGGCGAAGACGTTCTCGGGAGCGATCTCCAGGGCCCGGTCCAACTCGAGCAGGCCCTCGGCGGCCCGGTCGGCCCGGAGGTACTCCTCTCCCAGCTTGTGATGGGCCTTCGTGGAGCGGGGCACGGCCTCCACTGCCCATTCGAAGAGGGCGACGTCGCTGATCCAGGCCCCGGTGTACCGCACGGTCTGGAGGCCCCACCCGGCCGCCAGCAGGGCCGTGACCGCTAGGACGAAACGCCCGCCCCGGGGCTGCGCCCGCTGGTAGAGTCGGTACAGAACCCCTCCCAGGGCCAAGCAGAACGCCACGCTGGGCAGGTAGAGCAGTCGATCGCCGAAGACGGTGCCCACCACCACCACCAGGTTCGACCCCGGGAAGAGGGTGACGAAGTACCACACCGCCGCCAGGGTCACCCAGGGACGAGCCCTCCGATTGTGCACCGCAGCCCAAGCCACGAGGGCGAGGGTCGCCGCCGCCAGGAGGACCCTATGGTCCAGGACCGAGGTGGCTACGGGAATGGCGTCGTACGAGTAATCCGGCGAGAGCGTGGTCGGGACCAGGAGAGTGGCCACCCCTCTACCGAGGACCGCCACGGCGCTGAGGAGGCGCTCCGGGAGGTCCAACGCCACGAGGGGGTTATCCCACAGGAAGGTGTCCGGCACCCCCACCGCTCCGGTGACCCGCATGCGAACCAGGAAGTAGACGGCGGCTATGGAGGCGTAGGCGGCGTACAGGCCATGGGTGGCCCTCGCTCGAGCGATCTCCCGCCGCTCAGGGGCGAGGATGTCCGCCAGGGCCACCAGCGCCAGCCCCATGGCGCCGGTTTCCTTGGAGAGCAGCGCCGCGCCGAAGCTCCCGGCAGCCAACAGGACCCAGCGGCCTCCCTCCGTCCGGGCCCGGGGGTGGGCCAGGAACATCCCCAGGACGAAGAGAGTGGCCAGCAGGTCCTTACGGCCGTGTACCGCCGCCACCACCTCCACGTGAACCGGGTGGATGGCGAAGAGAAGCGCTCCCAGTCCGGCAGCCGCTGCAGGGAGCCCCCACCGGAGTCCCACCCGGAGGACCAGTACGCTGATCCCGGCGTGGAGGAGGACGTTCAGCAGGTGGTAGCTCCACGGGTTGAGCCCCGAGACCGAGTGGTTCAGGAGGAAGGTCACCTGGCTCAAGGGCCGGTAGAGGAACGTCTCCATACCGCTGCCGGTCCACACCGTGGTGGAGAGGATCTCCGGAAGCGCGGACCAACTGGTGATGAAGTCGTTCCGCACCACTTCCATGAAATCGTCGAAGGCCCAGCCGTAGCCGATGGTCCGGAGGTAGAGGCCGATGGCCACGAGAGCGACGCCGACGGCCCATGGACCGGTGGCCGGACGCTCGTCGAGGTGCGAGCTGCCCGGGTCGTGGGGGGGGCGCATCGAGGCGTTACGGCCGTCAGCCCTCGGGCGCGTCCGACCTGGGCCGGGTCGGCGGGGAGAGCGGATGAGGTCCCGCAGGTGGGCGACAGCCCGGCCACGAGGCGTGCTCCAAGGCGACCTGCCAATCGCCGTCCCGCACCCACACCATGGTGGAGAACAGGTGGGGTTGCGTGGTGGTGCTGCCCACCAGCGAAACTACAGCCGCATTCGGTCCCAGCACCTTGATGTCCGCCACCCGCATGTCGAACGAGCCGGGTTCCCGTCGGTCATACACCTGCGGGAACAGGGCATTGAAGGTCTCGCCCCCGATGGTGAAGTCCGTGCAACCGAGATAGCTGAAGCGCGGATCGTCCTGGTAGAACTCCACCACAGCATTTCCGTCAGGTAGGTTCTTGGCGGCCAGCAACTCTTCCGTGGCGGCCCGCACCTCCTCCCGGACCTGGAGCATCAAGTCATCGTCGGGCGCGGACTGGCATGCGGCGAGGAGAAATGCGGTGAGGCAGTAGAGAGGACGAGGGCCCATGTGCAGCGCGGTTGTGAGAAGTCGATGAATCCCTATGGATCAGCCAACCTAAATGCGCAAACACCTGCCCCGGAAGCCCGGGGCAGGTGTCGCGTGGGGTGATCAGTGATCCCCGGAGCCGATTATCCGGCCGGCGCGGGAAGCGTCTCGAGGTACTCGAGCGTGTTGACCAACACGGCCCTGGCATAGGCCGGGTTGTGCACGCCGAACGACCAGTCTTCCGCGAAGAGCTGCCAGTTGGCCATGGCGGCCACGAGGTTCGCAGGGAACGTCGCCGCGACGGCGTAGGCCTCGAGCGTCTCCTCGTTGTACGGTGCCGGGCTGTCAGCCGCCTTTATGCCCTGGGCGACGAGGATCGTCTCGATGTCTTCGAGCAGACCCTGGATTTGCGTCTGGATGCCCAGGATGTCGTAGCTCGTGGCCGTGACATGACAGCCGGACTGTGCGCAGGTGTTGGCGACGTTGTCGCTCTCTTCACCCTCTGCTCCGAAGCTCATCCGCCAAGTGTGACCACCCACCTCCACGCCACCGTCGACGGTGGCCATGTGGCACAGCGTGCAGTCCTGCTGATGGCTGTTTTCGCTCGGGATTGTGAGGCTTCCCGCGAACTCGTAGGCCCCGGTGTTTCCGACCGTCTGGGCGATGGGTCCGTGGTGGAACCCATAGCGGGTCGAGGTGATCGTCACATCGGCGCCGTCAATGACGACCGGGATGTCCGAGCGGGCCCCGATGTCTCGGGCCTGGTGGCACGTGATGCAGAGATTGGCGGCCCCGCCGAGGTCGACCTCGGCCCCACCGCTGACCAGCGTGACCGGATCCGTCGTGGTCAGAGCGTAATCCTCAACCGTGTATTGATTGTGGATCTGGTGACACGTACGGCAGTTGACTGGTGCCGGGTTCACGACATCGATCACCTCACCGCTTGCGACGAACTCCACAAAGCCCTGGTGCGTATGGCACCGGGTGCAGGGGGCGCCGTTCCGGGCAAAGGTGTCCCCGGTGCGGTGTTGCGAGGTGCCGTATTGCAGCTGCGTGGCGAACAACACTACGTCACCGGTGTGGCACTGGGTGCAGTTCTCGTTTGCGTCCTGACCGGCGGGACCCGTGGGGCCGGCGGGCCCCTGTGGTCCGGTGGACCCTGCGGTCCCTGCCGGGCCTTGTGGACCTGTTGGCCCTTCGGGCCCCTCACACGCGGTGAGGGCGGCGATACAGGCCAGCGCGGTAAGGAACGTACCGAACCTCTTGGTCATTTTCCCTCCCTGAAGCCCCGTGGCTGGGGCTAGGCGATGATGGGAGGGTATTTTCAAGCTCGGGAGGGAACCCAAACGCGATGGGGATGGATGAGCTTGCAAACTCATGGTACAAGGGGAGGCCGCTTTGCGAAAGCCTGGCCTGTCAGTAGATCTACGGACGTGTTTGAGGGGCAAATTCCGACCCGTTATCTCTGGTCTGCCGACGGCCGGCGGAGGAGCCCGCGCGACACCTGGCGGTCGACGAGGGCCGTAGCTTGCAAAATCATGACGGACAACGTCTTATGATTCTGGAGAGGAGCATGCGGATTCCCTGCCTCCGGTGGGCGGCTACACTGCTTGTGCTAACCTGCCCCGGGGTGCTTTCGGCGCAGGGTGGAGTTCAGTGGACGGTCTACCCCAGGGCCGGACTGGCGGCGCCGGATACGTATTTCTACGAGTACTTCAGGAACTTCTACGGCGACGGCCCCATGGAGTGGACCTCCGGGTCGCTGGGGAGGGCATTCACGGGAGGCGTGGGCGTGCAGGTGACGGTGGGAGACGGCCTCCGCGTCCGGGCCGAGGTCCTGCGGACCGTGGACGGTTGGCTCCGCTCCGTTCACACCATCGAGAGACCCCGGATCTTCTTCGAGCCGCCTGAGCTCATCAACACCTGGTTGGACATCCCCACCAGCGTCACCAACACCAGCATCCAGCTCGTGCTACCCACCCGTCTGGTGCTGTGGGGGGTCCAACCCTACGTGCTGGCGGGGATTGGCGGGAAGTTCTACGACTTCGGAGCGCCGCTGGAGGGCAACGAGGTGGATGCCACGCTTCCGTCCGACGGTTTCACCTGGGGAGGGGACCTGGGCGCCGGCGCGACCTTCCCCTTCTGGCGGGGTCTGGAGATCGACCTGCAGCTGCGGGATGCCCTGTCGAGGTACTGGGGAAAGACCCAGCACGACCTGCTCTACACGGCCGCCGTGCTCTGGTCCATCTCCTGAGCCGGGACGCCAGCGGGCTGAAGCCGACGCAGCGCCGCGGGATCTCCGATGAGCGTCAGGTGGTCCCGCTCGGCCAGGCGCGTGGTCCCATGGGGCACGAATCCTTCACCGTCCCGGCCCACGAGAGCCACGAGGATGCCCTCTGGGAGCCCCAGGTCCTGAATCCGGCGTCCGCTCCACGTCCGGGCAGCCCCCTCGCCCACACGGAGCCGGATCCACCGATCATCCTGCAGGAGCACCTCCTTCAGGCCGGCCTCGTCGTCCGCTCCCATCCAGCGACCCACGAATTCCTCTCCGTCGATGACGGTGGCCAGGTGCCCCAGGAGCCGGAGGTGCTGGCCCGGATCGTCCTGCGGACTCAGCAGGAAGAAGACCGCCCGTACGCCGCTCAGCCGTGAGTGCAGGTCGGGCTCGCCGGTGCCGTTCGAGATGGTGATTCCGTCGCGGCAGCGGGCCAGGAGCAGCAGGGGCCGGTCGATCTCCCCGATGCGAAGGTGGGGGATGGCTGCGGCACGGGAGACGGGCAGGAAGCCTGCCTCGACCTCGGCATGGAATCGCCGCTCGAGTTCCGCAGCCGGAAGTCCGGCGGGGCCGGACAGATCGGCGGCCGCTCGGGCGAGCACCGAGGAAAGAGACACCGGTGAGGGAAGCTCCAGGACGGGAGCCCGAGCCACCACCTCCTCGAAGGGATCTTCCCCCCGCAGCCCCTTTTCCTTCACGATCCCCCGGAGCTCCAGGTCGAGTCCGTCGTAACGCAGGGCGCCCAGGCGCGCGAAGGTGTGGAAGATGGCCCCGGTCCGCTCCACCCGGGGCTGGGCGTACCGGAAGTACCACACCAGCGTGACCACCACGAGCCCCAACGTAAACAGGATTGCCATCTGGCCCATCTCGGCGATGAGCCAGAAGGGGGCGACAAATCCCGCGATCTGCATCCAGGGGTACAGGGGGGATCGGTAGCCCGGGTCGTATCCGTCGATCTGTGCTTCCCTCATGATCACCACCGCCAGGTTCAGCAGGGCGAACAGGAGAAGCTGGAAGGCGGATGCGAGCTTCGCGATGCTCTCCACGTCCAAGAGGACGATGGCGGCGGCCATGAGGACCGAGGTCACCACCACCGCGAAGGTCGGCGTACCGAAGCGCCCGAGGCGCTGGAAGCGCGCCGGAACGAGCCGGTCCCGGGCCATGGCCAGTGGATACCGCGACGCCGAGAGGATCCCCGCGTTTCCGGTGGACGCGAACGCCGCCACGGCGGCCACCACGATGAGGAGGACTCCCACTCCACCCGGAAGCCAGTCGAAGAAGGCTCCTGCGGCGGTGGCCACCGGTGTCAGGTCGCTCTGGAGCTGATCCAGCGGCAGGACCGCGACGATGATATAGACGCCCACCGAGTAGACCACGGTGGCCGTGGCCAGGGAAAGCGCCATTCCCAGGGGGATGTTCCGGTCGGGATTCCGGATCTCCTCCGCCACGCTGGCCACCTTCGTCAAACCTGCGTAGGAGACGAATACGAAGCCGGCGGCTCCCATGAACCCCGTGAAGCCCATGGCGAAGAAGGGTGTGAAGCGCTCCCGGCCCACCGTGCCCAGGCCCTGAGAGAAGACCTCGGCAACACCCTGGAGGAGGAAGAAGGCCAGGACCGCCAGGAGGATGACCACCAGGACCCGCTGCAGCGCGCTGGTCTCCTTGGCCCCCACGATGTTGAGGACCATGAAGGCCAGGGTGAGCCCCACCGCCAGCGGCTGGATAGGCACGTCCACGTAGAGTGCCAGGTACGC
Organism: Gemmatimonadota bacterium; assembly: GCA_039586075.1. Classification (GTDB taxonomy): domain Bacteria; phylum Gemmatimonadota; class Gemmatimonadetes; order Longimicrobiales; family Gaopeijiaceae; genus Gaopeijia. Next base: position 24,427 of record JBDHLC010000032.1, on the reverse strand, counting down.
CCCCATCCCCACCAGGGCGAAGGCGCTCTTCAGCACCAGAGCCAGCCAGGTTCCCAGCCCCCCCACCGTGCCCATGACCGGCCCCAGAGCCCGGTCCAGGAAGTAGTAGGCGCCTCCGGCCCGGGGCATGGCCGTAGCCAGCTCCGCAACGCTGAACATGGCGGGGAGGATGAAGAGGCTGGCCACCAGGTAGGCCAGCGCCACCGAGGGGCCCGTGAGCGCCGCCGCCAGGCCGGGAAGGAGGAAGAACCCAGAGCTGAACATGGCCCCGGTGCTGATGGCGAAGACGTCGAACAGCCCCAGGGACTTCTGGAGGCGCCGGGGAGCCCGGGCCGCCGTCACGCGTCCACCCCGGAGGGGATCGGCTGGACCCGCGACCCCCGGATGGCGACCGGCACGGACTCGGCCCACCCGTCCCACCCTCCGCTCTTGACCACGAGCAGGGACGCGGGAGTCCCCAGGGCCAGGCGCTCCAGGAAGCTCCCCAGGACGAAGGCTCCCGGCGTCGGGGGGCCGTTCCCGGCGGAGACCACCACGTCGGCCTCCACCTCCCAGGCGGCCTCCTGGACGGTCGTCAGGGCGTCACCGCGCCGGACCCGAATCTGTGGGGCGGCCCCTGGAATCGTGGCGCTCACGAACTCGCCGAGCCGCTCCTCGTGTCCTGACTGGACCGAGGCCAGGAGGCCCCGGGTCCGCCCCGGCGTAAGTCCCCTGGTCGGGCTGGCCAGGATCGACACGCCGATGAGGCTCCAGGGGAACACGACGTGGAGGGGGCCCCGGAGGCTGCGGGCCAGGGAGGCGGCGGACCGGAGCACCGTCCGGTCCACGGGTCCCAGACGGCCGTCCAGTCCCACCACCGCAAGGATCACCCGAAGCTCCGGTCCCTGTGCCGGATGGAGGAGCCACAAGGGTCGAGGGGCGTGTCGCAGGAGAGCCCGGTCCATGGGGTGCAGGCGGCGAGGCGGGACCGGGGAGGGGGGCTCCGGCACCTTCATCAGGAGGTCCGGCTCCCGACTGGCGTCCGGGCACGGGCGACGGGGCGCTCCCAGCATCCGATCCGTACGGCGGGGCAGGGCCTGGTGTCGGATCGACGACGTCAGGCTGTGGGGGAGGAGGTCTCCCAATGGGGTCCGTCCATCCTCCACCACGAGCCGCGCATCCCCGGCCCGAGCAACCGCTTCCGCGCACCGCATACTCCGGCCTTGGGTCTCGGCGCGGCGGTGCAGGAAGACGAAGCAGCGGTCGGGGACCATGGAGCGTCACGGGAGCGGGCGAGGGTGCGGGGGAGGAAGCGGTCCCCCTCACATCAATGATCACCCCTCCTCCAAAGATAGATCAAATATCTATTTTGTATCCTATCCATTGGATTCCTCTATGCGTGGAGCCCACGAACCGCACGAGGCCCCGGGGGGGCAGGGGTTGGGTGGTTCTACGGAGGCCCGCTGTCCTCCCACTCCGCCGACAGCTCCAGCTTCACCTCCTCCGTGATGGCCACTACGGCAGGGTGTTCGATCCGCCGCTCGGAGGTGATGGCGTAATACTCCTCCTTGATTCCCTCGGCCCGGCCGACTCGCTCCACGGCGTACCGGACGCGGATGTCATCGGCGATGATGGACGGTGCCGCGAAGAGTCCGCCGCCGGCCTCGGCCAGCACGTTGATGAGGTCGTTGTCCTCCACCTCGGCCACGATCCGGGGGTGGATGTCGTTGGTGCGAAACCAGTCCTCCAGCGAGCGCCGAAGGGCGTAACCCTCTGAGGGAAGGACGAAGGGCTCCCCGTCCAGGCTGCGCGGGAAGTCGTCCCGGACCCGATGCACCAGGAGGGGCGGGCCGAAGACGTCCACCGGACTGGAGCCCAGGGGGTGGCTGAAGGCCCGGACACTCACGTTCGGGGGGATGGGCATGTCCGCCAGCACCAGATCCAGATCGTGGGTAGCGAGCTCGGCCAGGAGCTGGTCGGTGCGACGCTCCCAGATCAGGAGCCGCACCGGCTCGTCCAGGCCGAACACCGGGCCCAGCATGTGAAACGCCACCAGGTTGGGGATGGAGGCCGAGAGCCCCACCGCCAGGCGCAGGCTGCTTCCGCTCAGGCGACCCTGGAGGACGTCCTCCAACTCGTGCCCCAACCGAAAGATCTCGTTGGCGTACTCCAGCACGACCCGCCCCTCGGGGGTGAGGGTCATGGACCGACCACTCCGGTTGAAAAGCCGGTATCCCAGCGCCTTTTCCAGGCTCCGGATCTGTGCGCTCACCGAGGGCTGGCTCACGTGCAGGACCTTGGCGGCCGCCGTGACACCGCCCTCGCGGGCCACGGCCTGGAAGTACCTCAGGTGGCGGTAGTTCAGTCGGGGCATTCTCAGGAAAGTCGGAGAGAATCGGAGCGGGTCATGCTACCGAGGCAGGCCGTCTCCCGCCACGGGGGCGCCCGGACGCGGGACTGGACCCCTCCCGCATCGCTAGATGCCCTCTGGACCCCTGGGCCGGCGGAAGCATGATACCCGCGCTAGCCCTATGCGGGGTCCTCGTCTGAGACTCGCCGATAGCTGCCGGACATCCACTCCTCCCATCCCGATTCGCCCCGGGACTCAACCAGCCAGGTGTACGAGCCGTTGCCGAACACCCAAGTCTCGCGCAGTTCCAGTGGGCCTTCAGGAGCCATGGCCTCCACAGCATGCACCACCCGCGATCCCTCTACGCGCGTGAGATAGTCGAAGCGGCTCACCGGCATTCCGGTGGCGAAGGTCAGGCCTCGAACCGCCTGAACTTCCTCGTCCCACCACCACATCCCCTCAGAGACCAAACGCCACCCGTCGGCTGCGGGGAAGTAGCTCCGGCTCCTCAGCAGTCGCCGGCCCACGCCCCATTCGAACACATGCCGGGAGTCGTCCGCCTCCCACTCGCCCACCACCAACGCGCCGAAGCCCTCCAGCCCCGGCAACTCAACCGACTGGGCTCGGGCGGTCGGCGGGTGCGCCACCAGGCCGACGAGTAGAAGGGCGGCGGCGGCGGCGAGGGCACGTCGGGGGGAAGACGGGGTGGGGTCAGCCACCCGCCCGCCCAAACCCCTACATTGCTCCCTCAGGGCGCTTAGCTCAGCCTGGTTTAGAGCACCTGCCTTACAAGCAGGGGGTCGGCGGTTCGAATCCGTCAGCGCCCACTGGAGCGGGGATGGGAGGGGCGGCCGCCATATCCGCAGTCCGCGTTACCGAGTCTGCCCGTCGCCTCCTAGAAGTTTCCCTCGCGCACCTGGTCCGAAGTCAGCCCCTGTCGCAACGACACGACGTTCTTCGGATCCACGGAGGTGTTTTCGGGGAGCGGAGTGTCGCCCTTCTTCCGCCCCATCTCCACCACGCTCTTCAGGCGGGCGAGGACGCCACTTCCTTTGAGGGCGTCGAGGTCCGCCGCGTAGTACTCGAACCAGGGCATCCCGGCTCGGGTGTACTCCTCGGCGGTGGGGGGAGTCGTCGGGGGATTCGATCCGGTGATCGCACGCCACACCAGCGCGTTGGTCAGGTGCACGAAGCACCGGCTCCGGTGGTCAGTCTCCCAGTCCTCGAAGTCGTGGGGGTCGTCGTAGATCGTCTGGCGCATCCGTCCACCGGGAGCGAGCCCCAGGTCACCGAGCGCGCTGCTGGCCGCCAGACAATCGAATCCACCCAACTTCAATCCTCGGTCCGGGTACCGTGGCATCCTGCTCCAGGCCTCGGCCTTCAGCGGATAGGCGACGATCTGAACGCCCCCATGCTCCGCCGCACCCGTGATCTGCTCTTCCGCGCTGTAGCCGGATCCGAGGGGCATCGCGACAAACTGCCGAATCAGTCCCTCCTCGACGCAGAAGCCGTCGAGCCACAGCTGTCCCGGCACCGAGACATAATCCTGCGGATCGGGGTGCAGGCCGTCCGACCATTCCTCGCCCGTGACCGCGTTTACCTTCCCCGCAGCGATCTTCACTGCGACGGGGTAGCCGCTGGGCGACGAGAAGTTCAGCCACATGGCTTCGCTCTGATACATGGGGAGCATGACGCCCCCATGCCGGAGCCACCGGCTGGGAACCCGCTTTCCGAAATCGTCCACGTGGCGCACCGGGAAGCGTCCCAGTCCGGGGGGCAGCGGGTATTCCCGATCGTCGTCGGGGATCCGGAGGGTGCGCTGGAATTCGATCTGGAGCTGGGCCTCCTCATGGACCTCGGGAAAGGAGAACACCAACGTGTCCCTGCGTAGCTCAATCATGTCGCCCTCCATTCAGGCTCGAGAATCACCAATCGCCGTCGCGGACCTCCCGCACGAGCCGCAGCACGGCGTGGTCGGGGAGGTCCCGCAACTCCCGGATGAGCTGACCGAAGAGCACCGGACGACGCCGGATCGTGTCCTTCAGGTCCCCTGACACTTTCCCGGCCAGCGCCAGAACCACATCGGGGTCCTGGCCCAGTTCTCCGGCGAGGCGCACCAGGGTCTCTTCGGAAGGAGGGGACCCCAGGTCTCGCTCCACCTTGCTCAGGTAGCTCGGCTCGATTCCCACCCGCTCTGCCACTCGGCGCAGCGAGTAGGACCGATCACCTTTCCGGAGCGCCTGGCGGTGCTCGCGAAGGAAATTGCCTAGACTCATGTGAGTAGTGTGTACTACACGATACACAATGTCAACCGCGCTCCTGGGTCCCGTCGGGGCAGCCATGCCCGCCCAATGGCGCCAGCGGCCACTCCGGGTGAGCCGGTCCCTCTGGGTCCGTCGTGGGGGACACCGAGAGCAGCCTACCGTACGATCAGGATCGTGGTCGCCTCGGAGGCCCTACCCGTGAACCGACCAGCAGATCGGCGTTAGAACCCCACCCAGGCCAAAACTCCCTGAAACCGAGGATCGCTGCGCAGAGCGTTGAAGTGGGGTAACGCGTTGGCCCAGAGGAGGTACGGGGATCGGATCTCGGCCGCTTCCCGCAGCAGGGTGAGGGCCGCTTCCTTCTCTCCGAGGTGAGTCAGGAGAGCGGCTGCCTGTGTCGGTCCGAAGAACCCGGGCCCTGAAAGGGCGGACACCGCCTCCGGAATCATGGCGGGATCGGCAAGGGCCGAGAGGTATGCGCGGAAGGGGCCCGGATCGGTCCCGGTCACTGCGGAAAAACGATCGAATGCACGGGCCGCGCCTCCCAGGTCACCATCCAGGGCCAGCGAGGCACCCAGCAGGAAGGCCGCCGGGTGCATCTCCGGACGAAGGTCCAATACCTGCTGGAAAGCGTCCTGTGCCCCCTCGGCACCCATACACATGAGGAGGAGGCCAAGGGTCAGGTATACCGCAGGCAACTGGGAATCGAGTTCCAGAGCCGCATCCACCTGCTCCGTCGCCTCCACCCACCGCCTCTGAGAGGTGAGGACACGAGCCAGCCAGTACCGCGATATGGGATTGATGGGATCCATCTCAATGGATCGCTGCAGTTCCTGCTCCGCCCCCCGGAAGTCCCATTGGTGGGACCACTTCAGGAATCCGGAAGCTGCCACACCCTCTGACATCTTCGTCCCTGAGCCGCCAGCATGACTCACAGCCGCCAATGCGTACGGGAGAATCTCTGGAATGGGTGGCCCGCCATACTCGGTGAAGAGTAGATAGGCCTCGGCCAGGGCCGCCCATGCCTTGCGGAATCCCGGATCCAGGACGAGAGCTCGATGATAGGCCTCGATGGCCGATTGCAGGGCACTGGGTGTCCCTTGTCGAGAGAGGTATTTCCCCTTGAGATAGTCGCGGTATGCGTCGAAATCTTGGGTCCAGGAGGGAATCAGCAGACCGGCGGCATCACCGCTGGTGGTGATCCCCAGTTGGCTGAGGAGATCCCTGGCAATTCCGTCCAGCTCAGCCAGGAAGCTCCCCTTCTGCAGGAGGTATTCCCCTCTCCAGAGCGGCTCCCCGTCCGCCGGATCCAGTAGAAGAACGGCGAGTGCGACCTCATCCCCGGCATAGGCCAGACTTCCCTCCAGTAATACGGCAACCGCCGGATCCTGGGTGGCAGGGCGAGAGTCGTTGCGCCCGTCCCCGGAAATGCCTCTCGACGCCTGGGGAAGGACCGTCAGGCCGGGGACCTTCATCAGAGCGGCCGAAAGCTCCTCGGCCATGCCCTCGGCGAGGTAGGGAGCCTCCCCGCCCCCGGTCAGGTCGAGGAAGGGCAGCACCGCCACGGTTCCATTGACACCTTCACCCTCAAACGGAACCCGGGACCCTGAGTCCTTCCCGAACTCGAGTTGCCACCCGACACCGGTCAGGAGGAGGCTGATGCCCACCAATGCGGCGATCCCGGAAGGCCACCTGCGCCAGCGTGGCTGGGACACGATCTCCTCCAGCTCGCCCTTCTGCGGGGGTGCCTTTCGGGTCATCCCGTCTGGGGTGAGATCGAAGAACCAGGCAAGTGTCAGGACGACGGGAAAGGCACAAACCGCCGTCAGGACGATGGCCGTCGCCACGGTGTCGGCAAGGCGAAGGGCGGGGACAACGAAGTCCGCGGCTTGAAAGACAACGAAAGCCACACCGCCGTAGATGGCAGCGGTGTTGAAGACTCTTCGGCGCTTAAGCTCCGCGAAGAACCTCTGATAGGCCCTGGGCTTCCTTCCCATCTCCAACCATCCATCCCTGGAAACCGGCGCCCATTCCCATTTTATGCTCCACCGGAATCTGGACAGGACATTACTGGTGTGGGATGCGGGGAATCAGAATACACGCGGCTAGAAGGATTCTCAAGAATAGGACATCCCCAGCCTGTTGCGGGTCCCCCCGCACTGTTCGAGGACCCGGCTGGGATTCCGGTCCCTATCTCCGGTTCCATGTCTCGCTTGCTGGTGGGGCATCTCCTATTGCAGGGACTCCGCGGGAAGGCGCGGAACGGGATAGATCCGAGCCAATCGTCGCGTTTCGGCGCACAGTGGGATTGGCACCGCGGCGAGAGGGTGCGACATCGAGAGAGTCGAGGACCAAGGCGGGAGGGCCAGCGTTTCTCTTGGGGAAGGCCTTTCTGCAGGCGTCTGCGAACTAGAACCTGGTCACGCACACCCTCTTCGACTGGAATCCCCCGCGATGCGCCCCCGCGCCGTCCCTCGTCACGGTCCACCTCCAGAAAACCGATCCCATCTGGGATGGCCTACGGGATCACCCGCGATTCCAGTAACTGCTGTTGGAGTACGCGGACGACGTAGATCACTCGGGACGCCCCTGGTCAGGGACGGCCAGAGCGGCTTAACCCACCAGGCATCATCTCCCCCCTGCCGGAGCCCCCTCACGCCTCTCCCATCGCTCACCGCCCAATCATGGCGAATCGTGAGTCGGGGTCACCACTGTTTGGGGCGAGGAGAGACGGCATCGGTGGCTCGCCCTCGGCATCGGCCTCTGTGCCGCCCAATAGGTACCGGGAAAGCGTTCCGGTGACCCGCGTAACCTGTCCCAAAATGCGCACTTGCGGCGCCAGATGTTTGGCGGAATAGTGCACACTCGGCGGCGATCCTTCTGCCTCCCTCCCAGGCAGGACGAGCGTGGTCCTCGTCTGACGCTTCCCGGTGCGACCCTCGTGGACTCGCAACGGCGATCATACAGCGCCTGGCCTCGTGACCCACGAGGACGCATCGGAGTCTGTTCACCCGAGCGTCAGGAAGTCGCCATGTATCCCCCCCGCGCTCGTGCACCACCGCCGTCGCACGTCCGCCACGGTTTCTGAGTCCGCGTTGTGCTCCGGCCGGTCTACTCGGCAGGCTGGATCACCGTTTGATCTTGGCTCCCTCGCCCCGCGGGAGAAGCTGCAACAAGAGTCCCGACCGGGGACGGGCCACTGGGAGTCCCGCTCGGAAGGAGGTCGCACCATGAGAAAGTTGTCTTTCACACTCGTTGCCGTGGGTCTCGCCTTCGGCTGCGGTTCAGAAGCACCGATGAGCCCTGACGTCGTCACGCCCGACCTCGCGGTCTTCAACCGTTCCGCAAACGCCCCCGACGTCACCGTCACCAAGCCCTTCAAGGCCAGGTTCTACACAGAAGAAGTCGACCTCGTCCCTGATGGCTGCGGAGAGGGCATTGTGATCAATACGCAGGAGGGCAAGGGAACAGCTACCCATCTGGGATTGATGACGACAAAGATGGTCTTCTGCTTCAATCTCAACCCGGAGGACCCAGACAATTTCGGGAGGTACTCCTTTCTGCCCGGACCTGAGAACGGATACTTCATGGCCGCCAACGGTGACAAGCTCTGGCTCACCGTGAACGACGGCCTCGTCATCTTCGATCCGGCGATCTGTGGTGAATACATCGCGTGCTTCCACGATCCTTTCCTTCTCACGGGCGGGACCGGCCGATTCGAGGGAGCGACAGGAGAGGGGTGGATAGACAGTCGGACACGACCGGATGGACGCACGGAGCACCAATGGACCGGGACCGTCACGTTGAGGCCGGGTTCATGAGTGAATAGACCCCTCGTGCGGTTTGAGAGCGGGGTACCGGGTTGTGCCCGGTAACCCGTTTCTCTTGTTGGCGACCGTAGGGACTTGCCCCGCGCAGGTCCGCCTCCTCTCAGGTCCTTAGACGCACCTCTCTCAGGCCGAGCGGGGTTGCTTGTTTCCCACCATCGGAACGGGGGGCGCAAGAAGAGATGCGTCTAGCCTCGCCCCACTCCACCACCCCCCTGTTTCAATGAAGGGGGGGGCTGAGCAGCAGACCAGGCGTCTCAGTCTCCCCAGGGAGAGAGGGGCCGCTGGCGAAAAGACCCCAATGGTCGTCAGCAGTCAGGCTGACCACTTCGTCCGATCCAGGCATCCCGGACAGAGCTATCCCCTTGGGTGTCAATTTATTGGAACACCGCGTTGCATGGATCGCCGAATGTTTCCGACAGGTGTTGCCGAAATGGACACTTGCGGCGCCGGATGTTCCCTGAAGAGGTGGGTGCGCTCCGCACGAGGTGCTGCTCTCCCTACCTCGCTCGAACCCCGCATCCACACCGCTCGCTCGCCGCGTCAGCCGGCGAGCCTGCGCATGCATCCGGAGATTGTATGAAGAAGTTCGCAATCGTCGCCCTGGCCCTGGTCATCGCTGCCTGCGGCGAGGCCGTGACGGAATCCCCGACGGATCCGGGGGCCGGGCTGGTTGCCGACGCTCCTGCAGAACGGGTCTCGGCCTCCTCCTCCGCCCTCGGACAGCAGGTGGCGGCCAAGATCGGGCCTGGAGTGCGAGAGGCGATCCAACAGGACGGGGCTGCGCAGGTGATGATCGCACTCGCAGGTGCCGACAGGGCCGTACAGGTCCGCTCGGCAAGGGATCTCCCGGCCCTGGAGCGCGCCGTAGCTGCCGCCCAGAGCGAGGTGCTGTCCCGACTCCAGAGCGGTGAGTTTACTGTCGCGCACCGGTACGCCATGGTCCCCGCGCTGGCCGGTGCCATACGGAGTGACGCGGCGCTCAACCGGCTCGCGTCGAGTCCGGCGGTCCAGCGCATCGACCTGGAGCTCGACGGGTCCGGATCCCTCGCCACGAGCGTTCCCCAGATCAACGCGGACCAGCGCCACACGCTCGGCAACCTCGGTGCGGGATTGGTGGTCGGGGTGCTCGATTCCGGTATCGACTCCGATCACCCGGACCTAGCCGATGACGTGGGCCCGCAGGCCTGCTTCGGAGACAACAACGGCAGCCTCGACGGCGTGGGCTTCTGCCCGAACGGTAGTGACCGTCAGACGGGCGCCGGTGCGGCCGAGGATGATCATGGCCACGGGACCCACGTGTCGAGCATCATCAGCTCCAACGGAACCACCGCCTCGGTGGGCGTGGCGCCCGGCGCGACTATCGTGGGGGTGAAGGTGCTCGACAGCAACAACTCGTTCTGGGCCACCTCCGAGGTCATTGCCGGCCTCAACTGGATCATCACCAACAACAGCGCCGGCCTGAATCTCGGCGTCCAGGTCATCAACATGAGCCTGGGCACCAGCGCCCGTTTCACATCGCCCTGCGACAACGCGAACGCGACCGCCATTGCGATGGCGAGCGCCGTCAACACGCTCCGGGGTATGGGCGTGCTGAGCGTGGTGGCGTCTGGGAACAGCGGATCGGGCACGCAACTGCCAATCCCGGCCTGCGTGGCCAACACCATCTCCGTCGGTGCCGTCGACGCCACCGACAACGTGGCCGGTTTCGCCAACAGCGACGGCACGACCGACGTGTTCGCGCCCGGCGTCAGCATCGTCGCCTCCGGGTTCGGCGGGGGTACCCTCACGCTTTCGGGCACCAGCATGGCTGCGCCCCATGTGACCGGGTGTGTCGCCCTGCTGATCGAGAGCGGCGACGCGACGACAGCCAACGCCATCGAAACACGGCTCGAGACATCCACCGTGCAGGTCACGGACGCCACCAATGGCCTCACCTTCCCGAGACTCGACTGCGCTCCCGATGCCGCCCCTTCGGTCGGCGGGATCACGATCCGAAAGGTGACCGTCCCTGTGGGCCGCACAGGCTTCACCTTCTCGCAAGACATTGACGCCTCCGGGAGCTTCACGCTCAATGACGCGGGCAGCAAGACGTTCACTGGCGTGACGCCCGGTACCTACACGGTCTCCGAGCTTTCCGCTCCCTTCTTCGACGTCTCCCTGACGTGCTCCGAGGACGGGCCGGCGAACTCGAACACGACGACTCCCGGAACCGCATCCATCACGCTCGAGGCCGCCGAGACGGTAGACTGCACGTTCACCAACAGCGACAAGGCGCCGGACGTCACCGTCACCGGCGGGGGCCAGACGGTCCAGTACAGCGACTACGTGGCGAACATTACGGTCACCGCGATGGACTCGGACCAGGACGTGTTGTCGGCGAGCTTCTCGTACAGCGTGAATGGCGGCGCTGTCACCGCCGGGTTGCCCCTGGGCCTGACCGCGGTCCCCGGCGCCTGCAGCGTGGCGGCGGGCGTACAGACCTGCACGTGGACCATCAGCGGCGCCGCCGGCATCGCAACCGGCGCCTACACCATCCACTCCACGGTCACCGACGACGACGGCACCACGGTGGTGAAGGACGTCGCCCTCACGATCCAGGCCGAGGATGCGTCGATCTCGTTCGACGCCGGCAACCCAGTCGGGGTGGAGGTGACCGCGCCGGGCGGCAATAGCGGACCGTTCAGCTTGACGGTCCACGTGAAGGAGGCCGAGCCTGATCAGCCGACCGCAAGCGCCGCGCCGGGCGATCTGTCCAAGGCAGTCGTCTCGCTGACGCTGACTCCCATCGCGGCGGGTGGGGCCGCGGCGGGCGCCTGCACGCCCAGTGGCCTGACGGGGACGGGCTACGGTCAGGTGCTGACCGTGGTGTGCACCTTCGACGACGTTCCGGTCAACGTATACAGCACCGACGTCACCGTGACCGGTGGCTACTACAGCGGAGCCGCGGATGACGTCGTTACGGTCTTCGATCCGAGCCTGGGCTTCACCTCTGGAGGAGGGTGGTTCTACTGGCCCGGCACGAATGAGCGCACCAACTTCGGCTACACCATGAAGTACAACCGGAACGCCACCAGGCTCCAGGGGAGCCTGTTGATGATCCGGCACCTCCCCGACGGCACCAAGTACCGCGTCAAGAGCAACGCACTCTACGGGCTGGCCCTGGGGGAGGGCGGCAGCTTCCAGTGGGCCAGCTTCAACGGGAAGGCGACGTACCAGGAACCCGGCTGGCTCGAACCCATGGGGAATCATGAGTTCGTGGTCTATGTCGAGGACCACGGCGAGCCGGGGACGGACGTGGACCGCTTCTGGATCGAGGTGCAAGACAAGGACGGCGCTGTCGTCCCGGTCTCCTCAATGGCCGGGCCAGCCTCCTCAGGCGCGCAGTTCCTCCGCGGTGGAAACATCCTGGTACCGCACCAGAACGGGAAGAAGGCGTCGCGCTGACCGATCCCAGGCGGAACGCTTGATCAGGAGGGGCGCTCGGGCCTTCAGAGGTCCGGGCGCCCCCCCAGGCTCTGGCCGACACCCCCCAGGTCCAGCGCGACCGCAACGACCCGCGGATGGCGCTCGAGAACCCCTAGCGCACGTGGGCTCAGGATGGTCCCCGCAAGCGCGGGAACGGCGTCGAATCGGATCCGGTTCTCGTAGATGGACGAGTCCAGTTGAACGAGGACCTCGTCTTGCACCCGCGCGATGGCAGCCTGCATGGCGGCAAGGTCGGCCCCCTCCTCCCCGTACCCCGCCGGCGGGGTGAGGCTGATGATGACGGCGGTCGGGGAGCCCTGGCGAACCGACGCGACCACATCTGCATCGATCTTCATGAAGTGGACCTCGGCAGGTGTGTGGCACCCGAGAGCGAGTGAAGCCAGAGCCAGCCCGATCTTGAGGCCTCCGAGGGAGCTCTGGCGCCGACACGTTCCGAGAGAGGACCCGTTGAAGACTAGGGTCCGGCCAGGGGAAGACCTGCTCAAGCTCTCACCGTCTATGGGCGCTGGCTCCTACAGAGGGGCGGGAGTAGTCTACTCGCCCTGCTACCGCCGGCGCCCGGTAGTGTTCCGACCGTCTGACCGGTTTCGCGGCATCTCCCCCCAGCCATCCCCTCCTCACGCCCTGGCCACCCCTCACCAACCTCTCAGGGCAAATCAGGCGTCTGGTTCACCACTGGGTGGCGCAAGAGAGATACGTGTAGCCTCGCCCCGCTCCACCACCCCCCTGTTTGATTCAAGGGGGGGCTATCGACGGTCTGGGCCTGACCGGATTCCCGCTGTTCTTCCCGGCGTTCCCTCCGTTTTTCCCGCTGTTCAGACCCGGCAGGATGTCGTCTCTGAATTCGGCAAGGGCGGCAGATCGTACAGCCCATCAAGGGTTTAGACGATTCCTTGCCGTGATTCGCGTCTGTTTCGACGGGCCTTACAAGCAGGGGGTCGGCGGTTCGAATCCGTCAGCGCCCGCTTGGGACATGAGAAAGCCCCTCAAGGTCTTATGGCCTTTGGGGGGCTCTTCTTCATCTGCCAATGTGGACGAGTTGTCACAGAAGCTGTTTCATGGCCTAGGGTCCGAATATCTGGGAAAGCCGCGCCATCGCTGCCTCTAGGACCCCTTCATGGTGCTCGATGCGCCCTTCGACAACTTCGGGGTTCGGTCCTCGTGGGAAGAGGTGTCCGACCCGCCGGACTCAGAACCCGGGACTTGAAAGGGCTTGTGAACACGAGGCATCTTCAGGGCGTGCCAGCCGGGACCAGGGCTGAATCCGGGACTTGAGATCCCCCGCCGTTCGCGTCTTGCGGGTTCAAGTCCCGCCCCCGGCATCGTGTGTTTCCAGCAGACCTCCCTTGAACCGCCTGCAAGGAGCTGATGAATGAGTGGCCCCGGAAACTCGGAGGAGGTGAGCCGCGAGCTGGACAGGGCCGCTGAGGCTCGTGACCCGACCCCGTCGGACGAGATGCCGCGGTGGGCAGAGGTCTGCCTGACGCTCGCGGCCACCGCGGTCGCGTGCGGAGCCTGGTTTCTAACGGTCGACCCCGTCACCTCCCTCGTGTGGAGCACCGACTTGAGTCGACCCCTTGCATCGAGGATCTACGACTGGCTTGGTCCCATTTGGTGGCTCGCGCTCTGCGGCGGCACTGTGTACCCCGTCTACCGCATGGGCCTCAGGCCCCGGGTCGTCGCTGGCACGTTCCTGATCGCCGCGGGGCTGTTCTGGGGCATCCTCTTCCTGTTGCTCGCCGCGGCGGCGTGGTTCCTCGAGGCACTTCTTGGAGAGATGGGACGAGCGTTCGGGATCGGGTAGGCGCCATGGCCGTCGGCTAATCGTGGCTGGTTCTGACGGGGGGCGGTACCGACCGGGAGGCGAGTGATGCCCGGATCGGACCCCCCCCTCGGGGCCGACGTCTGGTCTGATCAGGGCGAAGAGCAGCGACACGAGGACCCACCACAGGACCTGTAAGGAAGACTGCTTCAAACCCCCGCGCCCGACCGGGCTCTTTTCGGCGTGGGACCCCCAAGGCTGGCGTAGGTAAGCGGTTCTCGGTGGTGGCTGACGGTGCTTCGGTTCCCTTACCAGCAGGGGGTCGGCGGTTCGAATCCGTCAGCGCCCACTCGGATATGGCCCGTCTCGCATGAGTTCGACGACTCGGCGGGGCGGGCCTTCTGCTTCCTCTTCCATGTTGCACTGCATGGTGACGTGCCGAGTGACGCGGGCGGCCGAGGTGCGCTGAGGATCATCACCAAGGACCGTTGAGTTCCTCCGGAAGAAGTGTTAGATAGTGTTCACTGTTAGCTAATACCGAGGGGCCCGTCGTGATGAGCGCTATCGAGCGGAGCGTCTGTTACGGGCTCGACATCGTGAACCAGACGGGGCTGCTCCCCGGCACGGTGTACACGACGCTTCGCAGGCTCGAGCGACGCGGTTGGATCGAAGGACGCTGGGAGGACCCGGCCATCGCGGAGGCGGAGCGCCGCCCCCGCCGACGCTATTACGAGCTGACCCGGGAGGGCGGGGTGGCGCTGCGGACTGCGCGCAGCCGGTTCCTGGAGTTGGGGATCGATTTCCCGGCCGACCTGGCCGTGGCCGGAGACGGCGAGTGACGCCCGGCTGGCGGACCGACCCGGTGACGCGCTGGAGCCGGCGGCTCATTCGCGTCGTGGCCGGACTCGTCCCGGGCGCATTACGCGCCGAGCGTCGGGCCGAATGGGAGGCGGAGCTCTGGCAGCTCAGAGCGACCCCGGCGAATCGGGGTGAGTTGGTGCGGTTCCTCTCGGGTGTGGTATGGGACGCCGTGAACGAGTGGAAGGAGGGGTGGAGGATGGAGTCGATGCTACAGGACGTTCGCTACGCATTGCGCACCCTGCGCAAGAGCCCGGGTTTCGCCGCGGCGGCCATTGTGACGCTCGCCCTCTCGATCGGGGCGAGCACGACGCTCTTCAGCGTCGTCGAAGAAGCCGTGCTGACCGAGCCGCCATACCCCGAGCCGGACCGGCTGGTCGTGGTCGACCAGCTCTTCCAGCCCGCCGGCGAGGAGATGAGGCCGAGCCTGTGGTCGTATCCCCGGTACGTCGCCTTTGCCGACGAGGCCAAGGCGTTCGCCGAGCTCGGGGGGTACGCGGCGAGAACGATGACGCTGACCGAGCTCGGGGTTCCCGAGATCGTCTCGGTCGAATCCGTGACTCCCTCTCTCCTCCCGATGCTGGGCGCGAGTGCACGGCTGGGCCGGCTCTTCGGGCCAGAGGAAGAGGACGCGGGCGGGCCCGTCATGAACGCCGTCGTGAGCAGCGGCTTCTGGGAGCACCGCATGGGTCGCACGCCGGACGCCGTCGGTACCGTCGTCACCCTCGATCGGCTGCGCTTCCAGGTGGTCGGCGTCGTCGAAGAGGGTTACGAGGGCCTGGGAGGCACCGCCGAGGTCTGGATCCCGTTCTCGTCGCTCCGGCAAGTCGAGGATCCTACGATCACCGAGGATCCGTGGAACCAGTACTTCTACGTGCTGGGCCGCCTGATGCCCGACGTGACGATGGAGGGCGCTGCCGAAGAGGTGCGGGCCTTCGGCGCGAGGATCATGGAACGGTGGCCTCCGCCGCCCGGCGCGGAGAACATGAAGTCGTCCCTGGGTGTCGTCCCGTTGGCAGACGCGAGGGGCAACGCGGGCTCGAAGAGCTCGATGGTCGCCCTCTTCACCGCCGTCCTTCTCGTCCTGCTCATCGCCACCGCCAATCTGGCGGGGCTCCTGCTCGCCCGGGGGGCAGGGCGCCGCACGGAAGCCGCGGTTCGCGCCTCCCTCGGCGCCGGTCGCGCCCGCCTGGTGCGCCAGCTCCTGACGGAGAGCCTGACGCTCGCCTTCCTCGGTGGGTTGCTCGGCCTGGGACTGGCGGTGTTCGGCATCGACGCCGTCGGCCGGTGGCTCAGCGAGTCGCTGGGGACCGCCGGTGGTCGCGGACTCGAGTTCCTCGACCCCGAAGCCCTGACCATCGACTGGCGGGTCTTCGGATTCGCGCTCTCGCTGACGGCCGGGGTCGGTCTCCTCGTCGGGCTGCTCCCGGCCTGGCAGACGTCGGGCACCGACCCCGGAGAGGGCCTGCGCGGTGGCCGGACCACGATCGGGTCGCGCTGGAGCTTCCTCGGTCTGGGCGGCCGGGGTGCGATGATCGTCACGCAGGTTGCCATCGCGATCGTCCTGCTCGCTGGCGCGTCTCTCATGATGCGGACGACTCTGAACCTCGAGCGCGTCGACCTCGGCTTCGAGCGCGAGGGGATGCTCACCGCGATGTATAGCCTGTCGCCCGCCGACGAGGCGGCGGGCATCGACCCGGCGGTCTTCCACACCGAGTTGGTCGAGCGGGTGCGGGAGCTTCCTGGGGTGATCGCGGCGTCGGCGGGTGAGGTGCCGATGGGCGGGCCCACCTGGCGCACCCTGGTGCTGGGCTCGGAGGGACGTCCCGAACTCACGCCCGCCCAGCACGTCTGGACCCGAATCCAACCGGTATCCGATGGTCATCTCGCCCTGCTCGGGGCGGACCTGCTCGAGGGGCGTGACATCGAGCGTACCGACGATGAGAACAGCGAGCGTGTGGTGGTGCTCGGTCGCTCGGCGGTCGAGGAGCTGTTCCCGAGCGGGCGTCCCCTCGGCCAACGCGTTCGTCTGGCGTGGCCCGGGTTCGAGGAGGAGGGCGCCACCGTGGTCGGGGTCGTGGAGGATATGCGCCTCGACCAGCCGGGTTTGGCGCCCGAGCGTCTCGCGTTCGTGCCGATGCGACAGGGTGCGCGGCCCGAGACCGGGCTGTTGATCCGCACCGCAGGGGCTCCGGAGGGGATCCTGTCCGCCGTCGAGGCCGAACTCGCGAAGGTCGGCCCGGAACTCGCCCTCACCTCGGCCATGTCGATGGAGACGCGCGCGGCGGCCGCGACCGTTCGGTCGAGGGTGTTGACGCTCCTGCTCGGGTTCTTCGCAGCCGTTGCGCTCTTCCTCGTCGCCGTCGGCCTTTACGGTACGATCGCCTACGTCGTCGCGGAGCGTACGGCGGAGCTGGGATTGCGTGCTTCGCTCGGCGCGGGACGCGCGTCGCTCCTCGCGCTCGTGCTGAGGCAGGGACTTGGGGTCACGCTCGTAGGGATCGTGGCCGGCGTCGGTGGGTCGCTGTGGACCACCCGGTTCCTCGAGGGGCTGGTCTTCGGTACAGGCACCACGGATCCGGCCGGGCTGCTAGCCGTCTCGGCGGGGTTGTTCCTCGTGGCGTTGATTGCCGCGTACGTGCCGGCGCGCAGTGGAACCAGGGTCGACCCTGCGATCGCGTTGAGGGCAGACTAGTGTGTCGTCCGGGTCGCGCCCTCGAGTTATCCGGTCACCTCAGCAGGTGTCCGAGACTCGGCTCGCCGCCTCCATGTTCCCGTACATGTTCGGTTTCACCAATTCGGCGAACGTCTGAACGCACCCTTCGTCGGATCGGCGAGCTTCTTCCCAGATTCTCGCCGAATCGATGAAATCCGGCCCGTCCGAACGAGGCCTTACAAGCAGGGGGTCGGCGGTTCGAATCCGTCAGCGCCCACGGATGTACCCGGGTGCTCCCTCCCGATGACCGATCGGCTTCAGACGGCCGCGGCAGTTGAAGCAGGGCCGGTACGTTCGCCGGGAGTAGCAGGACCAGGAAGCGTCCGGCCAGCAGTCTGACGGGACTCCCGGGGGCGACCTCGTCGCGCTCGGGTGGAGTCGCTCTGCCCGGGCCGGGCAGAAACACGAACGGAGCGCCGGGCCGAAGCCCGGCGCTCCGTCATGCGCCGATGCGTCCGGGTCGCGTCGTGGACGACTAGTTCACGACGAAGTGGTTGCTGCGGCGGTTCCCATTTGCGTCGTTCGTGAAACCGCACTTCAGCAACTGGTCGGCCTTGGCACCCTCTTCCCCGACTCGGCCGACGCCGGACCAGACCTGGGCCGAGGTCGGCTGGTCCACGTAGAGGAAGGTCACGTTGATCCCAGCCCACTCATCGTAGAAGGAATCCACGCCCAGGGTGCCCTGGACCTTCATGTTGAGCTTGCCACTGCCCGAAAGGCCCGGAAGGGGCATGCCGTCTTCCGTAAAGCGCGCGAACACACCCGCAAATGCCGGCCCGTTCACGTGGTCCATGGCATATTCCTTCGGCCCTACTCTGAAGAAGTTCGTCTCCGATTCAGTGAAGAACAGGCAGACTCCCTTCAGACCTCCCGACGGCCAGAACGACGCGAAAAAGAACCCGCCGGTGCCTGCGAAGGTCAGGTTCCCTTCCGCGTCCATGCTCGACGACGGAATGAAGAACGCTCCATTGGTGCGTCCGTTGTCGACCATGTGCTGGGCCAGTGAAGCCAGGGTCGATCCTTGATTCCCGCCCCCCGGCTTGCCGCCCACCTTGGCGAAGGCCCGCTCGACGGGCAGATCGTCGGCCAGCGGGTCGGTGACGTCTGCGTTACAGGCCGCCAAGAAGGCGAGAAGGGGGACGACGACAAGGCGCTTCATCCGGTTCTCCTGGGTTGAACGTGCCTACCTGCCGGCTGCCACCGCAGGTCAGCGAGTTCGAGAGGGGCTCAGGTGAGATCCGACGGGCAGCCTTCCCATTGCGGATCGCGGGAACGGTCGCGCGAAACAGATCGCGACGCAACTGTCCATTTCCGCCACACGTGTGGGAAACATGCGGCGAGCGGGGTCGCATCGTCCCGCAAGTCGTTGGCGCCGCGCGGATCGTGTGTGTCTTCATCCAGTGGCTTCACGGTGACCCCCCAGACGGGCCAGGTCTGAGAAGCAGATTGGGCGCCGCTGATGATCCCATCGGGCCATGGCGGCAGCTGGTTGAGCGTCGACCCGTCGTTCGGGTGCGAGCTGGGTACCAGGTCGTTCGAAGCGCCGCTCAGCACGTTCGGCAGATCCGTCGAACTCGACCAGGGAAGCCTTCTCACCATGCAGTTCGGTGCCTTCGCCGGGGGCGTCTTGACCGTCGATGTCGGGGGGTTCTCCGGCGTCGGTACCGGCAATGGTACCGCGTCCAAACGCTGGGACCGCAACGGAGACTTGATGGGCCGCACATTCACCTTGGAGGGCAAGGTGGACAGGTAGACGGAGACGTGCCGGTCGACCGTAAACCGGAATGGCTGCACGAGCACTTCGTCGAGATCGAGCGCCTCTGATGATTGAGGAACCTGCGGCAATCAGGTTTGGGGCATCGGGAGGCGGACCGGTGACCCATTTGCATTCTCCGCCAGGGGAAGCGTCCGTGTGTGCGGATGCCGAGTCCTCAAGTCGCTTCGGGGTGCTCCGTTCTTGAGTTCTCCACCTCCAGTCCGCATCCTGCGCCGCGAGGGGATCCACTGCCGTCGGCGTCCACGGCCCATGGGAGACCCTTTCGTGAGTGCACGCTTTGAGGAGCCGCATCGGTCGGGTCCGAGGGAGTTCGGAGGGATGAGACGACTGAGGCTGGCTCTGACCCTTGTCCTGGCGGTCGTGACGGCGCCCGCCGGTGCGGTCAACGCCCAGGCGCCCCCGGCCCTGGAGGGCCAGGTGGCCCTCGTCACCGGCTCCACGAGTGGATTGGGGCGGATCCTGGCCTTCCAGCTCGGCGAGATGGGCGCCGAGATCATCGTTCATGGCCGAAATGCCGAGGCGGGCCGTGCCGTGGTGGACTCCATTCGGCGCGCGGGTGGGCGGGCCAGCTTCTATCCGGCGGACCTCGGGTCTCGCGAGGAGGTCCGTGATCTCGCCGCCGCGATACAGCGGGACTACGACCGCCTGGATCTCTTCATCAGCAACGCCGGCGTAGGACCGGCGCCCAACGAGCGGTTGTTGTCGAAGGACGGGTTGGAGCTGCGGTTCCACGTGAACTACCTCGCCGGCTTCCAGCTTACCCACCTCTTGCTGCCGCTGATGCGGGAGAGCGCTCCGGCGCAGGTGGTCATGGTGGCGTCGCGCACGCAGTGGGACATCGACTTCGACGATGTGATGCTGGAGCGCGAGTTCCGGGGGGGGCGTGCCTACGCGCAGAGCAAGCTCGCCCAGATCATGTTCACCTTCGACCTGGCGCCTGAGTTGGAGGGAAGCGGGGTCCGCATCAACGCGGTCCATCCGGCCCCGGTTATGGACACGAAAATGATGGAGATCCTGGGCAGGGAGCCGGAATCCACGGCGGAGGACGGCGCCCGGTCCGTCATGCATGTGGTCCTCTCCCGAGAGGGCTGGAACGGCCGTTACTTCCACGAGATGGAGCCGGGAACCGCCAGGCCTCAGGCATACGACGCCCAGGCCCGGGCTCGGCTCCATGCGTTGAGCCTGGCCCTGACTCGAGTTCCCCGAGAGTAACTCTCGGCGGGGGGTGTAGTGCGGGGACCTGCCTGGTGTCCCGCTTCCCTAACCCCCGAGCTTTCCGAATACCCAGACCAGAAGAGCGGCCCCCAAGGCCAAGCCGACGATGCTGGACACCACCACGACGGCGTCAGACCCCTCGTCGGACTGATCGGGGGACGAGGTTGCCACCCACTCGATGTCCGGGCGTTCGGCAGGCAGAACCGTGGTCGTCGCCCTTCTTCCTGAACTCGAGCCCGCGCACCCGACGAGTATGAGTGTCAGAAGGACGGTCGCCGGCCGCCGAGACCACCACCCGAGGCTCATGGCG
Source organism: Gemmatimonadota bacterium (assembly GCA_039586075.1). Lineage (GTDB taxonomy): Bacteria > Gemmatimonadota > Gemmatimonadetes > Longimicrobiales > Gaopeijiaceae > Gaopeijia. The sequence goes on along the minus strand of JBDHLC010000032.1, from coordinate 3,880 downwards.
ACGCCATGAGCCTCGAAGATCCGGCCTGGGTCAGGGCGCCGCATACCAGAGCGCCGCGAAGAAGTGGCAGGTCGATCCCGCCAGCACGAAGAGGTGCCATACGAAGTGCCCGTAGGGCATGCGCCTGGCGGCATAGAAGACCACACCGGCCGAATAGGCGAGGCCCCCGGCCAGCAGCCACACGAGCCCGGCGGGGTCCATGCGGACCAGGAGCGGGCGGACGGCGATGAGGACCAACCACCCCATCACGAGGTAGATCGACGTCGAAAGGCGCGGCCAGCGGATTCCCGCCCACAGTTTCGTGACGATCCCAAGCGCCGCGGCGCCCCACACCAGGCCGAAGAGCGTCCACCCCCACGCACCGCCGAGGACGCCGAGGGTGAACGGGGTGTAGGTGCCCGCGATGAGGAGGTAGATCGCGGCGTGATCCAGACGCTGGAGCCGGGCCTTCCACCGTCCCACGGGAGCCGCGTGGTACCCGGTGGAGGCGAGGTAGAGGAGCACCAGGGTGGCCCCGAAGATGGAGGCTCCCACGACATCGGCGGGGCCGCCACGCCCCACCGCCCCCACCACCAGGAGGGGGACCGAGGCGATGGCGGCGAGCAGGCCCACGCCATGACTCAGGGTGTTGGCCAGTTCCTGGGGATCGGAGCGCGGGTGCATCGCCTCGCCTGTGGCGGGTCGGGGGATCGGAGCCCAGGGGTGGGTCCGGATTGCCGAGTAGAGGTTGGAGGGCCGTGATCCGTGTCGTCAAGGCCGCAGGGGATGGGTGGAGGGCAAGGGGAGGCGCAAAGCAGAATCTTCCGCTTCCCCCCTCAGCCCCGCCGAGACTTCTACAAGGGGACGTAGATCACCGTGTTCGTGATGAGAATCATGATCAGCACGAGGCACATGACCACCGGCCCCAGGTAGATCCGTCCCGTCATCCGGAAGAAGTACCGGTGGAAGTAGGGGAGGACGAACATCATGGGTACGACGCCGAAGAGCAGGTTCACGTAGAGCCACCCGTCGGTCCAGTACACGGTGCCCGTCGCCGCGAAGGTGGCGTACTGCACCACCACAATGAGGAGGAGCCCCACCGAGTTTCCCAGCGCCGCCACGAGCATGCTCCGGCCCTCCGATTCGCCCGCGAAGCGCATGGCCCCGGCCACCCGCAGGGAGTTAGCGAGGAAGAACACGAAGAAGAAGGGGACGTACATGGCCAGGAGGATCAGCAGCTCCGGCTGGAAGGGCCGCACGCCCATGAAGAGGAAGCGGTAGTCCACATGGAAGATCCAGTAGACCAGTGCCAGGAGCCCGTAGTAGAACACGAAGAGGAGCCCTGCGAGCCCCAGGGTCCGGACGAGATCGACCCACCCGATCCGGGCCCCCCACATCTCCGGTGACACCCCGCGGCCCCGGCCGTGGAACCGGTACGCCAGGAAGAAGAGAAGGAAGCCGAAGGTCCCATTCAGGACGGCCCAGAGCATGACGGCGTTGTTCATGCGCTGGGGGAAGAACCACGTGAGCTGCCGAGTGGATGCCGCCACGAAGAGCCGCTGTGAGAGCTCCGCCATGGGGATGTAGGTGAAGCAGGCCACCAGCGCCCCCAGGGTGAACAACCCCCAGAAGAGCGCCTTCCCGTTCCCGGATGGGACCGGGAGCGGCGGAGGTAGGGGATGGACCAGGGGCCGGAAGACGCGCACACGCAGGAGGAGCTGGCCCATGGGGACCAGGGCTACCAGCGAGGCCACCAGGGCGATGAGCCCCATGAGCTCCTTCCAGTGCCAGACCTGGTCCCGGGGGGAGAGCTCCGAGGGGTGGTCGAGGACCCTCTGGAAGTAGGTGATCTGGTTCGCGGTCGCCTCCCTGATATAGGGTTGGAAAGGGTGGAGGACCCGCTCGTTGTGGACGATGCGGTAGGTACGGTCTTCGATGTCGCCGTACTCCCGCCCGAGCTCCACCTCCTCCACCGGCTGCACCGACTCGGCTAGCCCGGAGTTCACCAGACGGAGGGCCTCGGGGGCCACGCGCATGTCCCCGTCCCCCAACTCGTTCCGATAGGCGCCCTCGTCGTAGAAGGCGTAGCTCATCCCCACGTTCGAGCGCACGTCGCCCAGGACCTCGTCGGTCAGAGTGAGGACGTACCCGGAGACGAAGACGGAGTGGAGCTTACTGTGCTCGCCGCTCTCCAGGGCCTGCCGTCCAAAGTAGTTGGCGCCGCGGATGGCGGCGTTCCCTCCGGCGGAGTGCCCCGTGGCTCCGATGCGGGTGCGGTCGATGTAGTTGAGGTTCGGGGTCCCCGCGGCGTACTCCACCACGGCAAACATCCCGTAGCCCTCGGTGGTGGCGGCCCGGCGGCTCAGGGATGCGCTGGAGCTCCCCTGGGCGTAGGGGTCGATGGAGGCCACCACGAATCCGCGCCGGGCTAGCTCCAGGGCGATGTTGGCAAGCGATTCCTTGGATCGTTGGAAGCCCGGGACCACCACGATGAAGGGCGCGGGGTCCTGGGCCGTGGCGCTCCGCGGCCGAAAGAGGTCCGCCATCACCCACTGACCGTTCTCGGTGGGAATCGCAATCTCCCGGACCACGACCCGCCCCCATTCGCTCTGGATCCCGGAGGCTACGAGGCTCGAGCCTCCCACGACGGCGAGGCAAACGAGAAGAAGGCGGGCCGGACTCGAGAGGCGGGTCCAGGAGCGGAGCATGGACGGTGGCGCAAGGGTGAAGTTCGGCGGATGAGATGCGCCAGTCTACGGCCCCGCGGCCAGCCTCGCAGCCACCTCCGCACCGACGTAGTAGGGCCAGACCAGCAGAGCCAGGACGCCTCTCCAGAAGGTCAGCTTCAGCAGGCCGAGGGTGAACAGCCAGCCGCCGAACCACAGCATGCCGCCGAAGCTGTGTTGCTCGATTCGGATCTTCTCGGTCATCATCGCCCCCACGATAGGATGGATGCGTCGGGCCAAACGGTTCGGCCAGTGGCAATCAGGTTGGCAGTTCCCGGCCACCCATGCCGTCGGGTGGATCACTCGGTTGCCGGTGGAGAATGGCGGAATGGGGCCGGAGTGTGGGGAATGGCTCGGAACGACCGCCGGCCCGGATCCGGCCAGAGACGGCCAGACGCCCTTTAGCCGCAAAGCAGGGGCCTCCCGCTGCGGTCACCTCCTCGCGCACAGTCTGCCCCCCGCCCCTCACACCCCACCTCGCGCATTGCCCCGAGAGCCGCTTTGGCCGCACTATCGACCTCGGTGCCGCGCTCCTTCGACGCGCGACCGCCCCGTTTACGGGCCCTTCTCAGATGAGCGGCTTGCCCGTGACCGACCCTCCAGGCTTAAGGAGCCACCCCGTGAAGAAACTCGCAGCAACCCTATTCGTTCTCGCCGTGCTCGCGCCCGTCGCTACGTCGGCCCAGGAGGCGATGCCGGGCGACTTCGCCCAGGTGATCGACGTGAAGGTCAACTCCGGTCAGGCTGGCGATTACGAGAACCACATGAAGATGTTCCAGGAGTGGTACCTCGGGCAGGGAGGATCCTGGGCCTGGGCGGCATTTGAGATCACCATGGGTGAGCGGACAGGCCAGTATGCATTCGGATCGTTCAACCATCAGATGTCCGATTGGGACACACCGGATGTGGATCCCGCCGCGTCCCGAGAGCAGCAAAGGCGGCATCTCGCGCCGTACACCGACAGCTACGAAGCCCGCCTGATTCGTAATCGCCGGGATCTGGGGACGGTGGCGGCTGGAGCCCCTCTCAAGCGGATGTATCAGGTCACCACCTTCCAGCTGAACCCGGGGATGGACGAAGCTTTCGCGGAGGTTCTCGCTGGAGTGAAGCACGCGCTGACGCAGGCCGGGGCAGCCGAGGAGGTTCAGTACTCGGTCTTCCAGTCGGTGGTCGGC
>JBDHLC010000121.1:0-2372 GCA_039586075.1 Gemmatimonadota bacterium | reverse complement strand
CGCAAGGGCGGACATGACGCTGGGGAGCAAGGAGGAAACGAGACGATCGACGCGGACGAATTTGTCGCCCGGGTCCTGGTGCAGATCCCGGACCCCAGACGCCACTTGGTGCGCTGCTACGGAGCCTACTCGAACCGGGCTCGGGGGCAGCGCCGCAAGGCAGAAGGTCAGCTCGAGGCCAACGGTTCAGGCGAGGCTGAGGAGTCTGTCCCGCCTCCTCCGGAGCGGGCGGCCCTCAGGCGCCGCTGGGCCAATCTGATCCGCCGCGTGTACGAAGTGGACCCCCTCGTATGTCCTCGCTGCGGAGCCGACATGCGAGTCATCGGCTTCATTACCGAGCCCGCCGTGATCAAGCGCATTCTCGACCACCTCCGCAAACGCGACACGGTCTCTCGCCCTCCCCCACACCCCCAGACCGCCGTGGCCCACATCGCCTGAGAGTCGGCTCCGCAGCCGCGTCCACTACGGAGCGAGGGGGGAGTTGTCGGCCGGGGGCACGTCGTACCGCTGCACCCCCCAAACCCCGTCGCGCTCCTCTGCTCTCAGGGGCTGCCGCCGCCTCCGAACACCGCCGGTGGGGACTACCACAGCCTCGGTAGGAACCCCAGGAGGCGCGGCCCGGTATTGAAGTTCCTTCTCTGTATCGGCCACGGGACCCCAAGAAGACGGCTCTTTGGGGTCTTCTTGACACCCTTTACGAGCGAGTGAAGGGGGCGTGGGAGGGGCGGTTTGAGCGCCAGTACGGCTTCTGGCGGGGCCTGGCGGACGAGGCGGTGGCGCGGTACCTCGACTGCGGTGTCTGGGACAACGGCTTCGCCCGAGTGAGGTGCCGGAAGTGCCCCCAGGAGTTCCTGGTGGCCTTCTCATGCAAAGGGCGGGGTCTGTGCCCCTCGTGCGGGGCCAAGCGGGCGGCGGAGCTTGCGGCGTTCCTGGTCGACGAGGTTGTGGAGGACGTGGGCCACGCCCAGTGGGTGTTCACGATCCCGAAGATGCTGCGGGTGTACTTCCTGCACCACCGGGAGCTGCTGGGGGAGTTGTCCCGGGCCGCGGCGGAGACGGTGAAGGAGCTCCTGGCGGAAGCGGCCGGGGAGGAGGAGGGGTTTCGGCCCGGAGTGGTGGCCGTGGTCCAGACCTTTGGGGACCGGGCAAACTTCCACCCCCACGTGCACGCCCTGGTGACACGGGGTGGCTGGGCCGCCACGGGGGAGTGGGTCCCGGTGGCGTACGTGGACGAGCGCGCGGCCGAGGAGCTTTTCCGCCACAAGGTGCTGGGGCTGCTTCGCCGCCGGGGTCTGCTGAGCCAGGAGCGGATCGAGCTGCTGCTGTCGTGGAGACGGAGCGGCTTCTCCGTCCACAACCGAGTCTTCGCTCACCCCCAGGACGGGCGAGAGTTCGAGGCACTGGTGCGGTACATGATGCGCTCGCCGGTGAGCCTGACGAGGCTGCGCTTCACCCCGCGCGCCAAAGAGGTGGTCTACGCCGGAAAGGGCGGACATGACGCTCGGGAGCCAGGGGAAGAGGAGAGGGTCGACGCCGAAGACTTCGTGGCCCGGGTCCTGGTGCAGATCCCGGACCCCAGGCGCCACCTGGTGCGCTACTACGGGGCGTATTCGAACCGGGCACGGGGTCAGCGCCGAAAGGCCGAGGCTCAGCTCGAGGGCAACGGCTCCGGCAAGGCCGAGGAGCCTGTCCCCCCTCCCCCGGAGCGGGCGGCCCTGAGGCGCCGCTGGGCCAATCTGATCCGGCGGGTCTACGAAGTGGATCCCCTCGTGTGTCCTCGCTGCGGAGCCGACATGCGAATCATCGGCTTCATCACCGAGCCGAGGGTGATCAGGCGGATCCTCAACCACATCCGCAAACGCCACAGGGTCCCTCGCTCTCCCCCACACCCCCAACCCGCCGTGGCCCACATCGCCTGAGAGCCGCCGCCGCAGCGGCATCCCACACGGAGCGACGGGGAAGTTGTCGGCCGCGGGGGCGCTGAAGGGCCCTCGCCCCTTTTCGCCGTGTGGTGAGCTCAGTCCCGGGGTCGCTGCATTACGCCTCAGGCCCGTAAGCGAGCCCAGGATCGCTCCCAACCACGCCCGCCCGGGCGAGGCAGCCAAAGGAAACGCCTATTCACTCGCCCAGGTGGAGCAGAACTACGCCGGAGGCCGGCATACGGCCACGACGGCAATCGAGACGATCTCCGTGAGCCCCACCTTGGCTGAGGGGGAGTTCCGCCCGTGAGTCGTGGCGCAGGCACGAATCGTCGCCCATTGGAGTCCACGATCCCTCCCGATCGCCCCTGTCCCGATCGCCCCGCGAGGAGAAGCGTCGGTCATGCTAGACTCGGCGACCGGAGACATTGCGACAGCTGAGTGCACCTTGGT
>JBDHLC010000070.1:0-9772 GCA_039586075.1 Gemmatimonadota bacterium | reverse complement strand
GGGCGGGTCCGGGCGAGGCCTGGTGGAGCGGGGCGTGGCGCGCGTGGCGAAGCTGGTGACCTCCCGTCCCGGTCCCATCCTGGCGGGCTCGGGCCTGCTGGTGGCGGCGCTGGTGGCGCTGGTCCCCACCCTGGACGTCAACGACCAGTACTTCGAGTACTTCGATCACTCGCTGCCGGTTCGCACGGGATCCGAGTTCGCCATCGAGCACCTGAGCAGTCCGTATGTGACGAGCTTCTCGCTGGAGTCGGGCGAGTCCCAGGGCGTGGCCGACCCCGAGTTCCTCTCCACGGTGGAGGCCTTCACCGACTTCCTTGAGGCACGGCCGGCGGTGGCCCACGTGGCCAGCTTCAGCGACGTGATGAAGCGGCTGAGCATGAACATGCACGGGGACGACCCGGCGTTCTTCCGCCAGCCCGACAACCGCGAGATGGGTGCGCAGTACCTGCTCTTGTACGAGATGTCCCTCCCGTACGGCCTGGACGTCAACGACCAGATCAACGTGGACAAGAGCGCCCTGCGGGTGGACGTGACCTTCGGGGACGTGGACGTGGCCACGGTGGAGCACGAGACGCAGGTCGCCGAGGCGTGGCTCCGGGAGCACGGCACGCCTTCCATGCGGAATGCCCAGGGCACCGGGCCGGCGCTGATGTTCTCCAAGATCACGCGGCGGAACATCTCGTCCATGATCGTGGGAACGGGTCTCGGCTTCCTGCTCATCGCGGGCATCCTGATCGTGGCGCTGGGTAGCGTCCGCATGGGTGTCCTGAGCCTGATCCCGAACATCGTTCCCACCCTGATGGCCTTCGGTGTCTGGGCGGTCCTGGTGGGGCACGTGGGGTTCGCGGTCTCGGTCATCGCCGGGCTCTCCATCGGGATCATCGTGGACGACACCGTCCACTTCCTCTCGAAGTACGACCGGGCCCGGCGGCGCATGCCGGCGCGGGAGGCGGTGGAATACGCCTTCCACAGCGTGGGGCCGGCGCTGGTCGCCACCACGGTCATCGTGGTGGTGGGCTTCGCCATGCTGACCCTGAGCTCGTTCCGGGTCACCGCCTACATGGGCGGTCTGACGGCGCTCACCGTGGCGTGCGCCCTGGCCGTCGACTTTCTCCTCCTTCCCGCGCTCCTCATCGCCTTCGATGGCGACCGGGTCACCGACGGCGCCGTCCAGCCGGCCGGCGTCGATCCGACCCGGCCGGTACCGGTGGGCGCGGACTGACCCTTCGGCAGCACAGACAACCCTCTCGAAACGGAGATCGAATCATGAAACGGCAAGCGACGAACAACGAATCCTCTCGGGCGACATCCTCCTGGACGACATCCACCCGGGCGAGACCCTCCTGGCCCCCCCCTTCCCGTCCGGGGACCTGGACCCTCATGGCGGCGATGGTGGTGACGGCGCTCACCGCCGCACCCGGACTGGCCGGGGCACAGAGCGCCGAGGAGCGGGGCCGGGCCGTCGCCGAGGAGGCCGACGCACGGGATCGGGGCTGGGGCGACGAAAAGAGCACCATGCGCATGATCCTGCGGAACCGCGGGGGAGAGGAGAGCAGCCGGGAGCTTCGGCGCACGGGCCTGGAGACCGACGGCGAAGGCATCGGGGACCGGAGCATCATCGTCTTCGAGTCGCCCAACGACATCGAGGGCACGGCGCTCCTCTCGCACACCCGCACCCTGGACCCCGACGACCAGTGGCTCTACCTGCCCGCGCTGCGGCGGGTGAAGCGGATCTCGTCCGGAAACAAGTCGGGCCCGTTCGTGGGAAGCGAGTTCGCCTACGAGGACCTCGTGTCCCAGGAGGTGGACAAGTACGAGTACCGCTGGCTGCGGACGGAGCGCTGCGGCGACCTGGAGTGCGAAGTGGTGGAGCGGTATCCCCGCTACGAGAACTCGGGCTACACCCGGCAGATCGTCTGGTGGGACACGGCGGAGTTCCGCGCCCAGCGGGTCGAGTTCTACGACCGCAAGGACGTGCTCCTGAAGACCCTCTCGTCGGAGGGGTACCAGTCCTACGGCGACGGATTCTGGCGGCCGCACCGGATGGTGATGCAGAACCACCAGAGCGGGAAGTCCACCGAACTGGTGTTCGAGGATTGGCGATTCGGAGCCGGTCTCACCGAGGACGACTTCACGCCGTCCCGCCTGCGGAGGGCCCGATGAACGCGGCGGCGCGGTTCGTGGGGACCGCGGGGCGAGTCGTGAGCACTGCCCCGCGGGTCCTGCTTGCGGCCGCGATGGTCCTGGGTGTGCCGGCGGCGACGGCGGCGGCGCAGGGCGTCGAAGCGGGCGCGGAGGTGGAAGCATCGGTGCGGGCCTTTCCCGCGGATCCCCTCTTCCCGGGCCAGCAGACCGCCGCCCTGTCGCCCTCCGTGGTGCTGTCGCCGGACTTCGAGCTCGAGTGGTCCGACCGGCGGTGGCGGCTGGTGGGAGAAGGCTTCGCCCGCCTCGACGCCCACGACGGCCGCCGGAGCCACGTCGACATACGCGAGCTGGGTGTGTCGTACTTCGGGGACCGCTTCACGGCATTCGCCGGCGTGGGGCAGGTCTTCTGGGGCGTGAACGAGGTGCGGCACCTGGTGGACGTGGTCAATCAGGTCGACGGCGTGGAGGACCTGGACGGAGAAGACAAGCTGGGCCAGCCCATGGTGTCGGTGACGCTGGAGTCGCACTGGGCCGTGCTGGACCTCTACTACCTCCCCTACTTCCGGGAGCGGACGTTCCCCGACCACGATGCGCGCCTGCGGGGGTCGCTCCCCATCGACGGGGACCCGCGGTACCCGAACGGCGGCGGGCGCTGGGACGGGGGCGTGGCCGCCCGGGCATTCCGCACCTTCGGTGCCGTGGACCTGGGGCTTTCCTACTTCGGCGGGACGTCCCGTGAGCCGGCCTTCGAGGTGGTGGTGGCGGAGGGCGGCCAGCCGCAGGCCCGGCCCCGGTACGACCGGATCGATCAGTGGGGCACCGACCTCCAGTGGACGGGGGAGCGGACGCTCCTGAAGCTCGAGGCCATGACCCGGGGAGGGCACGGAGATCGGCTCTACGCGGCCTCCGGTGGAATCGAATACACCCTCTACCAGGTCCTGGGCAGCGACGGTGACCTGGGCCTCCTGTCCGAGATCACCTTCGACTCCCGGGGGGAGGGGGCGCCGTCCACGTTGTTCGAGCACGACCTGTTCCTGGGCGGGCGATGGGCCCTGAACGACCCGTCGGACACGAGCGTGCTCGGGGGTCCGCTCATCGACCTGTCCACCGGGGAGGTCCTGGCGGTGTTCGAAGCGGAGCGGCGTCTGGGCTCGGCATGGCGGCTCAGCCTGGACGGACGGCTGTTCTGGAACACGGACCCCTCGTCCCGGATCCACGGCATCCACCGGGACGGATTCCTCGCCCTGTCGCTGGTCCGGTACTTCTGACCGCAGAGGCGTCTCGCCGGAAGCGGCATTTTTTCGAAGTAGTTTTGTACAACTCAGTCCAAAGGAGAACTCCCATGCTCAGTGAGACTCGCGCCCGCGCATACCGGATCGCCCTGATCGCCACGGGCCTCACCTTCATCTTCGGCATCGGTACGCTGATGCGCCTCTGGCCCGCCGGCTTCGCCTGGACGCCGGGCCAGGGGGAGTATGAGCTCATGTTCGTCGGCGTCTACGCCACCCTGGGGCTCTTCCTGATCCGGGCCAGCCGGGCACCGGAACAGCACCGCAGCCTGATCCTCTTCACGGCGTGGTCCAGCGTGGTCCACGGCCTCATCATGGCGGTGCAGGCCATGGTGGACGGCTCCGAGCGGATGCACCTGGTGGGCGACGTCCCGGCGCTCGTCGTGATCGGGATCGTCCTACTCACGTTGATGCCGCGCCCGGAGGAGCCGCAGGCGGTTCTGTCGGAGCCGGTGGCCTGAGCCGCAGGGGACCGGCACTCTGCCGACGTCGTGAGGGGCGTTTGAGCCGGTGCGGTCCGTGGGCACGGTGTGTTCGCGGGCCGCACGGGACGCCTTGGCGGTCAAGGCCAAGAGAGGGGTGGAAGGTCCGGCATCGCTCGCGCGACCTCCACACCCGTCCACCCCGGCCCGCCCCGCCCGTTCACGCCACCCGGGACCCCCTCCTTGACCCCGCCCGAGACCCTGCCCCATCGTCCAGTCCCTCCGATTCCTTCCTCGCGTTTGCCAACCCCGGAACCAGGAGTGTCGAGATGGGACGCATGCTGCAGATCGGGACCCGGCTCCACATAGCAGTCCCGCTCCTCGCCGCGGCCGTGATGGCTGCCTCCGCGCTCCCGGCGTCGGCCCAGCGGTGGACCCTCCCCGTGGACGTGCAGCACCGGGTGGACTCGGTCTTCTCCTTCGTGGAGCGCGACGCGCCGGGCTGCGCCCTGGGCGTCATCCAGGACGGGAAGCTCGCCTACGGCCGGGGGTACGGCCTGGCCAACCTGGACTGGGGCATCCCCATCACCACGGCCACGGTGTTCGACATCGGGTCGGTCTCCAAGCAGTTCACCGCCGCAGCGGTGGCGCTCCTGGACGTGGACGGGGTCCTCTCCCTGGACGACGAGGTGCGGACCTGGGTCCCGGAGCTGCCGGACTACGGGCACTCCCTGACCCTGCGCCACCTGTTGAACCACACCAGCGGCATCCGGGACTACCTGACCCTCATGAGCCTGAAGGGCACCGACTTCGACAATGTCTTCGACGAGTTCGACGGGGTGGAGCTCATCGTCCGGCAGGAGGGCCTCAACTTCGATCCCGGGGCCGAGTACCTCTACTCCAACTCCGGATACCTCCTGCTGGCCAACGTCGTCCGCCGGGCCACGGGCCAGTCGGTGCGGGAGTTCCTGGAGGACCGGTACTTCGATCCCCTGGGCATGGCCCACACCCTCATCTGGGACCACAACCGCGAGGTGGTGGCCGGGCGCGCCACGGGGTACGGGACAGGGGCGTCCGGGTGGGAGATCGATCACGCCTGGAACTTCCAGATGGGCGGCGACGGGCAGGTCCTCACCTCGGTGGACGACCTGGTGAAGTGGGACGGCCTCTTCTACGACCCGGTGGTGGGTGGCCAGGTGCTGCTGGACCGCATGCACACCCGGGGCGTCCTCAACAGCGGTGACACCATCGACTACGCCCTGGGGCTCAGCGAGAACCAGTACCGGGGACTTCGCCGGGTGAGCCACGGGGGCGCGTGGGCAGGCTTCCGGGCGCACCTGGTGCGATTCCCGGACCAGCGCACCAGCGCGGCGGTGCTCTGCAACCGGGGCGACGCCAACGCCGGCGGCTACGCCATGGAGGTCGTGGACGTGGTCCTGGCCGACCAGCTGGCTCCCGCCCAGGAAGACGAGTCCGGACCGGCACCGGCGACCTGGATGGACGGCGAGGAGGTGGCCCTCGCCCCGGCGGAGCTGGAGCGCTGGGTGGGGATCTACCGCACCCCGGACCGGCCCAACTACTGGCGCTTCGAAGTGCGGGACGGAAGCCTCCGTATGCTCCTCCCCGATGGAACGCCGCTGCGCCTCAGCCCCCGCTCGGAGACCCGCTTCGTTGCGGAGCGCTACGACGTGCCGGTGGCCTTCCAGCCGCAGACCGACGAGTGGCCGGAGGGCGTGAGCGTGGGCGGCACGGTCTTCCTGCGCCAGCCCGCCATGACCCTCGGGCCGTCGGACGCCGCCGCGCTGGCGGGGATCTACCACAGCCCGGAGCTGGACGTGGACTACGAGCTCCGCGTCCAGGACGGCGGCCTGGTCCTGCACCGACCGGGCTCGGATCCCCTCCCCTTCCTGCCCGCGGTGGAGGGCGAGTTCGAGGCCGGTGGCGTGGCGTACCTGGTAGAGCGCGACGCCGGCGGATCCCCCACGGGTTTCCGGGTCCATGCGGGCCGGGTGACGGACATCCTCTTCCAGAAGGTCACGAGATGAAGACACGGCTTGGGATCGGTGGAAGCGCCGCCGTCCTGGGCGTCCTCGCGCTCCTGGCGGCGTGCGAGCCTGCCCCCGAGACGCTGGGGACATCGGGGACCACCCTCATCCAGGGCGCCCTCATCGTGGACGGCACCGGCGCGCCGGCCTTCCCGGGCTCCGTTCGCATCGATGGCGACCACATCGTGGAGGTGGGAGAGCTTGAGCCCGCGCCCGGCGAGACGGTCATCGACGCCGGAGGGCTGGCGCTGGCGCCCGGCTTCATCGACACCCACAGCCATCACAGCGGCGGGCTGCTGGACGAGCACCCCGACGCCCGGGCGGCGGTGAGCCAGGGGATCACCACGGTGGTGGTGGGCCAGGACGGAGGGTCCAACTACCCCCTGAGCGAGTACTGGAGCGAATTCGAGGCGTCCCCGCCGGCCATCAACGTGGCGTCGTACACCGGCCACGCGTCGCTGCGGCGCCGGGTCCTGGGCGACGACCTGCGCCGGGCCGCCACCCCGGCGGAGGTGGACTCCATGGCGGTGCTGCTGGCGGCGGACATGCGGGACGGAGGCTCCCTGGGGCTCAGCACCGGGCTGGAATACTCCGCCGCCTTCAACTCCGAGACCGAGGAAGTCGTCGCCCTGGCCCGGGTGGCCGCGGAGCACGGGGGCCGGTACATCAGCCACATCCGCAGCGAGGACCGCACCTTCTGGCAGGCCATCGACGAGATCCTGCACATCGGCCGGGAGGCCGACCTCCCGGTGCAGGTGGGTCATATGAAGCTGGCCATGACCAGCCTGTGGGGCCGGGCCGACGAGCTCATCGCCAAGCTGGACTCCGCCCGGGCCGCCGGCATCGACGTCACCGCCGACGTCTACCCCTACACCTACTGGCAGTCCACCATGACGGTGCTGGTCCCCGACGGGAACTTCACCCGGGAGGCGGTGGACTTCGCCCTGCGGGAGGTGGCCACCCCCGACGGCATCATCTTCGGCCGCTTCAACCAGGAGCCCTCGTACGTGGGCCGCACCCTGGCGGACATCGCCCAGAAGCGCGGCGAGGACCCGGTGACCGCGTACCTCGCCCTGCGGGAGATGGTCTACGGCCCCGACGCCCCGGAGGACGCCGACGAGGGGATCATGGCCCGGAGCATGACCGACGAGGACATCGGCCGCCTGTACCAGTGGCCGCACACCAACGTCTGCTCCGATGGCGGCCTGGACGGGCCCCACCCCCGGGGCTACGGCTCCTTCACCCGGGTGCTGCGGCGGTACGTCCGGGAAGAGGGCGCCCTGACGCTGGAGGAGGCCGTCCACCGCATGACCCAGCTGGCCGCCGAGCACGTCGGGATCCGCAACCGCGGCGTGGTGGCTCCGGGGATGTGGGCCGACCTGGTGCTCTTCGATCCCGCCACCGTGTCGGACCACGCCACCTTCGACGAGCCCCACGCGCCGTCCACCGGCATCGAGGGCGTGTGGGTGAACGGGATGAAGGTGTGGGGCGAGAGTGCCCGGGGCGGTGCGCCCTACCCCGGGCGGGCCATCCGGCGGGGGGACGGCTAGGAGGCGGGGTGCGACCTACTGGCCGCCCCGCGTCTCCGCCATCTCCTGCGCGGTCGTCTCCGTCACGGACCGGATGTAGTGACGGATGGCAAGAAGCTGTTCGTCGGTGAGCTCCGAGTAGCGGGGCATCCCCAGCGGTGTCCGTGCCCCCTCGCGGACCACCTGCTGGAAGGCCTCTGCGTCGAGGACCACGGCGGAGGCACTCAGGTCCGGCGCCATCCCGCCCGACTGCCCCGGCGTGCTGTGACACACGCTGCAGCGGCCCAAATACCGGGATGCGCCAACCTCCGCCAGCGCCGGATCCACCGGGAAGTCCGGGGCCGCCAGCGGCACGACCGGGGTGGGCTCGGGCTGTTCGGGGACGGCCAGCTCACCCTCCAGCGAGAAGGCCACGAGGCGCCGGGTCTGCTGGCCGTAGGGCCATCCCGGGTTCCCGGGGGCTATCCTGGAGGCGCCGCCACCGCCAAAGCCGACCAGGAGCGCGACGTGCTGGATGCCATCCACCGAGTAGGTGATGGGCGGGGCCGTGATCCCGAGGCCCAGGTCCACGGACCAGAGCTCTTCGCCGGTGGCCGCGTGGTAGGCCTTGAAAAGTCCGTCCGCCCGGCCGTGGAAGACCAGGTCGCCGGCGGTTGTGAGTGTTCCCCCGTTCCAGCGGGTTTCCAGGGGCACCTCCCAGACGCGCTCCTGCCGCACCGGATCCCAGGCCTGGAGGGTGCCCATGACGCCGTCCTCCCGGGAGCTCCCCACGATCGCCCAGCTCACCGCAGCGTCCACGGACCAGGACGGTGACACCCAGGTCTCGGGATCGACCTCCTCCTGCCAGAACCGGTTGTTCAGGTGCATGGTGGGGATGTAGACCAGCCCGGTCTCCGGGTTGTAGGACATGGCGTGCCAGTTGTGGGCTCCCGACGGGCCCGGCGCCACGAACGCCTCCCCGTCCTCGTAGCGGGCGCCGGGGCGCTCAACGGGACGGCCGGTTTCCAGGTCCACGTGGCTGGCCCAGGTCACCGGCGAGTACGGCTCCGCCGAGATGAGAGACCCGTCCGTGCGGTCGATGACGTAGAAGAACCCGTTCTTCGGGGCCTGCATGAGGACCTTCCGCGTCGCCCCCTCGATCTCCAGGTCCGCCAGGACGATGTCCATGTTGGAATTGAAATCCCACGTCTCGCCGGGGGTGTTCTGGTAGTGCCAGAGGTACTCCCCCGTGTCCGGGTCCAGCGCCACGATGGAGGTCAGGAAGAGATTGTCTCCTCCCTCCGGGCTCCGGACCTTCTGGTCCCAGGGCGATCCGTTCCCCGTGCCGATGTACAGCTGGTCCAGCTCGGCGTCATAGGTGAAGCCGTGCCACGCGTTGCCGCCGCCGCCGTACTTCCACCACTCCCCGGTCCAGGTCTCGGCGGCCATGCGCATGGCGTCGTTCTCGAACCCGTCCGCCGGGTTGCCCGGGACGATCCAGAAGCGCCACGCCTCCTCCCCCGTCTCGGCGTCGTAGGCGGTGACGTACCCGCGGGCGGCGTGGACCTCCGTTCCCCCGTTCCCGATGAGGACCTTCCCCTTGAAGATCTTCGGCGCTCCGGTGATGTAGAGCGGGAGCTCGGGATCCACGGTCATGACGCTCCACACCAGCTCCCCCGTGGCCCGGTCGACGGCCTGCAGCCGCCCGTCCCAGGTGGCCAGATAGACCTTGTCCCCCCAGAGCCCGATTCCGCGGTTGTGCTCCCACCCGGCCCTCATTCGCTCGGCGGCCACTCGCCAGACTTCCGGGTCGTACTCCCAGAGGAGCTCGCCGGAGGCGGCGTCCACGGCCCGAACCCGATTCATGCTTCCCACGAAGTACAGGATCCCGTCCGCCACCAGGGGCGTCGAGACGAGGCCCCGATCCGAGGGGAGGTCCAGGTACCAGTCGACCTGGAGCTCGGCCACCGTGCCGACGTTCACCTGCTCCAGGGGGCTGAAGCGCTGCTCGCTGTAGGTCCGGCCGTAGGCCAGCCAGTCTTCGGTCTCGGACTCATCCGCCAGCGATGCATCGTCCACGAAGAGGGCCGGCTCGGGTGCGGTGCAGGCCGCGGTGACGAGGAGCGGGAGGAGGGCGGGCAGGGCACGCTGGCGGATCGAGCGCATTTCCGGAGTCCTGGTTGGAGGGGGGCAGAGCCGTGGGCCCACAGGGTCCGCACGGTAGGTGTGGACCGCCCCCGCAACAAGACGCCTCGAGGTCCGTCACCGAACCCAGAGCCCCGCCACCGATCTCCCGAACGATCCTCCGTCGATGAGGCAGACCAGGAGCGAAGGGACCCGGTCCGGTCCCGACGTGCGGCAGC
>JBDHLC010000031.1:0-35401 GCA_039586075.1 Gemmatimonadota bacterium | reverse complement strand
AGGACCGGCCCATGGGGGTGAGCTTCACCGGAATGGCGTGCAGCGAGCCTCGGCTGCTGGAGCTGGCGTTCGCCTTCGAGCAGGCCTCGCTACGGCGGGTAGCGCCTCCGGCGGCGGAGTGGTGAGGCGGGACCGGGACCGGGAGGATCTCCCGGTCCCAGCCGCTTCCTCCTAGCCGCCTCCGGGGAAGCCGCCGCCAACGGGGGTCTCGTCCGGGCCGAGGATCTCGACTTCGTCCAGCCAGGTCATATCGGTACCGGAGATGTACTCAGCCTGGATGAGGAAGTTGGTCACCTCGGAGAGGACCGCCTCCATCTGGTCTCGGGTGGCCTGCTGGCCATTGAAGAGCCAGTGCACCACGATGTCCCCCGCTCCGTAGTTCAAGACCGTTCCGTCTTCGTCCAACTCGATCTCCGCGGGCTGCCATCCCTGCTCGAGGAGGTAGGCGAAGGTGATGGGGAAGTTGAAGGTCAGGATCCCCGCCGTCCCTCGGATCTCCACATCGGGGCGGTTGCTGACCCAACTCCAACTCCCTGCGTGGCCGACCCGCGCCAGGTAGCGGATCTTCCCGTCCATGAAAGCGGACCAGGAGACCCGGTCCTTCCAATACGCCGGACCGCTGAAGCGCATGTAGTCGGTGGTGGCGTCGTGGATGTAGAGACAGCCCCCCCAGTTCCCGCCGCAATCATCCTGAATCTTCCAGGCAACCTGGCCCGAAGCTGCAGTGCCGTTGTCATAGCTGGTCCAGCCCTCCGTGCCCTCCCCGAACCCGCTGTAGAAGCGCTCCTTTTCCACGATTCGGCAGTTCTTCACATCGTAGTCCGAAGCCACCTTCACGTTCACGACGGAATTGTCGAGGACATTCCGTACTACGTAGGAAAGGGGCACTCCCGTGCCGATCCCACCGCCCAGTGTCAGGAACTCACGCAGGGCCTCGGAGTCGGCGTTGAACATCGCCGTCGCCCGGCTCTGGTCTCCACCGAGCGCGAAGACCTTGATGTTGACCTCCTTCAGGCTGCTGACGTAATCCGCCTCGGAACTCAACTTCACATCCGCCACCGCCGCGTTGTAGGAGGCTTTGACCTTTGCCTCCATCTCCATCTGACTGGCCGTCGACTCGATCAGGAGGACGAAGCGTCGGCCGTAGGTCACCGACGAGATGTACGTGGGGGGGTTGCCTGGGCCCACGTACGGCGCCAGGTCGCCGGCGGTCACCGACGGGTGGAACAGCTCGTCCAGGGACCTGGGGAGGTCCATGCTCACCGTGTAGTAGCTCTGGACGAACTCCACCATCATCCGGTTGTATTCCTTGTCCCGGCTGAAGGCGAGCTGCGCCTTGAGCTTGGTCCCCAGCGTCTTGACGTTGACTCCCAGGGAGAGGGCCAGCTGTTCTTCCGACTGCACTGAGGACGAGCGGTAGGTGAAGCGAGCGGGGATGATTCCCGTGTTCTCGGCGATAATGTCGTTCACCGCCTGAACGATGGTGCTCTGCTTGACCTCGTCCACGTGCTGCGCCACCCCGGAGGAGCCATTGAGGAGATTGATGGTCACCGTGGCCCCTGCCCTCCGGACGACCACGGGCTCGGGGGTGGCATCGACGAGGGTGGCGCCCTGCAACATGGAGGCCGGGTAGACGATCTCCGCATTGGGGTCGAACGTCGCGTAATCCATGGGCGCTTCCACGACCGAATGTCGCTCCACCGTGCACACCCATTCGGTTCCGTCGCTTTGGAATTCCGGAACGGTATCCACGGCCAGCACGTCGTCCCGGGGTTCCTCTTCGGGATAGAGGCCGGCTCCAACGATCAGGTCCGCCAGACTCGTCTCGCCCGGTGTCCCGCAGGAGACGTCGAAGGTGGTGGAGGCGGTCTGTCCGGAGAGGATGGTGACGGCGCGGGGGTTCTGACCCACCACGGTGCAGTGGTCCGCCAGCTCCACGAGCTCGATGACGTGACTTCCGGGAAGAAGGTCGGGAAAGTCGATGCCGCTTCCCGCGAAGAGGGGCACCGCGACGCCCCCGTCCACGGTGACGGCGGCGCCGTCCCCGTCCACGACGTCCCCGGTCATGGCGAGAGTCACCTGGAGCCCGCCGCTGCGCAGCGGGCTGACCCCGTCATCGTCGCAGCCGACGCAAAGGAGTAGGGTGCCGACGATGGCGGCCGAGGTTCTGACGAATGGACGCATGGTGCCCTCCGGGATCGATGATCACCCGGGAGGGTCTTGGACCGGTCCATCCAATCTGCGGGGCCGAGCAGGGACGGGCCGTCCGGAGACGGTGTGCGGTCTCGTAGGCCACGGCCGCGGCGTAACGTTATAGGGCGAAGGAAACCCGAATCAGGCCCGTTCCTACCACCCCGCCCAGGTCCAGAACACCACCAGGCCGCAGAGGGCCCCGTCCCCCCAGGTGGCGTGGCGCCGGATCTCCGGGGGCGCTTCCCCCACGTACCGGTAGATCTCCACGGCCCGGATGTCGCCGGGCTGGAGACCGTCCAGGGGGAAGACGGTCCAGGGGTTGGCGTTCTCCTTCCACTTGGGCGGACGCACCGGAGTCCGGTCCACCATGTATTTCACGCAACCGCTTCCCAGGTAGGTCTGCACCCGCGGAATTGGACCGCTGGCACCGCTCTCGGTTCGCCCCCACCCCCATCGAACGCGAACCTCGTCCTGGTTCCGGAAGACATCGCCGGGGTGCCGAAGCTCCATGGCCTGGATCCTCTCCGGCCCCAGGAAAATCCCCCGACCCCAGTCCTCCTGGCGCCGCCGGAACAGGTTCCGCCCCAGGCTGGAACGGCTCGTGACGAGCAGGGGCTCCATGAGGATCGCGTCTGGGAGGATCCGGAACTCGACGGTGAGCGTGTCGCCGCTCTCCACCTCCAGCGGCTGAGAGCGTGCCGTCCGGTATCCCAGGCCCGAGACCTCCAGGGTCAGCGTTCCCGTGGCCGAGGTAGAGAGAAGGAAGCCGCCCTCCGCGTCTGTGGCCACCGCCCGGAGTCGGTCCTCTCCCCGCAGGAGGGCCACCTCGGCCTGCGCCACACCCTGCCCGGTGGCGTCATCGATGACGGTTCCCCGAATGGCCTGTTGGCCGTGGAGGCCCGGGGCGTGCACGAGCGCCAGGCACAGGAGGACGCGCGAGAGCCGGCATCGGGTCCTCGCAGTCCGGACCGGAGACGAGGAAGGGTCGGGTCGCATGGAGAAGGATCTGGGGGGGAAGCGTGCCGCGCCTGGTCGGCCAACGCCGGGCCTTGCCCGCGTGTCTAGGGGAGGGTGAGGCAGGCAGGGCGCGTGGTGCAAGGCCTTCGGGGCGCTTTCCCTTCTCGCGCGCCCAGCATCCGCACCTTACTCTGCCCGCACCGGACGAAATCCCACGGGGGCTCGCATGCCCCGACATCCATTCCTGGAGCTGTTTCCATGAAGACCCTGGGTCGCTCCCCACTCCTTTTCGCCACACTGGCGATGCTCGTCGGCTCGGTCGCAGCGGTTCCGACCGCCGCACAGACGCTCACCGAGGACCAGGTCTCCGTGTTCGACTACCGGAGCATCGGACCGACGCGGCAGAGTGGCCGCTTCATCGACATCGCCGTGCCCACGGACGATCCTCACACCTTCTACATCGCCACCGCATCGGGGCACCTGTGGAAGACGGAGAACCGTGGGATCACCTTCGACATCCTGTTCGAGAATCAGGACGTCTTCTCCATCGGGGCCATCGCCGTGGCGCCGTCGGATTCCGACGTCTTGTACCTCGGCTCCGGCGAGGGGAACAACTCCCGGTCCTCCTACTGGGGCGACGGGGTCTACAAGTCCACGGACGCCGGCGGGTCGTGGAGCAACGTGGGACTTCCCGAGTCCCACCACATCGGACGGATCGTCGTCCATCCCGCGGACCCCAACACGGTCTACGTGGCGGCTCTCGGGCACCTCTACTCGGAGAACGAGGAGCGGGGGCTGTACAAGACCACCGACGGGGGACGGAACTGGCAGAAGGTGCTGGGGCCCGTGGTCCGGGGGAAGAACATCGGGGTCGTGGACGTGGCCATGGATCCCTCGGATCCCGAAACCCTCTACGCCGCCACGTTCGACAAGGTGCGGGTGCCCTTCAGCTACGACCTGGGTGGTCCCGGTAGTCGGATCTACAAGACCACCGACGGTGGGGATACGTGGACCATGCTGGAGGGAGGGCTTCCGGGCGGCATGCTGGGCCGCATCGGAATCGACGTCTCCAGGAGCAACCCGAACATCGTCTACGCAACCATCGAGAACGCCAATAAGCCGGACATGAGCGAGGAGGAGCGGTACCAGGAGCTCATGAACCACGAGTCGTCCTCGGGCATGATCGGAGGGGAGATCTACCGATCCGACGATGCGGGTGCGACGTGGTACAAGACCCATCCCGACTCGGTCTCCATCGGGGGGCAGCCGGCGTATTACTACGGCCAGATCCGGGTAGACCCCAACGACCCGGATCGGGTCTATGTGCTCTCCATCTCCACCATGCTGTCCGAGGACGGTGGGCAGACGTGGAGCAACCGGGCCCTGGGCTTCGGTGGGGACGACCACGCGCTCTGGATCGACCCGGCGGATTCGGATCACATGATCCTCGGGTACGACCATGGGATGGGCGTGACCTACGACCGCGGCGAAAACTGGTACCACCCGGACTTCCAGTCTCTGGCCCAGTTCTACGCGGTGGGCTTCGACATGTCCTACCCCTACCGGGTGGCCGGAGGGCTGCAGGACAACGGGTCGCACATGGCCTACCACACCAACCCGGCGGGCGGGCCCGTCTACTTCGAGCAGTGGAGTCGGGTGGGCGGAGGCGACGGCATGTACAACGAGTTCGATCATTGCACGGGCCGCTACCTCTACAACGAGTCACAGTTCGGGCCCATCTCACGCCTGGACCTCTGGACGGGTGAGCGCCAGGGCATCCGGTACAACGATCCCGCCATGCGGTGGAACTGGAACGCGCCCATCCTGGTGTCGCCACACGACTGCGCTGTGATCTTCCACGCGGGGAACACGCTCCTGCGCTCCGACAATCGCGGTGAGAGCTGGGAGGTCGTGAGCCCCGACCTGACCAAGGCGGACTCGGCCACCCTGACCACCGGGAAGGGCGGAGACGGCAACATCCAGTACGCCACCATCACCACCATCGACCAGTCCACCCTGGATTCCGATATCCTCTGGGTGGGGACCGACGATGGGAACGTCCAGGTAAGCCGGGACGGCGGCGAAAACTGGGCGCTCCTGAACGACAACATTCCGGACAACCCCGAGTACTGGGTCAGCCGGGTGGAGGCCTCCCACCACGACCCGGGCACAGCCTATGTCAGCTTCACCGGGTACCGTCGCGACGACTTCCGCCCCTTCGTCTACAAGACGGACGACTTCGGGGAGTCGTGGACCGACATCTCGTCGAACCTTCCGGACGGGCCCATCAACGTGGTCCGCGAACACCATGAGAACCCCAACGTCCTCTTCGTGGGGAGTGAGTTCCAGGTCTTCGTGTCCGTGAATGGCGGGGGGCGCTGGACCTCCATGAAGAACGACATGCCCACCAATCCGGTGCACGACCTGAAGATCCATCCGAGGGAGAACGACCTGATCGTGGCCACCCACGGCCGGGGCATCTACATCGCGGACATCGCGCCGTTCTCCCAGATCACGGCGGACGTCCTTGAGGCCCGGGCTCATTTCTTCCAGCCGGAGGACAAGGTTCGGTGGATCGCGTCGGACATGACGAACTACGCGTCGTCCAACTACCCGGGCGAGAGCGAGCCCATGGCCATCCCGCTCTACTACCACCTCAGGAACGACGCGGACGACGTGACGTTCACGGTCTACCAGGGGAACGTGGCCATCGCGGAGCTCGAGGGTGCCTCCGAGGCGGGCCTTCACGCCGTCCAGTGGAACATGGACAAGCGAGAGGAGCGCAGCGCGGAGCAGCAGGAGGCCATGCGGCGCCGCTTCGAGCGATTCGGCCAGGCGCCCGACGAGGACCAGCTCCGCTGGACGTCGTCTCCCGCGCCCATCGGAGACTACCGGATCGTGATGCGGGTGGACGGACGGGACGTGGCCACCCGGGAAGCCTCCATCCTCAAGGACGAGTGGTGGATGCTGCGCCGGTAGAGGGACGTTTCAACCGACGGTCCGGAGGCGGGTAGCCGCTTTCGGAAAGACCCCGGCGGATCCTGCGATCCGCCGGGGGTTCGTCATTCGGCCCTGGGGCCCTCACCGGGGTGGATTGCCCCGCGGAGTCCGGTCCCGGGATGAGGCTCAGTTCCCGCCCGGCCGCGGGCGGACGACGAAGGGGGCCGTGGCCACGTCCGGCTCGGTGACTCCCGCCTTGGAAGCGGCCACCATCCGGGCGACCTCCTCCATGAGGCGGGCGTTTTCCACGACGACGCCATCCTTGATGGTGTGCACCACGCCACCGGTCCGGAACATGTTGCGGTCGCCGTCCAGCGTCAGCGCCCCGAAGGAGTACAGGTTCCGCAGATTGCGCGCCGGATTCCCGTCCACGATGACCAGGTCGGCCAGGTAGCCCGGCCGCACCAGGCCCAGCTTGGGCTGGCGGAGGGTGCGAGCGCTGTTCAGCGTAGCCGACCGCAGGACCTCCAGGTTGTGCATCCCCGACTCCCGCAGGAGCTGCAGCTCCCGGACGTTGGAGAACCCGGGGGTGGCCCAGATGTAGTTGTCGTCGGTCCCGTAGGCGACGCGCCCGCCCCGCTTGTTGAACTCGTAGATGAGGTCGCCCCACAGGTCGAAGGCCTCGTACCAGTACTGCTCATCCTCGCTGGACCAGTCGTAGTGGTAGGAACCGTGATAGGCGGGGTTTGGCAGGTTCCACTCGATGAGGGCCTGGTGGGTGTACTTCTCGTGCCAGGGAAGGCTCTGGGCGCGGAGGATGTCCCGATTCGCCTCGTACACGACCCGCGTCGGGAGCATGGTGACGCCACAATCCACGAGCTCCTGCGCCACCTCGGACAGGAGCCGGTCCTTGGCGGTGCGGTTCGCTTCCACCCAGACGTGTCCTGCAGCCCGGAAGCGATCCAGCTCGTCGTTGAAGTTGTAGTCCCGGGGGAAGTCCTGGACGCTGCGGTCCAGCGCCGACTCGGCGTAGCCGTAGTGGTGCTCGATCATGGTGGCGCCCTCGCACGCGGCCGCCACCGCATCCACCACCGCATTCGTGGAGGGGGGAAGGTGAATGGTGGTGAGGCCCCCGGCCTCATCCACGGCGCGAGCTACGGCTCCGAAAAGCTCCCGGTCCCAGGTGACGCTCCCCAGGCTCACCACGTGGGCGCCAGCCTCCGCCATGGCAGAGGCGATTCGAGGCGCGTTGGTGGGATCGTCGAGCTCCTCCCGGGTGAAGTCCACTCCGGCGCCCCACCCCCAGATGGGGTACATGCGCGGCGCCAGGATCTCGTTCCGGGCGCTGCGGCCCGCCTCGGTCATGGCGGCAGTGAGGCCCCGGTCCGCCGCCGGCACCAGGGTAGTCACCCCGTGTGCCAGCTTGAGATAGTAGACGTACTCGATCTCCATGGGCTCGGTGCGGAGATGCATGTGCAGATCGATCATGCCGGGAAGGACGTACATTCCCTCGGCATCGATGACCCGGTCACCCGTGGGTCGCTCCGTGTCTCCCCGGCGTTCGGCGGTCACCGGGTCGAAGGGGATCATCTCCGTGATCACGTTCCCCTCCACGACGATGTCGTACGGCCCCACCGGGGGTCCCCCATGACCGGGGATCACCATGGCCCCGCGGATCACCAGGCGGCTATAGGGGCCTTCGGCCAGGTCACCGAACCGGCGGGTCTCCACGGATCCGGAGAGGGGCGCGGCTACCGCCGCGACATCGGGGTTCACCTGTGCCGGCGAGCCGCTCGGATGGGTGAGGGAGATCAGGGAAAGCGCGAGAGTGGCGGACCAGAATGCGGGTCCGGGGAATGCACGTCCCGAGAGCATGGCTCCTCCGGCGGCGGGGTGAATGGAGGACCCCAGTCTGCGGCGTGCAGGCGCCCACCGGCAAGCGGGCTGCGGGAGTAGCCCTGAGCACGGCAGTGCGCCCGAGTCGACAAGAGGGATGCCGAAGACGTCGATGCGACCCTACTTTGGAGGATGCCCATCTTCGAGCCCCTCTCCTGGCTTGCCGCCGACCTGCTGGCGGTAGTCCTGAGCGCCATGACGCTGGCCCACCTGGTCCGTCAGCGCCAGGAGCCGGGTGCGGTGTACCTGGCGTACCTGGCGGCGGCGGCCATTGCGTGGGCCGGGCTCGACTTCTGGATGGTCGCCACGGGTGATCCTGCCACCCGCGAGTTCGCCGCTCGGCTCATCTACGTGCCCCAGGCCATCCTCGTCCTGGCGTGGCTCGGCTTCGCCTTCGGATACACGGGCCAGCATGCCCAGCTGCGCAGCGGCCCTGCCGTGCTGGTGGCGTCCGTAGGAGCGGTCACCATACTCCTGGTGGTGGCCGGCGACCCGGAGTCCTGGCTGGTGGCCGGGGGCAGCGCCGGCAGCGGGTCGTTCGGTCTCCTACCCGAATTCGGTCCGTGGAAGCGGATCCATGATGGGTGGTCCTGGGCGATGATCGTGTTCTCCAGCGGCGTCCTGGCCCTGCACGTGGCGCAGTCTCCGCGGCACGTCAGCCGGCTGACCTTCGTTCTGGGTGCGCCGATCATCGCGGGCGTGACCTCCGTGCTCACCGTCGGAAGCTGGGGCATACCGGAGTGGGTGAGCCTGCAGCCGCTGGGCATCGCCATGGCCGGTGCCGCCCTGGGATGGGGCCTGCTGAGATTCGGCGAGCGAGCCGTGGCGCCGGTGGCCAGAAACGTCGTCGTCGAGGAGATGGAGGATGCGGTGGTGGTCCTGGACCGCCGGGGGCGCATCGTGGATGTGAATCGGTCGGCTCGCGATCGACTCGACCTCCGCCTGCTGGGTCCGGTTCCCGTGGCGCTGGGCGCCACCTGGAGCTCCGTGGCGAGGGAGTTGGGAGAGGCGGGGATGACCGTGTCGGAGCGGGTGGAGCTCCCGGTGGTGGGCGGGGAGATGCACACCTTCGAGATGAGCGTGACCCTTCTGGGTCCCCAGGGCGGGCGGGACCGCCAGGTCCTGGTCCTGCGGGACATCACCCGCCAGGTGGAGATGGAGCGGGAGCTGGGCGAAGCGAAGGACTCCCTGGAGAAGCTGGCCAACACGGACGAGCTCACGGAGCTGGCCAACCGCCGGTCCCTGCTCCAGCAGCTCAAGGCGGAGGTGGACCGGGCGCACCGGTACCAGCGTCCCCTCTCGCTGGTGCTCCTGGACCTGGATCACTTCAAGCGGGTGAACGACACCTACGGTCACGCGGTCGGGGACGATGTGCTCCGAGCCACCGCCCGAGCCATGGAGCACGTCTGCCGGGACCTGGACCTTCCGGGGCGGATGGGGGGCGAGGAGTTCGCCGTGCTGCTTCCCGAGACCGACCCCGAGGGTGCTCAGATCGTGGCCGACCGTCTGCGCATCGAGATTGCCCGCTGCCTGCACGAGCCGGGTGGAGATGCTTCGTTTCGCGTAACCGCGAGCCTGGGGGTCGCCACGCTGGTGCCAGGTTCCGATCGCGACATCGAGAATCTCATGCAGGCCGCCGACGAGGCCCTCTACCGGGCCAAGGAGCTGGGCCGGAACCGGGTGGCGATCTCCGCGTGATCCTCGCGGGCGCTGGCATTGACCGCGCTCGTGCCGTCTATTGCCCGTAGTTCAAGGGACGGAGGAGGCACATGAGATCGGGACACCGGACATATCTGCGGGTCGGCGGAATCTGGCTCCTTCTGGCGGCCGTGGGCCACACCGTGGGACACTGGCTGACCTTCGCCACCCGGCGCACGCTGGACGAGGCGCACCAGGCTCCCGTCGAGCAGCTTCTCTCGACCCCCGAGGGCGCCGAGATCTGGGCGCTCTTCAACCAGTTCAGCCTGGCCTTCGGACTCTTCCTGCTCCTCGCCGGGACCGCGAGCGTCATTGCGTCCAGGAAGAGCGTCCCCGTGCGTGAGGCGTACCACTGGAGCGGCTTCGCCGGCGGGTTCTGGGTCCTGGCCTTCGTGGTCTTCCTGCTGGAGCCGGTGGCTCCCGGCCTCATCATCGCGGGCGCCGCCGCATTCTTCCACGTGGCCGCATTCCTGGTCGCGGGCTTCCCCCAGGGGCCCGTGGGACCCGCCTGGGAGGCGGCGACCAGTGGGGCCGACCGGGCGAAACCACTCGGCGGCTGAGCTCCAGGCTCAGGGGGGTGCGGTTGACCCCCAAGTCCAGCACCGATAGCCTCGTGAAGACCGCCAGGGGTACCTCGCGGCGCCGGGAAGTTCCCGGTCTGCCCGAAAGCGAGGTTGAGAGAGTCCCTTGGAACCTGATCCGGAAGAAGCCGGCGTAGGGAGAGCGGTCCGGACTCCAGCAACACGGCCTCCGGACGGCGTCCCCGCGCCCGCCCAACATCACTGGAGTTCTCAATGGCAAGCGATTCCCTCCCCGTCCACCCCGAGTCCCGCCCTGCGCCGGCGGCCGCGACCGACGGTCCGCCCTCCCGCTCCGTCCGGGACATGACGGCCATTCCCAGAGAGTCGTGGGAGGGGGACTACGGAATGGACTTTCCGAACTCCCGCAAGATCTTCGTCGAGGGCGGCCGAGGGATCCGGGTTCCCATGCGGGAGATCCATCTGGCCGGTGGAGAGCCTCCTCTTCGGGTCTACGACACCAGTGGCCCCCGGGACATCGACGTGCACCAGGGGGGTCCGAAGCTCCGGGCGGAATGGATCCGCGCCCGCGGAGATGTGGAGGAGAGGGGACCGCACCGGCTCCCCGACCTGGCCCGCGATCCCAAGCATGGGAACGCCGAGATTCCCGCGCCCCTCACTCACCAGGTTCTGCGGTCCACGGGCGGGCCGGTGACGCAGATGCACTACGCGAAGCGGGGCGAGATCACTCCCGAGATGGAGTTCGTCGCCATCCGCGAGGGGCTGGATCCGGAATTCGTCCGAAGCGAGGTGGCCCGGGGACGGGCCATCATTCCGGCCAACGTCAATCACCCGGAAATCGAGCCCATGATCATCGGGCGGAATTTCAAGGTGAAGATCAACGCCAACATCGGGAATTCGGCGGTGAGCTCCTCCATCGAGGAAGAGGTGGAGAAGCTCAGGTGGGCCACCCTGTGGGGGGCCGACACCGTCATGGACCTGTCCACCGGACGGAACATCCACCAGACCCGGCAGTGGATCCTGCGGAACTCTCCCGTTCCCATCGGGACCGTCCCCATCTACCAGGCGCTGGAGAAGGTGGGCGGGGTCCCGGAGGAGCTGACCTGGGAGATCTACCGCGAGACGCTCATCGAGCAGGCGGAGCAGGGTGTGGACTACTTCACGGTCCACGCTGGGGTGTTGCTGCGCTACATCCCCATGACGGCGCACCGCATGACCGGGATCGTGAGCCGGGGCGGCAGCATCATCGCGAAGTGGTGCCTGGCCCATCACCAGGAGTCGTTCCTCTATACGAAGTTCCGGGAGATCTGCGAGATCATGGCGGCGTACGATGTCGCGTTCTCCCTGGGAGATGGCCTGCGTCCGGGATCCATCTACGATGCCAACGACGAAGCGCAGTTCGCGGAGCTCCAGACCCAGGGGGAGCTGACGCGCATCGCGTGGGAATACGACGTCCAGGTCATGAACGAGGGACCGGGTCACGTCCCCATGCACATGATCAAGGAGAACATGGACAAGCAGCTGGAATGGTGCGACGAGGCGCCCTTCTACACGCTGGGGCCGCTTACGACCGATGTGGCGCCCGGGTACGACCACATCACCAGCGCCATCGGTGCGGCTCAGATCGGGTGGTACGGGACGGCCATGCTCTGCTACGTCACTCCCAAGGAGCACCTCGGGCTCCCGAACCGGGACGACGTCAAGCAGGGGGTGATCACCTACAAGATCGCGGCCCACGCCGCGGATCTTGCCAAGGGCCACCCGCGGGCCAAGGACTGGGACGACGCGCTGTCCAAGGCCCGATTCGAGTTCCGCTGGGAGGACCAGTTCAACCTGGCGCTGGACCCCGTCACGGCACGTGCGTACCACGACGAGACGCTCCCGGCTGAAGGGGCGAAGGTGGCCCACTTCTGCTCCATGTGCGGGCCCAAGTTCTGCTCCATGAAGATCACCCAGGACATCCGGGACTATGCCGCAGGGCAGGGGATCGGGGCGGACGAGGCCGTGACCGCAGGGATGGCGGAGAAGGCGGAGGAGTTCAGGGAGAAGGGGGGACGCATCTACGTGGAGGCGGACGAGGAGTCCCGCACTCGCGAGGAAGAGGTGACTCCCGCCGGAGACTGACCTCCCGACTCGGATAGGCCGTGGGAAGCCGGTGCGTGAGCCGCGGGTCGCCTCGTGGGCCCGTCAGCCCACGGGGACGCAGTCCACGTTGGCCCGGATGTCGGCCCGCAGCTCCAGGACATACCGCTGCCCGGGTTGCATGAGAATGGGACGGGTGCGGCAAGCTCCCCCCGCCAGGAAGTCGACGTAGAGGACCATCTGCAGGTTCGGGCTCCAGTCCACCGTGAAGGACTGGTCCGACTTGCCGTTTACGATCCCGAGCCGCATCCGGGTGCCGTCCCGCGTCAGATGCACGGTGGCGTCCAGGAAGTTCCGGTTCTGGACCTCCACCACGAGGGGTCCGTCACTCTCACCTCCGAAGGGCGAGCCGCGACCGCCGGCGGCGCAGGCGAGCGGCGCCATGCAGACGAGAAGGGTAGCCCATCGGAGAAGGACGGTGGGGAACGTCATGGTGGGGCGTTCGGAGAAAGGGGAGAGTCCTTGGGAACATACCCCGGAACTGACCGGAAGGTGGCGCTGGCCCGCGCTCCAGGACCGGGGCGTAGCGTGCGGATGGGGCCGCCCGACACTACCGTAGGCCCGATGGATGGAGCCGCAGTGCCTCTGGCGTATCCCCAGGCCGCTCCGACCCACCACCCCCATCCCCCACAGCCTCGCCGCCTGCCATGTCCCACCCTACACCCGTAGCCCTGGTCACCGGCGGCGCCATTCGTGTGGGCCGGGCCATCTCCCTCGGGCTCGCGGACGCGGGCTACGACCTGTTGGTGCACTACCGTTCGTCGGCGGGGCCCGCGGAGGAGGTGCGTGGGCGGGTCGAAGCGCTGGGCAGGCGATGCATCCTGGCCAGCGCCGACCTGGGAGACCCGGACCAGGTGGCCGGGCTCGCGGCGGTGGCGGATGCCGAGTTCGGAAGGCTCGACCTGCTGGTGAACAGCGCCGCCAGCTTCCATTCCACGCATATCCTGGACACCGATGCGGAGGAGTGGAGCAGCGTGCTGGACGTGAACGTCCGAGGGCCCCACCTACTGCTTCGGGCGCTGGCGCCTCTGCTCAGGCGGAGCCGGGGGAACGTGGTGAACATCGCGGATCACATGGGAGTCAAGCCGTGGGTCCGGTACGGTGCCCACTCCGTCTCCAAGGCCGCCCTCATCCACCTCTCCCGGATCCAGGCTCGGGCCATGGCCCCCGACGTACGCGTCAACGCCGTGGCTCCGGGGCTGGTGCTACCCCCCCAGGGGCTCACCGGAGAAGACCTGGAGGCGGAGATCGACGCCACCCTCCTCAAGCGCTCCGGCACCCCCGAGGACGTGGTGGAGGCCGTTCTCTACCTGTCGCGGGCGTCGTTCGTGACGGGACAGCTGCTGGTAGTGGACGGCGGCGGAACGATCCTCGGGTAGGCGCGGCCGAGCGGTGGCGGTCCTCCTGGAGGCGGGACGGTCCGGGCCCATGAGCGGATTCGTGCGGGGTGTGCGCCTCTACGGACAGGAGGTGCCCAGAACCCCGGTCGAGAGCGGCCGGCGCTTCAGGGCCCGCATTCGTCCGAACCGGAGGCGAACCCATGCCGAATCCCACCGATCCCTCGCTGGAGGCGGTGCTGAAAGACGAGATCATCCGCATGTACGAGGAAGTGGCCGAGAATCCCGGTGGGGACTTTCACTTCCACCACGGGCGTGAAGCCGCGGAGCGGTTCGAGTACCCGGGCGGGTGGCTGGATTCGGCCCCGCGGGGTGCCGTGGAGTCCTTCGGCGGAGTGGGGAATCCCCACCTCCGGGCCGCTCTGGCGCCGGGGGAGACCGTGTTGGATCTCGGGAGCGGAGCCGGTCTCGACGCCATCCTCGCGGCGCGGCAGGTGGGTGAGGGAGGACGTTCGGTCGGGGTGGAGATGAACCCCGTCATGCGGCGAAAGGCGGAGGCGAATGCCCGGGAGACGGGAGACCGTGTCGACTTCATGGAGGGAACCATGGAATCGATTCCCATGCCCGACGAGAGCGTCGACGTGATCATCTCGAATGGAGTGATCAATCTCTCGTTTCGGAAGCGGCGGGTCATGGAGGAGATGTTCCGCGTCCTGAAGCCGGGGGGGCGGGTGTCGTTCACGGACATCGTGAGTGCCAAGCAGCTCTCGCAGTCCATCGTCAACGATCCCAAGCTCTGGGCCTCCTGAATCGGAGGGGCTCTCCTGGAGGGAGAGGCGTTCCGGCTCATGGAGGAGACGGGGTTCGTGAAGGTGCGGTCCGCGGTGGTGCCCGGCTTCACGTTCAAGAAGGAGTCCACCCGAAACGCAGCCGAGTCCTATGGGGTCAAGGCCGTGATGTTCACGGCGGCGAAGCCGTAGAGGGGCGGCTGGTGGGCGGGGGTGCTGGATTCGGTTCACTAGGCCAGATTACGGGCAGGGAGCGTGGGGCACATCCACGCGGAGATCGTACCCGAACCGGATTCCAGAATGCCCGCCAAGCTCGACTGGGAGTACTTCCGCCCTGGCTGAACCAGCTGTAAACGAACGCAAGAGTTCCTTGCGCAGCACGGTATCCCGGATGGCGAGATCCGGAGTGCCACCAAGAGCCCGGTGGAGGGGCCCGACGCCGTCCTCGAGGTTCTCGAAGGCGTCCACGACCTCTACGTCACCCGCGGAAAGAAGATCCTCCACTTCGACCTCACCAGCGGCGAGGCGGATCAGGAGGAGATCCTGAGCCTGGTCCTGGGGCGATCGGGGAAGCTCCGGTCGCCCGCAATGAAGACGGGAACCACCATGCTCGTCGGCTACACGCCGGAGCTCCTGGAGTCGCAGCTCCTGTAGGTGGGGTGACGCGCCCGCGGCGTTCGTGGGGCCGCGGCTCGGTTCCTCAGATCCGGTTGGAGAGCCAGCTGAGGACGAGACGAACGATGCGTCGTAGGATGGTCATCATGGGCGTGAGCCTCGCAGAATGGGTTCGAGCGGTCCTACGGAGAGGGGGACGGACGGGTTTCGTTGGGGGTCCAACGGTGTGGCCGGGTAATCAGCGCCCGAGGCGAAGGTCGCCCTTCCACCAGCCGGCCTCCTCCGGACCCGAAGGTCCCAACCGGCCATGGACGCTCTCCAACAGGGTGCCCGGATCGTAGAGCGTTCCGGCCTTCATGACGTGGAGGACGTCGCGAGTGGCCGTGATGTCCCTCAGAGGGTCGCCGCGAACCACCACCAGGTCCGCCCACTTGCCCGGCTCCAGCGTTCCCAGCTTGCTGGAGAGGTTCAGGGCGCGGGCGGCATTCGCAGTGGCGGCCCTGAGGACCACCGCATTCGGGACGCCCGCCCGGGAAAGCGCGTGCATCTCCCGGTGGATGGCGTAGCCGGAGAAGTACTCTCCCCAACTGGGGTGATCGGTGCCCACGGTGAGCCAGTCCGCGCCCCCGTTCTCGACGAAGATCCGCACCGTCTGGTGTTTCACGCGGTAGATTCGCCCGAACTGCTCCAGGGTCCGGCGGGGGAGTCGGGACTCCACCTGTGCGCGGGCCCACGGGGTGAGGAGGCCCATCTCGTCGGCGAAGTAGCGGTATACGTCCGGGTCCTTTTCCGCGAAGTAGTCGTAGGCGGTCAGCGTGGCGTCGAAATAGACCCCGTGATCCACGAAGCGCCGGACCTGCCGGACGACCTGGTCCACGGTGACGGGGTCGTTGAGGTCGAGGGCTTCCAGAGACGCATAGGCCGATCGGGAGTCGGGCAGGGCCTCACCCCCCAGGAAGTGCTCCACGCGGTCGATCCCCATGGCGATGGCGTCCCGAGGATTCACCGAGTTCCGGAAGCCCGAATCCAGGTGGGCCGTCACCGGGAGGCCCATGCGGTGGGCCTCATCCACCAGGGCGGCCAGCTGCTCCGGACGGATGCCCTTGGCCTTGAACCCACG
Organism: Gemmatimonadota bacterium; assembly: GCA_039586075.1. Taxonomy (GTDB): domain Bacteria; phylum Gemmatimonadota; class Gemmatimonadetes; order Longimicrobiales; family Gaopeijiaceae; genus Gaopeijia. The sequence goes on along the minus strand of JBDHLC010000031.1, from coordinate 19,176 downwards.
GACGCCCCGCAGGGCCCAGTAGCGAACCTCCGCACGAATGGAATCCGGGGTCATGACGTCCGCGTTCCATCCAGGCCGGGCGGTCCCGAAGTACGCCCCCGATCGGTGGATGCGAGGCCCGGGTCGACGTCCGCTGGCGATGGCCGCCTGTGCCTCGTCGAAGGCGGGAGGATCCACCTCGCCCGCGGGGAAGGTGGAGGTGACGCCGTTGGCCAGGAAGACCACGGGGTTCACCACGGTCTCGTCCACCCGTCCCTCGCCGAAGAGGTCCACGGCGTAGTGGGCGTGGAGATCGAAGAAGCCGGGGAGGATGGTCCCGTCGTCCGGCACCCTGAGCAGCGTGACGCCTTCCGGCGGCGGCGCAGCGGGGTCCTGGAAGGACGAGCCTTCGGCCACCAGGTCGGTGGAGAGGATCACCCCGTTCCGGATCAGGATTCCGTTGTTCCGTCGCGCCGCGTCACCGGTGCCGTCGAAGATGCTCCCGCCCACCACCACCACGTCGCCTTCCCTGGGCGTGGTGATTCTCGTGACCGACTCCTGGGCACGTGACGCCGCCGGGTGAAGCGTCAGGGTGACGGCGACCCAGAGGGTGGACCAGCGAAAGTGACTGAGATCGAGGATCATGGGGGCGAAAGGAAGCAAGAGTGGTGGGATCCGCCCCGGCGCGTGAGCGGTCCGCGCATTCACCCGGACCGGGTCCCTGGGAGGGTACGGGGTGCCTGGGTCCGCGCCAAGGGCTCGCGATAGCCGTGGGGCAGGCCGAACGCGTCGGCGCGCTGGATCACACCACCTGGAGTGGGGCCGCTCTCCAATCGGGTATCAACGAAGATCCACACGCGTGACGCGTCCGTCGGGCCCGGCGGCCCACCCTACGGACGACGACGCGAATTCCACGGCCCAGTAGCTCAGCGTGTCCAGACGGTTCCAGCGCATGCCTCCATCCGCGGACCAGTCCATTCCCCCGGGTCCCACGGCGAGCAGGGTCGCTGGATCACGGTTCGGCACCCAGGCGGCGCCGTAGGCCGCTCCCTCCATCACCAGGTCCCCGACGGTGGACCAGGTGATCCCATCGTCGGCGGAGAGGGCCACCCGCGGTCCGGGTCCCTCGGGAGCCAGGCTGCCCCCCAGAGCGAACCCCATACCGTCGGGCCTCATTCCCACGGTGGTGGCTCCGCTGGCCTCCCCGGCGGCCAGCGGGAGGTCGGTAACGCTCCACATGCGACCGTAGTCGGCAGTGGACAGGAATCGGGGACGCGAGCCGTTCCCGGTGCTCACCCAGGCCCGTCCGGCCGCTCCGGTGCGGAGGCACGTGCCTGAGGCCGCGAATCCGCCCTCGCCCTGCAGCGCCGGGGGCAGGCCTTCCGTGGGGACACGGCTCCAACTCCGGCCTCCGTCGTCGGTGTGGAGCAGATACAGCTCACCGTCCACGGCATCCCCGTATGCGAGCCCCCGCCCGTCGCTCCAGAAATCCATGCAGTCCAGGAAGCCCTCCGCATGGTCCATGACGAAAACCTCCGCCCAGCTCTCACCCGCGTCTTCGGTGCGGAAGATCCGGGAGAGTGGCCCTTCCCCCGCGCTCATGAGCACCGCGGTGTACGCGTCGAAGGCGTGCACATCCCGGAACTGGAGCGCGTCGTGTCCCTGGACGACTCCGGAAACCCAACGAGCCCCCCCGTCCTCGGTACGGATCCAGGTCCCACCGTGCCCGCTGATCCACGCGATCCGCTCGGAGACGGGGCTCACGGCCTGGAGGAGCACCTCGACACCGCTCACCTGGGACTCGAGCACCGGCGTAATTGCCGCCGCATTGCCCGGTGTGACCGAGGCCGAGGCCCTCGCCCCGGATTCTGGGAACGCCGACTCGCCCCCTGGGGCCCCATCTCCGGAGGAGCAGGCGGCGGCCCAGACGAGGGAGGCGACGAGCAATCCCCGGAGGGACTCCAGTTGTGGGGTGGACCGTGTCATCTTTGGATCCTGGTGCGTCGGAACAGTTGGGCGGCATGGAATGGAGCCGGACGGCCGGGGACGTGCAAGGAACGGGGCGCCCGGCCGGCGGTACGAAGCGCGCATGCATAGAATGATGATCTTGAGAACCGGAGCGACGCTGGCGATGGCTGGCGCGGGAGTCGCCTGCGCCGAGCGGGCCGCTCCCCGGCCCGACGCCTTCGCCGGCACTCTCCAGGACTCGGCCCTCCTGATGCCGGAGATGACCCTCCCGGACATGAATGGAGGAGTCTTCGACCTGGCCGAGGGTACCCGCGGAAGGGTGACCCTCCTCTTCATCGGCTACACCTGGTGTCCGGATGTCTGCCCGGTACACCTGGCGAATCTCGGAGCGGTGCTGCGCGACCTGCCCCTGGAGATGAGCCGGGAGGTTCGGACGATCTTCGTCACGGCCGACCCGGTACGGGACACGCCCGAGCGCTTGCGTGAATGGCTGGGGGCGATCCACGGCGACTTCATCGGACTCCGGGGAACCCGGGATCAGGTGAATGCCCTGGAGCGGGCCCTGGGTCTGCCTCTGTCGGTGGTGGACCCCGGGACGGGGCCGGCCGACTATTTCGTTGGGCACGCAGGTCAGGTGCTGGCCTTCGACCGCGGAGGGCTGGCCCGCCTGGCGTATCCGTGGGGCATCCGGCAACGAGACTGGCGTCGGGATCTTCCGCGCCTGGTGGCCGGAGACTGGCCGGCCATCCCGGTCCGAGCCGAAGACACGGGAGAACGCTGAGATGCAGTGGTGGTGTGCGGCGCAGGGGGTGCCCTGGACGTGGAGATGGCAGGCGTACCCGGGGGTCTGGCTCTTCGTCCTCGCCCTGGTGGGGCTGTTCCGCGCGCTGCGGGCGCGGTATCCGGAGTCGGACCGCCCCCGCTTCAGGACGTGGATGTGGGCCACCGGTACCGTCGCGCTCTGGGTGGCGTTGGACTGGCCCGTGGGCGCTTTGGGGGCCGGGTATCTCGCCAGCGTGCACATGGTCCAGTACCTGCTCATCGCGCTGGTGGCGCCGCCTCTCCTCCTGATGGGGGTTCCGCGAGGGATGTACACGGCACTGGAGCGCGGGACCATGGGGCCGCTCGTCCGGGTGGTGTCGCATCCCATCCCCGCCATCATCGTCTTCGTCTCCATCATGGCGTGGACGCATTGGCCCCCGGTGGTGGATACCCTCATGGTGAGCCAGGCCGGCTCCTTCTTCCTGGATCTCATCTGGCTTCTGTCCGGACTCGTCTTCTGGTGGCCCGTCGCGGCGCCGGTCCCGGACCGCCGGTGGCTCCAGGAGCCGGGGAAGGTGGGGTACCTCATCGTCGCGACGCTGGTGAATACGGGGGTCTTCGCCTACCTGACGTTCTCTCCCCTCCCACTCTACGCCACCTATGAGCTGGCGCCCCCGGTCACCGGCCTTTCTACACGGGACGATCAGCTGCTGGCGGGACTCCTGATGAAGATGGGCGGCGCCGTGGTGCTTTGGACCGCCATCACAATCATCTTCTTCCGGTGGGTCCGGCGATCGGAGTCGGACGCTCCCGGGCGTGGCGCCGTGGCGGGGCTCCTGTTCCTCCTGGTGCTTGGGTGCGGTGGGACCACGGTGGATGACAACGAGGCGCCGGAGGGCACGAGCTCCAACCGGGTCGTGGTCCCGGTGTGGGAACGGGTGGGCCCCCTTGAGGTCGCCGGCGCGGTGATCGGGGAGCCCGCGGTCCCGGATCGCGCCGCGCTGTATCTGCACCTGCGGAATCCGGGAGACGCGACGGTACGGATCGTCGGCGTCCGGGTGGAGGATGTGTCCGCCGCGGAGTTCCACGAGACCCGGATGGAGGGCGGCCTCATGGCCATGTACCCCCTGGATGGTCTCGGCCTGGCCCCGGGCGAGGCGGCGGTACTCCGTCCTGGGGGGCTCCACATCATGTTGGCCGGGGTGACCCGAACCCTCATCGCGGGGGACACCGTACCGGTCACGCTGGTGTTCCAGGATGGCGGGGAGGGCTCCACGTTCCACGCGCGGGTCGTGCCCCTGGCGACTGTCGACGAGGCGTTGGCGCTGGGAAGGTAGGGGTTTTCCCCACATCGGGTTCAGCGCCGGGAGGCTGTCCCTGCGGCGGCCTCGACGAGAACTTAGGAAGGGTCATTTCTACCAGGAGGCAACCGCATGAGAATCCTCCGTGCCCTTATCCCCGCTGGAGTTCTGGCGCTGGTTCTCGGCGCCCTTTCGTGCAGCTCCGGGGGTGCGGTTCATTCACCGGCGGCGCTCCCCATGCAGGGCCATTGGGAAGCCGGCTTCGCTCTTCAGACCGCCTTGGTCAAGGGCGACCTCACCAGCGCCCGCAGGGCCGCGGCCGACATCGCAGAAGTGGAAGAGATTCCTGGCCTTACGTGGGACGCGGGCCCCTACCTGATGAGGGTCAGGACGGAAGCCCGCAGCATCGAGAACGCGGCTCAGTTCGCGGACGCCGTGGACGCGGCCGGACGTTTGGGCACCGGCTGCGGCGCATGCCATGCGCGGACCGAGGGCGGACCCCATCCCGAGGGCACCACATCGGCGCCCAGCGAGGTGGAGGACGTGGACAACCACATGGTCCGGCACACCTGGGCCGTGGACCGCATGTGGGAGGGTCTGGTGGTTCCGTCCAACGACCGGTGGAGGGCGGGGGCCCGCATTCTCGCGGAGCAGCCCGTGTCCGCGGTGGGTCTCCCGGCGGAGGTGAGCCTGTTTGCCGCGCGGGTGCACGAGATGGGTCGCTATGCCCTCGAGGACGACTCGGCGGAGGAGCGAGCCGAGCGATTCTCCAAGATCCTCTCGGACTGCGCCAACTGCCACGCGGAGCTGGGGCTCCAGTAGAGGGAAGGTCAGGCGTCCTAAGGACCGCCGCCCGGCGCGGGATCGCCGGGCGGCGGCTTTCGCCGTGAGGAAACGGGAGGCCGTATGGACGGGAACCGTGGGTACCGGGCAGGGGTGGCCGGTGCTGGACTGGCGGTGATCCTGGTCGGAGTCGCCGGTTCTTGCATGTCGACCGGCCGGCGCCTGCCGACGACCGCACGGGAGCAGATGTGGTCCCACTTCGTGCAGTCCGCCCACCTGCAGTACTCGGTGGCCCTGGGGGACGTGGACGCGGCCCGGGCAGCGGCGCGGGAGATCGAGGAAACGGACCCGGTACGGGGGATCTCCCCGGAGGCCCTCCCCGAGGTGGCGGTTCTTCGCCTCCGTGCCCGGGAGCTCCGCACGGCCACAGATCTCCCGTCCATCTCGATGGCTGCGGCCCGTCTCGCCGCCGCCTGCGGGGACTGCCATCGGGTTCACCACCAGGGACCCACCTTCACCGACGTGGCTCCCGCGCCGGATTCCGACGACGTGGATCACATGGTGGAGCACCTGTGGGCAGCCGACCGGATGTGGGAAGGCCTCACCATTCCCTCCGACGACCACTGGGAGGCCGGCGCGCGAGTGCTTGCCGATCACGTGGTGCCGATGGAACTGCTTCCCCGCGGGACCCCGGGGTTGGGAGTGAGTCTGAAGAGCCTCGGTCTGGACGCCCTCGGTGACCGGGATACGGCGGACCGGACGCAGCGGTATGCGCAGATCCTGGAGACCTGCGCAACCTGTCATAGCCAGGCCGGGGTGGCTCGCTGACCCCTCAGGCGGTGGCGAGGTACGCTGACGCTATCCGCCCCCTACCACCCCCAGCAGCCAGGCGGCTCCCAGCGCGCCGTAGATGCCCAGGACGTATCCGGCTACCGCCATGAGGAGGCCCACGGGCGCCAGCGCGGGGTGGTACACCCCTGCCACCACCGGCGCCGACGCCGCGCCACCCACGTTGGCCATGCTCCCGGTGGCTACGAAGAAGAGGGGAGCACGGATGATACGCGCCACAAGGAAGAGAAGCCCCACGTGCACGGATAACCAGACGGCTCCGGCTACCAGGTAGACCGGTGCATCCAGGACCGCCTTCAGGTCCGCTTGGGCTCCGATTCCGGCGAGGAGCAGGTACAGGCCCGTGTATCCGAGGCCCGACGCCCCCACCTCCTCCAGATTCCGCAGGGGGGTGAAGGACAGGAGCAGGCCCACCGTCACCACGATCAACACCGCCCAGGTGGTGCCGGAGATGATGGTGGGGTCGCCGAGCCGAGGCAGGCCGGCACCGATATTGACGGAAAGGACGGCGGCGCCGAGCCCCAGACCGGCCATCACCGCCATGTCACCGAGGCTCGTGGGGCGGCGGTGGCTGTGCATCTCGGCGAGACGCCGGTTCGTATCCTCCAGGGCCGCCGTGTTTGCCCCGATCAGGGAATCGAACCGCTTCTGTACCGCGCTCAGCGCCAGCAGGATTCCCATCCATCCATAGCCGACCACCGTGTCCACGACGATGACGGGGCCCATCTCGGACTCCGGCGTGCCGACACTCTCGGCGATGGCCACCATGTTCGCCGTCCCGCCGATCCAGCTCCCGGAGAGGGCTGCAAAGCCCTTCCACGCGTCGGGTCCCAGGGCACCCTTGAAGATGAGGAGGGCGATGGGTGCGCCGATGACGATCCCGACCGTGCCGGTGACGACCATGATGAGCGCCGTACGGCCCAGTCGCGCCACGCTCTTGAGGTCCACCGAGACCATCAAGAGGAATAGGGCGAAGGGAAGGAGGTATCGCGTCAGCCAGTCGTAGGCAGCGGAGCTCGAAGGGATCACGCCCGCCGTCGTCAGGAGCATGGGCACGAAGTAGACGAAGATCACCGGAGGGAGGTACTCGAAGATCTTGGCCAGCTTCGGGCGCTCGGAGAGCCAGAAGATGAACGCCACCACGGCGGCCAGGAATCCGGCCACGGACATGGGTTCCTGAATCAACGTCTCCACTCGAAATCTCCGGCGGGGGTACCCAGGCAAACGAATCGCACCGGAGAGGAATGGGCTACCGAGCGGGAGCGGGCAAGCGATGGTCCCGTTGCCGGGATGGTGCGGCGGTCGTCTATTCGCTTGTTCCCCTTCCCCGATCCCCCCGATATGCCCCCCTCCCGCAGCCGAGTCCAGGAGCTCACCGACCAGGAGCTCGATGCGTACATCCGGGCGCGCCTCGCGCTGGTGGGTGTCGACCTGTCGGTCCTTCCCGAGGACGATCCGGACGCTCCGGCGGACCAACGGCGCATCCTGATCTCTGCGCGACGCTTCCTGCGGACCACGCCGCCGGCCATCGCCGGCTTCGAGATGGACCCGCAGGAGGTGCCCCCCATCCTGTACCCGGCTGTGCTGGCACCGCGTCTTCCCCGCCCCGGGGGCCGGTAAGGACCATGAGGGACCTGCCGAGCATGGGCGAGCCGCTCCCGCTGGACCGCCGGGTGGATCGCCGGAGCTTCCTGAGCAGGCTGGGCGCGCTCACGGCAGCGGCGTCCGCGGGAGGGCTCGAGGCGGCGTGGCGCGCAAGGCCGCTGGCCGCGGCGCCGGGCCCGGTCGTGCGGCTTCCCCGGGTGTCGGTCCAGGAGACGGATCCGGCGTTCCTCACGGTGCTGGAGGCCGTCACCCTCCTGCGCGACCGGGCCCTGGGCGCCGTGGAGCTCACGGAGGCGTGCCTGTCCCGGGTGCGGGCCTACGACGAGTTGTACCGGGCCTTCAACACGGTCACCCAGGAGGCCGCGCTGGCAGCCGCTCGAGTGGCGGACGACAGGGGTCCTGGACTGGATGGCCTGCCCCTGCTCGGGGTGCCTCTGGCGGTGAAGGACAACTTCTTCACCGCCGGGATCCTGACCACCGCCAACTCCCACATCTTCGCGGACTTCGTTCCCGACTTCGACGCGGAGGGGTGGCGGCGCCTCCGTCAGGCGGGTGCGGGGTTGGTGGGGAAGACCCAGATGGGTCCCCTGGCCACCTCCCGAGCCACCACGCCCGACGGAGAGGTCACCACCCGGAATGCCTGGGCACCGGACAACCCCCAGGTCAGTCCCGGGGGCTCGTCGTCCGGGTCGGCCACCGCGGTGGCGGCGGGCATGGCGTTGGGAGCCACGGGAACACAGACCGGCGGATCCATCACGAACCCGTCCGACGCCCAGGGCCTCACCGGCTTGAAGCCCACCATGGGGCGGGTCTCCCTCCGCGGCGTGATCCCGCTCACCTACACCCGGGACCATCCCGGCCCCATCGCTCGCGACGCCCGGGACGCGGGCCTGCTGCTGCAGCTCATGGCCGGTCCCGATCCCGCGGATCCCCGCACTCTCGGCCAGCCCCCGCTTCCCGATCTGGTCACGGCGGCCCAAACGTATCACGGGCCTGGCGGATCGGTCCGCCTCCGATGGCCCACGCGCATCGGGGTGACGCCGGACTACCTGAACGAGGCTCCTGCGGCGCTTCCGGAGCCGCTACCCGACGCGACGGACGAGGAGAGAGAGCGGTTCCGAAGGATGCTCGCTTCGCAGACCCGTACCGCTGGGTCCGTGGCGGTCCGGCGTCGGATGCTGGAGACGTTCGAGGAGCTGGGCGCGGAGATTGTCGCCGTTCCCTACCCGGTCGACTGGGACACCCTCACCGGTGGGAGCTTCAACAACGCGCGCCTTCCGGAGCGGGCTGAGCCGTTCCTGGAGCACCTCCAGCGGGACGTCCGGAGCTTCGGGGTCTCCCTTTCGCCCTGGGTCAACGGACTGTTGCTTCCGGCAACCGAGTACCTGCGTGGGCAGCGGGCGAGGCTCCTCCTCCTCGAGAGGGTCCTGGAGACCATTTTCTCGCGTTGCGACGTGGTGGTGCAGTCCCGTCCGATTCCCTTCGACATCATCGGGCTTCCGTTGATCTCCTTCCCCATCGGGATGAGGCAGACGGAGGAGGGTCCCCTTCCCGTGGGAGGGCTCCTGGGTGGGATGCCGTGGGCCGAGGACCGGCTTCTCTCGCTGGCGGCGGGCTTCCAGGCGGTGACGGACTGGCACCGGCGGCGGCCACCCGATCCGGGTCCTCGGGGTGGGAGCGGAGCGGGAGACGCGGCCGGCACGCGGCGGGTGCCCCCCCGAGAGGGGGCGGCCCGGAGCGTGCACCTGGATGTGCTGGACGTCTGGGAGGAGTGCCAATAAGAACGGCGCCTGGATCCTCGTGAATGGGGACGGCCACGTGGCGGCTGCCCCTCACACGGTGGCCTCTCGCCACCTCCCTCGCCGGAAGAAGACGCCAGCCGCCACCGCCAGGGTGGAGAACGCCACGGCAATGGCCACGAAGACTCCGCTGGGGCCCATCTCTCCGGGGAAGGAGAGCGCCCAGGCGAGTGGAATCTCCCAGAGCCAGAAGCAGCCAAGGTTCAGCCACGTCGGGGTCCACGCGTCTCCCGCTCCGTTGAAGGCGGCGGTCAGGACCATTCCGTAGGCGTAGAAGGGGAATCCGGCGGCCATGATGCGCAGGCCGGCCACCGCGTGCCCCTCCGTGACCGGATCCACCCCGAAGACCGCCACGATGGGTCGGGCGAACACCACGAACAGCAGGCCCACCGTGCCGAGGAAGGCCAGGTTCATGTGACCGGCCGCCCACGCCGCGGCTGCGGCCCGATCCGGCTGCTTTGCCCCAAGATTCTGGCCCACCATGGTGGATGCCGCGTTGCTGAGTCCCCAAGCCGGCAGGAGCGCGAAGAGCATGAGGCGCACCGCCACCGTGTACCCCGCCGTGGCCTCGCTCCCGAACGACGCGATGACCCGAACCAGCCCGATCCAGGAGGCCGTGCTCACGAACACCTGGAACGTCCCGGTTCCCGAGAGACGTACAAGGCGGCCCATGACGTCGAGGCGGACCCGAAGATGCTCGACTCCGATTCGCAGCCGGTTCGAGATCCGGAAGAGGGTCCAGAGCTGGACGAGGACCGCGGTGCCCCGGCCGATGGTCGTGGCTACTGCGGCACCCGTCACCCCCAACTCGGGGAACGGCCCGATCCCGAAGATCAGCAGCGGATCGAGGATGATGTTGAGTCCGTTGGCCAGCCAGAGGACGCGCATGGCGATGGCTGCGTCCCCAGCGCCCCGGAAGGCGGCGTTCAGGAGGAACAGCAGGAAGATCACGCCGTTGAATCCGAGGAGGATCCGGGTATAGCCCACTCCGACGGAGACGACCGCCTCGCTGCCCCCCATGAGCCGCAGCAGGTTCGGCGCCTGCCACGCTCCCAATCCACCCAGGACGGCCGCCAGGGCGGCACCCAGGAGGATCCCCTGGACGGTGGCGGTGGCGGCGGCGTCGGGATCTCTCTCACCCGTGCGTCGTGAGACCGTCGCCGTAACTCCGATGGACAGGCCCATGGCCGCGGTATAGACCAGGGCCATCATGGACTCGGTCAGCCCCACCGCGGTGAGCGCGTCGGCGCCGAGGCGCGACACGAAGAACACGTCCACCACGGCGAACACCGACTCCAGGACCATCTCCAGGACCATGGGAACGGCCAGGAGCAGGATGGCGGGGCCCAGCGGGCCGCGTGTGGGGTCGCCCCGGCCCCTCAGGGCATCGGCCAGGAGGGCGAGCACTCCGCGCGCTCCACCCCATTCCGGCTCAGGTGCCTGCGGGGTCCCGGGCGGGTCAGCGGGGATGGGATCTCCCTCCGGGCCACCGTGGTGGCGAGCGGGAAGGGATGGGTCCTGGTGCGTCATGGGTTTCTCGGATGGAAAAGAAGAGCGGCTCCCCGGGCACCGCCGGGAAGCCGCTCATGCGCTGCTTGAAGAGAGCGTGTCTCAGGCCCACCCGGGGGAGGAATTCCGCGGCGAAGACGTCGCCGGACCAAAGCCGACCGCTCCGCTCGTGTGGGTGGGAATGCGCATGTGCGACTCCATCTGCGTGAAACCAAGACTCCCAGTCTAAGCGAAGGCCGGAGGGACGACAACGATCTCGTGGCGGGATCCCGGGGACCTCGGTTATGGTATGAGGCTCGACGAAATAACCCTACGACGGCGCGTGGGACCCTCCCATGCCCGGCAATCCACGTTGAATCGCAGGGGAAGAGGATGAAGAAGCTTGGAAGTCTGATGCTGGTAGGCGCCGCACTGGGCGCCCTCATGACACCCGGTCAGGCCGCGGCCCAGTTCGGGGTCGGGCTCGCCGTCTCCGAGACGCAGGTTCTGGCCTCCGAGCCGGCCCGGACACTCGGCCCGGGCGCGGTGCTGGTGTTCGAGAAGCGGGGCCAGGACTGGACGCAGGTGGCGGAGCTGACCGCCTCCGATGGGCAGACGGGGGATCGGTTCGGCGCGGCAATGGCGCTGGACGGCACCACGCTCCTGGTGAGCGGAGAAGGCGGCGTGTACGTCTTCGAGAACCAGGCCGGCGGCTGGGTGGAGACCGGCAAGCTCCAGGCGGCTGACGCGGTAGCGGACGACGGGTTCGGCCAGTCCCTGGCCATCGCGGGGGATATGGCCCTGGTGGGGGCGCCCGGCCAGATGGATGGAAACGGGGCGGCCTACCTGTTCCAGCGCGGTGCCGACGGGTGGTCCCAGGCGGGGGACAAGCTCACCGCTGCTGACACGCAGACCGGCTTCGGCGCTTCCGTGGCCTTCGATGGCGAGCATGCGTTGGTGGGTGCTCCCATGGCGAACAACCGGGTCGGGACCGCTTACGCCTACCGGATCGGCGAAATGGGCCTGGAGGCCGTGGGCGAGCTCGAGGCCCAGGGTCTGTCGGGGCGGAGTCAGTTCGGGCAGGGGGTCTGGGTGGGCGGAGGCTGGGCCACCGTCCAGGCTCCGTTCGTGAGCGGCGCCACCGGCACCGTCTTCGTGTACGCCATGGGCGAGGAAGGTTGGGAGTCCGTGGGCCAGCTCCACGCCTTCGACGGGGGGATGCGGCACATCTTCGGTGCCGATGTGGCCGTCAACGGTGGCGAAGTCTGGGTCGGCGCCGCCGGTGCGGACAACTTCGCCGGTGCGACCTACGTCTTCGAGGTCAACGAAGAGGGCACGGACATCACGCGCGTGCACAAGTTCACCGCGGGTCCAGACTTCAGTGGGCGTACCCAGACCGGCTCCAGCCTGGCGGTGACGGACGAGATCGCCGCGGTGGGGATCCTGGGTGCGGACAACGGCGCGGGATCCGTGATGGTGATGGAGCGCGACGCCGACGGCCAGTGGATGCGGTCGGCCGTGCTGGAGACCCCAATGGAGGGCTTCGACCCCGTGAAGGGTGAGGAAGTGAGCTGCCAGGAGGGGGCTGCGGTGGAGTGGGACTGCTCGGAGGTGGACCTGGTATCCTTCCTCCCGGTGGCCGAGCTGGCCGGGGAGGAGGGCGCTCGCGGCATCCGCACGAACGACAACTGGGGCTGGCAGGATCCTGAGACGGGCCGGTACTACGCCCTCGTCGGCATGACGGACCGGGCCTCCTTCGTGGACATGACCGATCCCCTCAACCCCCGGGTCGTTGGAATCCTGCACATGCCCGAGGGGGCCAACGGGAGCGCCTGGCGCGACATCAAGACCTACCGGAACCATGCCTTCATCGTCTCGGACGGCGCGGGGCAGCACGGGATGCAGGTGTTCGACCTCACCCGGCTGCGCGAGCACACCGGCGGCGATCCGGTGGTCTTCGACGCCGACGCCCACTACGCGGAGATCGCCTCGGCCCACAACATCGTGATCAACGAGGAGTCGGGCTTCGCCTTCTCGGTGGGGAGCTCCTCCGGTGGAATCACCTGCGGGGGCGGCCTGCACATCATCGATATCCGGGAGCCCACGAACCCGACATTCGCGGGTTGCTTCTCGGACCCCCAGACGGGGCGGGCCAGCACCGGATACACCCACGACGCCCAGTGCGTCACCTACTCCGGTCCGGACGCGGATCACCAGGGGAAGGAAATCTGCTTCGGGGCGAACGAGACGATGCTCTCCATCGCCGACGTGACTGACAAGGAGAACACCTTGGCGCTCTCCCGGTCGGCGTATCCCTCGGTGGGGTACTCGCACCAGGGATGGCTCAGTGAGGACCAGGCCTGGTTCTTCATGAACGACGAGCTGGATGAACTGCAGGGACTCGTCGGCCAGACCCGCACCCTGGTGTGGGACGTGTCGGACCTGGACGATCCGCAGCTGGTGGCGGAGCACCTGGGGACGCAGGAGTCTTCCGACCACAACCTCTACGTTGTGGGCGACCTGATGTACCAGTCCAACTACCAGAGCGGCCTCCGAATCCTGGACATCCAGGATCCGGCCAACCCGGTTGAGGTGGCGTTCTTCGACACGGTGCCCTACGGCGACAACGGGGCCGGCTTCGGGGGGTCCTGGTCGAACTACCCGTTCTTCGACAATGGTCTTGTGATCGTCACCAGCGGCAACGAAGGCCTGTTCCTGGTGCGGCCCACCATCCGGCGCACGGTCTTCTAGGGCCGCGCCGAGCTCCCGGAAGGTGTTCCGGTTCTCCGGATCCGAAGGGGGAAAGCTGGTTAGTAGGAAGGGGAGGGGGGGCCGTGGCTCCCCCTCCCTCTTCGCAGGAAGCGGGCGGGATGGCTGCGAGCCACCCTCCGGACCCGCACGATGAGCACACCCATCCGACACCCGAGGGGTGGATCCATGAGGGCGAAATTGACCAAGACGCTGCGCACGGCGCTGGGAGCCACGATGATGATGGCCCTCGCCGGGACGGGAGCCATCGAGGCTCAGCACGCGGACCTTCTCTACGTGGCCATTCAGGGCGACGCCCACGTGGCGGTGGTGGACATGGCTTCCCTGGAGGAGGTGGCGCGGGTCGATCTCCAGGCGCTGGGGTTCTCCGAGAACGCCAAGCCCCACCACATCGCGGTCGAGCCCGACGGGAGCCACTGGTACCTCTCGTTGATCGGCGAGAACCGGGTCCTGAAGTTCGACCGGGACAACCACCTGGTGGACCAGGCGGAGTTCGAGGTGCCGGGGATGCTGGCCGTGCACCCCAGCCGGGACCTGCTGCTCGTGGGCCGGTCCATGAGCGCCGTGAATCCCCCGGAGCGCATTGGGGCGATCCGGCGCTCGGACATGGATGTCGAGGAGGTGGACGTCTTCTTTCCCCGTCCCCATGCCATCGCGGTCTCCTCGGACGGAGAGAGGGTCTACACGGCCTCCCTGGCCGTGAACCAACTGGGTGCGGTGGACCTGGAGACGCTGGATCTCGCCCTGGAGGACCTCGAAGGTCCGGTCCATACCCTGGTCCAGTTCGCTGTATCTCCCGACGGCTCCACCCTGGTCGGTACGGCACAGCTGACCGGACAGCTCCTCATCTTCGATCTTTCCGATCCGAACCAGCCCCGGCTCCGTGACCGCGTGGAGGTGGGCCGCCAACCGTGGCATCCGGTCTTTGGACCCGACGGTCGTACGGTCTACTTCGGGGTGAAGCTGGACAACAAGGTGGTGGCCGTGGACGTGACCTCGGGTGAGATCGTGTGGACCACCGAGCACATGGCCTTGAGCGCTCCGCACGGCAGTGCCCTTTCCCCGGACGGGCGGCACCTGTTCATCTCCAGCAATGGGCCCGGCGGAATGGCCATGGGCGGGATGGCGGAGGAGGAGCACGCGATGCACGAGGAGCACCACGCGCACACGGGGACGCTCACCGTGCTGGACACCGCCGACGGGAGCGTGGTGAAGGTCCTGGAGATGGGAGCCAACACGACGGGACTCGGAGTCGCGATCCGGTGAGCGGCCGGCGTCGACTCCTGAGCGGCGCGGTTCTGGTGGGGTCGGCGCTCGTGGGGGCATGCGCGACTCCGCCGGCCTCGGCCGTAGACCCCATTCGGCCTTCCGACGCCTTTCGACGCGAGGTCGCTCCATTCCCGGTGACGGATGAGACGGGGGCCCCCTACGCGCACCCGTTCCTGGGGGGGCTGGACGTCCCGCGTCCACAGTTCGCGGACCCCGACGGGGATGGCGATCCGGACCTGTTCATCCAGGAGCGGACCGACGAGCTCATGCATTTCGAGAACGTGGGCAGCGCGGCCGAGCCCCGGTTCGTCTGGCGTACCGATCGCTGGCTGGACCTGCCGGTGGGGGAGTGGAGTCGATTCCACGACATGGACGGTGACGGCGATCTGGACCTCCTGGCCGAGTCGCCGTTCAGCTACATCCGCTATTTTCGCAACGACGGCACCCCCACCGCTCCCCGCTACGTGGTGGCGGCCGACACCGTGCGGGACGGCTCGGGAACGCCGGTCTTCTCCGACCGGCAGAATATCCCGAACCTCACGGACATCGATTGCGACGGACGTATCGACCTCTTCCTGGGCCGGGTGGACGGGACGGTCAGTCGCTTCGAGGAGGTCGCTCGTTCCGACGCGGGGACACCGATGTTCGACCTGGTGACCGCGCGGTTCGAGGACATCGAGATCGTCGCCGCCATCGCAGTTCCCGGAGGGATGGGAGGGGGGGCGGTGCCGGCCTTGCAGGGCGGGTTGGTGCCCGGTGGCACCGCTCTGCACGGCGCCAATTCGATGGTGTTCGCCGACGTCGATAGCGATGGAGACCAGGACTTCTTCTGGGGAGATTTCTTCGAGCCGGGCCTTCTCTGGATCGAGAATCTCGGGAGCTGTCAGCGACCGGACCTGAGGGCCACCCCCCAGCCGGTCCCGTCCGATGAGCTCATCGCCACCAGCGGATACAACGCGGCGGCCATCCAGGATCTGGATGCGGACGGAGACCTGGACCTCCTCATCGGTGTTCTGGGTGGAGCGTTCAATCCGAACACCACCGCTGCGGAGAATCTGGTCTACTACGAACGGCTTCCGTCGGGGATCGTCACGCGACGCACCTCCCGGTTCCTGGACGGGATCGACGTGGGAAGCGAGAGCACCGTGGCCTTCGGGGACCTGGACGCCGACGGGGACCTGGACATGCTGCTGGGGAGCAAGCTGGACCCCACCGCGCTGAGCGCCGCGCGGCTCTACCACTTCGAGAACGTCGGCGGTGTGGCGACACCCTCCTTCGCGCTCCGGGACACCCTCGTCACGGCGGACACGTATCACCTGGCGCCGGTCCTGGCGGATCTGGACGCGGACGGGGACCTGGACCTGATGCTCGGTACGTGGAACCAGGACGTGCGGTGGTTCCGCAACGACGGTACTCCCCGGGAGCCGCGCTTCGTTTCGGCCGGTGCTGATCCGGCGGCGGACCTTCCCCGGGGTAGTCACTCCACCCCCGCGCTGGGCGACCTGGATGGCGACGGGGACTTCGACCTGGTGGTGGGAGAGTCCTCGGGGGAGATCAACTTCTTCCGGAACACCGGCACACCGAAGTCGCCCCGCTTCGAGCTGGTGACGGAGCAGCTGGGTGGGCTGGACGTGGGTCGTCGAAGCGCGCCGGCGCTGGTGGACCTGGATGGCGACGGGGACCTCGACCTGCTGGCGGGGAGTGAGGACGGCGGACTGGCCTTCTTCCCCAACCGGGGCACGCCTCTGGAGCCGAGCTTCGAGGAGGCGGACGCGCTGGACGTCCCGCTTCCCGCGTATGGGACGCCGGTGCTGGTGGACCTCGACGGGGACGGGGATCTGGATCTGGTGTCCGGCGGACTCGGAGGCGGGGTCGTGTTCTTCAGGAATACCCGCGGCGGGTGACGCTGTGGGCCGTCGCAGCAACCCGCGATGGCGCGACGAGGCCGCGTCCGGTCTCATGGCGGAGAGGCTTCCCGGGACCGGGCTGGAGGGTCCCGTCCTGGTGGTGGACGACGCTGTGGGAGAAGCGGCTGAGGCGGCGCGCGCCCAGGGCTGCGAGGTGGCTGTCTGGTCCCGGATGGACGTGCCGGGAGGGGCTCCGGGGACGGCCTGGCCACCGCCGGGTCCCTTCGGCGCCGCACTGATTCGCCTTTCGCCGTCCCGTGAAGCCTTCGACTTCGCCCTCCACGCCACGGTTTCCGCCCTGCGCCCGGGCGCTCCGGTCTTCGTCTACGGGGCGAAGGACGAGGGAATCGCCTCCACGCCGCGCCGCATGGAGCCGCTGCTTGAAAACGTCAGCACAGTCGCGAATGCCCGGCGGTGCCGGGTCCTTCGGGGAGTCTCGACCGGGGTGGCGGCACCTGCAGCGCCCGAGGCACCGCTCTCCGAGTGGCGGACCACGGCGCCCCTGGACCTGGGGTGGGGGCCGCTGGACTGGGTGAGCTATCCGGGCACCTTCGCGAAGGGAGGACTCGATCCCGGTACGGCGCTCCTGGTGAGACATCTTCCGGAGGTGCGACCGGAGGGCCGAGTTCTCGATTTCGCCGCGGGGACGGGCGTCCTGGCAGCGGCCGTCGTTCGGGCCCAGGGGGCCGCCCGGGTCTTCCTGGCGGAGCCCGACGCGCTCGCGAGGGAGGCAGCCCGCGAGAACGTCCCGATGGGCGCGTTCGTCCCCTCGGATCGGTGGTGGGAAGCCGGACCGTTCGACGTCGTGGTCTCCAATCCACCGTACCACCAGGGGAAGGCGGAGACGCTGGAGGTGGTGGCGTCCCTGGTCGAACGGGCCCCGGGGGCGCTGGGCCCGTCGGGGGAGCTGCGCCTGGTGGTCCAGCGGCGGCTCCCGGTCGGGGAGCTGCTGGGGGCGGCATTCGGGGCGGTGGCCGTGGTGGCGGACGAAGGCCCCTTCCGGGTCTGGAAGGCCACGCGGGGCTGAGCGAGCAGGGACCTACCGGGGTTGCCTGGGCTACCGCGGCATGGGAAGGCCCGCATCGCGGGCTCCATCCCCGAGCGGAAAAGTGAAGCGGGCTCCCGGATTGGATCCAGGAGCCCGCTCGATGTCGCCGTACTCCCCCCTCTCGGAGGAGCGCGTCTCTACGAAGTGGCCAAGGCCTCCTTCCGCGCCGCCTCCGCCCGCCGGGCATCCACCCCCGACAGCTGCGGGCTGATGTTGTAACGGTAGCCCACCCAGATCATGAGGAGTCCGATGAGCTCCATCACGTACAGCACCTCGGTGTGTCCCATCCGGGTGGCCATTCCGCCGATCCCGGGGAGCAACGCACCCACCGCGATGAAGACGTTCCCGATGAATCGGTGCTTGAGAGCGGCATGCTTGCGGAAGCGCCACGCCGACAGGGCCGCGCCGCCCACCAGGAAGATGAACGCGTAGGTGTTGATGAAGGGTGAGAAGAGACGGACCCGCTGCCACTCCATGACCGAGCCGGTGAGCCGATGAGGTTCCACGAGCGACAGGTCGATGGGGGTCATGAGGACTCCCACCGAAGCCACCACGATGAACGCCACCAGGGCCGCCGACAACCGGTTGGCCGTCTTCCTGGAAAGGAGCAGGTAGACGGTGCCCTGGGCGAGGGGGGCTCCACCCAGGAGGGCGCCGGAGATGTACCAGGCACGGAATACGCCCGCGTTCCAGCCGAAGAGCGTCGTGAACGCCTCGGTGAACGTCCCCACTCCGTAGAGGAGGATGCCCGCCGACCACCACATCAGATGCGGTGCCGGGCGCCTTTCCCTCCAGCGCCGGTAGACCCTGGGCGCGAAGAAGAGCGCCACGACCGTCGTGAGGACCGGGATGAAGTGGACGAAGGAGCGCATGGCAGCAGGTTCGGTCGAGAGGGAGGGAGGACGTCGGCCTAGAAGACCACCTCGTAGGTCACCGTGAAGGCCCGCTTGGGCTCAGGCCGGAAGAACGATGCGTTGGACGTCTCGGCGTACAGCTCGTTCGTGAGGTTGGTCAGGGCCAGGTTCAGCCCGTGGGTCACGCCGACGAGCTCGAAGAGCCGGACGCCACCGCGGAGGTTCTGCACCCTGAAGGACGGGATCTCCGCACCCAGGGGGTTGGTGCCGAGCTCCACGGATTTCTGCTTGCCGCTGCGCCGGACGTCCCACTGCGCCCAGAATCGGCCGTTGGGCGCCATGTAGCGGAGCCGGCCCGTGGTCTTCTTTGAGAAGCTCTCACCCACCGGGTTCTCGGGATCGATGGCGTCCTCGGCGTCCAGCCTCGAGAAGCTGGCGCCAACGCTGAATCCCCGCACCACGTCGACGTTGGCGTTCAGCTCGAATCCGGTGAAAAGGATCTCGTCCAGATTCACGTTCTGGTAGACGTCCAGACCGTCACGCTGCACGATCTCGCCGTTCGCGTCGGTCAGCGGCTGGGCCCGGATCCCGTCGTAGATCTTGTTCCGGAAGTAGAAGCCTTCCACGAAGAAGCGCTGGTTCTGGAAGCGGGCTCCCAGGTCCACGTTGAAGCTGGTCTCGGCCTGGAGGTCCTCGCTGGGGATCTGGTAGGCTCCAGCCTCCGCCACGGCGCCGTCGAAGAAGAGCTCCACCAGGTTCGGCGACCGGAATCCCCGGCCGGTGGAGACCACCAGG
>JBDHLC010000030.1:0-55758 GCA_039586075.1 Gemmatimonadota bacterium | reverse complement strand
GCCCATCATGACCGCCAGTTCACCGCAGTACTTCAGGAACTGGCGCCGGCTCACACCTCGTCGTTCCAGGTGTTCACCGAGCGTCTCGTTCTCCGTCCAGGGATGGGATGTGGGGTAGTACATGCGCGCGCCTCCCGGATGGGGTCGGATCGGAGTTGCATCTATGGCGACCCTGGCGTGGGAGGCCGTCAGACATCGCATCGAAGGAGGGGCCCACCGAATCCCGACCGGGCCCTCCAGCGCTCTCGCATGGTGTGTCAGAATTGCACACCCCCCGGGTCGCAGCCATAGGAGTTTTCCGGCAAACCCTGTGGGGGATTCCACTTCTGCTCGGGCAGCGGAATGGCGCGAGGACGGAGGGTGGAGTGGAGAATGGGGTGGAAGGACGCGCGTCGGGCGCGATGCGGGTCGGGCTTGTGCCCGGGCGGGGCCCGCCTCAGCATCCGGGGACGTCCGTCAGGCCCGCCCGCGGGCCGCCGCCTTCTTCCGAGACGATCCATGCCCCGCACCCCAACCCCGTCCTCGCTCCGCCGAATCCTCCCCGTGCTCCTGGCGTTCGTCCTCCCCGTGGGGCTCTTCGCCCAGGAGGGTCGCCCCCTGACCCTGGAGGACTACGGAGCGTGGAGTCGCGTCACGGAGGTGGCCCTCTCGCCGGACGGCCGGTGGATGAGCTACGCCTACAGCCCGAACGACGGGGACGCGGCCTTCTTCGTCCAGGAGCTGGATGGCGAGGTGCGGCACGAAGCCGTCAACGGTTCGGACGCGGGTTTCTCCCGGGACGGCCGGTGGGTCGCGTTCCTCACCAGCCCACCCGAAGAGGAGGCCGACAAGCCGCAGGAGCAGCGCGAACCGGTGCCCAGCACCCTTCACCTGCTGGACCTCTCCTCGGGCGACGAGCACACCTACCCGGGGGTCCGGGCCTTCTCCTTCTCGGAGGACGGCCGCTTCCTGGCGGTGCACCGGGAGCGCTCGGACCGCGAGGCCGAGCACCAGGGATCGGACCTTCTGCTCCGGGACCTCGCCAGCGGCGCCGTCCTGAATCTCGGCAACGTCTCGGAGTACGGCTTCAACGAGCCCTCGGCCCACCTGGCCTATCTGGTGGACGCCGCGGAGCAGGTGGGGAACGGCGTCTACCTGGTGACGCTTGGGGATGGGCGGATCCAAGCGCTCCGGAGCGCCGAGGAGCGCTTCGAGGACCTGACCTGGAGCGAGTCGGGCGACCGACTGGCGGCCCTGGCCGGCGCCGAGGAGGACGGACTGTCCCAGCGGGTCAACGCACTGGTGGTGTCCACGGGCATCGGAGGTGAGCGCCTGGAGACCCGGGTGGTGCGCCCTTCCCAGACCGCGGGGTTCCCGGCCGGCTTCGTGGTCTCGGAGCTGGCGAACACCCTCTGGACGGAAGACGGAGCGCGGCTCGTGGTGGGAATCAAGGAACAGGAGGAGGAGTGGGAGGCCGACGAGGACGCCCCCAACGTGGACGTCTGGCACTGGATGGACGATGACCTCCAATCCCGTCAGATGGTCACCGCCAACGGCGACCGGCGAGAGACCTACACCTCGGTCTACAACGTGCAGTCCGACCGGTTCGTGCGGCTGGCCACGGAGGCCATGCCCCGGGTGCAGCTCACGGACGACGGTCGCTGGGCCGTGGGCTTCCGGGACGAGCCCTACCGGTGGGACTACGACGTGGAAGGGGGACGGGCGGACCTGGTTCGCCTGGACCTGGATACGGGAGAGGGCGAGGTCTTCGCCACCGGCGTGCGCCGCGCCATGGGCACGTCCCCGGACGGAGATTGGGCGCTGTACGCCCAGGACGAGGTTCTCTACTCGGTGAACCTGAACACCCTGGAGACGGTGAACCTCACCGAGGCCACCGGCGTGAACTACATCAACCGGGAATTCGACCTGGTGGCGGAGCGGCCCCCGTACGGAGTGGGCGGCTGGACGGAGGACGGCCGGGTGCTCCTCTACACCCGGTACGACGTGCACGCGGTGCCCGTGGACGGCGGCGCCCCGGAGCCCGTGACCGGGGGTGCGGGCGAGCGGGACGAGGTCCGCTACCGGGTGGTCCAGCTGGACCGGGACGCCGACTTCGTGGATCCGGACGGCGCCCTCCTGTCCGCCTACGGCGAGTGGACCAAGCGGTCCGGCTACGCTCGGGCCCGGCCGGGCTCGGAGCCCGAGCACCTCCTGTTCGCCGACGAGATGATCGGCGGCGCGCGGAAGGCGGAGGACGCCGACCGCGTCGTCTTCACGCGGCAGACCTTCCGGCAGTTCCCCGACTACTGGGTAGCGGGGATGGACTTCGACGATCCCCGCCGCGTCACCGACGCCAACCCCCAGATGCAGGACTTCGCCTGGGGGGACCGGGTCCTGGTGGACTACACCGACCAGCGGGGGAACCGGCTGCAGGGCACCCTCACCCTTCCGGCCGGATACGAGCCCGGGGAGCGGTACCCCATGGTGGTCTACTTCTACGAGAAGATGAGCCAGCGGCACCACCAGTTCTCCATGCCGGTCTACGACGACCGACCCCACGCCGCGACCTACGCCAGCAACGGATACCTCTTCTTCATGCCCGACATCGTCTACGACGACGGGCTCCCGGGAATCTCGGCCCTGGAGGATATCACCGCGGCCGTCCAGGCGGTCATCGACCAGGGCTACGCCGATCCCGACCGCATCGGGCTGCAGGGTCACTCGTGGGGCGGGTACCAGTCGTCCTTCATCGTCACCCAGACGGACATGTTCGCCGCCGTGGTCACGGGGGCTCCCCTGACCAACCTCATGAGCATGTACAACATCCTCTACAAGCGGACGGGGAGCGGGAATGGGCCGATCCTGGAGTGGAGCCAGGGCCGCTTCGGCGTAACTCCCTGGGACGACTTCGACCTCTACGTCCGCCAGTCGCCGGTGCACCACGCCGACAAGATCACCACGCCCTTCATGATCCTGCACGGAACCGCCGACGGCGCCGTGGACTGGAACCAGGGCCTGGAGTTCTTCACGGCGGCCCGCCGGCTGGGGAAGGAAGTGATCCTGCTCTCGTATCCCGACGAACCGCACCACCTGCAGGAGGAGGCCAACCAGAAGGACTTCCAGACTCGCATGTGGCAGTACTTCGACCACCACCTCCGGGGCGCCGATGCCCCGGCCTGGATGACCGACGGCGTTCCCCACCTGGAGAAGGGCAAGCCCGCGGCACCCAAGGTGGTGTCCTAGTGGGGGCGGCGGGTGGCGGGTGTGCGTAAGGCCGCACCCTAATCGCCCTCCTTCTACCCAGCCCCCCCGCGGCCCTCCGCGAGGGGGCTGGGCCCCGCGGTGTCGGGCCCTGATCCACCCCGGAACCAGGCTTCCCGCAGCGGTCACGGAGTTCGGGGTCGAAGGGGGTCCCGGGAGATTCCCCTTTCCCGGAACCGGTTTGGACTCAATTATTTATGCCCCCGAGCCCCGGGGGCTCGCTTCTTGCTGAATGCAGAGGCCATGGATCCACGCTCTTCACGCTCCCACCTCATCGCGTCGCTGTCCCACGCACTGGACCTCACGGAGGGCCAGGCGAAGGGGCACGCCGTGCGCGCGTGCCTCGTGGGGATGGAGATGGCCGAGGCGCTGGAGCTTCCCTCCCAGGCTCGTACCGACCTCTTCTACGCCATCCTCCTGAAGGACGCCGGCGGGTCCGCCAATGCCGCGCCGGTGGCCGCCTCGTTCGGGAGCGACGACCACTCGGTGAAGAGAGCCATGAGGCTCACCGACTGGTCGCGATCCCTGCCGGCGGCTCGATTCGCTGTGAGGCACGCGGCGATGGGAGGCGGCCCCTGGCGTCGACTACGACACCTGGCGCGCCTCGCCCGGGGCGGCGACCGCATGGCCCGGAGCTTCACTCGGTTGCGGTGCACCCGGGGTGCCGAGATCGCCCTGGAGCTGGGCTTCTCCGACACCACTGCCACCGCCATCCGGAATCTGGATGAACACTGGGACGGCGGCGGGCACCCCGAGGGCCTGTCCGGCGGCACCATCCCGCTCCTCTCCCGCATCGCCGGCCTGGCGCAGACCGTGGAGGTGTTCCTCCAGGAAGGCGGAATGCGGGCCGTACTAGAGATGGTGCGCGAGCGGCGGGGGAGCTGGTTCGATCCGGAGCTGGCGGACATCGTGCTGGGTTGGGAAGACCGGAAGAGCTGGTGGTCCATGGTTCGGGTCCTGCGGGATGCCGAGTCCCTGAGGGGTCTCGACCCCGGGGACCGCAGCCGGCGCCTGACCGAGTCCGAACTGGACCGGGTGGCCCAGGCCTTCGCCGAGGTCATCGACGCCAAGTCACCGTTCACCTACCTCCACTCCCGCAGGGTCGCCGAGGTGGTGCGCCTCATGGCTCGCCGGCTGGGCCTGCCCGCCAGCGAGGTCCAGAAGCTCTACCGCGCCGCCCTCCTGCACGACATCGGGAAGCTTGGGATCTCGAACCGGATCCTGGACAAGCGTGGTCCCCTGAGCGACGACGAGTGGAGCGTGATCCAGGCCCATCCCCGACATACGCTGGCCATCCTCCAGCGCGTTCCGGCGTTCCAGGACATCGCGCGGACGGCGGCCCACCACCACGAGCGACTGGATGGCAGCGGCTACCCCTGGGGGGTGGACGGGGACCGCCTGGACCGGGGCGCCCGCGCCCTGGCCGTGGCCAACGTCTACGAGGCGCTCACAGCCACCCGATCCTATCGAAAGGGGATTCCCGTCGAGGAGGCCATGGAGATCCTCCGCGCCGAAGCCGGGACGCAGCTCGACCTGCACATGGTGGACATCCTGGCCCAGTGCATCGACGACGAGGGCGGGGCCGGGGCGGTGGGCTCCAAGAAGTGGGTGCCGGCCCAGGAGCGGTCCGCGTAGGGTTCTGGCGCGGACCGGCCGTCCCTCCAGGGGGCTCTGATACGGCGTAACCCGTCCCGTCTTGCGCGGTGACCCGAATCGGCCCTAAACCCAAGGGAACCCTTCGTCCCGACCCCCGCGGGCGCTATCGCGGCCCGCCGAGACCGGGACGGGACATCCGCGATTCCTGCAGGGGGACCCATGTACCGACCCGCTCCCCGGATCCGTGCCATCGCGTCCGCGACGGCTCCTCGCCTGGCCTCGGTGGTCTTCGTCCTGACGATTCTCTCCCAGGCCCTCACGCCCCTGGGGGCGTCCGCTCAGAACACTCGCTGGGGCCAGCCCATCGACGAGGAGTACACGCGCCTCATCGCGGAGCATCTCCAGGACGACCGCATCACCACGGAGCTGGTGGACCACCTGCCGGCGTCCGACGTGGTCCCCACCCCGTTGGACTTCCACGGCCGCATCGTGGGACACCCGGGGGAGGTCACCTACGCCGCCGACATCCACCGCTATCTGCGGGCCATCGCCGACGCCTCCCCCCGAGCCACGGTCATGAGCATGGGACTCACCGAGGAGGGGCGGGAGATGGTCCTCATGGCCATCGCCGACGAGTCCACCATCGCCAACCTGGAACAGTACGGGAGCTACCTGGCGGAGCTCACCGATCCGCGGGCGACCTCCGAGGAGCGGGCTCGGGAGCTCATCGAGGAGGTGGCCAAGCCCATCTACTGGATCACCTCCGGGATCCACTCCACGGAGCTGGGAGGACCGGAGATGCTCCAGGAGCTCGCCTACCGGCTGGTGGTGCAGGAGTCGCCCTTCGTCCAGGACATCCGCGAGAACGTCATCACCTTCATCACCCCCGTCATCGAGCCCGACGGGCGGGAGAAGCAGGTGGACCGGTACTACTTCAACAAGGAGCGGCCCGAGGGTGAGGCCCAGCTACCGCTCATGTACTGGGGCCGGTACGTGGCCCACGACAACAACCGGGACGCCATGGGGCAGATGCTGGCGCTGACCCAGCACGTGAACCGGACCTTCCTGGACTGGACCCCCACGGTCATGCACGACCTGCACGAGTCGTCCACCTACCTGTACGTCTCCACCGGCACCGGTCCGTACAACGAGGCCTTCGACGCCATCACCATCGGGGAGTGGTGGGTGCTGGCGGAGAACGACGTCCTGGAGCTCACCAAGCGGGACGTGCCCGGCGTCTGGACGTACAACTTCTACGACGGGTGGACCCCCAACTACATGTTCACGGTGGCCCACGCCCACAACTCCATCGGACGGTTCTACGAGGTCCACAGCTACGGCCCCGACAACCGCACCTCCCGGGCCGGTCGCACCACCACCTCCCGGGAGTGGTACCGCCCGAACCCACCGGACGAGGAGATCCAGTGGGGTCCCCGGAACAACACCAACATCCAGCAGTCCGGGGTCCTCTTCTCCCTCAAGTACACGGCGGACCACCGGGACTGGTTCCTGGAGAACTACTGGCTCAAGAACAAGCGCTCCGTACAGAAGGGCATCGACGGGCCGGTGCACGCGTGGGTGATCCCGGCGGACCAGAGGCGGAAGGCCGACGCGGCGCAGGCGGTGAACGACCTGATGACGCAGGGGCTGGAATTCCACCGGGCCTCGGACGACTTCGAGGTGGCCGGACTTCGGGTGGAGGAGGGGGACTACATCGTCCGGGCCGACCAACCGTACCGGACCCTGGCGGACATGTACTTCTCCCTGCAGGCGTTCTCGCTGGACAACCCCCGGCCGTACGACGACACGGGATGGACCTTCCAGCTCATGCGGAACCTGGAGCTGCACGCCGTGGAGGACCCGGCGATCCTGGACGAGGAGATGCGGCCCATCATGAGTCCGGCACGGGCCCGGGGCGGGATCGTGGCGGGCCGGGGTGACGTGCTGGTGGTGGACCACACCACCGACAATTCCCTGGTCACCTTCCGCTTCCGGCACAGCGACATCGCGATGCTGGCGGCGGAGCAGGACTTCGAGCTGGACGGGCACGACTTCCGAGCGGGCGCCTTCATCATTCCGGACGCCTCGGCGCACCGGGAGGTCCTGGAGGAGAGCCTCGGCGATCTCGGCCTCTCGGGCTGGGCCACCCGCGACGTCCCCGAGGTGGCCACGCACGAGCTGGACGTCCCCCGCATCGGGTACATCCACTCCTGGCGCCGTACCCAGGACGAGGGGTGGGTGCGGGGCGCCCTGGACTACTACGGGATCCCCTACGACTACTTCGCGGACCAGGTGACCCGGGAGGGCGGTCTCCGGGCGAAGTACGACGTGATCATCTACCCCCACGTGGGGGGCGACGCCCAGAGCCAGGTGGAGGGGATCGCCATGACCGGTGACCTCCCCCTTCCCTACAAGAAGACCGACGAGTTCCCGAACCTGGGCGGCATCGACGAGAGCGACGACATCCGGGGCGGCATGGGATTCGATGGGCTGGTGGAGCTCGCTCGCTTCGTCCAGGAGGGCGGCACCCTGATCGTGGAGGGAGCCACCGCATCCATCTTCCCGGAATACGGGCTCGTCCCGGATGTGACGGTGGAGTCGCCGGAGGGCCTCATCGCTCCGGGCTCGGTGCACCGGGGGATCATCGCAGATCCCACCAGCCCGCTGGTCTACGGGTACACCGGAAGCCAGATGCCGGTGTACTTCAAGAACGACGTGGTCCTGGGGACCGGCGGTGGTGGCTTCGGCGGGTTCTTCGGCCGAGGCGGCGGTCCCTGGCAGAACACCACCCCCATGGCCAACCGCCCGGAGCTCTCGCCCTACGAAACGGAGTCTGAACGGGCGCCGGCGGGGGAGGGTCCCGACGAGATGGCGGAGTTCCGGCAGATGGCCCAGGCCATGGGCTTCGGCGGAGGGGACGACGACGGCCCCCGGGTGGTCATGCGCTTCCCGGAGGACGCGGGCCGGATGCTCCTGTCCGGTGCCCTGGGGGGCGGAGCGGCGCTGGAGGGCAAGGCGCAGGTGGTGGACGCCCGGGTGGGCGACGGCCACGTGGTGCTTTTCGCCATCCGTCCCTTCTGGAGATGGCAGACGCAGGGGAACTACTTCCTGGGGTTCAACGCCATCCTCAACTGGAACGACCTGGACGCCGGCCGGGTGGCCGAGGTGGCCACCGAGGACGGGGCAGGAGGCGGCCAGAGGTAGCGGGGCGAGCGCCCTGCCCGTGACCCGCAGACGGCACGGGCAGGGCTCCGGCCCGCGTCCCGCGGAAGGAACGGGCAGGGCTCCGGCCCTTCCTTCCACACGCACGATCCGGGGAGCGCGCTCCGAGGCTGCGCCCCCACGGCGGGGCCCCGTGCGTGACGTCCCCCTTGCACCCGTGCGTCGGCGTCCCCCTCTTGGCACGATTCCAACTCTGCACAGCGTAGCTTCGGAGGATATTCATGACGTGCTCCCTGTCGTCCCCCTGGTCCCGGCTGAGAAGGTCGGCCCTGCTTGTCCTGGTCGCGACTACCGCGGCGGCCTGGTCCGCCCAGTCCGCGGACGCCCAGGTCCACTCCCGCCGCGCGGACGAGGCGGGATTCGTGGGTGGCAAGGGCTCCGCGAACTTCATGCTGGCCGAGCGGTTCGCTCCCTACAACGTCCGGGACATGGTCTATTCCACGGCCGTCTCGCCCCGCTGGATCGAGGGGGCCGAGAAGTTCTGGTACGAGTGGGAGAGCTCAGACGGCTCCCGGTACTACATCGTGGATCCCACCCGCGCCTCCAAGCGGGAGATCTTCGACCGGGACGTGCTGGCGGCGGAGCTGACCCGCATCACCCGGGACCCCTGGGACGGGAAGCACCTGCCCATCGAGAACATCCGGTTCATCAGTGACGACGTCCTGCAGTTCGACGTGACCTCCTCCCAGGACGAGGAAGTGGAGGACGAGGAAGTGGAAGAGGACGAGCAGGAGGAGCAGGAGGAGCAGGAGCGCCGGCCCGCGCGTCCGGACAAGAAGGTCCACCACTTCGAGTTCACCATCTCCACGCAGACGCTGAGGGAGCTGGAGGACTACGAGGAGCCGGACGATCACCCGTCCTGGGCCAACGTCTCCCCCGACGGCGAGTGGGTGGTGTTCGCCCGGAACCACAACCTCTTCATGATCTCGGGAGCGGACTACGAGCTCATCCTGGACGCCCGCCGGGGCAAGTCGGGCGACGAGGCGGAAGAGGCCGAGGACGAAGTGGAGGTGGAGGAGATCCAGCTCACCGAGGACGGCGAGAAGTACTACTCCTGGACGGCCAACTGGTCGGGCCGGGGGATCAACGATCCCGAGAAGGAAGAGGAGTGGGCGAAGCGCAATCGAGCCAACCTCTCGTGGTCGAAGGACTCGCGGAAGTTCGCCACCGTGCGGACCGACGCCCGGGAGGTCGGTGAGCTGTGGGTCATCCACAACACGGGCCACGACCGCCCCGAGCTGGAGACCTACTCCTACGAGATGCCCGGCGAGGAGGACGTGAACCAGTCGGAGCTCTGGGTCTTCGACATGGAGAGCCGCGAGATGACCCAGGTGGACGACGACGGCTGGAAGGACCAGGGCATGTCGGTGGTGAACGACCGCCAGTTCTTCTACGCCGACTCCGAGGAGCCGCGACGGGCCGTCTGGATCACGGACGGGTCCGACGAGCTGGTCTTCCTCCGGAACTCCCGGGATCGGCACCGCGTCGACCTGGTGTCGGTGGACCTCACCACCATGGCAGTGACGCCCCTCATCGAGGAGCGCCTCAACACCTACCAGGAGTGGCAGCCCCCGTACGGCCTGGATGACGGCTCCTACGTGTGGTGGTCGGAGCGGGACGGATACGCCCACCTGTACCACTACAGCAGCGATGGGCGGCTCCTGCACCGGTTGACCCGGGGACCGTTCTCGGTGCAGGGCGTCTCCAGCGTGGACGAGGCAGCGGGGGTGGTCTACTTCACCGCCTACGGCCGCGAGGAAGGGGCGGACCCGTACTACGGCAACCTCTACCGGGTGAACCTGGACGGCTCCGGCCTACAGCTCCTGAGCGAGCCGAACTACGACAACCGGGCCCAGTTCAGCGAGTCCTCCCGCTACATGGTCCACTCCTACTCCCGGGTGAACACCGTCCCCGCCACGGTGCTTCGGAGCGGGCGTGGGCAGGTGGTGATGGAGCTGGAGGAGGCGGACTTCTCGAAGCTGTTCGAAGCGGGATGGCAGTTCCCCGAGCCGTTCACCGTGAAGGCGGATGACGGGGTCACGGACATCTACGGGGTCATGTACAAGCCCTTCGACTTCGACTCCACGAAGGTCTATCCCCTGGTGGAGTACGTGTATCCCGGGCCCCAGACCGAGTCCGTCTCGAAGTTCTTCAGCCTGAACCCGTACGAGGTCGGGCTGGCACAGATGGGCATGGTGGTGGTGACCCTGGGGAACCGGGGCGGGCATCCCGACCGGTCCAAGTGGTACCACAACTACGGGTACGGGAACCTCCGGGACTACGGGCTGGCGGACAAGAAGGCCGGGGCCGAGCAGCTGGCCATGCGCCACAGCTTCATCGACCTGGACCGGGTGGGGATCTACGGGCACTCGGGCGGTGGATTCATGAGCACGGCCGCCATGCTCAATTACCCCGACTTCTTCAAGGTGGCGGTGTCCTCGTCGGGGAACCACGACAACCAGGTGTACAACCGGTACTGGTCCGAGACCCACCATGGGGTGAAGGAGGTGGTGGACGACGAGGGGAACGTCTCCTTCGAGTACGACATCGACAACAACCCCTCGCTGGCCCGCCACCTGAAGGGCAAGCTTCTGCTCACCACCGGGGACGAGGACAACAACGTCCACCACGCCAACACGGTGCGCATGGCCCACGCCCTGATCCGCGCCAACAAGCGGTTCGACTACTTCCTGTTCCCTGGGCAACGGCACGGGTACGGGGACATGTCCGACTACTGGTACTGGCTCCGCGCCGAGTACTTCGCGCGGCACCTGCTGGGAGACTGGAGGAGCCACGCCGACATCCCCGAGCTCAACAACATGCGGGAGCGAAATTGAGGTAGGGGGTCTGCCGCCCGATCCGCCCCGGATCCTGCGAGGGGTCCGGATCGCGGCCAGGCTGGGATCCCGATGACGACGACGCCCCCTCCGGCCATGGTGCCGGCGGGGGCGTCGCACGTAGCGCGAGGCGCGGATCGCTCGGGCGCTAGTCCCGCTCGATGGCCTCCTCCATGGCCCGCTCCCGAGCCTCCAGGAGAGCCTGCAGGCGATCGAGCTCCTGGAGCCTCAGGACCTCCACGCGCTCCCGCACCTCGTGCAGGCGCTCGGGCGCCTCGACCCGGAGCCCGGAAACCACCACCGCGGTGTGGACGGGCGTGGCCACGTCCACCCGGACCACGGAGCCCACCACCGCCCTGCGGGCCTCCGCCACCTCTGGGGCCGGCGCCACCGATCGGGCCATCATCACTCCCGCAGTGGCGGTGATCCCCAACCCCGCCGCCAGCGCGATGAGCGAAAGATTCCTGACGTCCTCCCCCAGCTTCGGCCGGTTCCTCATCGTCCCTCCCCCGTACGGTGTGGAAGCGGGCGCCGGCCCCGCGGCCGACGTCCTCAACCGTTGAGACGCCGCGTCGCGCGTCGGGGTTGCCGTCCCAACACCCGGCGACGTGGAACCGCCGGCCGGGAAGGAGAAGCCAGCCAGGCGGACGTCCTGGCGGGCCCGTCAGTCGGTGGCGCGCTTCCAGACCATGGGCATGGCCCCCCGAGGCGTCTCCATCTCGCCGGAGATCTCATCGCCCTCGAGCGTACCGGTGAAGGTCTGCACCAGGGTCCGTCCCTCCCCTCCCCCGGGCCTGCCCATGGTCATCTCCACCGTGAACGTCAGGCGGTCTCCCTCCACCCGGACCTCCTGCACGGCGACCTCGCGCCGCATGAAATCCATGGTGCCGGACCACGCATCTCCGTCGCGGGTCAGGGTGAGGGTCTGGGTCACCGAACCCCGGGGAGTCTCCCGGGTCATCTCCCAGCGCCCTGCGAACTCCTGGGCGGCAAGGGAGGAGGGGAGGACCAGCAGGGCGGCCGCGAAGCCGGCCAGGGAAAGTCGAAGCACGAGTGCCTCCGATTCAGGGGGAACGGGCCAGAGAGCCACGGACGCCTCCATCCGAGTCGTCCTGTACTGAGACGACGACGACCCCGGTCCCGTTAAACGACCGGGGTCGCCCCGTTTACGTCCAGCGGACCGCCGCGCGGTCACCGCATCCGGTTCAGCCTTCGCACCCACCGATCCCACTCCGCCTGGAACGGGGAGCTCTGCCCGGTGAGGTCGCCCACCCGCTGGACCTCCAGCTCACGGGTGAACGTCCGGTCCCCCACGGTGAGGGTCAGCGTGTACGTGCCGGGCTCCGCCAGGGGGGCCTCGCCTCCCCCGCCCCGACCCAGCCGGTTGAAGAGGGTGCCCAGCCCCACGCCGGGCATGATGAGCCCGGCCAGCTCCCGCATCCGCCCGAAGTCGAAGGTGGGACCGCCCCGCGTTTCCCCGGGACGCTCGCGGAACGCCTCCGGATCCGCTCCGCCTCCGCCTCCGCCCATGAACATGGCGACCATCTGGTTGCGGGAGGTCTCGCCGGTGAACATCCCGCGCATCCGGTTCAGGAATCCCTCGTCCCACCCGGCCTCCACCAGGGAGTCCACCACGACCCCGGTGCGGGCACGGATCTGCTCCCGCTGAGCCGTGACGAACGGCCCGGGCTCCTCGGGGGGCGGCGCCACGCCCCGCATGTTCCAGTCCACCGTGTGGAGCCCGGCGCCGGCGGGTCCGCGCACCGTATTGAAGACCTCGCCGTCGGGCCCGGTGACGGTGATCTCCGCCTGCGGCCCCCGGGCTCGCATGCGCGCCCCCGGGCCCCCCGCGGGCGCTCGGGCCTCAGCGGCGGTGTCCGCGGGAGCCGCCTCCTGGCGCTGGGCCTCCTCCGCCGCCTCCAGCTCCGCCGCGAGCTCGTCCCCGATGTAGTAGCTCAGGTGCGCCACGGCCCCGGGAGTGGGTCGCGACCACCACTGATGGCCGTAGGACTCCCCGCCGCGGGCAGGCTCACCGAACTGGGAGGCGGGCCGGGGGTCGAAGAGCGCCGCGCCGTCCGCCACCACGGCATCGGTCATCTGCTCCAGCGGTGCGATGTCCACGATCCAGATGGACCGCCCGTGGGTGCCCGCAATCAGCTCCCGGTCCCGGGGGTGCACTTCCAGATCGTGCACGGGCACGGCGTGCAGCCCCGTCATGAAGCGCTGCCACGAGCCGCCCCGGTCCGTGGAGAGGTAGGCTCCTACGTCGGTGCCCACGAAGAGGAGGTTCGGATTGTGGGGGTCCTCCTCGATGACGTGCACGAAATCCAGCGAGCCGGTGGGGAGGTTCGAGGAGATGGAACGGAACGAGGCCCCACCGTCGTCGGTGACGTAGACGTACGGCGTGAAGTCGTTGGTGCGGTGCCCGTCGAAGGTGACGTACAGGCGGCGGGCGTCGTGTCCCGAGGCCTTCACCCGGCTCACGTAGGTGCCCGGGGGCACCCCCCGGATCCGGTCGGTGAGCTCGATCCACTCCCCGCCGTCGTCCGGGGTGGTCCAGACGCGCCCGTCGTCGGTCCCCGCGTACAGAAGCCCCTGCTGGAGCGGGGACTCGTCCAGGGCCACGATGGTGGCGTAGTTCTCGGCGCCGGTGACGTCCGGGGTGATGCCGCCGGTGGTTTCGGAGCTGATCTCGATCTTCTCGGGATCCGCGTAGGTGAGATCCGGGGAGATGGGCTTCAGGCCATCGCCCCAGTCGGTGCTCTTCAGCACCGCGTTGGCGCCGGCGTAGAAGTGGCTTCGGTCGTGGCTCGACTGAAGGAACGGGGTGTTCCAGTTCCAGCGCAGGACGTACGCCAGGGAGTCGGCGGTGGCCCGCTCCCGGAGCCGCAGGATCCGCGGGTCATCCTCGTCGGCCCCCTCCTCCGTGAGGAGGATGATGGAGTCCTGGTAGGGCGTCCACACCTGCTCCCAGTCGGGCTTCTCCAGGGTGGTCCGCTCTCCGGTGGCGAGGTTGGAGCGACCCATGTTCCCACCCTGGGACTCGGACCAGACGAGATCCGGGTCCTCCGGGTCCTGGGTGGAGTAGAAGCCGTCCCCGCCGCTGATGGTGGCCCAGTGGTAGTTGGAGATCTGGCCGCTGGCCAGACGGCTGGGACCGCACCAGGTCCCGTTGTCCTGCAGCCCCCCGCAGACGCGGTAGGGGACCTCCATGTTGTAGCTGATGTCGTAGAACTGCCCCATGGCCATGGTGTTCAGGTAGGACCAGTTCCCGCCCTTGTCGAAGGTGATGGCCACGCCGCCGTCGTTCCCCACCACGATGCGGTCGGGATCGTTGGGATCGATCCACATGGCATGGTGGTCCACGTGGATCCCCTCGGTGGTGCTGCCGTAGGTGGCGCCGCCGTCATCGGAGAACTGCACCGGAGTCGAGGAGAAGTAGACTCGGTTCTCGTCCTGCGGGTCGACCCGGACTTGAGAGTAGTAGAAGGGGCGCGAGTTGACGTCGTTCATCTTCTCCCACGACGCTCCCCCGTCGGTGGAGCGGTAGAGCCCGTTGCCGTCGAAGCCGTCGGTCATTCCCTCCCCCCGGGCCTCCACCATGGCGTAGACGTAGTCCGGGTTGGAGAGGGCGATGGCGAGACCGATCCGGCCCTTCTCCGCCGTGGGGAAGCCGTTGCCCTGGATTTCGCTCCAGGTGTCCCCGCCGTCCTCGGTCTTCCACAGGGCGGACCCGGGCCCGCCGCTCTGGAGGAAGTAGGGCCCCCGGACCCGCTCCCACGACGCCGCGAACAGCACCTCCGGGTTCCGTGGATGCATGACCACGTCCACGAATCCGGCCCGGTCACTGATGAACTTCACGAGCTCCCACGTCTCTCCGCCGTCGGTGGTGCGGTAGAGGCCCTGCTCGGGGTTGGAGCCCCAGATCTGACCCAGGGCCGCCACGTAGACGATGTCGGGATTCGTGGGGTGCACCACGATCCGGCCCACCACCTCGGTCTTCTCCAGCCCCATGAGCTCCCAGGTCTCTCCCCCGTCGGAGGACTTGAAGACGCCGCCCCCGGCGGAGATGGAGTTTCGGGAGTCCTCCTCGCCGGTTCCGGCCCAGATGATGTCCCGATCGGAGGGGGCGATGGCGATGTCCCCCATGGCCGCGACCCGGTCGTGGTCCCACAGCTGCTGGAAGGAGATGCCGTTGTTGGTGGTCTTCCAGATCCCGCTGGCCGCGCCGGCCACGTAGAAGGTCTTGGACGGGCTGGGGAGTCCCTCCACGTCGGTGACCCGACCGCCCATGTTCACCGGCCCGATGGACCGCCAGCGAAACTCCTCCAGCATCTCCTGCGAGAGGGGCTGCGTGAGCTGGGCCTGGACGGGCGCGGCCCACGCCATGAAGGCGAAGAGAGCCGGTGCGAAGAGCGAGAACGAAAGGCGACGCATGACGCTGTCCTTTTCGTAGGGTTCCTGGAGGGATGGATGAGACTACCGCGGGGCGGAACCGGCGGCAATCGGGTTTTCTCCGGACAGGAACCCACGGCTGGCCGGGCGGCGAGGAGGCCCCGTCCAGGACCCGGTTCACTCCTTGGGACGCCGCTCCGGCGGGGCGGCCGGGGTTGCATCCCCGCCACCCCCACCGGGAAGTTGTCCCGCCATGGATCCACGCATGCAGGACGGTTCCGAACCGCTCACCCCCGACCAGCTCCTGGCTCGGCTGGACACGCTGGGGATCGCCCACGAGACGCTGCGCCACCCCCCGGTCTACACGGTGGAGGAGGCCCGGGAGAAGCGGGGCCTCATCCCCGGAGCCCATTCCAAGAACCTCTTCCTGCGGGACAAGAAGGGCCGGATGTGGCTCTTCTCCTGCCTGGAGCACCGGACGGTGGACCTTCGGCAGCTCGCCGGACGGCTGGGGGCCCGGGGCAGCCTCTCCTTCGGGAGCGAGCGGCGCCTGATGGACTACCTGGGGATCACCGCTGGCGCGGTGAGCCCCCTGGCGGTGGTGAACGACGGGACCGGCTCGGTGGAGGTGGTGCTGGACCGGGGGCTCCTGGAGCGTCCCCCCGTGAACTTCCACCCCCTGGACAACTCCATGACCACCTCGATGGCCCCCCACGACCTCCTTCGCTTCCTGGAGGCGGTGGATCACCCGCCCCGGATCCTTGACCTGGACGAGGACGTGTAGCTCCCAGGAGCCGTCAGGACCTGGGGCGCGCCACCGCGGTCATGATCCCCAGCCCGTCGTCTCGACCTCGAAACCGGACGGACCACGCGACCTTCCCCGCAAGGAAGCCGGGGAACCTCCGGGGCATGCTCTCCGTCCAGTCCGCCGCCCGGGCCTCCCTACGGCTCATCCAATGGAGGACGTACGGGTCGACGGACCCGCTGCGCAGGACCTCCACCGCCTCCCACCCGGTCCGGTTCAGGAGGGCGGTCATGGAGTCCGGCCCGTAGATGGCCGTGTGCCGGGGAGCATGGTATCCGGCCCAGTGGGCCCCGTGCCTGCGGCGCGTCCACGAGTCGTGCTCCGGCACCTCCACCACGAGGCGCGTTTCCGGTCCGGCAGCGAGCTCCCGCAGCCTCGCCAGGGTCTGCGCCGGCGCGTAGTCGTGCTCCAGGTAGTGCCACATGGTGATCAGGTCCGCGGGGTCGTCCATGGGGAGGTCGTTGATCTCCCCCACCCGCAGGTCCAGCCCCGCCCAGCGCCGGGGATCCTCTCGCCACCCGGAGTCCGAGAAGTCGGTGCCCACGGCCTGGCAGCGCGTCTCGCGCAACATGGCCGCCAGGAACGACGGCTTCCCACACCCCACGTCCAGGACCCGGTCGCCCGGGCCCACGGGCCGGTGGCGAAGCACCAGCCGCACCCGCTTCCGGTCCTGGCTACGGATGCCCGCGGCCACGAGCCCCGCGAACGGACCCCAGGCGTCCGCCCCCCGGTAGGGCAGGTAGGCATCGGTGTAGTAGCGGCCCAGCTCCGCCGCGGGCACGCGGGGATCCAGGAACACCAGGCCGCACCCGGTGCAGCGGACGAAGGTG
This sequence comes from Gemmatimonadota bacterium, assembly GCA_039586075.1. Taxonomy (GTDB): domain Bacteria; phylum Gemmatimonadota; class Gemmatimonadetes; order Longimicrobiales; family Gaopeijiaceae; genus Gaopeijia. The sequence goes on along the minus strand of JBDHLC010000030.1, from coordinate 38,833 downwards.
AATTCCTCGTCACGGGCGGACCGGGGCATCATCTGCGCCCGGACCGTGGCCTCGGGCTTCCGCCCCGTGCCGTCGCACGCCAGGCACCGGGGCACCGCTTCCCGGGCGGGGGAGCGGGTGGAGGCCGACCCGGTCAAGGCCGGTCCGGCCGGCGCTCCACGGGCTGCGCTCGGCTCACCGATCCTCCCCCCCGGGCCGGCGAGACGGCGTCGGATAGGGTGGGGGACTCACCTCGCCTTGCGCCTGCCCCTCCAGGAGACGAAGGGCCTCCTGCACCGCCCGTTCCAGCTGGGGATCCCGGCCCTGTGCGACGGAACGGGCGTCCAGGAGCACCTCGATGTCCGGCGGCACGCCCTCGTTCTCCGCCACCCACACGTTGTTGATGGGGTCGAACACGGCGTTGTCCGGCGCGGTGAGCGCCCCGCCGTCCACCAGGGCGTAGTGCACCGAGGACTTCACCAGCCCGCCCCAGGTCCGGGTCCCCACCAGCGGACCGGCCCGCTGCTGACGGAAGGCCCAAGGGAAGTAGTCCCCTCCGGAGCCCGCCAGCTCGTTGATGAGGAGGACCTTGGGCCCCAGCACCCCCTGGGGCAGGAGAAGGGGAGCGCCGTCGGGCACCTCGTTGGTGATGGCGCCTCGCAGGCTGCGGGTCATGTAGTCCACCATGTAGTCGTCGAGGTTGCCCCCACCGTTGAAGCGCTCGTCGATGACGGCGCCCTCCTTGTCCTGCTGAGCGAAGAAGTACCGGTTGAAGGACACCACGCCCCCGCCCCCCGTGTTGGGAACCCAGACGTACGCCAGGCGACCACCGGACAGCTCGTCCACCCGGCGCCGGTTGTCCTCCACCCAGGCCCGCTGACGCAGCGCGACCTCGCTGCGGGTGGGCTCCACGGTGACCGTCCACGACCCCTCGAAGTCGGGCTCGTCGTTGATGTGCAGCACGGTCTGGACTCCGGCCGTGCCGTCCAGGAGGCGGTAGGGATCCTCCGCCGCCGTGAGCTCGGTCCCGTTCACCCCGACCAGGTACTGCCCCTCGTCCACCTCGAGTCCCGGACGGTCCAGGGGGGCCGTCAGGTTCGGATTCCAGCTCTCATAGGTGTAGATGCGCGCGATGCGCCACCGGCCGCCCTGGGCCTCGAAGTCCGCCCCCAGCAGCCCCACGCGACTGGTGTCCACGGCGGGGAAGTCCCCGCCGAACACGAAGGAGTGGCCCACGGAGAGCTCCCCGTTCACCTGGTCCAGCACGTAATTCAGGTCCGAGCGATGGCGGATGTGCGGCACCAGAGGGCGGTAGCGATCCCGGACCGCATCCCAGTCGTTGCCGTGCATCCCGGGGTCGTAGAAGAAGTCCCGCTCGTAGCGCCACGCCTCGTCGAACATCTGCCGCCACTCGTCCAGGCGGTCCAGCCGCATGCGAAGGGACACCTCCAGGCGCCCGTCGCCGGGGCCCGGAGGACGGGCGGTTCCCACGATGCGCCACCCCGGGCCCTCCCGGAGGAGCATCTTCTGGCCGTCCGCGGAGACGGCCACCGGGCTCGCACCGGTGACGAACTCGTCGGCCTCGCGGGACTCCAGGGTGAACTTCTGGATGACGGGCCCGTCGGACCCGAATCCGTACAGGAACACGCTCCCCTCCGGACCGGGGAGAGTCCCGCTGAAGTCCCCGCGGACCGGAAGGGGAATCACCCGGCGCTGGAAGTCGTCGAGGTCGATGCGGACCTCCGGAGCGTCGTCTCCTCCACCGGCTCCGGCCCCGCTCGGCGCGTCCTCCGCCCCGGCCTCCTCCTCGGCCTCGGCGGCCTCTCCCGTCGGCTCCTCGTCGTTCACCTCCTCCTCGTCACTCTGCGGAGGGAACGGCGTGGGGTCGTCGGCCCGGAGCACCGCCACGTAGGCGCTCCACGAGGCGTCGGCGGTGATGGAGGAGGTGTTGGCCCAACCCGAGCCCAGGGCCAGGTCCGTGCTGGCCAGGAAGTAGAGATGCCGGCCGTCCCGGTCCCACGACGGTCCACGAGCGTCGGCCATCTCGTCGGTGAGGGGTGTGGCCTCCCCCGTCTGCTGGTTCCAGACCACGATGCGCCGGTAGTTGTTGGGGAAGGTCTTGCTGTAGACCAGCCAGTTGGAGTCCGGCGACCAGGACGGATCCATCCCTCCCCGTTCCAGGTTCGTGCCCCCCACGTCGGCGGTGCGGATCTCCCCGGACTCCACGTCGACCACCCGGATCCGGACGTCGTCGTCCACGAAGGAGATGAAGCGGCCATCCGGCGACCAGGAGGGCTCCCACGCCATGACCGAGACCCCCAGGCCGATCCTGCGAGGCTCTGCCATCCCGTCCTGGGGGGCCAGGACCAGCTCGTACCCGTCGCCGTCGTCGGAGAACCAGGCCACCGTGGCGCCGTCGGGTGACCAGATGGGCGCCCGGTCCGCTGCGCCCGAGGAGCGGGAAAGGTTTCGGGTGTCCCCGTCTTCAGCCGGGACGGTGAAGATCTCTCCCCGGGCCTCCATGACCGCCCGGACGCCCTTGGGCGAGAGGGAGGCGAAGGACACCCGGGGACTCACGTCCTCCCAGCGGGTGGCGACCCAGGGGAAATCCCCCTGGACCTCGATGGCCAGAGTCTGGAGGTCACCGGTGACGGGGTCCAGGAGCTTGATGTGACCGTTGTGCTCAAGGGCCAGGGTGCCGTCCGGATGACCCGTCATCCACTTGGCGTCCGCGTCGTCGAAGCTGGTCAGCTGCCGCGTCCCCCCGGTCTCCACGTCGTAGGCCCAGACGTTCATGGCCCAGTCGCGATCGGAGAGGAAGTAGATGGTCTCGCCCATCCAGACCGGGAAGCGGTCGGTGGTCCGCTCGTTGGGGAGCCGCGTCTCCTGGAGCGTCTCCAGATCCAGGATGGTGAGCGGGGTGTTCTGCCCACCCCGGTAGCTCCGCCACTCCCAGTCCCACCGGCTCACCCGGTCCACGATGATGCGGGAGAAGTCCCCGTCGTGGCCCCACGGCGCGGGCAGCATCTCGGACGGACCCCCGTCGGGTGAGACGGTCCACAGGCGCTCGTACCCGGTGGGCGCGGTCTGTCGGGTGGAGGCGTAGAGGACCCGGGTCCCGTCGGGGGTCCAGCCCCGGACGGAGGTGGGCGCCGGGTACCAGGTGAGGCGGGTGGGCATGCCGCCTTCCACGGGGACCACGTATACGGCGCTGGTGCCCGAGCGGTTGGAGGTGAAGGCGATCCACCGCCCGTCCGGAGAGAGGTACGGCTCCGACTCCACCGCCGGCGTGCTGGTGATCCGACGGGCCAGGCCGCCGGTTCGGGGAGCCACCCAGACGTCGGCCCCGTAGGTGAAGGCCACGTGGGTGTCGCTCAGGCTGGGCTGGCGAAGAAGCCGGGTCCCTTCCTGCGAAGACAGCTCCAGGGGGAGCCCCAGGACGAGAACGAGAGACACGAAGAAGGGCAGAGCACGCATGGCGATCTCCAGGAATCCTCAGGGGGCGGAACCACATCGTCGTCGACCCGGCCTCCGCCTGGTCCGCGTGCCCCAAGGTACCGAGACCCGCCCGGGTCTGCATCCGGCCCGTGCGAGCGATTCCGCCGATGCGCCGCAGGGGGCGGAGCCGGGGTGGAGGTGCGAAACCCCGGGACGTCGGCCCTCGTCGTGAGGAGGGTCGAGCGACCTTCCCGACTCCATCCCGAAGCCCCATGGACCATCTGATCCGGGATCTCCGCCAGAGCGCCAAGTCGCTCATGCGGGAGCGGACCTTCAGCGCCACCGTCCTCCTCACGTTGGCCGTCTGCCTGGGCGCCAACGTGGCCATCTTCAGCGTGGTCCACACGGTCCTGCTGGAGCCCCTTCCCTTCCACGACCCGGACCGGCTGGTGACGGTCTTCAACAGCTATCCGGGCGCGGGATCCGTGCGGGGGTCCAATGGTACGGTGGACTTCTTCCAGCGGCGGGAGAACGTGGATGCCTTCGCGGAGGTGGCCCTGACCCAGGGCACGGTCCACACGGTGGGGGAGGCGGGGAACGCGGAGCAGATCCAGACGCTCACCGTGACGCCCTCGTTCTTTCCTCTCCTGGGTGTGCAGGCCGCGCTGGGCCGCACCTTCACCGAGGAGGAGATGGAAGAGGGGAACCACCAGAAGGTGGTCCTCACGCACGGGTACTGGCAGGAGCACTTCGGGGGCAATCCGTCGGCGGTGGGTCGTGAGCTGCGGGTGGACGGGCGCCCCTTCACGGTGGTGGGGGTCCTGGCCGAGGACTTCACCGTGCCCACCCGTCCGGAGCTGCGCTTCCTGGTCCCCACGCCGTTCACCGACGTGGACCGGAGCATGGACCGCTGGCACAGCAACAGCTACCAGATGATGGCGCGCCTGGCGCCGGGAGCCACGGTGGAGCAGGCCATGGCCCAGAACGCGGCCCTCAACGATGCGCTTATCGACCTGTGGCCCATCCCCAACGCCCGACAGCTCATCGAGGACGTAGGGTACAGCACCCAGGTGGTGCCGGCGCAGGAGGACATGATCCGTGACATCCAGCCCGTGCTGTACCTGCTGTGGGCGGGGGTGGCCTTCGTGCTCCTCATCGGGTGCGTGAACATCGCCAATCTCATGCTGGCCCGGGTGCAGACCCGGGTGGGGGAGACCGCCACACGACTGGCGCTGGGTGCGTCCCGGGGCCGGGTGGCGCGCCGGATCCTCACCGAGGCGGTGGTCCTGGGCGTCGCGGGCGGCGTCCTTGGAGTCGGGATCGGAGCGCTGGGGATTCGCTTCCTCCGGACGCTGGGCGCCGCCGACCTTCCCCGGGGAGCGGAGATCGGGCTGAGCGCCCCGATCCTGCTGTTCGCCCTGGCCATGTCGGTGGGAGCGGCGCTCCTCTTCGCGGTGATTCCCATGCTCCAGATCCGCCGAGAAGACTTCGGGCCCGTGTTCCGGAGCGAGTCCCGCACGGGCACGGCCAGCCGTCGGGCGGTGCTGCTGCGGAACGGGCTCGTGACCAGCCAGGTGTCGTTGGCCTTCGTCATGCTCATCGGCGCCGGCCTCATGCTCATGAGCTTCCGGGCGGCCCTGTCCGTGGACCCGGGGTTCGATCCGGACGGGCTCTTCACGGGCTTCGTCTCCCTCCCCAGCGCCCGGTACCCCGATGGCGAGTCCCTCCGGCAGTTCTGGGATCGCCTGGTGCAGGAAGGGAACGGATTGCCCAACGTGGCCTCGCTCACCGTCACAGCCCAGCTGCCGTTCTCCGGCAACAACTCCAGCAGCGTCATCACGCCGGAGGGGTACGACCCGGCGCCGGGCGAGTCCCTCATCTCGCCCCTTCACACCGACGCGGCGCCCGGGTACTTCGAGACCCTGGGAATCGAGGTCCTTTCCGGACGAGGCTTCCGGGACTCCGACGGCCCCGACGATCCGCAGGTCATGGTCATCGACGAGTGGCTGGCCAACCGCTACTGGCCCGAGGGTGACCCCATCGGCGACCGGATGCTGTACGGCGCGGTGCCGGGGATGGACTCCATTCCCGAGGACGCCTACTACACCGTCGTCGGTGTGGTGGAGACCATCAAGCAGAACGACCTGACCAGCCCCCTCTCGGAGCACGTGGGGGCCTACTACTTCTCTTCCCGGCAGCGTCCGCGACGCTTCATGACCGTCACGGCCCGGGCGGAGAACGGCGACGCCGAATCCCTGACCCCGGACCTCCGGGCCCTCCTGGGGCGCCTGGACCCGGAGCTGCCGCTCTTCGGGGTCCGTAGCATGCAGGATCGGATCGACGAGTCGCTGGCCCGGCGGCGGGTCCCCATGCTCCTCCTGAGCGTGTTCGCCGGGGTGGCCCTCTTCCTGGCAGTGGTGGGGATCTACGGCGCCCTGGCCTACTCCGTCACCCAGCGCGAGAAGGAGATCGGCATCCGCATGGCCATGGGCTCGGCCCCCGGCACACTCTTCCGGCAGGTGGTGCGGCAGGGGCTCCAGGTGACCGTCCTGGGTTTGGCGCTGGGAGCCGGAGTCGCCCTGGTCCTGGCCCGCCTGGTGGAGTCGCTCCTGTTCGGGGTGGCGGCCACGGACGTCCGCGTCATGGCCGCGGTGGCGCTGATGCTGCTGGCGGTGGGCGCGCTGGCCTGCGTAGTGCCGGCCCGGCGTGCAACGTCGGTGGATCCCGTGGACGCCCTGACCAGCTGACGCCCGCCATCCTTCAGAGAGCTACTGGCCGGACGGACGCTCCGCCACCTGGTAACCGCGGTTCCCGTCCTGGATGGCCGGCCGGTACCAGACGCCGGCGTACTCCTTGTACTCCACGGCGCCCACCCGGCGCGCGACGGCGCCCCGGGGGAGGGTGCGCACGAACGCGCCCAGGGGAGCTCGCACCACCACCCAGCGCTCGGTGCGCGGAGCGTAGAAGAACCCCCGGTAGTAGGCGAAGGGATCGTGCTCCACCAGCACCATGACGTGACCGGGTGGAAGGACGTCCACCACGGCGCCGTACGGGGGCGGGACCACCAGGAAGCCGCCCCGGTGGGGTCGGTAGAACACCCCCCGGTGGTAGTAGTACCGGCTCGGGCCCACGGTGATGGTGACGAACCCCTGCGGCAGGATGTCGATGGCCGTGCCGATGGCGATGAACCCACCGTGCGGGTAGCACGCAGTCGTCGCCGTGACACTGCCCAGCCCCGCCACCGCCGCCAGCGCCGTGGTCCACACGATGCCTCTGCGAGTCCTCATCGTTCCTCCTCGTCAACCCGATCCAAGGTCCACCCTTCCGCACCCGAAACATGTCGCACCGGGCCGGGAGGTCCAGCCCCGGAGCCGCGGCCACCGGGGCTCCGGGACGGGGTGTCACACCCCGAACGGATAGGTCTCCGGCACCCCCGGCTGCTCGGGGACCGGGATGGGCCGCACCGCTTCCGTCTCGTCGATCCAGATCCAGCTGTCGAACTGCTCCGGCAGTGACGTCTGGTAGTAGTGGGACTGGAGCTCGGTCTCGGGTCGATAGATGACCCCCACCGCCCGGTGCAGCCGAGGGGGCTCCAACTCCTCACGCAGGGCATCGCGCCGGGGCTCCGCCAGGTGCAGCAGGAAGGCGTCCAGGTCCGTGGCGTGCGAGAGCGCTTCGTAGCTCCCGGGCCACGAGGGACGCAGGATCTTGCGGTAGGCGGGCCCGCCCCAATCCGAAGCGGCCATGACCGTTCCGCGGTCGGTCCCCAGCCCCACCAGGTACGCGCCCCGACCCAGGCTCTCCCGGGCCAACCCGCCCAGGGTGACCTGCCCCTGTCCTCCCAACTCCGTGGCCACGTGGTCCCCCACGTGGCTGTTGTGCGCCCAGACCACGGCCCGGCTGCCGGCGCCCCACCACTCCAGCAGGTGGAGCAGCGTCTCGAACATATGGCGGTCCCGGTGGTTCCAGGCGTCGTGCCCGCCACGGTACATGATCCGGTAGTACCGCTCGGCCTGCTCCACCAGCCGGGCGTTGCGGGCGGCGTCCAGGAACCAGTGGCCGTCCCGCTCCGAGTACTCCAACTCCCGGGCCAGGAGGTCGCGGAGCATGGCCACCGCCTCCTCCTCGCAGTGCCGGTACCCGCCGGTGACGGCGGCCCGGCCGTACGACGCGGGATCGTGCTGCCAGGGCGTCAGGCACCCGTATCGCTCGCGCGCCACCCGGGCGGCGTCCGGGTCCACCCGCTCCAGGTACTCCACCACCGCGTCCATGGACCGGAAGAGGGAATAGAGATCCAGCCCGTAGAAACCGGCCTTCGCCTCCGGAGCCTGGTCCTCGTTCCACCCCCGGAGCCACTCCACGAACTCCTCCGTCTCGCGGTTGCGCCACATCCAGGTGGGGAACCGGGAGAAGGGGATCCACTCCTTGGGCTCCGCGTCCCCCCGGACCCATTGGTTCACCCGTGCGGCGTCCGGCCAGTCCCCCTCGATGGCCACCGTGGTGAATCCGTGATGGCGGATGAGGTGCCGCGTGATGGCGGCGCGCATCCGGTAGAACTCCGACGTGCCATGGCTCGCCTCGCCTACCAGCACCACGCGGGCGTCGGCGATGCGCTCCATCAGGGAGCCCAGCTCGCCGGGCTCCAGCCCGGAGAGGGGCTCCGCGCATTCACGCATCACCGCCACGGCCGCCGGGTCCTGGGGGCGGCCGGCGCCCCCGCCGGGTGGAGGGACCGGGCGCAGGGGTTTCTTCTCCTCATCGGGCCATCCGCGCCGCCCGATGAGGGGGACGAAGCGGACACCGCCCAGGTCCTCGCGCTTCAGGCCCTCGGGCGTCCGGGTGACGCGGATGAGCCTCTGGTCCCGGAGCGTCTCCCCCACCGGAATGACGATGCGGCCGCCGGGGGCGAGCTGATCCACCAGGGGTGGAGGAACACTGGGTCCACCCGCCGCCACCAGGATGGCGTCGTACGGGGCGTGATCGGGCCAGCCGAGAGTACCGTCGCCGTGGAGCACGTGGACGTGGTCGTACCGCAGCGCCCGGAGCCGCTCCGCGGCCGTGCGTGCCAGGGACTGGTGCCGCTCCACCGTATAGACCTCCCCGGCGAGCTCCGCGAACACCGCCGCGGCGTACCCCGACCCGGTGCCCACCTCCAGCACCCGGTCCCCGGGCTTCAGGTCGGCGGCCTCCGCCATGAGCGCCACCACCAGCGGCTGGGAGATGGTCTGCTCTTCACCGATGGGAAGGGGCGCGTCCTGATAGGCGAACTCTCCCAACTCCTCCGGAACGAACGCCTCCCGGGGGACGTGACCCATGGCTTCCAGAACCCGCTCGTTGACCACCCCGCGCCTGGAGAGGAGCTCGACCAGGCGTCGGCGAGCCTCGATTCCGGTCATCTCTCACGCCTCCCGGGAGGGTCGGTCCATCCGCTGCTCACCGTCTCACCGCGTCAGAAGACCAGCTCCCGCGCCCCCACGGTGATGCGGTTGTTCACGGAGAGGACGCCGGGCGCCGCCCAGGCCGCCTTCTCCGCCTCACGCCGTTCGGCCCAGGAGGTCACGCTTCCTTCCAGGGTCACCCGGCCTCCGTCCACCGTGACGGCGACGTGCTCCGCATCGATCTGCGCGTTCCGGTGGAACGCGGCGGTGATCTTCTGCTTCACGTCCTTGGGGGTCGTGCGCGGCGCCAGTTGGATCTTGTTGATGACCCCACGCACGCCGGCCAGGTCACGGACGCACCGCACGGCTGCCTTGCGCTGGTATTCCCAGGGCACCTCGCCCTTCAGCGTCACCATCCCGTCGCTCACCACCACGTCCACCTCGTCGAAGGGGACCGCGATGTTGAGATCCAACGCCTTGAGGGCGGCCTCGGCCACCTGGGAGTCGGAGCGCCCGAAGGGCGACTCGATCCTCACCTCCAGGTCGTTGGCCACGGCCCGGACCCCTCGCACCCGGTTGGCCACCTCCTCCGCGTTGTGCTTGTGGAGGTAGCTCGTCACGTCACCGGTGAGGGTCACCACGCCCTCCTTCACGGTCACCCCGATCCCCGCGGCGTCGAGGCTCGGGTCCCAGTCCAGCTCCTCCAGGACCGCGTTCTGAATCGTCCTGTCCTCCATCGTTCCCTCCCCGCCTTCAAGCAGGCATCTGCGCGTGGAGCAGGCGTCCGATGTCCTCCGCCTCCTCCACCAGGAGCTCCAGCACGTCGTCCAGGGCCAGGAGCCCCACCAGGGCCCCGTGGTCATCCACCACCACCAGCCGCCGGATGTGCGCGCCAGACATGTGCTTCACCGCTTCGTCGATGCCGGTGTCCTCGTGGACGGTGCTCACCGGGCGGGTCATGATCTCCTCGATCCGGATGTCTCCACCCAGGCCGTCGGCCACGCACCTCACGGCGATGTCACGGTCCGTGACCACGCCTACCGGCTTCCCTTCCAGGTTCACCACCACCAGCGATCCAACCCTGTACTGATGCATGCGCCGAGCCGCCTCCCGGGCGCGCTCGGCCCGGGTGGCGGTGTGGACGGCGCGCGTGCAGATCGCGCCTACCGACATGGTTCCTCCTCGGGAACAGTCCCTACCGCTTCGAGATCTCGATCTTCCGGCCCATGGCCTCCTTCTTCTTGGGGAGGTGGACCGTGAGGATCCCGTTGTCGAACTCCGCCTTCACCTTTTCGGCTTCGACGGCGCGAGGAAGGGTGAAGCTCCTCTCGAACGCTCCGTAGGAACGCTCATAGAGATGCCACCGCCCCTCCTTCTTCTCCTCGTGCTCGAACTTCTTCTCCCCCTTGAGCGTGAGGGTGTCGCGGTCCACGTCGACCTCGATGTCCTTCAGCTCCAGCCCGGGGAGCTCGGCGGTGAGGAGATACTCTCCGTCGTCCTCCTTCAGGTTGACCGCCGGCTGCCAGGCCAGTGCCTCCTCCGTGAAGAAGCTCGGACTCGTGAGGCCGAAGACGCGGTTCACGCGCTCCTGCATCTTGTCGAGCTCCTCCCAGGGCGAGAGGGCACGAGTCCATGGAGTGAGTGCTTTCATGGTGCCTCCACGCGCTCGGGACCGGCGCGCCCCTCCGTGCTTCGAAGGCGGACGCCCGGACCGTTCCGTTCGGAAGGACGAAGAGTGCATCGGGCATGCCAGCGGGCCGCGTCCCCGCTCCCCGCGGCAGCCCGCCGCCGTAACGCGGCGCGAGGGGCCGTTGCGTCAGACCGGAGCCAGAGCCAGCGGTCCGAGAGGCCTGGCTCGCGAGGGTCGAATTGGCCCAGGCAGGGACATCCTGACAGGCGACCGGTCCACCTGGGGGGAAACTCCGCTCGGGCGGCCCGTCGGGGCCTCGCAGTGCCCCGGATCGGGCCGGATCAGTCCTGCCCGTCGTCGGCGTGCAGGAATCCCTCCTCGCGGTAGCGCGCGAGCTTCCGGTAGAGGGTGCGGCGGCTGATCCCGAGGATCTTGACGGCGTCACTCTTGCGGCCGCGCGTCTCCTCCAGCACCGACAGGATGTACTCCCGTTCCAGCTCGTCCATGGTCCAACGGTCGCAGCCGGCGTCCGCCAGGAGCACGCGGGCCGTGGCGTCGGAGCCCTCGTCGGAGATGAGGTCGAAGTGGAGGGGCTCTCCCGCCGCAGCCAGGATCACCGCCCGCTCCATGAAGCCCTCGAGCTCCCGGACATTCCCGGGCCACGGGTAGTCCATCATGCGGGAAAGCAGCGGGTTCGGGATCTCCGGGATGGCCACCCCCTGCTCCTCGGCGAATCGCTTCCTGAAATAGGCCGCCAGGAGGGGGATATCCTCCCGGCGCTCCCGGAGGGGCGGGACCCGGATGGGGAAGACGTTCAGACGGTAGAAGAGGTCCTCCCGGAACGTCCCCGCCCGGACCAGGTCCAGCAGGTCGGTGTTGGTGGCGGCCACCAGCCGGAAGTCCACCAGCTGCAGCGACCGTCCACCCACGCGCTGCACCTTCCGGTCCTGGATCACCCGCAGGAGCTTCACCTGCAGGTCCTCGGACAGGGTGCTCACCTCGTCGAGGAACAGGGTCCCGCCCGCGGCCTGCTCGATGAGCCCCGGGCGGTTCTCCAACGCTCCCGTGAACGACCCCTTCATGAAGCCGAAGAGCTCGGCCTCCAGGAGCGTGTCCGGGAGGGCCGAACACGCCACCGGAACGAAGTGCCGCCGCGAACGGGTCGACAGGTCGTGCAGCGCGTGCGCCACCAGCTCCTTTCCGGTCCCGGTCTCTCCCAGGATGAGGACCGTGGCCCGGGTCGGGGCTACGCGTTCCATAACCCGGAAGAGCCTGTGCATGGCGGTGGAGCGGCCCACCAGGTCCCTCAGCCGGTCGGGCGGTGTGATGCGCTTGAGCTCCGCCAGCTCCCGACGCAGGATCACGTCCTCCGCGGCGCGGCGCACCAGCAGCACCATCTCGTCCGCCTCGAACGGCTTGCGGATGTAGTCGTAGGCCCCCAGGCGCATGGCCTGGACCGCCGACTCCACCGTCCCGAACGACGTCATGGTGATGAAGCGAGCGTCCGTGTGCACGGAGGGAAGCGCCGCCAGGACGCTCATGCCGCTCATGCGGGGAAGCTCCAGGTCCAGCAGCACCACTTCGAAGCGCTCTTCGTCCAGGAGCTTCAGCGCCTCCTCACCCGAGGGGACGCCGACGACCTCGTACCCCACCTGTTGAAGCAGCTCGGCCAGCGTGGAGCGGATCGCGGGACAGTCGTCCGCCACCAGGACACGGATTCCCCGGGCCGGGGCAGCCACCGGATGGTGGCCGCGCCCCAGCGTATCGGAGGGTCTGGAGGCCTCGGCAGCGTTATGGACCGGAGGCCGTGTGGGCTTCGAGACGGTGCTCACCGTCCACCTCCGAGCGATCCTGTGGGTAGGCTCAAATTGGCACACCCTGGGCGGAACGGACGTAGGGCGCTCCCACCCAGGCCGTGTGGGAGGAACTCCCACGGTCCGCTCCCCAACATGCTTGCCCGGGAGGCCCCCGGCCCCGCCCCACGTCGTGCCAGACTGGCCCAACGCCGACCGCCCAGGGGCCCGGGGACCCCCGGATTCCGGGCCCCCGCCACTGGCACGGAAGCTGCACTTTCTCACGGGTGCAGGCTCGCCGGACCAGAAGTCCTGGTCATGCGAAGGTGCCGCCGGGAGTCTGACCCCCCCGGCACCGGTTGCGAGGTCGCTGGACGCAACCGCCGCTCCGGGTGGATCCGGAGCACCCTGAGGGCCTCAGATGGACGCCCAGGGGGAAAGACAAGCGATCAGGCCGCCGCACGTGACGGCGTCAGACCGACAGATCGCGCGTTTGCCAGCGGATGGAAGCCCCCGGGGGAGGCGTGACCAAACCGGGGGTTTCCTACATCGGGGGGAGGGCACGGTGGAGATTGCAGAGGTCTCGCGAACGATGGAGGTGGTGGCATGATCCGTCTCGCGGACGCTCCCCGTCCCTCCCCCCGATCCCATCCGGCGCCGGACAACGACCGCGTGTCCGAGATCTTCAGGGAGGTGGCCGACCTACTGGAGCTGCAGGGCGCCAGCCCCTTCCGGGTGCGCGCCTACCGGGAGGGCGCCGCCAGCATCCGTAGCTGGTCACGGGACGTCCGGGACGTGCTGCGCGACGAGGGGCGGGCGGGGCTGGAGGCCCGGGAAGGCATCGGCGCCAGCCTGTCCGCCGCCATCGCGGAGATCGTGACCACGGGTCGGCTGCGCATGGTGGACCGGCTCCGCGGTCTTCTCTCCCCCGAGGAGATCTTCACCACCCTTCCCGGCGTAGGCCCCGAGCTGGCCCACGCCATCCACCACCACCTGGGAGTGGAGACCCTGGAGGAACTGGAGGTGGCGGCCTGGGACGGACGGTTGGCCGACGTGCCCGGCTTCGGCCCCCGGCGCGTGGAGACCCTGCGCGCGGTTCTCACCCAGCGCCTCTCGGGGCGCCGGGTGCCCCGGTGGATCCCGGAACGGCCGCGGGAGCAGCCCTCGGTCCTTGAGATCCTATCCGTGGACCGGGAGTACCAGCGCCGCGCGGCGGCGGGCGAGCTGCGACTCATCGCGCCCCGACGGTTCAACCCGGAGCGGGTGGCCTGGCTCCCGGTCCTGCACACCGAGCGGGGCCCGTGGCACTTCCAGGCCCTCTACAGCAACACCGGCCGGGCCCACCGGCTCGGGAAGACCCACGACTGGGTGGTGGTCTACTTCAACCGGGACGGTAAGGAGGGCCAGGCCACGGTGGTGACCGAGACCCGGGGATCCCTGGACGGCAGGCGGGTGGTCCGCGGGAGGGAGGCGGAGTGCGCGGACTACTACGGGTCCGCCGAGCCCGCTCGGGCCCCCGAGGCTCCCACCGGCATGAAGGCGGGAGTCCACCATGGCTGAGACCGTCCGCTCGCCGCCGCCCCCGGTGCATCCCAACTCCACCCTGGCGTTGCGCATCCTGGGAACGCTCGGGGCCGTGGTCATGGCGCTGTACCTCTGGCCCGTGCTTCCGGCCCTCATGGTGAGCGCCGTGGCCGCCGCCCTGGTGCGCCCCATTCAGAAACGCGGGGAGGACCGCCTCGTGCCCCCGGGCCTCATGGCCTTCGCCAACACCCTGGGAGTCTTCCTGCTGGTCCTGCTTCCCCTCACCGGTCTCTCCCTCCTCATCGGAAGGGAGGCCGCGGCGGGGATCCGCTGGCTGGAGAGCGAGGCGCCCTCCCTGCTGGGTCCGGGCTCCCGCCTGGACCTGCTGGCCCAGTCGGTGCTGTCCCGCGTCGGGCTGCCCGGCGTGGAGCTGAGCCCCATCATCGCCGGGCAGCTGGACCAGATGTCCAGCCTCCTGGCGGCTCGGACCGTGACCTTCGTGTCCGGGCTCGGCGGATGGCTGCTCCAGACCGGCGTGGCGATCTTCACGCTCTACTACTTCCTCAAGGACGCTCGGGCGGTGGAAAAGGGCATCACCATGCTCCTTCCCCTGGACGAGCGCTATACCCACCGGCTCCTGGAGCGGGCCCGGGACGTCACCTATGCCACGGTGGTGGGAAACCTCCTGGTGGCGGTGGTCCAGGGCCTGCTGGGCGGTCTCGCGTTCTGGGCCGTGGGGCTTCCCTCTCCCGCCCTCTGGGGCACCCTCATGGGCGTCCTCTCCCTGGTGCCGGTGGTGGGTCCCCCCGTGGTCTGGATCCCGGGCGCGCTCCACCTCTTCTCCACCGGACGCCTGGGAGCCGCGGTGGGGCTCTCCCTGTTCGGCTTCCTGGTCATCGGGACGGTGGACAACCTCCTCCGTACGTGGCTGGTGAGTGGCCGGATCAAGGTCCATCCCCTGCTGGTCTTCCTGGGACTGGTGGGGGGAATCTTCCTGTTCGGAGCGGCGGGCGTCGTGGTGGGCCCCGTGGTCTTCGTGGTGGCGCTGGCCCTGGCGCAACAGGCCCGCGCCCCGGAGGACGACGAGAGCCCCCCGGCGGACGGCGACCTCCTCATCGAAGTTCCGGAGGACGAGCCACCCGAGAAGCCGTCTCCCGCAATCCAATCCCCCAACTCTCCGTGATCGGCATGAAGACGCTGCTTCTCTCCGACGGTTCCCGCTATTCCCTGGCCGCAGCCCGGGCCCTGGCCCGGTGGTTCGGCCGACCTGGCCTGGAGGTCCACATCCTGTCCGTGGCTCCCCGCATGTCCCGGAGCCCCCACCGGACCTACGGTACGCGGAAGGACCTGGCGGCCCAGTGGCGCGCCGAGGCGCGTCAGTGGCTGGACTCCACCGCCGGGCCGCTCCTGGCCCAGGGCATCCGGGTGAAGACCCACCTCCGTTCGGGAAACCCCCGTGAGACGGCGGTGGACTGGTCCATGCGGGAGTTCGACCTGGTGGTGGTGGGCGCCAAGGGGCGGGAACCGACCCCCTTCTTCGACGTGGGGAGTGTCGCCCTCTCCGTGCTGGAGCACGCGCCGGCCCCGGTCCTCATGGTCCGGGCCCGGGAGGTGCATCCCCCGGTGCCCGACGAGGCGCACCCCCTTCGAATCCTGGTGGCGGTGGATGACGGGCTCCACTCGCGCCGAGCCCTGGAGCACCTTCCCCGGCTCCTTCAGCTGGAGCAGGTGGAAGCGGAGGTCCTGGCCGTGGCCGACGACGGGTACGGGGGCTCCCTGGGGTGGCACGACGCCCGCAGGCTCAGCCACCACGCGGCCAAGATCCTGTCCGACCACGCGGTCCCCGCGGAGCCGCGGTTGGAGTCGGGGCACGCCGCCGAGGCGATCCTGGCCGCCTCGGAGGAGGCGGACCTCCTGGTGCTGGGCTCCCGGTCGGTGGAGCACATGGAGGAACGCCACATGGGAAGCGTGGCGCTGGAAGTGGCCCGGTCCGCGCCCTGCTCGGTCCTGGTGCTCCGTCACGGCCACTCCGGCATCGTCCTGGGAGAGGGCGTGGAGGAGCCCGGGCGGCGCATTCCCTTCGAGGTGGCGTGGCGAAAGGTCCGCCCCTCCCGGCGCATCGAGCGCCAGATCCTGAAGGCGGTGGAAGCCCTGGAGCCCCTGGCTCCCGATGCCCTCCGGTGCGACGTGGTGGTGGACCAGCGGAATCCCCGGCACCGCCTGGGGAACCTCTACCAGGTGCGCCTGGAGCTGTCACGGCCCGGCGGACGGATCAGCGTCTCGCGGACCCCCCCGGACCACACCGAGAACGAGAACCTGGTCACCGCCGTGGGGGAGGCCTTCCAGAAGCTCCGGCGCCAGATCCTGTCGGCGCGCGAGGTGGATTCGGGAAAGCTGAAGCGGCACGAGGCGCTTCCCGAAGGCGTGGTGACCGACCTCTTCCCCGACTACGGGTTCATCCGCGGCGGGGACGGGGCGGTGGTGTACTTCCACCGGAACGCGGTGGTGGAGGACGCCTGGGACGAGCTTCACACGGGAGACCGGGTGAGCTACCGGGTGGAGGAGGGAGACCTCGGGCCCCAGGCCGCCCACGTGAGCCTGGTGACTACAGCAGAGGCTCGATCAGCGACGCCAGCCACTCTCTGAACCGGTCCCACAGGGAGCGGGCCGCGTGCTCGGCCAGGGTCCGCTCCCTCGACCGCTCCAGGTCGGCCAGGAACAGGCTGTCCATGTGGGCCCCGAGCCGGGGGTCGTCGAAGACCAGCGACCACTCCTCGTTCAGGCGCAGGGAGCGATTGTCCATGTTCATGCTCCCCACCGTGCCCCACCGGCCATCCACCGTCAGGGTCTTGGCGTGCATCATGCCCTCCTGGAAGAGCCAGATCCGGACCCCCGCCTCCAGGAGCTCCTGGAAGTGTCGCTGGCCGGCCCACCGGGTGCTGGGCACATCGTTCACCGGCCCGGGAAGGAGGAGCCGCACGTCCACCCCCCGCCTGGCCGCATCGCCCAGCATCCGCCGCATGTGCCGGGTTGGGACGAAGTAGGAGTTGGCGATGTACAGGGTCCGCCCCGCGCCCTCCAGCGAGTAGGTGAGGAATCGGTCGGCCGCCGTGGCGCCCAGCCCCGGTCGGGAGACCAGGAGTCCCGCCGCCACCGGGGCGAACTCGCTCGTTCCCTCTACGCCGAGGGGTGTGGCGCCGCCGGGAGGGGCGGGATCGGAGGGCCCGGGATCAGCGGGCTCGAGATCCGCGGGCCCTGGATCGATGGGCTCGGGGCCTCCCGGGAACACCAGGAGGTCGCCGGTGGCCTCCGCCCACGCGGCGGTGAACGCCGCCTCCAGGTCCCCCACGGCCGGCCCCTGGAAGCGCACGCTGGTCTCGCGCCAGGGGGGAGCGCCGCCACGCCCCAGCCACTCGTCCGCGATGCCGAAGCCCCCGGTGTACCCGATGCTCCCGTCCACCACCACGGCCCGTCCGTGATTCCGGTGCTGCGCCCGGTGGAGGGCCCACCACCGGACGGGCCGGTGGGACACCACCGCCGCTCCGGCGTCCCGGAGCCCCTCTCCCACCGCGTCCAGGTATTCCCGGCACCCAAAGCCGTCCCCGAGGAGGAACACCGACACACCCTCCCGTGCGCGCTCCGCCAGCACGGCGGCCAACTGATCCCCCATCCGTCCGGGCTGACAGAAGTAGCAGGAGACAAGGATGGAGGACCGGGCGGCGCGCAGATCCTCCAGGACGTCCGTGAAGAAGTCGGCGTCCTGGATGACGCGAATCCGGTTCCCGGGCCGGAGCGGCAGTTGGGCGGCGGCGGCAGCCTCCCGGGCGAACCCGGCGCTCCCGGGTTCCAGGGTGGAGTCCACCACCACCAGGTTCCGGACGGGGGTACCTCGCACCATGTCGCCCGCGCGATGGCCCACCACGGCGGCCAGGAGGAGGACCGCCACCGCCAGGACCGCGCGGAGCCCCCGCAGCCGGCGCAGCGCCCGCGCCGCCCGCGCCCGCAGCGGCACCCGGGGAAGCAGGGTGGAGCCCCGGGTGGATCCGGCGGAGCGGTGGCGTGTCCCGGCCTTCACCGCGGCGCCGCCCGGAGCCGAGCTCGGGACCCGGACCGGGTCCCCCCGTGTAGCATGTAGCGTCATCCCCGAACCGGCCTTCCCCCGGGAGCGCTCAACCCCGCTCATGGTGCACCTTGCTACGAGAATCCTCCGGCCCGTGCGGCCCCGACGTCACGCCATCCCCCTCCTGGGGGCGCTGATGATGGCGGGGTGCGCTCCGTCGCCCGGCGCCGGTCCGACGCCGGAGACGATCCTGCGGTGGCAGGCTTCTCGCGTGGTCCATCAGTCGCCGGCCGCCGAGCCCGGAGACGGGGGGAGCCGGCCGTCGCCGGTCACCGACTCGCTGGTGGTGGCGACATGGAACGTCCACGTCGGAGGTGGAGACCTGCCGGCGTTCGTGGCGGACCTCCGCGCCGGGCGCCTCACCGACGGGTTCGTGCCCGGAGCCTTCGTCATCCTCCTGCAGGAAGTGCATCGCCAGGACGGGGGAGACCCCCGGCTCTCGCCGCTCCGGCCGGCCGCGGGGAAGTCCTCCGGAGGACTCCACTTCCAGCCGCCCGACGGGCCGCGCCTGGACATCCTCCAGGTCGCCCACGCGGTGGGATTGCACCTGGCGTATGCGCCGGCCATCCCCAACGGGCGAGCCTCCAGCGACGCCCCCCTGGAGGACCGGGGGGTGGCCATCCTGTCGTCCCACGCCCTGCAGGACGTGCGGGTGCTGGAGCTTCCGCGGGAACGGCAGCGCCGGGTGGCGCTGTCCGGGGAGCTGTCGGGGCGGACCCGGAGCGGAGCGCCCTGGAGCTACCAGCTGGCCAGCGCCCACCTGGAGAACCGCACGGAGTGGGACCGGTTCCTGGACAGCTTCGGCGCGTCCCGGGGGCGGCAGGCCCGCGTGCTGGCCCGGAGCATGGGCGAGGGTCCCGCCATCTTGGGCGGAGACCTCAACACCTGGGCTCCGTCCTTCATGGAGCCCGCCCTGGGGATCCTCCGGGAGGCGTTCCCCGACTCCCCGGAGCTGGACGCACCCACCTTCCGCGCCGGCCGGGTCGGCCGCCACCTGGACCACCTCCTGATGCGTCATCCGGATTCGGTCCGGAGCTGGGCGGAGGTGGTGGGCCGCCGTTACGGCTCGGATCATCATCCGGTCATCGGAATCGTGGAGCTGTCGTAAGCACCGGCTCGGTGGACGCCGCCGAGAGCAGCAGCGTGCCCTCACCCCCCATGGCAGACGCCGTCTCCGCCCACTCCTTCAGGCGGTCCTGAACCGCGCGGTACACGCTCCCTGGCGTGAAGTCTCCTTCGGCGTCGGCCTCCCCCGCCACCGTCCCGGTCAGGATGGGCCACCCTTCCTCCACGCGGTCCACCGCCCAGAGGTGGAAGCGGCCCTCCGCCACGACGTCGCGCACCTCCCTTCGCAGGACCAGGTTCTCCACGTTCCGGCGCGGCAGGAGCACCCCCTGGTCGCCCGTGAGCCCCTTGCGTTGGCAGGCCGCGAAGAACCCCTCCACCTTGTGGGTCACGCCGCCCACGGGCAGGAGGATCCCCTCCTGGTTGATGGCCCCGGTGACCGCGATTCCCTGGTGGAGCGGCACTTCCCCCACCGCAGAGAGGAGCGCGTACAGCTCCGCCGCGGAGGCGCTGTCCCCCTCCACCTCCTCGTAGAGCTGGTCGAAGGAGAGCGAAGCAGAGAGGATCAGGGGGTAGGTCCGGGCGAACTTGCGCCCCAGGTACCCCGAGAGGACCAGGAAGCCCTTGTTGTGGATGGGTCCGCTCAGGTCCGTCTCCCGCTCGATGTTCACCACGCCTTCCTTGCCGGCGTAGGCGGAGGCCAGCACCCGGATGGGGCGACCGAAGGGCAGCCCGCCTCCGTAGAGCACCGCGATCCCGTGCAGCTGGCCGACCCGGCTGCCAACCGGATCGAAGGCCAGCACGTCCCGCTCGATGAGCTCCAGAAGCTCCCGGTGCGGACGGGATTCCCGGAACTCCAGGGCGCGGACCGCCTCCTCCACCTGCGCCAGCTCCACCACCTTCGAGCCGGCGTCCCGGGCGAGCCGTTCCGCCTCCACCAGTCGGTCCCGCACGATGCGGAGCCGGGTGGTCAGCTTCCGCTGGTCCCCCGTGCTCCGGGTGGCTTCCTCCACCAGCCGGGCCACGGCTTCGGCGGTGACGGGCAGGAGCTCCCCCTCGGCGCACTCCCGGGCGATCCACGACGCCAGGCCCCGCTCGGACTCGGGCGTCCGGTT
Source organism: Gemmatimonadota bacterium (assembly GCA_039586075.1). Taxonomy (GTDB): domain Bacteria; phylum Gemmatimonadota; class Gemmatimonadetes; order Longimicrobiales; family Gaopeijiaceae; genus Gaopeijia. The sequence goes on along the minus strand of JBDHLC010000030.1, from coordinate 18,791 downwards.
CATCTCCCCGGCGAAGTCCACCTTGACCTTGAAGAGCTCGCCGAAGTGGGGATCCAGCTCGTTGAGGAGGTAGTAGAGGGCGGGCTGGCCCACCAGGATCACCCGGAGCCGCGTGGGAAGCGGCCGGGGCTCCAGCGTCTCCAGGGTGGCCAATCCCATCTCCGATCCGGGATCCCCGGGGCGGAGCTCACCGGTCCGGAGGGCCCGCTTCAGGGCGTTCCACACGAAGGGACGGGCCAGCAGCTCCCGGGCCTCCAGGACCAGGTACCCGCCGTTGGCGCGCTGCGCCGCCCCGGCCACGATCCGCGTGAAGTCCGTGACCATGACGCCGAACCGCATCCGTCCCTCCACCTGACCGAACACGGCCTTCAGGGTGGGATTCGGCTCCTCCACCACCGGAGCCCCGGATCCGGGCTGGTGCGTCACCAGCACGTTCACCCCGTACCGGCGGGCGAAGTCGCCGTCCCCCAGCTCCTCCAGGAACGGGTTCGCCGTCTCCTCCTGCTGCTCCGCCAGGCGGAGGACGTTCCGCAGGATGTCCTCCTCCAGGTCGTCCAGGTAGGCCACCACCGGCGGCACGTCCGAGAAGACCTCCCGGAGGGCCGCGACCCGGGGGCGCACGACGCTTCCCGCCACCTCCTTGTGGAAGGACTCCACCTCCGTGGCGGTCTCGCGGCGGATGGACTGGATGTGCCGCTGCAGGGAGCCGATGCGGTCGCGGGCCGCGGCCATGTGCTGCTGGATCTCGTCCCGCTGCTCGCTGGAGAGGGCGCGGAAGGCCTCCTCCGTCAGACCCTCACCGCCCCGCGCCGGGACCACGGTGAACCCCTCCCCACCGACGATGAGCGCCACGTGGGGATCGTCCTGGAGCTCCCGGCGGCACGCCTCCACGGCCTCCTCCGCCTTCCGGGCCCGGTCGTTCACCATGCTCATGCGGCGGGTGGAGACTTCGTCCGACTCCAGCGTCTCCGGCAGGACCCGCCGCAGCTCGTCCATGAGGCTCTCCACCTCGTGGCGGAGCTCCGGCGCCCGGCCCGCCGGGAGCTCCAGGGCTCGCGGCTGCCGGGGGGCGTCGAAGTCGAAAACATAGCACGAGTCCGAGGGGGTGGGCTCGGCGGCGGCCCGCTCCTTGAGCGTGCGGCGGACCGCGCTGGTCCGGCCGGAGCCGTCGGGGCCGAGAACGAAGATGTTGAACGCCGGATCCCGCATGGCGAGCCCGAACTCCAGCGCCTTCAGTGCCTCGTCTTGCCCCAGGGTGCCCACCAGGGGCTCCAACTGGTCCGTGGTCTCGAACCCCAGGCCCGCGGGGTCGCAGGCCGCGTGGAGCGCCCCCGTCTTCAGGGCCCACCGCGAGGCATCCACCTCACGCTCCCTCCCGCAGCCCTTCCTCACCGCGGGCGCACCGGGAGCACAGGCGGGACCAGGGGACGAGCTGAAGGCGCCGTACCCGGATCTCCCCGCCGCAGAACCGGCAGGTCCCGAACTCATCGGGATCCCGCCGGAGCAGGTCCAGGGCGTCGTCCACCATCTCCAGCCGGTGGCTGATGCGGTTGAGGTGCACGAAGTCGGACTCCTGCTCCTGGACGTCGGAAGCCACGTCGGCCCCGTTCACCCAGCGCCGGGCACCGCCGCCCGAGATCACCTGGGGCTCCTCCTCTTCCGACTCCAGCTGGCGGAGATCGTGGAGCATGCGGTCACGGGATTCCAGCAGCAGGTCCTCGTATTCGAGAACGGCTCGGGTGGTCATGGGAGTACCTCCGCACGATGGACGTTTCCCCGGACCGGAGGGTGGGGACGTGCCAGAATGTCCCCGTCCGGGACGCAAGGACCCAGCGAATGTGCGGCCCGCCGGAGGGGGCAGGCCGGCCCCGCGCCGATCAGTCCGCCAGCAGGAAGGTCACCTTCAGGTGCACCCGGTAGGTGTCCACCTCGCCTCCCTTCACCACCACTTCCTGATCCTTCACCCAGGCGCCTTTGATGTTCTTGACGGTATCCGCGGCCTTCAGCACCCCGTGACGAACCGCGTCCTCGAAGCTGCTCTGCGACTCGGCGGTGATCTCGATCACTTTCGCGACAGCCATGTCCTCCCTCCCTTTCTCCTGGGGGTGTCCAACGGGTGAAACCGCACCCCGTTGGGGAGCAAGGGAGGTGCCATGAAGAAGGGCGGGCCCGGTGGATCGCCACCGGGCCCGCCCCGCCCACAGGATCCGGTCACCTGCCGACCGGATCCCATCAACCGCCTACCGGATCAGTTCACCCGCTTGCCGGTGATGAAGGGCCGGTCCAGGTCGTCCCGGAGGACGAACGAGGGGCTCGGGCCGTCGCCCAGCTCGAACTCCATGAAGTAGCCGGCCCAGGTCTCGCGGAGCACGCCCGGCTCGTAGGACTCGCCGGGAATGAACCAGCCGTCCGCTCCGCCCGGAAGGAGCCACATGTCCAGGGAGTTGAAGAAGGGGTCCAGGCTCCCGTCCGCGGCCGGAACGCCCTCCAGGTCCGCGTGGATGATCCCGTCGGCGTCCTGGGAGATGGCCATGGTGAAGGTGGGCCCGTCCGGCCCCTCGGGGCCCATGAACTGGCCTTCGAACATGCCCAGGATGGGCGCGGCCTCTTCCGGCGTGGCCGCCATCCTCTGGCTGGGCTCCACCTTGATGTCGAAGGCCATCCGGTGGGTGCCCCACCGGACCGCCAGGACGCCGCCGGTGGAGGAGATGTCCTCGAAGTCCCAGGTGAGGACCTCCCGGAAGGGATATCCGTCCTCCAGCTCCACGGGGAAGCGGATCTGATCGTCCGCCTTGGGCGGGCCCATGGTGTGGAAGATCAGGGTGTCCGGCTCGAAGAAGAACTCCTCGGGCATGAGGTTGTCGTCCATGTCCACCCATAGGGAGTAGATCCCCGGCTCGATGGAGACGCCCTCGAACTCGATGGGCTTCTGGAAGGAGATCTTCGTGGCCCAGTTCGCCCCGGGGGTCCAGACGTGCTCCCAGACCACCGCTTCGTCGCCGCCGAACAGGGGCGTGCGTCCCCGGGCGCGGGGCCGGAAGTAGTCGATGCGGAACGTGGTTCCGTCGATGGTCTGGATCATGGTGGCCGGCTCGCTGGCCCGGATCTGGGCCTCGGACGAAGACGGCACGAGGAGGAGGGCGAGCCCTCCGAGAAGAAGGGATCGAACGAACCGCATGAGACCAGCCTTGGTTGGGAGGGACAGCCAGGAATCCTCAACTATGGCGTCGAGCGGCCGATCCGGGCAAGACAGCTCTCCCGCCGGGGGCAAGGCCGCTCTCGCGGGGACTTGTCCGTCACCGATCCGGGCCACAGTCTGCGAAAATATCCCGCACCCCGAGCTCCGCCCCGGAGAGATCCCGTGAAGCGCTCCAGCCTGTTCCCCGCTCTCGCCCTCCTCGTGGTGGCCGCGGCCCCCGCCCTCGGTCAGACCACGCCCCCCGAGCACCCGCCCGCCACCGTGGGGCCCGAGTCGGGCCGGAATTCGCAGATCTACGTGCTGGAGAGCCTGGGCCGCCACGGGCCCAGCCACTTCCCCCGGGTGCGGCACCCGGAGGTGGAATACGAGGCCGGCGAGACGCTCACCTTCGACCGGTACCACACGGTGGACGTCATGTACACCTGGCTGGAGCGCTGGTCCGAGTGGTATCCCGACATCGTGGAGCTGTACCAGGTGGGGACCTCGCTGGAGGGGAGGCCCATTCTGCAGGTGACCCTCACCAACAAGGCCACCGGGCCCGCCACCGAGAAGCCCGCGGCCTTCTTCGAGGGGGGACGTCACAGTGGGGAGATCACTTCGTCGGAGTCCGTGCTCTGGCTCATCCAGCACCTGGTGGAGGGCTACGGGCGGGACCCCGAGATCACCGACCTGCTGGACCGGGCCGCCATCTACCTGAAGCCCCAGAACAACCCGGACGGCTCGAACCTCTACCTGCACACGGCCCAGACCAACCGGAGCAGCGTGCGGCCAGTGGACAACGACCGGGACGGCCTCCTGGACGAGGACCCGGCCAACGACCTGGACGGGGACGGGGTCATCCACCAGATGCGGTGGCGGGACCCGGAGGGAGAATGGCTGCAGGACGAGCGGGATCCCACGGGACGCCTCATGCGCCGGGCCGAGGAGGACGAGCAGGGCGAGTGGTCGGTGCAGCGTGAGGGGATGGACGACGACGGGGACGGCCGCACCGACGAAGACGGGGTGGGCGGCCTGGACCTGCACCGGAACTACGTGGAGAACTGGCGCCCCATGCCCGGGCGGGAGCATACGGGCCGCGGCTGGACCCAGAACGGGGCCGGAGCGTTCCCCCTGTCCGAGCCCGAGACCCGGGCGGTGGTCCTGTTCGTCCTGGAGAACCCCAACATCGCCGTGGCCAACTCCATGGACACCCGGGTCCCCATGCACCTCCGGCCTCCGTCCACGTCGCGATCGGAGGAGCGCATGTACCCGGAGGACCTGGCCCTCTACGAGCACTTCGACAGCGTGGGCGTGAGCATCACCGGCTACCCCTGGGCGGGGGACGTCTATTACGACTACTCCACCCGCGGCAACCCGGACCGCAGCGGCAACCCCCTCTTCGGCCACGGGCCCGACTTCGGCTACTTCTATCTCGGCGCCATCTGGTACGGCGACGAGCTGTGGGACGGCGGCCGGGTGGGCGACGTGAACGGGGACGGCGAGGAGGACGACCTGGACCGCCTCGTTTGGCAGGACAGCGTGGCGGCGGGACGGGACTTCGCCATGCCCTTCAAGGCGTGGACGCCCTTCGAGCACCCGGAGCACGGCCCGGTGGAGATCGGGGGGTGGCACCCGAAGTTCTTCTCCCAGAACGGCCCGCCGGAGGTGCTGGAGCGCTGGGCCCGGAACCAGGCCCTGTTCAACCTCTACATGGCCCAGAGCCTGCCCCACCTGCGAATGGACACGCCCCGGGTCCGGCGGGTGGAGGCCGGCGGCGACAGCACCACCTGGGAGGTGACGGTTCCCGTGCGGAACGACGGCCGCCTGCCCACGGCCCTCCGTCAGGCGGACCTGGTGAAGATCGTGCGCCCGGACCGGATGGAGCTGGAGGTGGAAGGGCTCCGGGTGGGAGGCGACGATCCGGAGCTGCGCTGGCGGGAAGGGTCGGAGCGCGGCCGCGTGGAGCTGGGCTACCTGCAGCCCGGTGAGCGCCGGGACGTGGTGCTCCGCTTCCGCACCTACGGCGTGGACGAGTTCCGCGGATCCGTGCGGCTGCTGTCCACCCGGGGCGGGGTGGTCCGGAGCGAGGTGGCAGCCGGAGGGAACTGACGGCGTCCCCCCCGCCCCTCCTCCCGGCGGTGTGTTGAAACCGCCTGGAGGCGCACCCCGTAGATCCGCTAGACCCCGGGGACGGGCCCCGGTGCGGCGATACGGACGGAGGGGAGAGGGATGGCGACGCTGATTCAGGATTTCCGCTACGGGATCCGCATGCTCATCAAGACCCCCGTGGTCTCCCTGGTGGCCATGCTATCCCTGGCCCTGGGGATCGCGGCTACCGCCAGCATCTTCGCCATCCTGGACGGCTTCCTCTTCGAGCCGCTTCCCTTCGGCGACCCCGAGGAGCTGGTCCTCTTCCGCGAAGGTCCCGTGGGGGCCGGCGTGGAGACCCTGTCCGGCGCCGCCATGGGGAGCTTCCGGGATTACGAGGAGGCCAGCACCGCCCTGGCAGCCAGCACGGCCTACACCCTGGAGGCGGCGAACCTCACGGGCGTGGACATGCCGGAGCAGCTCTCCGTGGTGGTGGGCACCCCCGACGTGTTCGAGGTGCTTGGCGTGCAGCCGGCGCTGGGACGCGCCTTCCGGGCCGACGAGGGCACCGAGGGCCGGGGACAGGTCGTGGTCCTGGAGCACGACTTCTGGCAGCGGCGATTCCAGGGGGACCCGGAGATCCTGGGCCGGACCCTGGTCCTGGACGGGACCTCGTACACCGTGGTGGGCGTCACGCCGGCCTCGTTCGACATGATTCCGGCCAACGTCGACGCATTCCGGCCCTCGGACTTCGCGGCGGCCCGGAACAACTACGAGAACCGGTTCTGGATCCAGTACGGAAGACTGGCTCCCGGCGCCACCATCGAGCAGCTCCAGGCCGAGGTGGGCGCCACGTGGAACCGGATCGCGGAGACCCGTCCGGAGGCCACGCGCGGGCTGGCCCCCCGGGTCATTCCCGCCCGGGAGTTCTTCCCCGGGCCCACCGACACCATGCTCATCATGATCCTGACGGTGGTGACCCTGGCCGGGCTCCTCATCGCCTGCGTCAACGTCGCCAACCTCCTCCTGAGCCGGGCCGAGGAACGGCAGAAGGAGGTTGCGCTGCGGACGGCCCTGGGAGCGGGGCGTACCCGCATCATTCGGCAGCTCCTCACCGAGAGCGTCACCCTGGGCACCCTGGCGGGCCTGGTGGGGGTCTTTCTGGCCATCTGGGTGGTGAAGTGGCTCCAGAGCGCCATGCCCGCCCAGATGCCGCGGGCCATGTGGCCCCAGCTGGATCCCGGCGTGGTGCTGGCCACCGTGGCGGTCTCCATGCTGGCGGGGGTCGCCTTCGGCCTCATGCCGGCGCTGCACGCGGCCCGGGGGGAGCTCCGGGAAGCGCTGGGCGAGGGGAGCCGTGGAGGCACCGCCAGCCGCGCCCGGAAGCGGCTCCGGAACGTCTTCGTCATCGGCGAGTTCGCCGTGGCGCTGGGCCTCCTCACCGGCGCGGGCTTCCTCACGCAGGCCTTCGAGGAGGTGACGGACCAGGATCCCGGCTTCCGGCAGGAGGGCCTCCTCACCTTCAGCATGACGGTGCCGGAGGATCGCTACCCCACCACCGACGAGCTTCGCGCCTACTACGACGAGCTGGTCCTCCGCCTCCGAGCCGTCCCCGGCGTCCAGGGCGTGGCCGCCATGACCGGGCTGCCCCGGGGGCCCAACGGAACCCCCACGCGCGAGTACGCCGTGGAGGGGTACACCCGCCCCGAAGAGAGCGACCCTCCCCGGGCCATCTACCAGGCGGTGAATCCGGAGTACTTCCCGGCCATGGAGATTCCCATCCTGGAGGGACGGGGGATCGCCGAGTCGGACCGCGGGGACGCCGAGCCCGTGGTGGTGGCCAGCCGGAGCTTCGTGGATCGGGAATTCCCGGACGGCGAGGCGCTGGGTAAGCGGGTGCGGGTCGGGAACGAGGAAGAGCTGCGTACCATCGTGGGGATCGCGGGCAACACCGTGCAGCAGCGCATCTCCCTGGCCGGGGAGGGCTCCCAGGCCCTCTTCGTGCCGGTGGCGCAGGCCCCGGGGAGGGGCCTGAGCTTCGCGCTCCGGCTACCCGGGGACCCGAATGCCGCCATCGCGGACGTCCGCGAGGCCGTCTGGAGCGTCAACCCGGATCAGCCGTTGGCGCGGATCCAGACGCTGGACGCCTTCGTGGCGGAGTCGCTGGCGGGCCCCCGCGCCATCTCCCTTTTCCTCATGGCCATGGGTGGCATCGCGCTCCTCCTGGCGGCCATGGGGATCTACGGGGTGATGGCCCACGGAGTGGCGCAGCAGCAGCGGGAGATCGGAATCCGCATGGCGCTGGGCGCGCGGAGGGGACGGGTGGTGGGGATGGTGGCCCGTTCCGGACTCTCCCTGGTGGGCGTCGGGCTGGTGCTGGGTCTCCCCCTCTCCTTCGTCATGTACCGCCTGGTGACCCGGGCCCTGGGGCTGTTCGAGGGCGAAGTGGGATTCACCTACGCCGCCGGCGTCACCGTGGCCCTGATCCTGGTGGCCACCGTGTCGACGCTGCTTCCCGCCCAGCGGGCCAGCGGCGTCCGCCCGGTGGCGGCCCTGAAGGACGGCTGACCCCTCCCGAAGGAAGGACCTCGGCACCGGTCGTCCGGCCCCCTAGGTGGCCGGGTGGCCGGTGCCTTTGTCCGTCCCGGACATGAGGGCCTGGAAGCGGGGATCGTCCCGGAGGTTGTCCAGATCCGGGTCCCGGGCCAGCCAGTCGGGGTTTCCGAACCCCACCTCCACCGCCTCCTCGAGGCACTCGATGGCGCGGTCCGTCCGTCCCGCCACCGAGAAGAGGCACGCCGCGTTGTACCGGACCCCGGCGTCCCCCGGGTCCATTGCCAGGGCGCGGTCCGCCCAATCCAGTCCCTCGTCGACCCGCCCCAGGCGGGAGAGCGCGACGGCGCGCATGGTGGCGGCCCGGGAGTCGTCGGGATTCAGGTCCATGTGCCGCTCCGCCACCGACAGCGCCTCTTCGTAGGCAGCCCGGGACTCGGCCTCCCGCCCCAGGGCCTCCAGGGACTGGGCCAGGAAGAAGGAGGAGGCGTAGTCCTCCCGGACCTCGGCGGCCTGGCGGTACAGCGTGGCCGCCTCCTCGAACCGGCCTTCCTGGAAGCAGGCGCGGGCGTGGAAGTAGCGGGCCTCGAAGAGCCGGGGGTCGAGGTCCACCGCCCGCAGGAAGGCGCGCTCGGCTCCGGGAATGTCCCCCGCCACGAAGAGGACCGCCCCCAGCGCCGCGTGGGCCTCCGCCAGCTCGGGGTCCAGCTCCAGAGCTCGCTCGGCAGCCCGGCGCGCCTCCTCCAGGTCGGCGTGGGCCTTGGGGAAGTACATCCCCAGCAGGGCGGCCACGTCCGCGATGCCGGCGTAGGCCAGGGCGAAGTCGGGATCCTCGTCGATGGCCCGCTGGAACATCTCCCGGGCGAACTCCAGGCTCCTGCGGCGTGTCTGGAAGAGGAACCGCCGGCCCCGGAGGTAGAACTCCATGGCGTGCACCTCGCGGGTGGGCACCTTGGTGATGGCGCGGCGCTCGTACTCCCGCAGCACGGCGTTGAGGACCCGGGCGACGTTGGCGGCGATCTCGTCCTCGATGGCGAAGAGGTCCTCCATGGTCCGGTCGTAGCTGTCCGACCAGAGGTGGTACCCGTTCTGCGCGCTCACCAGCTGGGTGGTGACCCGCAGGCGGTTCCCGGAGCGCTGCACGCTCCCCTCCAGGATGGCCCGCGCGCCCAGCTTCCGCCCGATCTTCCGGACGTCGTCACTCACGCCCCGGTACGCGAAGGACGACGTGCGGGCCACCACCTTCAGGTCGCCGATCCGGGTCAGGTCGGACAGGATCTGGTCGGCGATCCCGAAGCCCAGCAGCTCCGCCTCCGGGTCGTCTCCCACGCTCACGAAGGGCAGGACCGCCACGGACCGGGGCGGCGCGATCACCTCGTGGGGCCCCAGGTCGTTGTCCGCCAGGCGCCACGCGATCCAGAGCACAGGGACCAGGAAGGCCAGCAGGCTGACCAGGACCAGCCCCACCACCGGGGCCTCGATGTTGAAACGGGTGGCGGCCCAGTCGGAGAATTCCAGGAGCCCCCACCCAGCGGCGAGGTAGATGCCCAGCACCTGCGGCATCCGGCGCCGAAGCATCTCCTGGACGGTGCGCCTCATGGCACGCTCCCAGCAAGGCCCGCCCTGCGGACCAGGGAGGGTTCGGGGAATGTAAGACGAACCCGGTGGATTCGCCCCCCTCTATCTACTCTGACGGACTTGACGCCCGAAAGGTTCCCGCGGCCGGCACCTAGATCCGCGTCGTCTTCAGGTAATCTGCGCCCACCACGCCGGCCAGGCACTCGGGCCCCGCCAGGAACTCCGCAGCGAGCCGGGCCTGCACGCTCAGCGCCTCCTCAACGGGGACGCCGCACGCCTCCTTCACGCAGGTCATGATGGCCTCCCGCCCCCTCTCCATGAGGGGAGAATCCGCCTGCGGAAGCCACGGCACGTCGTCGGCGATGCCCGCCACGGCGCCCCGGGCCACCGGTCGGTTCTCCGATCCCCGATCCGCCCCTCGCGCCCGGCGCCACGCCTCCGCCAGGGCCTCCTCCATGGGTCCGGCCCAATCCACCAGCCAGCCCCGGGCCTCCGTGGCCTTCACCGGACGACCGGTGAGGAGCATCTCCAGGAGCCGCGCGCGGCCCTCGCCGTCGGCCCGGCGCAGCGGCCAGTGGCAGGCCTCCATCCCCGGCACCACCGGAAGGGTCACCTCGGGCCAGCCGAAGCGGGCGTCATCCACCGCCACCAGGTGGTGGCAGTGCATGAGGACCTCCAGCATGCCGCCCAGGCACCGCTTGCCCGGGACGAAGCCCACCGAGACGCGGAAGTCGTCGTGCAGGCGGCGCGCCGTGCGGGACCACTGGTGGGTGATGGCCAGCCCGGCCTCCAGGTCCTCCATGGCGGCGAAGAACTCGCCGGTGTCCGCCCCCACCATCTGGGTGGAGAGGTGGAAGTCCCCCGTGAGGATGACCCGCTCGATCCCCTCGGCCTTCAGCCAGTCCAGGGCGCGGTTGAGCTCGGCGTCCACGTCCCAGCTGTAGCTCTCCCGGGAGAGGGTCACCACGCCCACCTCGCCGTCGTGCTCGGCGTTCACGTAGAGCTGCTGCCAGTCGGCGGAGCTCATGTCCGAGACGGCCTCGGGATGCCACGACTCCCCCGCCGCGGACGGGTACAGCCGGTGGTATCGCGCCACCGTCTCCTTCACCCCGTCGGGGCCGTACCGCCGCATGACGGCCAGGATTCCCTTCCGGAACTGGGCGCACAGCTCGCCGATGGCGTTCATGTGGGAGAGGTGACCCCGGTTCTCGTGCAGCATGAGGGAGGTCATCTGGAAGAGAGGCCCGTAGATCCAGGCCTCGAACTCCGCCTCGGCCTCCGGGTCCATGCTCCAGTCCACCACCGGCCGGAAGTGGTTGGGCGGGTACCACTCCTGCCCCGTGTCCTTTCGCTCCACCAGCTCCGGCGTGGGCGTGAACAGCTCGCCGTACTCACCGGACAGGTGGTGCAGACAGGACCAGGTGAGGAAGTCGGCCCCCTTGGCGCCGATGGCGTCGTGGGCCCGGAACGGATTCGGCCCCACCAGCCGCCGGACGTACTTGTCCAGCTTCCAGTAGGGCATGTTGGTGGCCCGGTGGTAGCGCAGGGCCGCCAGCGTGATGCCGCAGAAGAGGACGTCCAGGATGAAGGACCAGTCGTCGCTGACCGGGACCGGGATCAGGCCCAGGGCCCAGAGCAGGCGGGTCACGTCGGACGGCTCGTCCTCGACCGTCTCGAAGATCTTGTTGATCTCGTGGGGGAAGGCCGGGTGCGCCACGCCCACGCCCAGCTCCCGGGCGGGGAAGCCGGAGGTGACGGAACGGATCTCCAGCCCCGGAAAAACCTCCTGGAACAGCGCGTAATGCGCCCGCTTGATCTCCAGGATCTCCGGGATCGCCTCCAGGAGGAAGCGGGGCTTGAGGCCGCCCAGCTCCTGGGGGAGCGTCTTCCCGTCGTACGAGAGGCGCACGATGGAGGACATGATGCGGGCGGCCCCGTCCGGACCGAAGGAGCGGGCCAGCCCGTCGTACTTCGCGCCGATCCCGTCGGGGGCTCCGGGGAAGTCCAGCGCCACCACCCGCACCCCGTAGGGCTCCAGGCGCGAGGCGAACTGCATGGTCTTGCCGGCGCCCACGATTCCGCTGGCGCCCGAAATGACCATGGAGCCCCGGTCGTCCTCGGGCCCGAACACGGCCTCCACCTGGGCGGCGGTGTCCACCGGCAGTCGTCCGTTCTTGAAGATCTCGAGGACGGTTCCGAGGCCCAGGGTCTCCAGGGTCGGCTGGCGCATGGCCTTCACGGCGGTCTCCTGTGGAGCGGTCATCGATTCAGGTGCGGTTCGGAGTCGGGAGTCCGGTGCGGGTCGGATACGGGGAGCGGGAGGTCCGGGAGCGGGTCGATCACGGCCGATCCTCAGGAAACCTGGAAGAGGGCGGCGATTCCCACGTCCCCGGCGGCGCACCCGAAGAGGAGCACGTTCCCTCCGCCGAGCTCCACCGCCTCCTCCAGCCCCTCGATGAGGGACCGGGTGAGGGTGGGCCCCTGGGGGTGTCCCCACACCAGGGAGCACCCCGTGCGGTTGAGCTTCTCCCAGTCGTACCCGGTCTGACGCTTGAAGACGGCGTCGTTCACCGCGAAGGGGTTGTGGTTCTTGGCCACGGCCACGTCGTCCATGGTCATGCCCAGGCGATCAAGGAGGCGGTTCACCGCGATCCCCGGCGCCTCCGGCATCAGGGAGGGCTCCGCCCGCGCCTCCGCCTTCCCCAGCAGGCGGATGGAGATCTCCGGGCGGGGGCTCAGCTCCCGCGCGCGCTCCTCGGTGGTGACCAGCAGGCAGGCCATCCCGTCGGAGGCGTGGGTCTGGGTCCCGCTGGTGACACAGGTATCCAGCTCCCGCTGGCCCCGGAGCGCCCCCATCGAGAGGGGCCGGACGCCCACGTCGTCATCAACGCTACCCAGCGGCCGGCCCTGCACCGTGAGCACGTCCAGCGGAACCATGAAGCGGTCCAGGAATCCCCGCTCCTTGGTGTCGAAGTACTGCTGGTGGCGCAGGTGGGCGATCTCGTCCGTCTCCCGGCGGTCCAGCTTGTACTTCCGAGCCGTCAGCCCGGCGGCGGTGATCATCGCCTTCCCGGTGGCCGGGTCGAAGCCGAAGTTGTCCCACACGTCGGCGATGACCTGCGTGCGCTCGTACGAGCGGCGCTCCGGGAAGACCCCCACCGGGGAGTCGCTGGTGCGGTCGAAGGTCAGGACGCCCACCGTGTCGTGGGACCGGGCCTCCACCGTGGCCGCGCCCATGAGGACCGCCTGGAGTCCCGTGGCGCACGCCTGCTCCACGTGGAAGCCGGGGATCCGGTGGCCCATGATGCTGGCCACCATGGGAGCGGTCCAGAACTTCCAGTGCCACGGCACCGTGGAGCCCAGCACCAGGTAGTCCAGCTCGCTCTTCGGCACCCCCCGCAGGCCCAGGGTCCGGGCCATGGCCTCGCCGGCGAACTGCCCGATGTTCACCTCCGCCAGGGCCGAGGTCTGCCAGGCGGGGAAGTAGCTGCTGCCCCAGGTGCCGTAGGGGATCCGCGCGTGGGGAAAGAGGGCGGCTTCGCTCATGCGGACGTCTTCCGTAGAGAGTGTCGGCTGTGGAGGTCTTAAGCTACCGAACCGGGGGGAGGACGATCCATCCCCTGCCCCCCATTTGCCTCAAGCCAACGGGACGCCACATTAGTACGTTCAAGTGACAAAAGTGATCGGGGGCCCTGCGCCCCCCGATCTCCATACTGGAATCCGTGGAGGACCATCCATGTCGGGCAGCAAGGGCACCATCGCGATCCTCACCGGCGGCGGCGACGTTCCGGGCCTGAATCCCGCCATCCGCGCCGTGACCATCCGCGCCCTGCGCGAGGGCTACCGGGTCCTGGGCATCCGGCGGGGATGGAGAGGGCTGGTGGACGTGGTTCCGGACGCCGATGCCGACAACAGCGACTGCGTCATGGAGCTCACCGAGCCCATCGTGAATCGGGCGGGCCGGACCGGAGGGACCTTCCTGCACTCCAGCCGCACCCGGGCGAGCCACCTGCCCAAGGCCTTCGTGCCGGCCCACCTCCAGGATCGATACACCGACGAGATCAACGACATCACGCCGTCCATCCTGGAGAACCTGGACTTCCTGGGAGTGGACACCCTCATCCCCATCGGCGGCGACGACACCCTGTCGTACGGGCACCGGCTCCACGAAGAGGGGGTGAAGGTGGTGGCCATCCCCAAGACCATGGACAACGACGTGGCGGGGACGGACTACTGCATCGGGTTCAGCACCTGCGTCACCCGCACCATCGAGCACACCCACCGCCTGCGGACCTCGGCGGGGTCCCACGAGCGGATCCTGGTCATCGAGGTCTTCGGCCGGTACGCGGGCTTCACCGCCCTGCTCCCCACCATGGCCGGAGCCGCCGACCGGTGCGTGATCCCCGAGGCCACCGTGGATCCCGAGCACCTCACCGAGCTCCTGGTGAAGGACCGGAACCGCCACCCCTCCCGCTACTCGGTGGTCCTGGTCTCCGAGGGCGCGCGCCTGAGCCACCACGAGGGGATGAAGTTCAAGAGCGAGGAAACGGACCAGTTCGGGCACAAGAAGCTGGGCGGGATCGGGGACGAGGTCGCCGCCGCCATCCAGGAGCTCTCGCCCAAGTACAACTACGGGAAGCGCGTCAACATCGTGAACCAGCGGCTGGGGTACCTGGTCCGCTCGGGGGACCCCGACGCCCTGGATTCCATCGTCCCCATGGCCTACGGAAACCTGGCGCTGGACCTGATCCTGCAGGGGCGGAGCGGCCTCCTGGTGGCGGTCCGCCACGGCGTGTACGACTCCGTTCCCCTGGGCGCCGTCATGGAGAAGAAGTCGGTGGACGTGGACATGTTCTACGACACGGACCGGCTCCGGCCCAAGTACGACACCTTCCGGGACCGGCCCCTCTTCATCATGACCAGCCAGGTCTAGGAGCCGGAGCCCGGGAAGCTCACGGCGAGGCAGGTCACCGCGGAGCGGATCTCGCGGGGGGAATCACGAACGAGGCGCGTCCCTGCGGAGCGGCTTGCCCCCGGGGAATCACGGCGAGGGAGACCGCCGCGTGGCGGATCGACCCAGAGCGGGTCTCGGTGCAGCCGGGCGGAAAAATGGCTGGGTGGGGCTCACTGTGGGTGAAATCGTCGGCTGCATCGAAGTCGATGCCGGACGCCCAGTGATGTAGCCCGGCGCGGCAGAGCCTGCAGCTACCGTGAGTCGGTCCGAACGATCCACCATCCCCCGGAGGGGTCAGCTCACCCGCACCCAGCCCCAGCGCCGACAGGAGTCTCCCTGCACGGTCATCCGTGGCGCTGAATTCGTGTCTTCCGGCCTCCGCTCGGCGGAGGTACGAACGTGGATGGAGACCACACCCGGGGGTGGATCCGGGAGCAGCCCCCCCTTCGCGTCCAGGCAACCCGCCAGCGTGTCCACCAGGTCCGGATCCACCCGGCTCCGCGCCTCCAGGCGCAGAACCTCCAGGGCCTGGTCCTTGCTCATGGCCGGCCGGTAGGGCCGGTCCACCGTCAGGGCCTCGTACATGTCCGCCACGGCCACCGTCCGGCAGGCCTCGTCCAGCGACTCCGCGCCGAAGCCCCAGGGATACCCCGTCCCGTCGAGGCGCTCGTGGTGGAAGGCGGCGATCTCCGCCACGTCGGCGAACGCCTCCACGCTCTTGAGGATCTCGTGGGAGTGCACCGGGTGGCTGCGGATGAGCGCCACCTGCTCGGGACTCAGGGCCTGGGGCTTGTGCAGAACGAGCCGGGGCAGCGCCAGCTTGCCGATGTCGTGAAGGAGCCCGCCCCGGTACAGCCGCCGGAGCTCGCGGTGGGAGACCCCCCGGCGACGCCCGATGGCCCGGGCGATCTCCGCCACCCGCAGCGAGTGGTTGTAGGTGTAGGAGCCCTTCGTGTCGATGACCCGGGCGAAGACCTCCGCCATGCGGTCCACGTCGTCCTCCGACAGGAGCCGGCGTCCGTGGTCCGGCTCCACCTCCCGGAGCGCCTCCGCCCGCCGGGAGCCCCGCACGTCGGCCCACCACACGTCCCGGTGGGACCAGCCCCGGACCAGCTTCACCAGGTCCGGATCCAACCGTCGTCCCTGCAACGCCGTGAGCAGCTCCCGCACCTCCGCGACGCCGCCCGCCGTCAAGGCCCTGTCGGCTACTCGGGCGACGCCGCAGATGCGGGACAGGAGTGGGATCTCCCGGCCCCGCAGCCCGTCGGGGCGGCCGGTGCCGTTCCAGCGCTCCGCCGCGTGGCGCACCGCGCTGGCCGTCTCCTCACTGAACCCCAGGTCCAGGGCCAGCTCGGAGCTCTCCTGGATCTCGTGGCGGCTGGGAACGCCCAGGAAGGAGCCTCCCCCGTGGGTCAGGAGGAGGGCGTAGTACAGGTCGGCCATCTCTCGTGACCCGAGCTGCAGGGCCGCCCCGATCTCCATCCCGATGAGCGTGGTTCGCACCGAGTGCCCCGGTCGCTGGCCACCCCGCAGGTCCAGAGCATGGGAGAGTGCGGTCACCACGTCGGAGTAGGGCAGCAGGCGTTCCATGCTGATCCAAGGGTCGCAAGCCGCATGCCCCGGTTCGGGTCGAGATATTCAACAGTTTACGCGCATCGCAAACCGCGGAATGCCGCGGATTCCCGGGGTTCTGGGAAACGTTTGGCGGGAATCCCGCCTGTAACAAAACGGGGCGGCCCCGCAGGACCGCCCCGTTCCGAGACACCGTTTCCGCCCTTCCGGAGGGCTAGCCGGCCGCCTCCACCGTGAAGGTGGTGGACGCCACCACGGTGCCGTCCGCGTCCTGAATCTCCACCGTCCAGGACCCGGTCCACTCCGGCGGAATCTGCTTGGAGCTCCAGGTCCGCCACGGCGAGCCGCCTACCTCGAGGGGCACCTCGCTGCGATGGTCACCGTGGGTCCAGACCACCCGCAGCGTCGTGTCGGCGCCGTTGGTGACCCGCATCCAGGCGAACAGCTGCCCCACGTCCGCGGGGAACGTCTCTCCGGCTCCCACCGGCTCGCGGTCCTCCACCGCCGTGGCGATGACCAGCTCCACCGTGAGCTCCTGGGGATCCGGGGCGGCGGTATCCTCCTGGGCCAGGAGCGGCGTGACCGGCCCGGAGCCGGCGAACACGAGGGCGGCGCCAATTAGCCAGGTGCCGCGACGAATGCTCAGGGTCCTCATGGGGCGACCTCCATCTCGCGAGACTCGAGGACTGACGTCCCCCGCACTCGAGCAATCCCCGTGCCGCATCGCCGGGACCGGGCCGGACGGGAATCGCGGGTGGCGTTCATCTCCCCGGTCCCGATCAAGGTGATCCGGCCCGGCAGGCTGGGCCGCCGGGCCCGGATCCCGCGCCTTCCCGCCTAGCGGCTCCAGGGCGGGACCACGCCGTTGCTCCGCGCGTAGGCGATGGACTGCCCCAGGTGCTCGTGCAGGTGCGTCACCGCCATGGTCCACAGGCCGCCCGCCGTGAAGTCCGTGCCGAAGGCGGTGGCGGTCCGGTCCAGGTCTCCCCGGGTTTGGGCCACCGCGGCCTCCAGGTGGTCGAAAGACTCCGTCAGGTTGGCCACGATCTCGGCCTTGGTGAGCGTCTGGGCCTCGTAGGCCTGGACCGTGGCGTACTCCGTGGTGATCCCCGTCTCGGCCGGGGCTTCCACGCCGAGGATGGCGGGGAGCAGGTAGTTGTCGGCCGCCACGTGGATGAAGACCTCGCCCACCGACCGAACCCCGTCGCCGGGACGCCAGTCGTAGGTCTCCTCGGGCATGGCCTCCGCCAGGCCTTCCAGCTTGCTCCGAACGGTGGACGCCTGGACCAGCAGGTTGTCCACCATGGCCTGGGCGTCCGCGGACGCCATGGAGGCATCCTGCGCCGCGGCTTCGGCGGAGCCGGCAGCGTCCACGGAGGCGTCGGCGCCGCACGCCGCCACCACCGGCAACAGGAGAAGGAGGGGGAGCGTGACTATCCGGTGTCGGGAGAGTGCCATCGTGATGCTCAACGGTTGGGAGGGAATGCAGTTGGTGAACGTCCGCGCGAGAGGTCCCGAGGAGCCTTCACCCGAGGAGCCCTGGGTGCGCGGAGGCCCGCCCGGAGTGGACTCTCGTCGGCCCGGCGCGGTGGGAATGCATACGATCCCGGGATCCGTTTCACTACCGTCCCGTGATCGGGGTTGCCCCGCGGCTTGTCCGCACCATACCGTGACGGCGGCGTGAACCCACCCCCCTCGGAGGTCCCCATGGCTGCACCCAGGCACCCTTCCCTCCTGCCGTCCTCAGCGGCCACCCGCCTCGGGGCCGTGCTGGCGGTGGCCCTCCTCGCGGGCGCGTGCGGGGGAGATGGGTCGGCGGTGGGACTCGGGACGGACCCCGGGACCCGGCAGGACCTGAACCAGCTCTTCGCCGACTGGAGGCAGTTCGAGCGCCCCGCCTTCAACGCGGGAGTGCCCGACTACACCGCCGGCGCCATGGCGGCGCAGCACGCGGAGCTGGCCGACTGGCAGGCGCGCCTGTACGCCCTGTGGAGCGACGACTGGACCGTCTCCACCAAGGTGGACTGGCACCTGATCCGGGCGGAGATGAACGGGCTGGACTTCGACCACCGGGTCCGGCGTCCCTGGGAGCGGGACCCGGCCTTCTACGTCCTGATCTACTCCGCGGAGAGCGACGTCCCCGCCCACGAGGGGCCCACCATCCACGGGTTCATCGACACGTGGACCTACAGCTACCCGCTATCGGAGGCGGACGCCACCGAGCTGGCGGAGCGGATCGGCGCCATCCCCCCGCTGCTGGAACAGGCGGAGGGCAACCTCACCGGGGACGCTCGGGACCTGTGGATCGCCGGAATTCGCGCGTTCCGGGGGCAGGCGGCGGACCTGCAGGTGCTGGGCTCCCGGGTCCAGGGCACCCTGCCCCAGCTGGACGAGGCCATCACCGCCGCCATCACCGCCAGCCAGGAGTTCGTCTCGTGGCTGGAGATGGAAGCCTCCTCCAAGCGCGGCACCTCGGGGGTGGGGAAGGACAACTACACCTGGTACATGCAAAACGTCCACCTCGTCCCGTATTCGTGGGAGGAACAGGTCACCCTCATGCGGCGGGAGCTGGCCCGGGCCCACGCCTCGATGCGCCTGGAGGAGAACCGGAACCGGGACCTCCCGGAGTTGGAGCGCATCGCCACCGCCCAGGAGTACGACCGGCGCTTGAACGAGTCGGTGGACCGCTACATGCGGTTCCTGGAGGAGGAGGAGATCGAGACGGTCGAGGAATGGATGGACGCGGCCCTGCGTGCGGTGAACGGGAGCTTCACCCCGGCCGCACCGAACCAGGTGCGGAACTTCTTCCAGGAGGTCATCTACCGGGATCCGGACGCCTTCCGGCCCCACATGCACCACTGGATCGAG
>JBDHLC010000029.1:0-36000 GCA_039586075.1 Gemmatimonadota bacterium | reverse complement strand
GCGGCGAGGGGGCCCACGTCGAACGCGGCCCGGAGGGCGCCCGAGTCACCGGCGAGGCCGCCGATGTCGGCAGGATCCAGGGTCACGGCGTCGGCGAGGATGCGGAGCTCCGCCGGAAGGACCACCTCCGCCTCCACGTCCCGGAACGGTACGTCCCAGTCCGTGCCGACGACCCTCCAGAACACCTCGTTCGTGTCGCCCACGAGGCGCACGGCGCCCCGCAGGTCGTACTCGATCACGAACGTGGCGCGGCCGGTGGTGGGCGGGAATTCCCACCGCACGTCGCCCCCGTGACGGCCACGTTGCTCCACCGCGGTGATGGCCACGTCCGGGCTGGATACACGAACGTTCCCGATGCCGTCCGTGTTGGACGACGGGATATCCCGCTCGGCGAACGTGAACTCGCCCACCTGGAAGTCGAAGGTGATGGCCTCCCGGATCCGGTAATCCCCGGAGGGCAGCAGCTCGAGCCTCGCCCGTAGGGAGGCGATCTCATAGACCTTCTCCTGGGCCGGCCCCGGGGCGGGAAGCAGCGCGAGGACCGCCAGGAGCAGGCCGAGCCTCACCGGGAAGGTGGGGCGAAGAACGGGCGTCGAGCGCCCGGGCGCGTTTCTTTGGGTTCGCATGTCCTTCTCCCGTGGAGTCGACACCCCATCATGGACCCGGGGCGTACCCGAGCCAACCCCGCGCGGCGCACCTCCACCACGCCTTCGGCGTTGCCTCTAGGCTATAGGCTCGCCGAACAGGATGCGATGTCCGTCGGGCGTTTCCACCACGGATTCACGATGCCCGTGGGAACGATCACCCAGCGAGACCACGATCCTTCCTCCCCTTAGCACGACCTCGTCGTGCAGCTCATCGACTCCCTCGACCATGACGTGCAGGAACCACGAGTGATTCCCGGTCTCGGATGCATTCATCTCGTCGGGGCACTCGCCGAGCATGAGCTGGACGCCATCCCGCGAGAGGAAGCTCCACCCCGGTGCTTCGATGGGATCCCTCCCGAAGCCGAGCACATGCATGAAGTAGTCGGTGGAAGAGGCCAGGTCTCGCACTGCCAGGACGGATCGGGGCCTCATGAAGCGAGCCATGCACGGTGCCCGAGATGTGAGGTATCGAGGTGCAATGAGGCTCGCCCGGCCCTCAGCGGCCCATCGCGGCCTTCCGCATCGGTCGCTCAGGGCGACAGCGCGGCGGCGGCCGAGACCGTGGCGGCGAGCATCCGCCGAAGGTAGATCAACCGGATCTCGTTGGTCCAGATGGCGTGGTCCAGGACTTCCGCACGACCAGCTCCAGCACCTCGTCGCCGTTCCCGTCGATGGTGCCGGTGGACCGCCATCCGAGGTGTCGGTAGAAGCCATAGGACCTGCTCTCCGGAAAGGGAGAGCAGCTTAGATAGAGCCGGCGATGCCCCAACGCCACCAGCTCATCCGCCGTACGGCGCAGCACCTCCCGACCGACTCCGAGGCCTTCGAATTCCGGCAGTACGGCGACGACGACGATCTCACCGGACTCCCGGTCACCGAAGCAGTATCCGACGACGTTGCCGTCCACGACGCATACATGGCCGGGAAGGGAGCCTGAATCGATGCCTGCCGCCCAGGTCTCGGCCGTCACGCCGACGGAGCGAAGCCGATCTTCCGAGAAAGCGTTCTGCCGGGTCTGCCCGCGCAATGCAACGTACTCGGGAGCCTCCTCAGGTCTCCCAGGCCGGAAGCTCAGGCGCACCGTTCGTGAAGGGTGTGGCGCGGGGTCCTCGTCCGGATGCCATCGAGGGTCCTGAGCCCAGGCGCCCTCCAAGGCGAGCCGGACTTCCTCCGCCGACGGCGCTCCGGAGGCCCGGCACCCGATCCCGCCCTGGGTCCCCTCACCGGGCGATACGTCCTTCATCCCCACGAGAACCGTCGGGGAGGGATAGCCCTTGAGCTCGGCGGGGATCTCGGGGTCCAGCAGATCGACCTCGATCAACTCGATGGGCCCACCGAAGTCGGAGATGGCGGTGAGGGCGGCGGCCTTCGCCGAATCGGCGTGAGGGCAGCCCTCGAAGGTCAGGACGTGGACGGTGCGTGGTCTCATTCGGACTCCACCTGCGGCTGAGCGAAACGAGCCCTCAACGACCGGAGCCGGCGACTCTCGTCAGGTGGGAGCCTCGAGTCCCCCGGTCTCATGCCGGGATCGATTCCAGTATGTCGGGCAGACCTTCCCGACGCAGGAGCTCCATCCCGAAACGCCGACTCGAGACGCCCGGCCTCAACCGGTAATCGAAGTGGAGCTCGCTGCCGTCCAGGTCCCCGTCGAAGTAGCAGAACTTCACCGACTCTCGGTCCGCCAGCGCCTCCGCGAGCTCCGAAAGGTGCGACGAGAACAGGAACATGCTCGTCGGCGCCCTGGAGCATCCCAGGAGCACCGCCTTGGACGCCTCCAGTGCGTCCGTGACGTTCGTGCCCCTGAACACTTCGTCGAAGATTGCCACGGTGCGTTCACCCCTGGCGACCGCCGAGACCACCTCCTTCACCCTGCGGACCTCGGCAAGGAAGTAGCTGATGCCCTGGCGCAGGTTGTCTTCGGGCGCCAACCCCGTGATGAACCGATCGACGGGCGTGAACCGGAGCCGCTGCGCGGGCACGGGAAGGCCGCACTGACCCAGATAGAGAGCCAGTCCGACGGCCTTCAGGTACGTGGTCTTGCCGGCCATGTTCGGGCCCGTGAGGAACACCAGGGTCTCACCGCCCCGGAGCCGAACAGGATTCGCCACCGCCTCGGGGAGAAACGGATGCCAGAGCCCTTCCCCCTCCAGGTGGGTCCCCTCGTCCTCCACCTCCGGGAGGGTGTAGCCCTCCCTCAGCAGCTGAGCCGCCGAGTTCAGGGCGTCGAGCTCGTACACGGTCTCCATGAGCTGGTCCATTCGGCGCCGGAATGTCTCCCGGATGGTTCGGTCTGCCTCCAGAACGGCGCGCCGCGTGTGGGCACCGTGGATGACGTCTCTCAGATCTCCATCCATGGCGCGGATCTCGTCGAAGATGTGGGCCAGCTCGCTCGGGAGCCCGGCACCGGACACGGCTTCGACGAACCCAACGACCCGCTCCATCAACTGCCTGGTCGAAGCGAGTCCCGCCCGGGCGAACCGAATCAGCTCCGGGTACCGGAGGGCGATCCAGGCGACGTCCGCGAGTCGCTTGACGCGACCGCCGGCGCAGACCGTGGCGTAGTTCGACTCGACGTACTTCCGGGCCCCCTTGATCAGCTCCTCCGGGACAGGGACGGGGACGTTCGCGGACGCGAGGAACCGGATGGAGTCTTGCCGGGATCGAATCTGCTCTGCTGTTGCCAGCGGCACGTCCACCATCTTGGAGAGCCGCTTCCGACCCCCCGGTGTGCTGGTGCGGTCCAGCGTGCCCAGCACGGACGCACCGCCATCCCGCGCCCGAAACAGCTCCAGATCCCGTTGCGTTTGAACGTCCGTGATCATGGCATACTTCCGTGAGAGGGTCGAATGCCCCCACCCGAACCACGGGAGGGTTTGCACCCGGCGTGCCAGGGTTGCCGAACCGGCTCGGCCTGATTCTTCAGTTAACCCGCTATCTGGCGGATCGCCAGCATCGAGACGTTGCCGGAGCCGGAACCGGTATCGATGCTTCCCGGCACGGCCGCCGGGTCAATCTTCGCGAGCGATCTCGCGTCATGGATTTGGGCGCACATCATCCCCTGGGTCGACTGACGACCTCGCCGCCCCACATTGCGTCGCCGAGCCTCCACGCCTCACTTCACCTGCCGCCCTCCCGCAATGGCAGCCCCAGGCGATTCACGATCTCCTCCGCCACGTCCGAGACAGACCGGTGCGTGTTGTCGATCCGGAGGTGACGCTCCGGGTAGAAGAAGTCTCCGTCCGTGTTGAGGCGATACCTCCGGTCGTTTTCGAGAATCCTGCGCTCCGAGGCTTCCACATCCCGCTTGGACGGCTTCTCGGCGAGACGGAGTTCCGTCCGGTTGCGACGAAGGCGCTCCTCCTGCGAGGCGAAGAGCTCCACGAAGTGGATCCTCGCCCCCCTGGATTCGAATCGCGCGACCAGCTCGTCCACGTGCTTTCGCTCTCCGGCTTCATCGAGCGCCCAGACGTACGTGAAGATGAGCCCCGGCACCTCAGCTGCCGCTGCTTCGTCGAAGACGTGATTCCGGAACGAAGAGACCAGTCGGTTGAAGGGCGGCGAACCGAACGG
This sequence comes from Gemmatimonadota bacterium, assembly GCA_039586075.1. Taxonomy (GTDB): domain Bacteria; phylum Gemmatimonadota; class Gemmatimonadetes; order Longimicrobiales; family Gaopeijiaceae; genus Gaopeijia. Next base: position 31,783 of record JBDHLC010000029.1, on the reverse strand, counting down.
AAACAGCTGCAGGACAGGCTCGATGGACATGTGGTTGTGGAAGAGCAGAAGGCCGGTACGGTCCGCCACCTGCCTTCCCACGGCCATCTTCCCCACGGCCGGCGGGCCGAAGAGCAAGACCAGGTGCTTCGCCGACGGCCGATCACCGCCCTGCGCTCGAGAGGCCATCGATACCGAAGGCCCCCCTACGAGAGGTCCTGAGGGGCCGCCAGTGCCCGATCCACAAGGTCCTGGATGGGCTCGAAGTAGTACCCGATGCCGGCCCAGAGCTGCCGCGTCCCGGGATGCCCCAGGTAGCCCGCCGCAATGCCTGCAAGGTTCTGGAGTTGGGTGTCTCGGTAGGCGCCCGGCTTGGACGTGCGTTGGATCTGGAGGTGCCAGCTCTCGAGGGTGTTTAGAAGCCGAATGTGGATGTGCTCGAAGACGAGCGCCTCTTCCGGAGTCAGGCTCTGCAGGTCTTCGCGTCCTCGGATCACGATGCCGGCCTGGTCGGTGGACTCGCTGAGGATGTCACAGAACTGGTTGAGGTTGTCCCAGGTATGCCTGAACGCCTCGATCTCTCCCTGTCGGTTGGCCTGGCGAATCTGGCGCGACAGGTACAGCAGCGTGACGACCACAGCGAGCGCGCCAACGATCTCTCCTATGGCGCTCAACGCATCCCAGTTCATGCGACCTCGTGCTCTCGACAGGGGAGGGCAGGGGGCAGCCGCTCCGCGATGCCCCGAACGAGCCTACACAGTGCCGAGCCGTCACGCGGCAGCGCAACGGCCACACGCATCGCCGCGTCAGGGCTCGGAGGAGTCTCCCTCCAACGAGAAGCCCCGGGCGATGAGCCACCCGGCGAGCACCATCTCCTGAATGGCAATGGGACCGGACACGACGACCTCCACCGCGACGGGAGGCAGGGCGTCGAGCAGGCCCAGGAGGGCGGCGACCGAGCCCGTCATCAGGAGGAGGCCTGCCAGGAAGCCCCAAGCTGAGATGGTCCGGGGCACGAGCCTGGTGCTCCACAGGACAGCGTTCAGGAGCATTGCGCTCAGAGGGAAGGCAAGTCCAACCGAGAGCAGGAACGGCGGTTCACTCAGGAGAGCGACCAGCTCACGCAGCTCTTGCCAACCCAGGGTGGTGAACTCGGCCAGGAGGGACAGGGTCAAGGCGGCGACTACGGCCAGGAGAGTCGCCTCAATGACCCTCAGTGCGACGTACGCCAAGGCTAACGGCGTGCTGAACCGGCGGAGGACCGGATACAGGAAGACGGCGATCATGGGGATCGCGAACACACCGACGAGCTCGACGAGGACCCCAGCGACGACCCGCGTTCGTTGGGTGGAGGTGAACGGGGCCACCGCGTCCGCAGAGATGACGCCCCCGTAGAGGGCCTGCCCCGTCAGATAGAACCCGGTTGCAGCGATGAAGAAGATACCGACGAATCGGGCCGTGCGCCTGTCGTCCACAGATTCACGCGTCCTGGGGAGGAGTCGCGGGAGAGCGGTGCGGGGGAACAGTAAAGAATCGTGCGTGGCCCGGATCGGCGCGGTGGGGGATTGCCCGCCGGCTGATGTCGGAATCAGCCTGGCTCGGTAAGGGAGCGGCGAAGGTGTGCCCACCTGCTCGAAGGGCTAGGTGAGGACCGCCAGAAGGAGCCCGTCGTGGCCCTTCGTCCCCACCGTCTGGAGGATGGTGGCCTCCAGGCCGGGAGCGGCTGCTACCCGGGCATTGAACTCGCGCACGCCCCGGACGTTGGGGTCGTCCGAGTCGGAGTCCAGGACGTTTCCTTTTCGCACGACGTTGTCCGCGACGAGCATCGTGCCGGGGCGTGAGAGCTGCAGAATTGCGTCCAGGTAGAGCGGGTACCCGGACTTCTCGGCGTCGAGGAAGACGAAATCGAAGGGCTCCGCTCCTTCCCCGATCATGCGGCGGAGCGACTCGTGCGCATCGCCCTCCAGCACCTCCACTCGCTTCTCCAGGCCGCTCTCACGGAGACTCTCCCGGGCCACGGCCGCATGCCGCGGATCGAGCTCGAGGCTGGTGACGGTTCCGTTGGGACCGACGCCTCGGGCCAGGAAGGTGGTGCTGAATCCGCCCAGGGTCCCGACCTCCAGAACACGCCTCGCGCCACACCCCCGCACGAGAATCTCGAGGAACTTGCCCTGGCATTCGGACACCTGAATGGCCGGGAGGTCCGCATCCTCACTTCGCGAGATGACTGAAGCCAAAGCGGGGTCGAGCAACTCGAACAGATCCGTCGCGTAGGCATCGACCTTCGACCACAGTGTATCGTCCATTTCCCTGGCCGAGCTGAGGGACTCCACCAAAGCGGGAAGCCGACCCCATGTCGACTACCGCCCGCCGCACACTGCGCCGCCGCGACGCGCGTTCGCAACCGCGTCCGCCTTTGCCGTGGGTTCAGCTCCCCTGTCACCGCCACATCACAGACCCGCGCACGGCCGGAGGGTTTGCGAGGGAGACCGCCGATCCCGGCTAGCGCGCCTCGCGGCACTCCCGAATCACTCGTTCCAGATCCAGCCTCGCCATACCCTGCTTCACGACGTCTCCGGCTCGGGACAGCGCATGTCGAAGGTGGACTCGATGTACTCCACGAAGGGCGGGCCAAGTCTTTGTCGCATGCCCTGCCACCGCCCCCGGAGGAACGGGAGTTGGAAGAGGAAGTTTCCGCCAAACTCGGACAGAGCAGCCTCTTCGAGCACGCCTCGACGGACCTCCCGAAACAACTGCTCGTAGCAGTTCAAGACCGAGATCATGAAGATCTCCACCAGTCGAATCTCATCCGAGTCCAACTCCTCTGGCGAAGATCCCTCGATGACCCGGAACACCGCGTCCCGGTAAACCGGGTTCATGGCGAAGGTGGCGTTGAGATTGTTGATGTCGCTGATGGGAGAACGAAAGGCCTCCGCCTGAGCGAGGCGGTTGCTGAAGGCGATCTGTCGGCCGAGGTAGACGAGAGATACCACGACTGCCAGGGCCCCCGTTATCTCCCCGATGGCGCTGATCATGTCCCAGTTCACCTGGACCCCCTTGAGCATCTGGACGGCAGCTGATCCACTTCGCAGCTGCCAGTTGGCTGCAACAGCGAACAAGACTGCGGTTGGGCGTAGCGTGGCCGCAACCGGAGTTCCCTAGCCTTCGGCCCTTTCGAAGCCTGGCGCCTTCCAGTCGGTCTTCTACCCGGGCCAACCCAGCGCGACGAAGTCGAGAGTCGGGATCGCGAGGATGGTTCCAAGGAGCACCGTTCCCCCGGCCTTGTGTCGCCGCGACTCGATCCCGAGGACCTGCGCTGCGCGACTCGGGGCGCCACCGCGGGAGTCTCCGTGACAAGCTAGCTCGTCAGATAGGCAGCGATTTGCGCCTCGATGGCGACCAGCTTCTCAGCCAGGGCTCGGAAGCCACGGAGCGTTCCCTGCACGACGACGCGCCGGGTCCTGGTGTGATTCCGGACGGTCACTCGGTTCGGATATCGGACCTGGCCCGTCGTAGGGAGAGGCTCGCCCTCCTGGATCTCACCGCCCGCTTCCACGAGTCGCGTGATCGGGGCAATGTCGAAGCCCTCGCGACCGAGCTCAGGCGAGTGGACGCTGAAGAACACAGACCGTATTCGCTCTACCTCGGTCACGGCGTCCTCCATCTCCCCGTTGAGACGGCCAAGCGCTGAACGCAGCTCCGGATCCTCGATGGACGCCAGCATCCCTGAGGCGATGAGGCCGTCCAGAGCGCTGAGCCTCGGATTCAGCGTGGGGAGTCTGCTCGCCCAGTAGGCCAGTGTATCGTCCACGACGATGTACGGATCACCCGGATGCGCGTCCATGACCTCCAATAGAGCGGTCGCACCCCGGACCACGCCCTCTAGCAAGCGGGTCTGAGCGACGACGTCATTCCGCTTGTCCTCGACCTCCCGAAGCACATTGGTGAGCTCCAGGCGAAGCTCGGACGCCTGCTGACGACCATCCCACCAGGCGTCCAACCCGAATGCGGTGAGAATGCTCAGAACGACGACGACGCCTTCGGCTAACAGGTATCGCCCACCACGCTGGTTCGCTTGTGTCACGGTCACCGCCTCAGGTCGATGGATCCAGTGCGCCCGAACGATTGGGGATTCTGCGGTGGCACCCGCAGGCCCGCCAGCGAGTACGGCCCGCCGCTCGGTCAGGTAGGGCCGACTGGAGCAAGGTCTTGTGGGACGGTCGGCATCTACCGGAGCAAGTGGCGGAGTGAGTCGACCTGCACCCCGAGCGCGACTCGGGCATTCTTGAGCCGGTTCACGATCGCTCGACGCTCTCCCAGCAGGTTCGCGAAGTGGCGAGACCGGACAAACGCGCCCGACACGGGTGGCGGCGCGTCGAGTCCGAGGCGGTCGGCAGCCAGGAAGCGACCCAGGCTACCGTACTCGAAGTAGTACGGGGACAAGTGGTCGTTCCAGAAATCCACTCCGTTCTCCTGCGCCGCCGTCTCATGGCTCAACATCCGCGAGTATTCGAGGATGCTCTGCCGGATTCCCTGATCTTCGACGAGGGTCAGCCCGCCCGAAAGCAGCAGGTCGTCCAGCGCGCCTGTCTGATACGGTTCAATGACCTTCGGGCCGATCCGCTCGATGGCTCGGGTGACGTCAACGACAGAGGGAGTGACTCCCTCGGCTGGGAGGACTACGGCGGCAAACAGGCTGTCGATGGTGTTGAGCTCTTCCTCGTCCGCCCGTATGCGTGACGACAGCCGGTCAGCGTTCACGTCCAGCTCTGCGTCCAGCGCCACCAACATGCGGGCTACCCGCTCCTGGTCGTCACGAGATTCCCCATAGGACTCGACCGAGAAGGCGAGTAAGACCCCGGCGAGCACCGCGAGCCCCTCCAGGGAAAGGGTCACCAGCCGGCTGCGGCGCGATGGCTCAGTTCGATCAGGCATGGTCGGGAAGATCGTCCGGGGGCTTTGTGCGTCTGGCGCGCACCACGATAGGTCGTGTGCGGGCGGCGCGCACCACACTTCTGGCCCCGCGCCAGCGGCAAACGCTGGTTGATCGGCCTCCGGCGGCCTCTCGCTACCCGTCCTCTCCGCCGCCCCCGTTCGGCAGGCCCATCCGGTCCAGGATTGCCTGGTAGCGCGGGTGCGATACCACGGCCTCGCACTCCGGCAACACCCGGCACCCCACCGAGTACGGCATGGCCGGATCCCACCCCGCCTCGCCGCGCTCCCACCAGTCCAGGGCCCGCTCGATGTCACCCGCCCAAAGGTGGGCCAGTGCGATTCGGACCGGTGACACGTACATGGAATCGGCGCGCGCCTCCAGGATGGCCGCTGCCCGGGCCGACGCTTCCTCAGGCCCACCTTCGTCGAGGCCGTCCGACAGTGCGTTCGCCAGGGCCGAATCACCCGAGGCGCTTACGAGGGCGAGTTCTGCCCGGATCGCTTCCTCTGCTCGGCCCAGACCGCGGAGAGACATGTTGACGGCGTCGTGGGCCACTGGCTGGCTCGGGTCCACCCGGAGCGCCTCCCGTGCCGCCTCCAGCGCGACCTGGAATTCGCCGAGGTGGGCGAACGTCCCGTTCGCCACGCCCAGAATCAGTCCACTGAACGGGTCGCCCGCCCGCGCCACCTCCGCCTGGGTGCGGGCCTCGTCCAGGCGCCCCATGAAGACCAGAAAGTGGGAGTAGAATGCGCGCGCCTCCCAATTGTTGGGGTTGAGCTCGATGGCCCGCTCGAACTCCCGCCCAGCGGCCTCCCAGTCCCACTCCACCCACGTCAGCACCTTGGCGTTCAAGGCCACCAGATCCGGTTCGTCCGGGGCCAGCTCCAACGCGCGTCGCGTGTAATCGCGGATCAGCGGCCTTGCCACGGTAGGACTCACCAGACCGAACTGCTGGCGTCCGGCCCACACGCCGGCGAGTCCACCGAGCGCAAGGGCGTTGTCCTCATCGAGGTCGAGCGCTCTCTGGTAGAGCCCTTCGGCGACTTCCAGGTCCTGAGGAGTCAATCGATGCTGGTGGTGGTTCCCGCGCAGCGTCAGCTGGTAGGATTGCGGATCGACCTCGCTCCGAGCGGCCCACCGCGCCACCACCTCTCCGGGGATCTCCAGGGCCACCGCCCCCGCAAGCGACTGTGTCGCCTCGCTGTAGAGGGTCCGGACGTTTCGCGCCGAAGCCGCGTACTGCCCGCTCCAACGTACCGCTGCGGTGCGCCCGTCCATCATGGCCAAGCTGATCCGAACGGAGTCCTCCCGGTACTCCGCTCGCCCCTGGAGCACTGCGTCGACCCGTTGCTGGCTGGCGATCTCCGGGATGGAGGTAGCGTCTCCCAGGTACCCCCGCACGGATCGGCGTCCCCGGACCTCGAATCCGGCCTGCTGGACCTCGCCGATGAGCGCCTCGTGCATCCCCGCCAGGAGCGCCGCCTGCTCGGGATCGGCCAGCTCGTTCTCGAACGGGAGGATCGCGACGGCCCGGATGCTCGGACCCGACAGGGCGCCGTGGATCCACCAGGCGGCGAGTGCCAGGAGAGCCACGACGGCCGTGACCCCGATCCGCCGAAGGGCACTGCGACGGCGACGACGCAGGCCGGCGGCCTCGATCTCGCTTGCCGACAACGCCGTCTGGAGCTCGGTCACGAACTGCCGGGCGTTGTCCGGTCGGTCCCCGGGATCCGGCGCGAGCGCCCGCTCCAGCACTGGGGGTAGCGTCTCTGGCAGCTCGTGGGCGCGAGTGAGCTCCGGCGGTCCTCCGGTGAGCTTTCTGGCGAGCACCGCCTGCGGGGTCTGCCCTACGAATGGCCGCTGCCCCTCCAGCATCTCGAAGAGCAGGCAGCCCAACGAGTAGATGTCGGAGCGACCATCGACGTCCCGACTTCCGGCAGCCTGTTCCGGACTCATGTACGCCGACGTTCCGATAGCCATCCCCGTGCCCGTCAGACGGGTATTCGTGTCATCGCTGGCCCCCAGGGCGATCCCGAAGTCGGCTACCGCCGCGTGACCGGCCTGGAACAGGATGTTCTCGGGCTTGATGTCGCGATGAACCAGGCCTCGCTCGTGTGCATAGGAAAGCGCATCGGCGATCTCCGAGGCCACAGCCACCGCCTGATCCAGGGGCAGGGAGCCCTCCCGATCCAGCCGGTCGCGGAGGGTCTCTCCCTCCACGTAGGGCATGACCAGGTAGAAGAGACCATCCGCCTGGCCCGAGTCGAAGAGAGGCAGGATATGGGGGTGAGAGAGCTTCGCGGCGATGTCGATCTCGCGCCGGAACCGCTCGGTCCCGATGGACGCGCCCAGTTCAGGCTTCAGGACCTTGAGCGCAACATCTCGGTCGTGCTTCACATCAGTCGCGAGGTAGACCCTCGCCATACCGCCTTCGCCGAGTTCCGACTCGACGTGATAGCGGCCCTCCAGGGCCGTGTTCAAGCGGGCGATTGCATCGAGGTGCATGGGTGTTACCTGGCCGGCCGATCCACGTTCTTACGGCTCTGTGCGTCGGTTGCGCACCACGATAGGTCACGCACACACGATGCGCATCATAGGAGCGCACCGGCGACAGACACAGACGCCTCTGGGTGAGAGCATGCCCACGGCCTCCCTTGACCCGCCATGGCACTCCGTTTTCCTTCCGGGGCCGATCCGCGCCGTCCCGGCGTCCGGTGGGCCCTTTGTTCTCCCCAGACTGGAGGTGCACCATGGGCCAGAACAAGAAGCGCTCGAACCGAGCTCGGTTTTGAGGTCATGAGCAAGCGTCGGAAGGGGTTCCCCTCCGAGACGCGAGTGAAGAAAGGGCGCCGCGTCGTCCGTGGTTTTCAAGGAGCTCGAAGAGAAGCTCGGACGAAACGACCCATGCCCATGCAAGTCCGGACGCCGCTTTCAAGAAGTGCTGCATGAAGTCCGGGAAGTATGACGGCATGCCGCGGGACGTCTACTTCCGCGAATAGCATGAGGAGAGGGGGTCAGGGTTAGTCACCCTGGCCCCCTCGATCGATTGCCGAACCCGGATAGGATCTAGATGCCCAGGACCTCCCGGTGCATCCGGATCAACAGCTGATTCGCGGCCCGCTCATCCGGACCCTCGGGCAGGGGTGAAGCACCTCGCGCCGGGCCCACCAGGTCGAAGAGTCGTTCGGCCTCTCGCTTCACCTCCCCGAGACTCCACTCTCCCCGCTTGATGGCCATCAGCTCCTCGCCATCCTCATCTCGGAAGACTCGAAGCCGCCCCGTCTCCAGGAACTCGATTCCCATCCGCAACAGCCGGATCAAGTGGGCAGCGTTCTTAACGTCGTATCCATACTTCCGGACCATCGCCTTTCGCTTCGCTCCCATGTAGCCACTGAAATGGGAGTGGTGTAGGGACCGAAAGCGTCTCAAGACCTCGGGGTCAACGCCCCAATCCGCGGCGAGATGACGGATCTTGTTGTGATCCGCCTGAAGCACTTCCTCCACCGCACCGTGCCGGGTCAGCAGGGCAGTGAGTTCCTCGTACTCCTCCATCCGGTCGAGGTCGAAGGCCTCCATCCGCTTGAGCTGATCCGCCGCGTACCCGGCGAACGATTCGGACGCGGCGAGGGACGAGAAGATCGTGCGGTTCCCCAGGAGCTCGTCGAAGACGGGATGCCGGTACACGTACTCGGCTTCTCGCAGCCAGAGGAGCCCCACAATGTTGGGATTGCTCTTCAGGAGTAGGCGTACGGCCTTGTCCAGGCTGTAGAGGACGACATCCAGCTCCTCCTCCTGGTATCGCCAGTGCTGCCACCGAGGGACCCCGAGGTGAAACTCCAGCGGGGGCACTACGGACCCCATGAGGTCCACGTCGTCCACGGCGTCCGGTTCCTCCGGAGGGAAGTACGTACCATGACTGTGCGAACCCATGAGGCCCAGGACGACCAGGTGAGGCCTCAGCGGGAATGGATTCTCCGCCTCAAACGCTGCTTCGATACGGGGATCAAGGCTCATGGTCACGGTCTGTGTCTCTGTCGAATTGGGCGGAGGGGTCTCCTGAGGTCCGCTACTGGTAAGGCGCCGGCGAGAACTGCCATTGAGCGTAGAGAATGACAACACTGCTGCCAACGGTGACCACGGTACCCAACCCCTCGGGAGGCACGTCTCAGGACTCGGGCTGGCCCAATTCCTGGTCGAGCAAGTGGAGAATCGATTCGATGAGACGAACCGCCCCTGTGGCCGCCACGATGGCGTCCTGATACACGATGCTGCGTGCCGCGATGATGTTGATGAACTCCCTGGATCTGAGCGCACCGACGTCCGAGTCGAACGCTGCGTCCGGGAAGACCAGGGGCTGAACGTCCAGACCCTCTCGCCCTCCGGCTCCCGTGTAGTCCGGGTAGATGGCCGCGAGCTCCGCGTGATCCCGAAGAAACGGCAGCTCGAAGTCCATCCAGTGCTGCCACTGGAGCTCAGAGAAGCGCAGCATCGACTCGAAGTTGTTGTCCACCGCGGCGAGGGCCAGCCGCAGCTCGATGTTCCGAACCAGCTGCAGGCCTCCGGAGCTGACCATGTCTTCGTAGGTGCCCCGCGCCGGGTCCATGTCGAAGATCCACAGCGCACCGTTGATCAGGGCGTTGAGGCTGTCGGTCGGTACCGCCTCGGGGGGCCCTGAGAGCGCGGCCATCAGCTCGACCGCCAGCCCCTGTGCCGAGAGGTTGTCGTCGATGTACTCGAGTCCCAACCGCCGGTTGGTCGTGAAGTCTTCTCGCAGCGACACCAGGTAGGCGTGTTGCTCCTCCAGTTCGCGACGCGAATCGAGCCACGCGTCGCCACCGAGGGCGATGGCGGCCCCCAACGCCAGCAGGCCGACTTCGGCGAAGGCCTGAAACCAGTTCACTCTTGCCACTTGTCACTCCAGGAATGGCGGGAGGGATACGACCGACCATCGACGATGTCGGGTTGGGCTGGTGCCGTGCCGTCCCACCGTCCTTGGGCGAGGTGAGCCCGCCCTCGTGGGGGGACGCCTTGGATGCGCGTTGCCGGCTAGGGGGCCCGACCGAGGGCCGCATCGGCCAGACCCAGCACCCGCTCGGTCTCTTCTCGCAGCGTCACCAGGTCGTCCTGGGCCGGGGCCACCAGCAGGATGCGATTCGAGATCATTCGCCGTGACTCCGCGTCTGAGTAAACCTGTCTCAGCAGCGCGCGTGTCGCTACGGGCGCCGACGGGCCGCCGAGAAGGACGAGGATGTCTTCGCTGTAGCGTCGCGCGAACTCACTGAACACATCGCGGCCCCACTCGACCTCTTCCTGAGCGTCTTCGAGGAAGCCGTCCCACCCGGTCAGGCCGCTCCGGAGATCCGGGGATCGAATCAGTCGGAGGTTCCCGTCGCAGGTGGACGCCTCCAGCGCCCCACGCCGAGGGTTGAAGGTGGTGATGGCTGCGGTCGCCAGGAGGTAGGGCACGATGGAGTCCGCCGGGAGATCTGCCACACCATCCGACATCGCCACCCGCATTCGGTCCAGGGCAGCCTGCCGCTCGGCCACGAGCTCATCGAGGACGGCAAGGTTCGATCGGAACTCCTCCGCGACGTCCAGAATGAGCTGTTCTTCATCACCTCGGTCCTGCAGCCACGACCACCCCGCGTCAATCCAGAGGGCGACGAGCACGCCGACCACGATCACCCCGAACTCGGCCAGCGCGCGTCGAATGCCGATCCTGGGACGTTCACGCATTCGTTTACGGCTCACAGACCACGATGGAGCTGTCCTCCCGTTCGACCGTCAACGGAACGGAGCGTCTCGGGGGCAGAAGGGCACACGAGATCAGGTGCCGCCTCCCTCGGTTCGGCCGGTGACCTGCTGGAGAACCTGGTCGATCTCGTCTGCCCACCGATCCAACAGCCTGCCATAGGAGTCGTTCCAGATCTCCAGGTGAACCAGCTGTTCGTCCAACTGCCGCTTCGAGTCGCGGTCCGTGCTCACGAAGCCACCCGTGCGTCGATCCCAAACCAGGGGAACGCTCTCGCGTGTCACGATCCATATCGCTTCGTCGTAGCCTTCGCCGTTGTACACGACGCGGTCACTCCAGTGCTCGTAGAGCTCGGCGAGCCGGGCCACCAGTTGCGGGTCCTCCAGATGCGCCAGTTGGCCCTGGCTCACCATCGTCGTCCACGCTGCGCTTCGTGGAAAGACCGTGTAGTTCCCCGTGAGCACCCCTTCGAGCGTGACGGCGAACGAGTCGGTGGGGCTGGGGGCGTCCGAGCGAAGCCACCGTGAGAGGTCCGCGAAGAGCGCACTGCGGTCCCGCTTCTGTTCGGCATAAGAGCGCGCCTCGTCGAGATCCCGCTCGAGCTCAGCCTGGACGGTGCGAAGGGACTCGAGCGCCGAACGCCGGGCAGCTCGGTCGGCCGAGGCTCCCTCGAGGACGATGGCGACGTACACCGAGACGACGATCAGAGCCGCTTCGCCAACGAGCTTGAGTACCTGCGCTCGCCTGTTCTTCAGGGTGACCTGCCTGGATCGGAGGAGGGGCATCTCACGGACTGGGGTGCTGATGCGCGTGCATGATGCCGACCCGACGCTCCGCCGTGCAAGCCGAACAGACTCGCAGGACCCAACTGGGTTCTGGGCGGTGACGACAAGTGCTCCTGGGCCGCGCGCTGCACGCGATCACCCCGGGACAGGACCTCCTACGTACCCGTACGTATCCACTCCTCCCTCGCCTGCGGCAATCCTGGGAACCACGGAGTCATGAGCCTGAGGAGGAGCGCATGGATGGGTGGAGTCGCCGCAGGATATGGACGGTCCCGGTCCTGCTCCTGGCGAGCTGTGGTGGGGATCCGGTAGGTCCGGAAGCCGACGTCACCGGCTTCTATTCCCTGCAGTCGCTGGATGGCCAGTCGGAAGGATGGGCCGTGAGCGACCCCGGCAGTCCAGTACTGATCGAGATCTACGAGTCATCCATCGACCTCCGGCACGACCAGTCGTGCTTCCTGCAGCGATCCATATCGGAGCTCGACATGACCGACCCCGACGATTGGGTCCAGACCATGGTCCATGATTGGGCCGAGTGCAGCTACACGGTTGAAGGTGGAGACATCCGGCTGAGCTTCCCGCCCCCTGAAGGAGACCTGGACGCTCACCGCATTACGCCCTTCTTGTTTCCCCAGGGTGGTACGCTCACCGCGTCGTTCCGGTCGGAGGACCGCCCTCGGGGTGACAACGTGTACGTCCACAAGACCCTCAGCCTCGTGGAGCACCGACGGCGCTTCGTCTACGCCACGGAGGAGAACAGCTCCGGCGGCGGCCCCTGCATCCTCGTCTGCTAGTGGTACACGGGGGTGCCAGCGGTCACAGGTGAGTTGCGCCGTCGCGCCGCACTCCCGCAACTCCCGTGGCCTGTCCGGGAGGCCCGCCCGGAGGTTCAACTCAGCCGGTGGGAGGAAGGTCGAGAGGGATCCGGGCCGTACCCGTATCCAGGAAGGCCTGGCCGGACTGGAGTACGCACTGACCCAGCACCGTTCCGTTCCTCAGGATCTGCCCCCCGAAGTCGGTGAGGCCCGCCGATCCCTTCCCCCTTCGGGCGACCATGTCGGTTTGCACGCGGACGTTCTCGAGCCGGTACTCCACATCCCCGCTCTGCAGGACGTTGTTGATGATCCCGGTGAATCGAGAGGCGCTCCCGCGTTGGCTGGGTAGCTGGCGGGAAGGGTGCATCGCCGAGGCCAGGGCGGACACGTGGTGCTCCGAGACGTTGAGGGTGAAGCCTTCCCGGGAGATGGTCCCCGTGAAGTCGTACTCCGTCGCCACCTCCTGCCCGTCGATTCCACGCTGAGTCGTGGACCGACCGGCAGCCGTGAGGCTCAGGTCATACCGTTGACCGGACTGTTCGTACCACCCGGTGACCTCGGACCGGAAGGTCACGCCATCGTACTGCACCGCCATCTCCACCTCGGCCTGCCCCGGAAGGACATGCCGATAGCGCAGGATATGGGGATAGATGAGCCAGTTCGCCGCCGTGGGGGCCTGCGCGTTCCCCTGCGCCTCCCTCACCACGAATTCGTGCGCTTCCGGCCCCAGGCGAACGACGAGGCGATCGGCGGGCTGGGGCAGGTACTGGAGGCCGCCGTACTCGGTGGTCAGGGTGCCGGTGTTGGTGATCTGCCCGTAGTACCCCGACCCCGAGAGCGCCGTCGCCTGGTAGACCGCTTCCACCACCAACGACCGGGAGAGGTAGGCGTTGACCGCAATGACCCGGGGGAGGCCGAAGGCGATGGCCAGATCGTGCTGCTCAACGCCGGAAATCGGTTTCTGGACCCTCTCGGGATCCTCCGGACTGGACTCTCCTTCAGTGGCCGCAGGACGGTCCATCGCGGGACGTTCGTCGCCACCGTTGCCACAGGCCATGGCCAGCAGCAGGAGGGCGACACCACCGGACACGGTCAGCTTCTTCATATCGACCCCCTTCCAAGACGGGAGAACCGGCGGCGGTCCACCACCTCCATCGTCTTCGTGTCGATCCCGGACAGGTGTCCCCACCCCCGGCGGTGCCCTACCCCTGGAAAGAGAGGGGTCTGCTCGGGCGTCCGCCCGGGGTCGGGGAGGGCACGCCACCCCAGACGGCCCGGGAGCGCGTGGTCAAGATGGGGGCGCGCACGGCGGCACACTAGCTCAGAACCGGACTCGACCGTGAAGCTGGCGTGGAGCGACAGCTCGATGCATGTGCCGCGGATCCTCGTCGACCAGGAGCAATGTGGCTGAATAGCGGCGGGGGCCAGTCTAGGGCTTGATCCTGACCACGCCCCGTGTGACGCTCGGGAACCGGCCGAAGACCTGGGCATCGTGTCCTGGCACCACTCGTGCCGGATCGCCCGCCAGCTCGATCATCCGTCGCACGGCAGCGAGATTGGCCTCCCGGTCCTCCCTCGAGAACGTGGCTCCGGCCCGACCCTCCTCGATGTTCAGGTACAGGTACGCGTTGTCCGAGGCCAGCACGAAGCGGGGGGTGCCTTCCACGGCCACGTACTGGGACGCAAAGGTGTGGCGTGCCCCCCGGTGCACCGTGATTCCCGGCAGGATCTCGATGCCGTCTCCGTCGACCAGGCGCACGGTCCCGGCCATGTTGCGCTCCAGCAGGTGCGCCGCGTCGACCCGGTCGATGCCGCCGGAGTTCCCGCCTTCCTGCCAGGCAGGACCGGTGTAGTACTCGAACTCATCCGCCTGAATCCAGACGGTCGCGTCGGGGAAGAGCTCGAGGCCACCCATGTGGTCCCAGTGGGCGTGGCTGACGATGATGTCCGTCACCTCTTCGGGGTCCACTCCGATTCTCCCCAGGGCCCGGTCCGGTCGCTCGAAGTCGCGTACGTTGAACCGCTCGGCCCAGTCTCCCCGGAAGAACCCGGAGTCGAACAGGACCACGCGATCCTCACCCCGGATGACCCAGAACGCCATGGCGGCATCGATGGTTTCACCCGCTGTCGCATCCGGGAGCAGGCTCCGCAATGGGAAATCGTCGAGTGAGCCGTATCGGACCGCCAGGATCTCGTACTCCTGGGCTCGGCTAGCAGCGGGCACCGCGAGCAACCCAACCGACACGAGCAACAGCCATTTCCACTTCATGCGGTCCTCCATCTCGAAGCACGTTTATCGGATACACCGACCCTGCGGTCGCATCAAACAGGTGGCCTGGATGCGTGAAGATGGGCGATCCGCCACACGTCACCCTGTTTGACGAAGACCAGCGTCCGCCGATTCCGTGGGGGTTCGTCCCCGAGGTGGAAGGTGACGATTGCGGCGGTCCCGACGACATCGATTCGGAGGTCGACGGGATCGATGTTGAGGTAGGGCGGCCCTTCGAACCGATCCGGGAAGTCGGCGAAGATCGATTTGAACGTGGCCACGATGGTGTCTCGTCCACTCAACCGCGCCGGGAAGTCCGGCATGGGCATGAACGTGGTGGCATCCTCCGCCCATGAATCCTCGAACCGGACCCAGTCGAGGTTGTTGAACGCGTCGACGAAGGCTTGCGCTGCTCGAGCGACCTGTGCCTGAAGCTCGCCAGGATCCTGGGCTCGAGCCGTAGACGGAAGCAGCGCGAGGAGCATGAGAAGCGGGAGTACGGTTCGCCTCATCGGGTAGTTCGCTCGCCGTCGGGGGAGGGTCTCACCGAATCCCTGTATCGAAGAAGATGGTGACTTCAGAGAATTCATTGGTCCGGACCTCTACGTCCTGGGCCTGGGCAATGGGAAACGGATCGCCCGACTCCGGAAGGAGAGTGTAGAGTCCGGGCCGGAGCCCGACACGGAACGTCCCGTTCGAATCGGACTGGACATACGTGACCAGGCCAGCACCTTTCCGACGGATCTCGATGTTTGCCTCATAAGGAAGGTCCGGGCAGGGGTTGTCCGGGGATGAAACGGGACACTGCGGGCCGATAAGGACCATCCCGTCAATCCCCTGTGCAGCCTCGGGTCCCAGGAGGTCGGTCGATCCACAACCTGACGCAAGAGCCACGAGCACTCCGACCACGATTGCGCGACCGCGCCCTCTGCGGGACATGAATCCTCTCCTGGGCTGCCTTTCTCCCGACGCGAGCGGCGCGCACACCGACCTACGAGTCAGGTTCCCAGCTCCGCCATAAGCCACTCCGCGATCAGCCAACTCGGGGAGTCGCGCGTGGTCCATGGAGTCGGTCATCCATCCGGCCCGGGCTTCGCCCCAATCCTTGCCACGATCTCGCTGGCCCGCTCCCGGATGCGATACAGATCCCGGTTGTACGAGTAGAGCGCGTCGGCGACGATGGTCTCGGCGCCGCGCACCTCCTCGTCCGTGGCGATGGCGCGCAGGCGCGTGATGTACGGGGTCCGGTCGTCGAGAAGGTGCGAGGCCAATCCGGTGGAGACCAGGAGGCCGGCACTCCTCTGTGTGGCGTCGTAGACCTGCTGTCGGGACCACTCGAGATCCTCGAGCTCTCCGTCCCACCCGCCGAGGGAACGGCGGAGCTCCGCGTCCGGCACCTTCTCGAGGAGCGCACCGTTCACGAGGGCGGCCAGGGCGCCGAAACCGGCTTCCCAGATCTGGTAATCCTCGACCTCGGAGCCCAGCACCCGAATCGAATCTCGGGAGAGCGAGGGCAGGTCGGGGTCGGTCCGCGGGAGCACGGTGCGGTACCAAGCGATCACCAGCTCGTTCTCCGAAGCCACGGAGTCCATCGCTGCACGCTGCGATTCGAACTCCGCCGCGACCGCGTCGAGCATCTCGTCGACTCTCTTGCCCTCCTTCCGTTCGTCCCACCACGCGTCGAGGGCGAAGGCGAGCAGGATCGACGCAACGATCACCGCACCCTCGAGTGCGACGCGCGCCCATGGAACTCTGGAATTCGCCGGCAAGGTCTACTCCGCGATCCGATTGAGGATTTCCGCGACCGCAACAACTCGTGCACCGAGCCACCAGCGCTTCGAGGATCACCCCGGCAGTTCGCCCACGACCGTGCCGCGGAACGTCTCAGCGACTCGGAACCGGCCCTGGTCCATGTGGCTCAGGCCCCCAGAGTAGGCCGCCCTGCAACGTGCCCGCCAGACGCTCCGGTTTGGTCACGGGCCGTTTGGCACGGATCGGCATGCGGCACGGAGCCGCTTCCCGGTGGTCGAACGCTCCCCGCCGCAACACGTCTGCGCGACGGACAGCGGGGCACTATACTGGCGGCCGACCGCGCCTCGGGGTGCGGGAAGGACTCCTCCATCTCGAGGGAATCACGGAGATCGCAACCGAGCGCGTCGTTGAACACGTCCCGATCCGAAACTCCACCCGCCGAGGGAGAGGCCGCGAGTGATGGCGAGTCGATCCCCGGAGACCAGCCCGGGCCCCCTCGAGCTGGGTGTCGCCGCCGCATGACCTGGATCGCCAGCCTCGTGGCCGCAGCCCACCTGATGGGTGCCGTCTCATCGGTCCACGCGGTCATGAGCACCCGGACGCCTCAGGGAGCCGTCGCCTGGGCCGTCTTCCTCAACAGCTTCCCCTACCTGGGCGTGCCCGCCTATTGGGTCTTCGGGCGAAGCCGCTTTCGGGGATACGTCACAGCCCGGAATCTGACGGACGAAGCGCTCCGCCAGCGCCTGGAGGTGGTCCGCGACTCCGTTCGCTCCTCGACGGTTCCCGACTCCGTGTCGAGCAACTGGCCAGGCTCGGCCACCGGGCGCCTCCTGCATCTCCCCTGGCTCTCGGGGAATCAGCTGGAGCTGCTCGTGGACGGAGAGGCCACCTTCAAGAGCATCCTCGACGGGATCGATCGTGCCCGGGAATACGTTCTGGTTCAGTTCTTCATCCTGCACGACGACGACCTGGGCCGCCGACTCCGGGACCACCTGGTCCGCCGCGCCAGGGAGGGCTTGCGAGTGCACCTGCTGTACGACGAGATCGGGAGCCACGATCTCCCGGCGGCCTACCTGGAGCCACTCGTGGAAGCCGGCGTCCAGGTGGCTCCGTTCCACACGCGGAAGGGATCCCGAAACCGATTTCAGATCAACTTCCGGAACCACCGGAAGCTCGTTGTCGTGGACGGACGGGAGGCTTGGATCGGAGGGCACAACGTCGGGGACGAGTATCTGGGGCGGGGTGAGCTCGGTCCCTGGCGAGACACGCACGTCCGGATTGCGGGGCCCGCTGTGACCGAGGCGCAGTACGGCTTCGTCGAGGATTGGCACTGGGCCACCGAGACGATTCCCCAGGTGGCGTGGCAGGTCGGCCCCCAGGAGGACGGTGTGCCGGTTCTGGTCCTGCCCACGGGCCCGGCCGACGAGCTCGAGACCGCCCAGCTGATGTTCACGGAGGCCATTCAGGCTGCGCAGGAGCGTCTCTGGATCGCGACTCCCTACTTCGTGCCTGAACAAGGGGTCATCGACGCGCTCCACCTGGCAGCCCTGCGTGGTGTCGACGTCCGGATTCTCATACCCGAATCCCGCGACCACTGGGGGGCGTGGCTAGCGGCCTTCTCCTTCCGGGAACGCGCAGCCGGGAGCGGGATCCGCTTCCTGCGCTACCAACCGGGGTTCATGCACCAGAAGGTGATCCTCATCGACGGTCACACGGCGGCGGTGGGCACGGCCAACTTCGACAACCGCTCGTTCCGTCTGAACTTCGAGCTGACGGCCCTGGTCCGTGACGAAGGCTTTGCCGCGGAGGTGGCCCGGATGCTGGAAGCGGACTTCGAGCAGGCTCGGGACATGCCCGCGGACGCCCTCGATCAGCGGCCATTCTGGTTCCGCTTTGCCGCGAACGTGGCCCGTCTCACCGCACCGATTCAGTGAGACGCACGATGTCGCCCCCCCCGATCCCCACACCATGACACAGGACACACTTCAAGCGGTCGCGACCATCCTCTCCCTGGTCAATCCAGCCATGTGCGCCGCGATCTTCCTCCGATCGGAGTCCGGCCGAACCGCGGCCCAGCGGACCGCGGACGCCGTGAAGGCGGTGGCAGCCATCACCACGATCCTCGTGCTCGCCGCATTCGGGGGCCTGCAGGTCCTGGGCCTCTTCGGAGTGTCCCTGGACGCTTTCTCGGTCGCCGGGGGCCTGATTCTGGTGGTCATCGGAAGCCGAATGATGCTGCCGGCCGGCACCAGCACGAATGCGGAGCCGGGCCAGGACGAGCCAGGCGAATCCGGTGCCGAGTCAAAGGAGAGCCCCATCGCTCCACTGATCCTGTTCGCCGCCAGCCCGGGCACCATCACCGGGGTGATCTCCGTGTCCGTTGCCCACACGGATGGCGCCACTCCAACGACCGCGCTCATCGCCATCGCCGCAACCATGGGAGTGCTCGCCGTCGTTCTCCTGGCGGTGGCACGATCCTCCAAAACGGCCAGCGAGGTCGGACTCGCTCGCCGGATCGTCACCAGCTACATGGGCCTCATCGTCATCGCCATGGGGATTCAGTTCGCCATGGACGGCTGGCGCCAATTCATGGCGCCTTAGAGAACCCCGGTAGCAGTGACGGCTCCTGGGCGGGTTTCTCGGATCCCTCCGGGCCTCACTAGACGGCCCCCGTCCATGCTGCTCCGGCCTCCAGAGTGGGCCTCGCGCGAAGGCTACAGACCTGCACCCGCAGCTCCCCTGCAGTGTGCAGCAAGTCCTTGTCGGAGCGCTCAGGACGAATTCGAATCGGAAATGCCGTCCCCGCCCGTCTGTTCCCGAACCTCCCGGACCTCCTCTGTCACGACCTCGTCCATCGCATCCTGGTCCTCCTCCAGGGCGACTCTCAGCAGGCGCGCAGTGGGGGCGGCAGAGCCTTCGTACTCGGCCCCCGAGCCGAATTCCCTGCGAAGAATCACCAGGGCTTCGTCATACCGCCCCACCAGGGCCAGGTCGTGGGCCAGGAAGAAGCGGGCGACGGTTCCCGGGGGAGAAGCCTCAGCCCGGATCTGCGTTTCCTCGAGGCCCCCATGCAGGTCGCCGTGAATCTGGAGGGCATAGCCCCGCATGCCGTGGGACATGGGGTTCAGCGGGTCCACCTCCACCAGGCGGGCGGCCGCGGCCTTCAGCTCGTCGTTCCGTCCCCGCAGCTATGAAACGTGCGGGCGCCGGTCAAGCGAGTACATCTCGACGAAGGGTACGTCGAATTCGTCTCGGCGAACGCCCAGAACGTAGTCGACACCGACCTCCCGCACTCGAAATCCTCGGGGGAACCTCATTTCGCCGAGGAAGCGCCCCGAGGCATCGAAAACGTCGTACAACGCCTCGGGCTGTGACTGGAGCGTCCCTTCCCGCAGGACCCAGATGTCCCCTTCGGCACCGAGCTTCAGGTCATATGCGGCCGGGATGCTATCCGGCACCTCCATCTCGGCGAGGAATCGATTCAAGAGTGCTTCGTCACCCGCAGCCCAGCGGCTGACTTGCGCGTCGGCCTCGGTCCGCTCGCGCTCCGACGGTTTTCGACGGGCGCCGTGTCGCCGGACTACCCGCTCCAAGCGACCGTCCAGTGTCCAGACCTCGATGGAGTACTCCGGATTGAGTACGATGGCGACTCGGGGCGGGATGCCACCGATCGCATAATGCCCTGAGCTGTAGAAAGGATGAAGCGTGGCTCGGAGGCAAACCGGAGATGGTACCCGCTGTCTGCATGCCTGGCCGGACACCTCGATCCGCCACTGCTCGATGCCGCCAAGAATGCCTAGATCGTAGATCGAGTCCACCGGCCGGGTTACTCGTACGAGTCTGAAATAGCCCCGGGAGAGCCCTGGCCGGAATATCTGCGCGTCCGGTTCCACGTGCCGACACGTGATGAAGGATCCATCGGCCATGGAGGGGCCCACGCATGGAGCCCAGGGACCCAGGTTGGCGTACCGGGCACGGTCCAACGACTCCTCACGGATAAAGGTGAGGTCCGGCCCGTAGTAGAGATGATCGATCGCTGGCTGGTCCTGGACGAAGATGGTGTCACCCGATAACCGGACGACCTGGGCTGCCGAGTTGAATTCTCCCGGTCCGGCTCCCTGCCCACCCCGCGTGGCAAGGTGACGACCGGCGGAATCGAACCACCGGACCTCAGAGGATTGGCCCTCGATCACCACGATGCGGCCATCCGACAGTCGGGTAACGGATTCGATCCTGGCGAAGAGGACTCCGGGGTCGTCCGCTTCAACCTCTCCAATCCGAAGGACCGGATCTTCAGAACGGCGCCACGCTGTCGTCTCGGTCCAGGCGGCCAGGTGATTGTCGATGATCGCAACGCCTGCGGAATCCGAGAGAATGAACGGTGGTCGCGCTTGTTGCGTGTCACGGCGGCACGATCCGCCAGCCGTCAATGTGAGAAGGGCGACCAGCACCAGAGGCGGGTTGCGAAGCCATGGTCGAATCGCGACTGGCGCCTCCATTCCTCCCCTTGGCTCACGAAGCCGGTGTGCGAGGCCAGAACCGGTTCTTGCGGATGTTTCGACGGCTCCGAGCCGGCCCTTCCCCGCTCTTCAGGTAACCTGCGCTGCGGCTTGGCGGCAACCACCGACGGGGCTGCAGCACTTTGGACCCGGTTGCGCAGAGGGCCGAGCGGCCCGAGCCGGAGGCTCGGCATTGGACCAAGACCCGATTCCATCAGCGCGAACCAGCAGGCGGGTCCGCCGAGATCGAGCCTGAGCGCTAGAAGCTAGACATCGACGGGCGAGCCACGCCGCCCCCCTCTTCTGGCAAGCCATGGGGACGGTTGGGGATACGCTCCTGAATCCAGATCTCGTAAACCCCGGGGATCCGCTTCCGGACTGGCGCCTGGGTCTGGTCCGGATCGCGCCGGACGGAACGGTGATCGACACGCTTCCAGTTCCCGATTTCGGACGGCGGGCGCACCGGTTCATCGCACGAGTCGGCGGGAACGCGGCCGAGGCCGACCTGCCCTTCGCCCCAACCGAGCATTGGGCCTGGCACCCGGGT
Organism: Gemmatimonadota bacterium; assembly: GCA_039586075.1. Taxonomy (GTDB): domain Bacteria; phylum Gemmatimonadota; class Gemmatimonadetes; order Longimicrobiales; family Gaopeijiaceae; genus Gaopeijia. The sequence goes on along the minus strand of JBDHLC010000029.1, from coordinate 10,449 downwards.
GGGTTCATCGTCCACGGGGTCGGTGACGCCTACTCGATCACGCTCTATCGCGTCAGCGGGCCCCTACGGATCGAGCGCGATGTCGTGCCCATCCCGGTAAGCGCGGCCGAGCGCGAACAGGAGGAGCTCCGAGTCCTGAACTCCATGCGGTGGCTCGACAACGGCTGGCGCTGGACGGGCCCCCGAATACCGGGCACCAAGCCCTACTTCTCCGACATCCTGACGGGTACCGCTGGACGGATCTGGGTGCTCCGGGAAGGGGCAGCCTACGAGGCGGAGGATCCGGACTACGATCCGACCGAACCGTATGACACCGAGATTCGGTGGCGCCCGGAACGCCTGGCAGACGCGTTCGAGGTCGACGGGACGTACCTGGGCAGTGTGGTGATGCCGAGAGACCTGGACTGGCGGGTGCCACCGATACTCACCGCTGACACTCTCTGGGCGGTGGTCCGAGACGACCTGGGCGTGCAACGGGTCCGCCGCTACGAACTGGCGTTCGAGTTCGGAGGATAGCCGAGTCGGGCCTTGCTGATGCTTGCACGGACCCGGGATCCGCCCCCGAGCACGCTCCCTAGCGCTCCAGGGAGTCCGAGGCGGCCCGAGCCGGGCTTCGGGTGGTGCCGGGCTTCGGGTGGTGCCCGGAACCGGCGGGAGAAGCCGGAGTCAGATCGTCGCGCAAGGGATCTCCACTGGTGAGCCGGCCAAGCCCGGGCTATGCTCGTCCCTCACCCTCCCGGAGGTGAGATCATGACGTTTGTGTCCCGTGCGCTGCTCACCGCGATGGCTCTGGCCATCACCGCCTCATCGCTCAACGGTCAGATGGCGATCGAGAGCCGGACCTTCACGACGTCGGATGGCGTCGATCTACACTACCTGGAAGCGGGCACCGGCGAGCTGATGGTCTTCGTGCCGGGATGGACGATGCCAGCGGAGATCTGGCAGCCGCAGATCGAGCACTTCGCGCGCACGCACCGAGTCGTTGCCTTCGATCCGCGAGGGCAGGGTCGCTCGGAGAAGGTCTCCTACGGGTACTACGCGAGCCGCCGGGCGCAGGACATTGGAGAGTTGCTGGCACACCTGGACGGACCGCCGGCCGTCTTGGTCGGCTGGTCGCTCGGAGTCCACGAGGTCCTGCAGTACACCCTCGACTCAGGCACATCGCGCGTGGCGGCTGTCGTGCTGGTCGACCATAACATCGATGCGGACTGGTCCCAGTTGCCCGCTTTCCGGGAGCGGTACGCTGCCGTGCAGACCGATCATGAGGAGTGGATGGGGATGTTCGTGCGTGCGATCCATGCGCGCCCTCAACCCGAGTCGTACTTCGAGCACCTCACTCAGGCGGTGTTGTCGACTCCGGCGAACGCCACCGCCATCATGATCGGCAATCTGATCCTCATGGATACCGGGGACCTCACCGCTGCGGTCGAGGCCCTCGACAAGCCGGCCCTGTTCATCTGGGTCGACGGTCGACCCGACTCGTGGACCGACGCCGTCCGGCGGCACGCGCCCGACTCGGAGATCGTGATCATCGGTGACGCGAACCACGCGTTGTTCGTGGACCAACCGGAACGATTCAACCAGGCCGTTCGGGCCTTCGTGGAGAGAGTGGGCCGGTGACCCCGCCAGGTCCCCCACGCGGGGGAGGTACGCCGTCGGTCCCCACACTTCCGTCGACGATCTCAAACAGGTGGAAGACGCTGATGCCAATGGCGAGAGCCTAGATTCGGCGTTATGTGACACGGTTCTGGTGATGAGGGCTGCGGGAAGGTCATGGTGAGAGAGTGCCGCAGCCCGCTCCTCACTCGCTTGGATCGCTCGCGGTGCGATCCTGAACTGAACATCTTATCCGCTCGCTGTCGCAGCCCATTCTTCCCTCACGCCCGGAGCCTGATGCTAGGTCCCATCAGAGAACGTCGAATCGTCCAGTGGGGCATCGCGTACCTCGGCGCCGCGTGGTTGGTAGTCCAGGTGCTCGATGCCCTCGCCGAGCCGTGGGGCGTAGCGGTAGGAGTGATCCGTGGGACCACGGTCCTTTTGGGTGTGGGCTTCTTCTGCGCGATGGTCTTGGCCTGGTACCACGGAGAGAAGGGCCGCCAGAAAGTGTCAGGGCCGGAGCTCCTGATGCTCGGGGGAGTCGCCATCTGCGCCGCTCTCCTACTCCGGTTGGCGACGGGCTCCCCTACCGCGACCGATCCTGATCCTCCGAGCGCGGTGGCTCCGGCAAACACAATCGCGGTTCTACCCTTGCTCGATTTGAGTCCGGACGGGAGCCAGCAGTACTTCGGGGACGGGATCGCAGACGAGATCATCAGCGCGCTATCTCGGGACGGGCGACTCCGAGTCGCGGGACGGTCCTCCAGCTTCTCGATGCGGGATCGGCCGGCATCGGAAATCGGGGAGGTCCTGTCTGTCGCCAGCGTGCTGGAGGGTACGGTTCGCACAGAGGGAGACAGAATGAGGATTCAGGTCTCCCTTGTGGCAGCAGCTGACGGATTCGAGAGCTGGTCGATGAGCTTCGACCGTTCGGCCAGCAGCATTCTCCAGATCCAGGCGGAGATTGCCGCGGCTGTGGCCGCGGAGCTCACTGGGGCCGAGGTACAGGTTGCCGAGGCGGAGACCCTGGTACCGGAAGCGTCCGACCTTTATTTCCAGGCTCGGGCTCATTGGACTCGACGGACTCGACCAGACCTGCTCCGGGCCCTGGAGCTCTTCGAGGATGCGACCGAACTGGCGCCGAGTTTCGGTCGGGCCTTTTCAGGCCTTGCCGACACCTATGCCGTCTCCGGCTTCTACAACTATCTGCCGCCGGACGAAGCCTTTCCAGCGGCCCGCCGGTACGCCAGCCAGGCCTTGGAGATCGATCCCGGTTTGGCGGACGCACACGCGACGATCGCCTATGCCGACATGTATTTCGACCGTGACTGGGAAGCTGCCGAGCGGGGCTTCACTCGTGCCATCGAGCTGAGCCCAGACTACGCAGTGGCTCACCAGTGGTACGGGAATCTCCTGGTCATCCTGGGGAGACACGAGGAGGCCGCTTCCGAGCTCCGGCGGGCGCTGAGCCTCGAGCCGTTGTCCATTATCACGCAGGCGGCGCTCCCGTGGGGGCTCTACTACGCTCGACGGTATGACGAGGCGTTGGAGCGGTTCGAGGAGATCCTCCAGCTCGATCCGCAATACGAGCTCGCGCACTACTGGAGAGGGTGGATCCTTCAGCAGATCGGCGCGCAAGACGAGGCGGTCGCGGCGCTCGAACGCTCAGTGGAACTCTCGGACAGCTCGAACATCACTCTTGCCGCACTGGCGGGTGCATACGGGAGGTCGGGCCGAACGGTCGAGGCCGAAGCCCTGATCGAGAAGCTCGCGGACCCGGCGCGCACCCCGACCCACCCGCTCTACGAGCTGGGCAAGGCGTACCTGGCGATCGGACTGGAGGACCTGGCCTTCGAGTGGTTCCAGAGGGCCCTTGACGAGCGGGCTCTGCAACTCGCCTTCGTCGCGGTCGACCCGGAGGTAGACCGGATTCGAGGTGACGTTCGGTTCGTAGCGTTGCTGAGGGCGATGAACCTCGAGTCTGTCCCGCATCCAGGCGGATGACCGCGCACCGACGCGGCGAAACGCGCTGAAACTCTGCGTCACGTAACGCGCAAGGACCTCCTGTAGCGGCCCGAACCGGAGTTGCGCTGCTAGTCGACGAGACCTTCAGCTTCGCTTGAGCTAGCCCCGCCTCCGCATTTCCACACGACAGTCGCGGCGCTGAGCACCAGTAGGCGTCGGAAATCCAGATTTCATTTCATCAAGGGGAATCTCAGTTCCATCTGGCATGAGAACGCGGTTGGGCCTGACCGATGATTCGGTCGCGTGGAATTACGTCGGGCGGAAGGGTCACCAGGCCGGTACTCGGTACCCACTACGACCCTCCCTGCGCTGCCTCGGCCACCAGCCTCCGGATTACGTCCAGCACGAGGCCGGGGCGTTCCCGGTGAATCATGTGGCCGCTGCCCGTTGCGACCAGGAGTTGGCTGCGGTCCGAGAGCTTCAGCCACTGCTCCGACAGACGCATCCATAGGGCCCGATGGGCCTCCTCAATCCCCAGGTCACCGAAGTACTGGCTGTCGGCAACAACCACGACCAACGGCCTCGACCTGGGAAACCGCTCGAAAGTCCAACGCTCCGCAGATGCCCCGTCCCGCTCCCGTCCCACGACCCTTGGGGCGCGGGAGCGTCCCTCCTCCAACGCCGCCTGCCGCCGCTGCTGCTCTTCGGCCGAGAGCAGGGCCATCCGTTCGCGCTCGAAGTCGGCGGGTGGCGCATCCAGCAGGACCACTCCGGAAACCGTCTCGGGGTACAGGTCGGCGTAGCGCAGCGCGTGAATGCCGCCCATGGAGTGACCCACCAGAACCATCGGTCCCGAAAGGTCCAGGGCGGTGAGTACCGCCCGGAGCTCATGGGCGATGGCAGTCGGGGTCCTCGGGCCCGCCACATCGGGACTCTGTCCGAGCCCCGGCCGATCGAAGCTCAAGACGCGTCCGACAGAGGCCAGCTCTTCGACGAGCGGAGCCCACGTCCTCGAGTCCTGACCGGCACCCGCTGCCAGGACGATCGTCGGTCCTTCGACACCGCGCAGGCACGCGTAGATCATCTGCTCGCCCACCGGGCCGCACCGACCCTGTCCCAATAGAGGGTTGGCAAGCAGCCCGACGAGGGCCGCACCAGTCAAGACCACTACGCGACGCAATCGATCAACCCGGTCACTGGACTCTCCGGTGGCTGGACTCCTGAACTCTCAACAACCGAACCCTCGAGGTGTCAGCAGGAAGCGCTCGCTAGGAGGTGCCACTGGTTTCGCTCGGGCTACGCTCCGCACCCGTCCTCTCGATCCTGGCGTATACCACCTGGGCCAGCAGCTGAGCACCCTGAACGAGGTTTACGACCACCGCGATGGTGTAGAGCCCAGAAGCTCGCTCGGGGAAGACCCCGAGCATGGCCAGCACGAGCGGGACCTGGATTGGTGGCTCGAGGACGAACCAGAAGAACGCGGCGGCCTTCGGGTCGTTGCGGAACTGGTTGATGAGGAGCGGTCGCGACGTGGGATGGAGTATCGCGAACCAGATCACACCGAAGAAGCAACCCGCCGAGATCCGCCATAGGAGACCGCTCTCCAGGCCGAACTGAGCGACGCCGATTGGAATCAGGGCACCGACCAGAGTGACCAGGCCCGAGACGACCACCTGCCGAACCATCCCCATCTCGGCCGGGTCTTCTTCGTCACGGCCGGAAAGGACGATCAAGGCGCCGAAACCGATGAAGATCCCGGCGATCTCCGCCAGGGAAGACAGAAGATCGAAATTCGCCATCAATCCTGTTGCGCTTCGGGGGTCCCTTGGGAACAGGCACGTTGCCAGCGCCTTCCAACTCCGATTATGCCGCGCGGCACATTCGGGACTTCGGCCAGTCCCCGCAAGAAAAGAGCTCTCCCGAAGATTCGTGCGCCCCGAGGCCACAGGCAGTGCGCCGATGCCCGTTCCTCCCTGCTCAGGCGCGCTCGTGGCGCCCTCTCCGACGTTCCGGGAACTCCGAACCGGCCCTCGGCACTCATCACCGGCACCACGGTCTTCCCATCCACGGACCTCGGATTCCGGTTCACGTGTTGCTGGGCGGCCGCCGGGGTTCCAGTGTGCCCGCTCCCCGGTGGAACACGTCCCGAACTTGGAGAGTCAATGTCCCAGTCGCGTGAGGTCATTCAGTCGCTGTACGATGCATTTGCCCGCGGTGACCCCGGCTTCGTTCTGGGCCTCCTTGCGGACGACGTTCATTGGATGGAAGCCGAGGGGAGTCCCATGGCGAGGGGCAATCCGTACACTTCCCCGCAGCAGGTAGGTGAGGGCGTGTTCGGGCGACTCCTGTAGGTGTTCGACGACTTCGCGGCCGTGCCCACCGAACTGCTGGCTAAGGGGGACCGCGTCGTGGCTTTCGGGCGCTACACCGGGGTTCATAAAGAATCGAGCGCCAAGCTGGACGCTCCGTTCGCGCATTCCTGGACGTTGGCCGACGGCAGGGTCGTCGCGTTCCAGCAGTACACGGACACGGAGCAGCACGCCCGGATGATGGGTTGAGAGCGGACTAGTGCAGGTGCGCTCGGGCAACTTCCCGCAGCGGGCAAGGGCCTCGGACCGCACTCAACGGCCCAGTAGGGCCCCGATTGCAGCCCCCACCAATCCGAAGCCGAGAACAAACTCCGGGCCGGTACCGGACGCGAAGCTGTCGCTTGCCCCTGAGCAGGAATCGCACGGAAGCGAATCGATGACCAGAAAGGCTGCAAGCCCGACTCCTCCCCCGATCAAGCCCCCCACAATCGCCCCTTTCCGCCACCCGGATCCGCCCTCCGATTCTTGAATGCCCCAGAAGGACGGCTGGACGGGCGAAGAGTTGTTCAACTGCCTGAGTAATCCCTCCCGCTCGAGCCTCATCGGCTGCTCGCCCTCCTGAATCGGTATCGGGGCGAGTGTGGGATTCCGTGCGTTGGCCCAGATCCAGGCCTCGGTGGTCTGCTGGGAAGCGGCGGACTCGGGAACGGCGTGCAGCGTTGCGAGCACAATGAGGCACTTCAGAAGGGATCTCATTCGATGTGCTTCCGGGCGAACAGTCCGTGTAGCCAGACGACTCCGCGATTCTACCGCGAACCAGGATATGGACCCCGCGCGGAGCGCGCGAGCAGAGCGCCAGTTACGCAGTGGCAATCGCTTGTCATATGGCACCGGTGGACCGGCTTCCCACTCGCTACCTCTGCGCCAGCTCGGCCTCCACGGCCGCGAGGAGATCCGCTGCCATGTCCTTCTGGACTCTGAGAACCCGGCTCTGATTCGCGTTGCTCCGCATCACAGCGTTGATGAGCCCTTCGATGCCCGTCACGGCACGGAGTCGGTCGGCCACGGTCTCAGCGAGACGAGGGAGGTTGGCGGGGATCGGCACATCCTCCGGTACTTGATCGAACAGCCTTCCGGCCCCCAGGAACGAAGCTGCCCACTCCTGAGCCTCGAAGGGCATGACATCAACCGCGACAGGCCCGAACTGGTACCATACCCGGTTGCGCCAAAGCTCCCAGGCCGGCTCGTTTGGAACTTGATAGTAGGAGGTGGCCTGTCGCCGGAGCCGACTGTTTCGAATCAGGTTGAGCTGGCCTGACCCGAGTAGATCGTCGTACGCATCCCTCGCGAGAACCGGTGTGAGAAAGCGACTTGATGCTTCGACCCCGATGAGGAAGGCCTGTGGGTTGGCAGGCGGTTCTCCGGAGAGAACGGTCTCCAGGACGAGGCGAGTATAGGCGGTTCGACGGCTGCTGTACTCAATGACCGCCTGGATCTCGGCGGTGTCACTTCGCAGCCCTTCGGCAATGGCCGCGAGGTAGTCTCGCTCGACCTCACGATCCTTTACATCCTGGCGCCAATCCTCGGCCGCGAGAGCGAGGAGGACGGACACGACGATCAATAGGCCCTCGGCGAGCGATGTTCGGATTCGTCCGCTCTTGAGCATCACTCGCTCCCGGAATTGCAGAGGTGCCACCTGACGGCTTTGCGATTCTACCGCGGACCAGGATATGGACCCCGCGAGGAGCGCGCGAGCTGGGGGGGGCTGCGCGGTGGCAATCGCGAGTCAGGCGGTGCTCGCCCGGGCCCTCTTGATGCCGAGAACCGCGGATCCCACCAGGAAGCCCGGGATCACCTGGATCACGGAGCCCCAGAAGAGCTGGGAGAACAGGGCCTGCCCCCAGCTCTCGAAGATGTTGTAGTGCGTACCGAGCTCCCACTGCGTATCGATCCACCACATCACGAAGACCGGAACTCGAGAGGGTGGGGAGAAGATGACGAGGCTGAGAAGCAGGAGGAGATAGGGGTGTTCTTCCTCGCCCAGCCTGGTACCCAGGAAGACCGCGAACCCCAAGGCCAGCCAGAGCAAGCCGAGGGGAAAGACGAACACGTTGGGCACGCCGGCCAGTTCGAGGAAGACGCGGACCGGTGTGATGAATAGAGAAATGAGCACGGGCCAGGCGGCGAGCCTGAGTGCGCGTTCAAACATCGAGTACCGTCGAGTCGAATCGCGAACGCCTGAGTGACGCCCCCACTGCGAAACGGCCTCGGCCACTCATTCGCCCTTCTCCGCGCCACTCGCTTCGCCAGACACCCATGACACCTGGGACAGAGATCACCACACCCGGGCAGCGTTGGTCCGCGGACCGCGTCGTAGTCCCACAAGCTCTGACCGCTGCTCGCTCACCCACATTCAGCCTTCTCACAGGTCGAAAACCACAGTAAGCAGGGCGAGAAGCAGCGGAAGAGAGGACACCAGGACTGCCAGCCCATGCCGTCGCCGCGCCCAGAGCGTCCAGGAGCCCACGACGATCCCCAGGACCACGCCCCACACAACGACCGATCCCAAGAAGGGCAGCGTACCCTTCAGTCCTATCCCGGAGAGAAACCCGAACGTCGGATCATTCTCCGTGGACGAGAACGGATAGAAACCCACGGAGAACACCACGATGACAACCACGATAGCGGCGACGAATATGGCTTGTGAGAGGCACAGCCAAACCGCGGCAAGCACCCGGCCGGGACTGAGTCGGCCGGAAACAGCAGGCGCCGTTGAGGGACGCTCGGTGGACATTGGAGCTCCTTACGCTCTGCCCCAAAGGCTCGAGAGAAACGCTGCCGATGTGGCGACAAAGGTGAACGTCATCACGCCTCGGATCTCGTCGAAGCGTAAAGCGGAGAACAACTTCCGCCGCTGCCGCGAGCGTAGTGAGTCGGGCCGACCACTGCAAACGCGGACAGCAGCGGTTGCTTCCTGGGATGCCGGCCCACGCACCAACTCGGCACCGACCACCCGGCGACAGACGAGCACCTCCCTGGCGCGCTTGCCAGCCGCGCAGATCAGGAGCCCAGCTCCTCCCTGAGCAGGCCTCGGATGAGGTCGAGCTGCTCTCGGGCCTGCTCTTCCATCAACAGGACGTCTTCGTAGATGTACCATCGCGCTTGGACGATGCTCTCCCACTCCGTTTCAACCAGGAGCCTGTGGACTTCGGTCCGCCGAGGCTCGACCGGGTACACGTTCGGCGTGCCCCGCCGAGTCCACACGAGATCGGTGATCGGAATGCCCGCCCGGCGAAGATACGGTGTGACATCCTCGTACCACTGATCCGCACCTGTGCGTTCGAAGTCGTTGAGGTACTCGAGCGTGGATGACCAGTTCGTCAGCGCTCCCAGCAATCCCGGGTTCTTGATCAACGAGAGGTCGCCACTCTGCAGAAGAGCGTCCAGTGTGCCCATCGGTGGGCGAGTAACCAGAGTCCACGCCATCTCGCTCACCAGGGTGTCGGCCACGGCAACGTGATCCCCGGCAGGAGATCCGGAGCGAGCCAACACCAGCCAGCGAGCGGCGACTTCCCTGACCTCGCCGTGTGCCCGGCGGGCGAGGTCGAGCTGTTCCTCGGCCAGCGCAAAATCCGCGGCGAGGCCCTCGAGCAGGGCCTCTCGGCGCTCCGCCTCACCCCGACCCTCCCACCACGCGTCGATCGCGAACGCGAGCAGGATGGAGCCGACGATCACAACGGCCTCCTTGAGGTACTGATCCAGCGGCCTTCTGCGCTCGCCCGACATGGGTCTCCTCCGACCGGCGCCCACGAACAATCTGCGCTCTATTCCCGGCATCTAACGGCTTTGCGTTTCTACTGCGCACCACGATAGGTCAGCCGCACGTAGTGCGCATCACACCGTTGGCCCCGGGACAGCATCAAACGCTTGTTGGCCAGGTGCGCCGCCCGTCGCTGCTGACCAGAAAATCCGGCCGCGTCGCTACCGTTCCGTCACCTTGCCGGGGCCCGCGCCGGCGGGCATGATGAAGCGGCCTGACCCGTGGAAGACGGCCGGTGGTGGGGGGCGCGTCGAGGATGGCCCATCTGGCGACCGAAGGGACGTCGGGAATCGGTGGGTGCGGTTTGGCGCATACATCAAATGGAGGGCGAAAGTGAACCGATACATCTTGGTCCTGTTCCTCGCGGGTGTGCTGTTGCCAGCACCGGTCCGGGCGCAACTCGAGCCGCTGCCACTGGATGAGGGAGCCACAGGGTTGGCTCTGGCCATTCGCGAACTCGGTGCCGGGGCGTCCTACATGGAGGTCACGGCGCATCCGGACGACGAGAACAACGGCCTCCTGGTGATGCTCAACCGTGGGAGGGGCCTTAGGACCTCCCTCCTGACGGTGACCCGGGGCGATGGGGGCCAGAACATGATCGGGCCCGAGATCCTCGATGCGCTGGGCATCCTGAGGAGCGCCGAGCTCATGGCGATGCACCGCTACGACGGTGCGGAGCAGTACTTCACGCGGGCCTATGAGTTCGGGTACTCCTTCAGCGTCGAAGAGACGCTGGAGAAGTGGGGCAAGGAAGAGATT
>JBDHLC010000120.1:0-2462 GCA_039586075.1 Gemmatimonadota bacterium | reverse complement strand
AGGTACTGGCGGATCAGCTGGGCCAGACCGAAGGCAACCGCCAGGCCGATGATTCCGCCCACGGCCACAACGCCCAGGGAAGGATAGGCTTTGCCTTTCACGGGCCGTATGCGCGATCTGGCCCGGCCCATCCTGAGGGAAGGATAGGCAATCCAAGGACCCTACGGGCCGGTGAGGATAAAGGGGAACGGTAGGTGAGAAGCACGTAGCGGGTCAAGCACGGGTGGTTGGACGTGGTTTTGGGTAGGGCAGGGGCGGTTTCGGAAATTCCGGATGCGCCTCCGGCGGGACCGGGGGCCCTTGGAGATCAATCCCCCCAGCTCTGATCGAGGTCGTCTTCCGGGATAGGCTCGGGCTCAGCGGGATCGAAGGGGGTCGTTTGGTCGAGGTCGTCGGGGAAGGATTCCTGGGCGGCCTCGTCTTGTTTCGCCCCGTTGGGCCCCAAGCTGAATTCGGTCTGGGGTGGTCCTCGGGCGGGATGAAGCGGTGGGGCCGAGGTGGGCTCACCGATGTGGGCGAGGATCTGGGCAATCGGCTCCGGATCCGCCAGGAACGCGATGAACGTGAGAGGCGTCTGGCAGGAGGGACAGATGAGGGGAAACACTTCATAGATCCGAGCCAGGAGGACGGCCCACCGGGAGGGCGGTGCGGGGGTGGCAACCGGTGTCTTCCGGTTCGCCTTCTCTGGCTGGGGGGGGTGGGCGGAGGGGGTTTCTGGGAGGGGAAGCCTGGGACCGGGAGCCTGGTCGGCCAGGGTGTTATCCTCCTGGGCCCGGGCCGTGACAAGCGGCCTCAGCGGAGCGTTGGGGGCGAAGGCCCCATGGTAACGGTGGCGGTGGATGCGGGGTGGGGGGAGGATTTTGGCCAACCGATCAAAAAACTCGAGGGCCGAGAGGCGCAGGGCGGTGCGGCCGGCGAGGTCGGACCCAGGCAGGATGTAGAGGATCTGGTCGGAGCGGTCGTCAACGAGATGAAGGCGGTCGAGGGCAAAGGGCCCCCTGGCGCAATAACGAATCAGTCGCTCAAGGCCGGCCCGGTCGGTGGCTTCGATCCGGACGCTCCCGTCCAGACTGAATCCACCCCCGTGATCCCAGCCGAGCATATCCTCGGCGTCGTGGGGCTCGAGGAGGCCATGGCGCTGAAAATGCCTGAGGACCCTGGTGCGGATCGTGTGCTGGAGGCGCTCGACGAGCTGGGACGTGAGGGCCGTGGCTTCGTGGAAGCGGAGGGCTTCGGTTTGGATAGCCGGATCCTGGCTTCCATCACCCTCGACCCTCTCGAAGAGTCCATCGACCACGCAGAGATGAAAGTGAAAGTGCGGATTCAGCGAAGAGCCGAAGCGATGGAGGAAGCTGACGGCTCCGAAGGAGGCGGTGCGTGGAGCTGTTGGACAGGCCTCCCTGAGAGTGGCCTGGAGGGCCCGAAGGAGAATATGAAGGACGGCGCTGGCGGTTCGGGGTCGGTGATGAAGGTAGGGGCGCAGGCGCTTGGGGACGGACAGGACCCACTGGCGCACCGGGACGTGGGGAAAGACGTGGTCCACCAGGTGAGCCGCGGTCTCGGCCATGCGCTTGGCGTTGCATGAAGGACAGGCTCCCCGTCCCTTGCAGGAAAACGCCACCAGGAAGTCGTAGCCGCAGGTTACGCATCGGGCTCTGGCGAAGCCGTGGGCCAAGATGCCGCACTTCAGATAGCTCCGGAACTCCTTTTCCACGTGATCCGGCACCCCGTCGCCCATGGGATCGGAACCGTTGGCCAGGGCTAGGTAAGTCTCCAGGTGTTCCCGGACGATACGGTGGAGCGTGGTGGTCTCGGGCCGGCGGCGGCGGTAGGGTTGGGCATGAGTACCGGGCGAAGGCCTGGGTGGCGGCCTGGACCACCGGGTTTTTCGTTGAGTGGTGTGGGCCTGTGTGGCCACCGGCGGCCCCTGGCGTCGAGAGGAGCGAGTCGTTCGGTCTCGACGTCAAGGAGGGTAGAGGGTTGGGGCGAGGGAATGGGGGAGGGGGCTTCACACCCTCCGATCCTGCCTCGGATGCTAGAAGGGGAATGAATGGCGAGGGGGGAGAGTGCCCGGAAGCGGCGGGTGGGGGAGCCACGTGCTCGCCTCCCGTTCCGCCTCTACGACGGCGGGGTGATCCTGCAGGGGGCCGTGCCCGCCGCCCTTCTCGCACTGGGCGTGCAGGCCGTCTTCGATGCCCTCGAAAAGCGAGTAGTGCCGAAGGGGCTCCGAATGGAAGAGAGTAGCTCGACGCTTGTGTGAAGCAGGGATGGGGCTCTCCGGTCCCGGCGGTCAAAGGTGGTACCGGCCCCAACATCGGCCAGGATCGTCGTTAGCCCGCGGGAGAAGATTCCGCGGAGCGGTGTGTGTGCAGGTGGAGAGCCTCTATCCCGACGCAGAGGAGTCCGTCCACATACCGTCGATTCGTCCTTCGTCCCGTCTTCGTCCTGGGCTCCTGCGGTGG